>NZ_JBEUMK010000008.1:0-204591 GCF_040492155.1 Cytobacillus sp. T106 | reverse complement strand
AAGCATTGCCTCTCAAATGGTTCCTTCAAGCATAGGCCTCCAAGCGAAGTGAAAACGGAGTGCGGAAGAAAAATAGTACGCCACTACCAGGCATAAAAGTGTCTACTTTATTGACAGAACTCCAAAAACTACCTGTTTTCACGTCCTTCAAGTCAAATAAGAGGAATTTATCCCTCTATTAAAGCTATTTTTAGTACTATATGCAAAATAAGGGGAATTTGTCCCTCTATAATTTTCAAATAGCATGGAACCTAGTTTCACTGTTTAAGCATGCAAAAGTATAACGGGAAATCCTCGGTTTTTCTACTATTCAGCGTTTGGTGCATAAATTAAATTAGAATAACATATTAAATAGAAAAAGCTTGGGATATCCCAAGCTTTTTCGGTTTGTTAATTCCCCTGTTATTTACGTTACGAAAACGTATCTTATTAGGCCTGTGATTTAAGATTTGTTCCACATTATCTGAACTGCTAATATCCACGGCATGGCTTCTTTCTTTTTGAGCATCTATTCGGCTATTTTACAGCCTGAGACATAGGATGCTGGTCATCCAGACCTTTCCACCGAACGTGGCGTTATTAGTCTGAGGACCTTTTGGGGGCAAACCGTTTCTGCTTTTCTATTTGTAGAGCTCATCCAGCTATAGAGCCTCTGCTTTTCTTACCCCTTACTCCCCGATGCTATATTTGAGCCTTCGATGAAGTGTTTTTGGAAGAAAAAGAACAGCAGGACGACCGGCAGAAGAACGGTTACTGACATGGCCATCAGGTAGTGCCACTGGGTGGATACTGTTCCTTTGAATGTCTGCAGTCCAATCTGCAGAGTATACAGGCTTTCATCATTTATATACAGCAGCGGGCCCAGCAGGTCATTCCATGCTCCATTAAAGGAGAACAGCGCGACTGTAATAAGTGCGGGTTTGGTAAGCGGGAGCATGATATTCCACCAGATCTGCAGATGGCTCGCACCGTCAAGAACCGCCGCTTCAATCAATTCATTCGGGATGCCCATCATGAACTGCCTTAACAGGAAGATGAAAAATGCACTTCCCAGGAAGGCAGGAACGATCAAGGGAAGATAAGTGTTGATCCATCCCAGCTTAGAAAACAGGATGTATTGCGGAACCATAGTGACAAAACCCGGTATCAGCATGGTAGATAATACGATGACGAAAAGAGCATTTCTGCCTTTGAAACGAATTTTTGCGAATGCATAGGCAACGAGAGAATTAACAAGCACGCTCCCAATCATGCCGGCAAGGGCAATAAATAAGGTGTTAAACGCCCATCTTGTAAATGGCGCTGTCTGCCATGCCTCCAGATAATTCGAGAAATGGAATTCGGTCGGAATGAAGGTTGGCGGGTATTGGGCGATTTCCTGCGGTGATTTCAGGGAAGTTGAAATCATCCACCACAGCGGCGATAGTATCAGTATGCTTCCAGCCAGAAGCAGGAAAGCAACAAAGAGATGCTTTGTCCGCTGCCTGAATTTTTTTGTCTCATAGAACCTCGGTGCTTCAGCAGCTGCCTGCTTCATTTGTTGTCTCCTCCTTCATAGTGAACCCATTTTTTTCCGAGTGTCAGATTGATGACTGTCAGTACCATGACAATCAGGAACAGCAGCCAAGCCATCGCTGAGGCGTAGCCCATATCAAAAATTTCAAACGCATTGTTCCACATATGAAGGTTGTAGAACAGCAGGGAATTCCCCGGACCTCCGTCTCCGTTCTCGGTCATCACATACGCTTCCTGGAAAATTTGAAAAGATCCAATAGTGCTTGTAATGACATCAAAGAAGATGATCGGTGAAATCATCGGCAGAGTGATATGGAAAAATTTCTGGAATGAACTTGCCCCATCCAGGTCTGCTGCTTCATACATCTGGGCCGAAACTCCCTGCAGGCTGGCAAGATACAGGAGCATGCCTCCGCCGACGCTCCACATCTTCATTAGCAGCAGGGCAGGCTTTGTCCATTCAGGATCAAACAGCCATGCCGGGCCTTCTATGTCAAACCAGGCAAGGAAAGTGTTGACAAGGCCTGTCGAAGGACTTAATAGCTGCATCCATAAAAAATAGACAGCGACACCAGAAAGAATGGCAGGCAGATAATAGACTGTCCTGAAAAATTTCATCCCTTTTACTCTCTGATTCAGCAGCACAGCCAGAAGGATAGCGCCAGCCGTGGTCAATGGTACGGAAAATAATACATAATAGATTGTATTCCAGAGCGATGTTTTGAAAAGATCATCAATCGTAAACATCCTTTTAAAATTATCCAGCCCGATGAAGTTCATTCTTGACGTTATATTATAATCTGTAAAACTTGCAAATAATGAAAATAAGAGCGGTCCGAGAGTCAGTCCCAGAAAGCCGATGATCCAGGGACTAATGAATAAATAGCCAAATAAATTATCTTTCGCTTTTCGCGAAAGCCGCTTCGGCTCAGACTTAGCCTTCTCTTTGCCCATGCTGTTCGCTTCGTTTTGAGCAATTGTAGAGTCATACGATTTCATACCCCTTCACCCTTTCCCAGAAATGATTGCATTCGAAGAAGAGAAGGAGATCCCTTCTCTTCTTCCAGAATGTATTATCTTTTTAGTTTTTCAACGTCTTTTTCCGCTTTCTCCAGTGCCTCTTCAGGCGACTGCTTCCCAAGCAGGGCATTGTCGATCTGTGGATTTACCCTGCTCAAATAATCAGGATATTCAACCGGGATTGGGAAAAGCTGAGTATCTTCAAGATTTTTTATGGTCGCTTCATAGACCTCTTTATCTTTTCCTTCAAGCTCTTCTGCTGCAGCGTCTGCACCTTCAATGCTGGCAACATTGTCAAAGTTCTCCATAGCCCAGTATTTCTGAGCTTCAGGTCCGGTCAGATACTTAATGAAGTCCATTGCTTCTTCCGGATTGCTGGAGCCTTTTGGCACCTCGGCAACAAAACCGCCTCCATCACTCCAGTTTTCAGCTCCTTCTTCATAAGCCGGGATTGGAGCTACTCCAAAATCCATATCCTGCCCATAGTCCCTGATCTGAGTATAAAAAGTTCCTACATCCACCCACATGGCCACTTTTCCGGCAATGAAAGGATTGGACTGTTCACTTCCAAATTCGGCCTTCAGCGCCTGAACATTTGACTCGCCAAGGCGGTCCTGCCATTTGAGAACCCATTCCAGTGCTTCTACTTTCTTAGGCGTATTGATTTTCAGCTCACCATTGTCGATGAAGTTCTTTCCTCCATCAGCACTGATCATCCAGCTGCCTGCCCCAATGCTTCCCCAAAGCGGATAGAATCCGACCCTGTCATAGGTTTTGCCGTTTTTCACATCAAGCTTTTCGGCATATTCTTCAAGCTCTGCCCATGTAGAAGGCGGCTTATTTGGATCAAGGCCAGCTTCTTTGAACGCTGTTTTGTTATAGAATAGAAGTCTGGTATCAGTATTGAATGGAACTGCATAAGGCTTGTCTTCATAAAGGACTGTGTCCCAAAGATGAGGATAAAACTGATCCTTGAAGCCTTCATCCATATATTTGCTTAAATCTTCAACCTGTTTGGCTTCCGCCCGCTGCCCGACTGTATTGATATCATTGATGATGACATCTGCCGGGTTCCCGGCAGCTACTGAAGCAAGGTTCTTTGTCCAAATATCTCCCCAAGGCAAATATGTATGCTTAACAAAAACCTTATCCTGTGACCCATTGTAATCGTCTATGATTTTTTCAATGATTGGCCTTCTTGTTTCTGATCCCCAGAATGTCCAGAAATCAATGACTACTTTTCCATCCTTCGTTTTTTCCGCCTGGGCAGACTCTCCGCCTGAGCATCCGGCCAGAACGCCAAGAAGCAGAAAGACAGAAATTAATAAGGCTATCCCCTTTTTCATATGTATCCCCCTAATATTTGTCTAATTTTTTTCTCCCTAAATAACACCCAGCTGCCTTTGCGCAAAGGATCCATAACGGTGCTGAACTCCGAGAAGGAATTTACTGTAAAACTACCCGCTTCTTCTGCTTCTAAACCTGCTTGTCAAAAAAATATCGAAAATTGTCTAAATATTTTTTTCTAAATTTGGATTCACGTACCAGTCCTGCTATTTTGCAGTATGAATATTCTGCATGCACAAACAAAAAAGGCGCATGGGCATTTCCCTCCCATGTGCCTTTTCCTATTGTTATTTAAAGCCTCTTTCTGCCGGCCTCTTCAATTCCCCATCTGTACTGCTTTTTCATCATCCGGCTTTCTTCCAGCTGAACCCTTCCTTTTTCAGGGTTTTGAAAATGCTTCTGGATAACTTTTCAGGCGCCTTAAAGAATTCTTTACTGCTCTCCTCCCGGAAGTAAATGATCTCATTGACATTCCAAAGTTTCAGCTGAAGCGTGTCGCCTCCTTTAAACCTTATAAGAGCGTCATATGAAGGCTTTTCTGCCGGAGTATAATTGGTTGGGGCCGATTCATGCAGCATGGACCTGATCATTGCTTTCATGAAAGGGTTTTCGGCATAGCTGGATTCATTAAGCTCTATATTGACGCCGTTGGTAATGTAGCTGTATTCTGAATCTGTTTCTGCTGTAATGACATCCGCTATCGGCAGCTCCTTCAGTTCAGCGAAAGTGCTGTCCTGATCCGGAATGCTGAATTGGGAGTAAAAATAGACAGCCGCAACAAAAAACGCTGCTGCAGTCAAAAGAGGTCCCTTCACCCAAGGGAACTGCCTGACCTGTTTTTTCCCAAGCCTCCCGGGTTCTGCAGCTTCCATAATCTTTTTGAAGGAACGGTCCTTTTGCATTTTGGAACGGGGAATATCATCAAGCTTTTCAAATGATATCGTATCTTCAAATAACTCCTTCAAGGGTATCCCCCCTTTTTTCCATCTCTTTTTTCAGGGCAGCCATTGCCCTGGATGTGGTTATTTTCACTTTGTTCTCATTCCATCCCAGGACCTGTGCTGTTTCCTTGATTGAAAACTCCTTGATTTTCCGGAGGATAAGGACTTCCTGGTAGCTCAGCTTCAGTGCATGGATGGCAGCATAGAGCCTGGCTGTTTTTTCCCCTTTTACCATAATTTCAACTGGTGTGTCATGACCTGAATCAAATTGATATTTTTCAATGGAAAAGAACTTGAAGCGGTTCCTCTTCCGGATATAATCAATGGCTACATTTCTTGAAATCCTCACAAGCCAGGTGAAGATATGGGACTCGCCATTGAATTGGTGGAAATGCTTATAAGCTTTTATAAACGTATCCTGAGTCAGATCTTCTGCTATTTCTTTATTGTTTACATACATGAAGATATATCCGTAGATTTTGTCGCTGTATTCGTAATAGATGTTCTCAAACGTCTCTGCAGAAACTTTATTCATTGTAGGCGCCCCCTCTTGCACATAGTTAGACGATTGACAGCAGAAAAGGAAACAGCTTCCATTCATATTTTTTATTTTTTATTTTTTATTGGAGGACAGGCCTTACCTGCATCTTTCCTCCTGCCCTGGACAGGAAAAGTAAAGACAAAGCATCATTTTCAAACTTTTTTATAAAATGATGCAATATGTCTGCAACTTTTTCAGATTCTGTATGGTTACGTAAAATGTCTCCAAGGCTGCAGGCAGCTTTTCTTATTTTTTCTACAATTTCTTCTATATTCCTCCCTTCCTCTTTTAAAATCCCGCAATCTATTTAGCTGGAGCTTCTTTCAATTTTTCTTGGCAAACCTGACTTATATAATCTTATTCTCTTATTTTTTCAGCATCAGCCTCTCTTTTTAGCAACATATGGATATAATTCCCTGCTTTTATACAGCAGAATGGATTGAAAAAGGCCTATGAATCGTCCATGCTCGTTTTAACTGCTGGGATGATTGAATGATTTCATGGAGAAGAGTACTTTTTCCATCATATTTCGACAACTTGATTCTTTTATTTCCGATACAGTAAGTGTCACAGCAGGAAATGCCATAACTGGAAAATTTATAGAAAGGAGGGCTGTAAGCTGCTGTAATGAAAAATGAATAGAAAAGAGGAGGAATAGTTCATGAAGAACAAGAAGCATTTTCGCTGGCTTTATCTCTTGCTCACGGCACTTTTGATCATTCCGCTGCTTAGTCCTTATCAAGCACAGGCGGATGCCGGCAAGTCTCCGCATGTTTCGATGAAGAAAGCTTCCCCCGGGTCTTCAAAAAACAAAATCTCGGGCAGGCTCCTTGATCAATTTGATGGAAAAGACAAGGTCACCTTCCTTATAAAAATGAAAGAGCAGGCGGACACAAAAAAAGCCGCTCAAGAAGCAGCTAAAAAAGCTTCAGCTGATAAAGCAACTTCCTCCAAGGCAAAATTCATGAAAAGATCTGCAGTAGTTTCCTCTTTAAGAGCCGTCGCAGCCGAAACACAGGCCGGAGTACTCAAATATATTGAGCAGCAGGAAAAAGCCGGCAAAGCGAAAGATAGCAAATCCTTCTATATTGTGAACAGCATTGCCGTCACAGCCACTAAAGATGTCATGGAAAAGCTTGCAAGCTTTCCAGAAGTAGACAAAATCCTTCCTAATGAGACCAGACAGCTTCATAAGCCTGTAAAAGAAGCCTCTAAGCCTTCCATCCAGATGGAACAAACAGCAGACAATAAAACCAGCTCCATTGAATGGAACATAGACAGGGTCGGTGCCCCAGCCGCCTGGGACATGGGCATAGACGGGTCCGGGACTGTTGTCGCCTCAATTGATACAGGCGTCCAGTGGAACCATCCCGCGCTCAAGGAAAAATACCGCGGCTATGATCCTTCAAACCCTGATCAGCCTTCACATACTTACAACTGGTTTGATGCAGTAGGAGGACAATCCTCCCCATATGACGACGATGGCCATGGCACTCACGTTACCGGCACCATGGTCGGTTCTGATCCTGGCGGTGCAAACCAGATTGGAGTTGCACCAGGAGCCAAATTTATTTCTGTAAAAGCTTTCAGTCCAAGCGGGGGCTCAGATGTCGACCTTCTGGAGGCTGGGGAATGGATCCTTGCTCCTAAAGATGCCAATGGCACTCCACACCCTGAACAGGCTCCGGATGTTGTAAATAACAGCTGGGGCGGCGGACCCGGACTTGATGAATGGTACCGTCCGATGGTCCAGTCATGGCGCGCAGCCGAAATCTTCCCGGAATTTTCAGCAGGAAATACAACTCTGACCAATCCAGGCGGACCTGGTTCAGTCGCCTCTCCAGGCAATTATCCAGAGTCTTATACTACCGGGGCAACAGACATCAATAACCGGCTGGGCTCTTTCTCTCTTCAAGGGCCTTCGCCATATGAAGAAATAAAGCCTGACATTGCAGCACCAGGGGTAAATATCCGTTCGTCAGTTCCGGGTTCAGGTTATGAAGGAGGCTGGAACGGAACTTCCATGGCTGGCCCTCACGTAGCTGCGGCTGCAGCTTTGCTGAGGCAGGCAGATTCAAGCCTGACAGTAGATGAAATTGAAGAAATCCTGTCAGCAACTGCTGTACCGCTTACAGACTCCACATTCCCGAATGTACCGAATAACGGCTATGGCCATGGACTTGTCAATGTGTTCGATGCCGTCTCTTCCGTCGTTTCCGGCCTGGGCAAATTAAAGGGCCAGGTTTCCAAAGAAGGAGATGACGAAGAAGCGCCATCCATTTCACATGACGCACAGACTGAAACATATGCCGGTATGGACCTTGCTGTTCAGGCTGATGTTTCAGATAATATAAGTGTTACAAATGCCGTGCTTGAATATGTGAAGCCTGACGGAAGTACGGCAGCAGTTAGAGCCGAAAGAGTATCCGGCAGCTATACTGATGGAACCTATGAGGCTGTCATCCCTGGGGAGGATATCCAGGAACCCTCTCTTTCCTATCAGTGGAAAGCCGTAGACTTCGGCGGAAACAGCGCCGAGTCTGCTACATTTGAAGTTAATGTCATCCCGGGGATCAGCACGGGATACAGCCAGGATTTTGAGTCCCAGCCTGCAGGCTGGACTTCATATGGAACAAATGACAGCTGGGAATGGGGAGCGCCGGCATCCGGCCCGGGAAATGCCGCATCAGGTGAGAAAGTCTATGCGACCGCTCTTGGAGGAAATTATGCCAACTCAGCTAATATGACGCTTCTCATGCCGCCCGTTGACCTGGGCGAAGGCAATGCCTATCTGCAATTCAAACAATGGCACGAGCTGGAGAACCGCTATGATTATGGCCATGTTTTTGTGTCAACAGATATGGAGAATTGGACCCAAAAGCTGAGGGTGAACGGCAATACAGCCGGATGGATTGACGGCGAAGTCGATCTGAGCGAATATGCCGGCCAGCGCATCTATATTGCCTTCAATGTTACAACTGACAGCTCAGTCCAAAAACAAGGCTGGTATTTGGACGATGTGTCCCTGTCAGATACACCTAACGCACCATCCAAGAAAGCCCAGCTTGGAAAAACCGGTCCAGCCGGGCCATCCGGGCCGGCAGTGTCTGCTAAAAAGCAAATCGACCCTGCCAAAATTGTTCCTGAAAAAGAGCAAGGGAAAAAAGAGCAGGAAAATGGTTCTGCCCCATCCCCTGCATTACTTCCTGTAAATGCGGAAGTCACCGTATTGGAGACAGGGCGTTCAGTCTTTACAAATCCGCAGGATGGCTCCTATGAAATGACCCACGCATCCGGCACTTATACGGTGCAGGCAGAGGCTTACGGGTTCCGGTCAGAATCACAAAGCGTCAATATCCCTGAAGACGGAGAGGCATCAGCAAACTTTGTACTGGAAGAAATTCCGGAAGGAACTGTTACAGGTTCGGTTACTAACGAATTGACCGGCGAGCCTGTACCGGGAGCCATGGTTATGCTTATGGAAGATGCAGCTGTTGAACCAGTCTACGCGGATGAGAATGGACAATATACGCTAACAGCCTATGAAGGGACATACACCTTAAAGGTTGTTGCTCCATCCTACTATAGCGAAGAAGCCGAAATAACAATCGAAGGCAGTTCAAGTGCCGAACAAAATATCCAGCTGAAGCCATTCATTGGCTATCCTGGTGAGATCGGCTATGACGACGGATCAGCAGAAAATGCAAGAGCATTTTATGATGCCGGTAACGGCTGGGCTGTGAAAATGTCACTTGAAAATGGCCAGAACAGCGCAATGGTCACCGGCGGAATATTCCGCTTCTGGGACACAGAATGGCCGGTGCCAGGAGGAACGGAATTCCAGGTTGCAGTCTTTGACGCAAGCGGTCCTGACGGTGCCCCGGGGAAAAAACTTGCCGGGCCATTTGAAGCATCTGCCTTAAGAAACGGCGAATGGACCCGTGTTGATTTAAGAGACAAAGGCATCATGGTCAATGGCGATTTTTACATGGTCTATATCCAATCAGCTCCAAATCCAAATACCCCGGGCCTTGCTACTGATGAAGACGGTCCAAATGCAGGGAGGAGCTGGCAGCTGGTCGGCGGTGCCTGGTCACCAGTTCCGGCAGAAGAAGGCAACTATATGATACGGGCTGCAGTGGACTACGAAGTGAATGCCCCAGTTATCACATCGCCTGCCGACGGGACCATCACAAAGCAAAAACAGACAGTGATTGAAGGAAATTCTGCCCCATCCACAGCGGTCCACCTGTACATTAACGGTGAAAAGGCTGCGGAAACAACAGCAGACGACTCCGGGAAATTTACTGTAGAAGCGGAATTGAACGAGGGAGAAAATATCCTGACTGCCAAAGCCGCCACTGACAGCGGGACAACTGACTCTTCCGCCCCTGTAAAAGTCATTGTGGATACGGAAAAACCGGAACTGACAATTACTTCCCCTGCTGACGGCTTAAAAACAAATAAGGAAACAGTTACTGTCGAAGGTACTGTTGCAGATGCGAACCTTGATTGGGTAAAAGTCAATGGAAAAAAAGCTTCAGTCCAGGACGGAGCCTATTCATTAAGGATCCTTTTAAACGAAGGTGAAAATATCATCACTGTCACTGCTCAGGACAAGGCAAAAAACAAGATAAACAAAAAAGTGACAGTGTTTGCTAAATACACCGCGCCTGTCATTGAGAACCTGCTGCCGGAAGAAAATAAAGATCTGAAATCCGGCGAAAGCGTCAAAATTGAATTTGACAGTGAACCAGGCCTGAAAGCTGTATTCTCCATCAGAATGCCGCTGACAAATACCGGCGGACAGCTGACAAATGCTCTGGAGCTTCCGATGATGGAAACGTCGGAGGGCCATTATGTGGGCTACTATACAGCAACGAAGAACGTCAAAGCCCCTGGCGCAGAAATTGAAGTCAAGGTGACGGACGATTATGGAAATGAAACAAGAGAGACAGCTGGAGGCAAGCTGAACATCAACGCTAAATAATCAGGCACAGAAGAAGCCCGCCGGGAAACCGGCGGGCTTTCTTGTTGTTCATTTTGCCTCTAGGCCTGGCTTCCCCCTGCTTCCAAAGCTTCAAGGACCTTTATGCCTTCTTCAAGAGCTTGAATGTAAAAGTTTTTCTCCTTAGCATCTGTCTCATTCATCTCTTCAATCAGCCATTTAAAATTCAGTACCAGATAAAAAGAATCGAGTCCCCTGGAAGTGAGTATATCCTGGAGCCACTTGCTGTAATCAGTGAAAATTTGGATGCTTTCCAGCTTATAGGCAGTTTCCAAATATTGAAAGTGATAATTTATATCTTCTTCTGTCCTCCTCTTTCCTGATTCCCCGAACTTCTCAAGGGATGGAAACTCTTCATAGAAGCGCTCAAAAAGCTTTTTGACGATTCTATCTTTATCATGTTTTTCCATCTTGGGCCCTCCTCTATAATTTTGCCATGAACGCGATTTCTATTCTCTTATATAGTATACTATTAATAAGAGATTGTTTTTGGGACATCGGTCACAATTATTTTATCAGGAGTTGATATCATTGTATTCAGCAGCAGCCAAGGAGCTTGCCAGTTACCTGTTGAAAGGCGATATTTACGGAAGCTGGGCCATTATCCAGGAATATGATTATAAAGACTATCAATCCTGCTATATATTTGAAAGTTTGCTGAGCGAGAGTATGCATTATATTGGAGAGCTATGGCAAAAGGACCTCATTACTGTGGCGGATGAACATCTTGCGACTGGAATATGTGATTACATTCTAACCAAGTACTCTTTTGAAAAAGGCCAGAAAGCAGCACAGGGAAGAAAAGCCCTCCTCTTTTGTCCGGAGGGCGAACAGCATTATCTCGGACTAAAGATGACAGCTTCCATATTCAAAGAAAATGGCTGGGAGGTAAAAAATCTAGGTGCCAGCCTGCCATTGGAATATGCCTTGAACAGTGCGGAAAAATGGAAGCCGGATGTTATCGGCATCTCATTGTCACTGACCCACCATCTTCCTTTATTGAAGAAATATATAGAAGAGCTTGAACAGCTGTCGTTCCGTCCAAAGATTCTGGTAGGCAGCAGACTGATCAACCGCTATGATTTTACACCCTTCTGCAGCAAAGAAACCGTTCTAATTAAGAAATTGGAAGATCTGGAGCCCTGGATTTTAAGCCAATCTAAAGAGATTGCTATATAATACAGTTATCAGCCTGCAGGTCCTGCAGGCTGTCATTTTACCAAAAAGGAGGCATTATACATGAAAACGGATTTAAACTTGCTGCCTATCCCTTTTTTCATATTGGATATTGACTTGAAAATTGTGTTCGCTTCTGAAGCAGCCGAGGACAGATTTCCCTATTGCATCAGCTTTATCCAGCTTGCTGACCAGGACAGCCTTGAAAAAGTATTCAGCATGCCTGAGAAAAAAAGCGGAGAAATGATTGAAATTAATCTGCGCACCTCTGGAAATGCAGTTGAACTTTTTAATATCTATTATTCACGCATCCCTGAAAAGAAGCTTATCTATGTATGCTGTGCCCCCATTTCTTCAAATCTTTTGGAGGTTCAGCATCATCTGGCCATGCTCCGAAACAGGCTTTCATCCCTGCAGCCGGCAGAATTGAAGCCGCGAGGCCTGCATAATCCCCTCCTTTTTGAAGTAAGCAGCAATGCGCATGAAAAACTAATGGCAATCGAACATAAAAAGAAGCTGAAAAGCATAAGCCATTCAGCTTCTGAATCAATCGATCTGATAAACATTCTTCAGCCCCTTGCCATTGAACATGGAAAAGCGGAGTATTTGGAGCGGATCCAGAAAAATCTATTGAATATGATGTCAGCGGCAGACTCTTTAATAGACTGAGAGCCTGCCTTTATTGAATGCAGGGAATACGGATTTCTGCTGTCGTCCCTTTCCCTTCAATACTTGCATAATTGAGAGTGCCTTTGTGGTTCTCAATGATCCTGAAGCTGACCATGACTCCCAGGCCTGTCCCTTTTTCTTTTGTAGTGTAAAACGGCTCTCCCATTTTATTAAGCTGCTTCTCGGGTATCCCTTTTCCCTGATCGGATATTTTGACGAGCAGATTTTTTCCTTCCATCCCCGTCTCAATCAGGATTGTCCCTCCGTTTTCCATTGCTTCAATCGCGTTTTTCACCATATTGATGAAAACTTGCTTCAGCTCTTTTTCATTTCCCCTGATCTTTGGCAGTGCATCCTGATGGACTGCTGTGATGCTTATATTCTGCATAATGGCCTGTGTATCAAGAAGGACACAAACATCCTGGATGACTTTGGAAACATTGACCAGGTCATAAACAGCTGCTTTAGGCTTTGCAAGGACAAGGAACTCGTCAATGATGGCTTCCAGCCTGCCGAATTCAGACATCATGACTTCAGTGTATTCCTTGTTATAGCTGCCAGTCTGCATCATCAGCTGCAGAAATCCTTTCAGGGAAGTCAGCGGATTGCGGATCTCATGGACAATTCCTGCAGCAAGCTGCCCTACTGCAGACAGCATTTCTGATTTCTGCAGCATAGCCTCGGATGCCTTATGGACTGTAATATCTTCTATGATGCCAAGATAGCTGCTGACATCTCCGGACTGGTCCTCGATTGGCAAAAAGCAGACGTTCTCCCACCTGGCGATTCCGCCATCAAGCGGATAGGACATGCTGCCTTTCCACACTTCCTTCGCAATGATGGCATTTTCAATTTCTTCAAAATCAGCTGTATCCATTTGATCTCTGTAAAGGTCTTTAATATTCCTTCCCACAAAGCTGTCAGGCTTTCCCTCATGCTCGGCAAATTCTCTATTATGGTATTCAATATTGCCAGATTTATCAATGATCAAGATCCTGGATGGACTCTGATCAAGGGCATTGGAGGTCAGTTTGAGCTTCTGGTTGAATCGTTTTATTTCGGTAATATCATTGAAGGTAAAGACAACCCCGTCCATCACATTCTCACTTGTACGATACGGAAATGCCTGCATCAGATACCATTTATGATCCTTGGACATGAGCTCTTTCTCAATTTTACTAAATGATTTGACGACTCTTTCAGCATCCTCCACAAGTGATGCCTGTTCGAAATTATGCGAGATGTGGAAAAACGGCCTGCCGACATCCATATCAATGACATTGATGACCTTTTTGGCTTCCGGTGTAAAAAGGCGGATATTCAGTTCAGCATCCAGAAATACCGCTGCTATATTTGTGCTGATGAGCAGATTATCCATATCATCGGCAAGGGCGGTCACTTCTTTGATCTTTTGTTCATACTCATTGTTTACATTCACAAGCTCTTCATTGATCGAATGCATCTCTTCATTGGCGCTCTGCATTTCTTCATTGGCTGCAATAAGCTCTTCATTTGCAGACTGTAGTTCTTCATTGGATGTCTCAAGCTCCTCAATGGTTGTCTGGAGTGTCTGCTGAGTATAGTACAGCTCCTGCTCCAGGTCTGCTATCCTCTCGGCCACCGTGCTGTGCGGATCGAAGTAAAGTGGCATCGTTTTCTTTTCCTTCGTATTCTGGTCTTCATCAAAAAGGATGATGACCAGCGATTCGTTGGCTGCAAATTTCTTTACGATCAGATCAAAATACCGGTTCTCGCCATCTACGTCAAAATGGACGTTTTTATATCGTACCTCACTCCGCTCACCATCTAACTTCTTCAGGGCAGTCCCAATCATGACAGACAGGTGGACAGGGACCATTTTGTAAATGCTTTTGCTCGCGGATTCATTCAGGAAATTCAGATACTTATTCGCCCGGCGGGACGTGAATATTACCTCATTGACTTCATTCAGGACGATGCACGGAAGCACATAATTATCCATAAGGGTTTGATGGATAGCCGCCCTCCTGCGTGCAGAGAGTGAATCTGCCGCAATGCTCCTATTTTCAACTTGATCTGCCGAAACCGGCATTTTCGAAACTCTCCCTTCTGACTGCACCACCCAGTTCTCAGAAATCGCATTTTTATAGATATTCCATTTGCTGTTGACAGGACGGAAGAAATGGGACATTTTCCCGGTTGTTTCGCTGTGGCCGAGAACAAGTGTGCCCTTTTCTGTTAAAGCAAAATTAAAGAGCGACAGCAGTTTTCGCTGCAGGTCCGGCTGAAAGTAAATCATGACGTTCCTGCAGCTGATTAAATCCATGTTGACAAAAGGAGAGTCTTTTATCAAATTATGTGGAGCAAAGACGACATGGCTGCGGATGCGCTTGATGATTTCCCAGCTGTCTCCTTTTTTCACAAAATAATTCTTCAGCAGTTCCTTTGGTATGCCTTCTGTCTGATGGCCGGGATAAATCCCCCGTCTGGCAAACTCTATTGCATCTTTATTTATATCTGTTGCAAAGACCCTAATGTTAAGGTCTAAGCCCATCCTGTGCACATAGCGGTCGAACAGAATTGCGTAGGAGTATGCTTCCTGACCTGTGGAACAGCCGGCAATCCAGATTCTGAGCTCTTCCTTTGCAGCCGCCTTCCGGTGGACGGCTTCCGGTACGATCACATCCTCAATGATCTTGAAAGCTTCCTCATCCCTGAAAAAGTGGGTAACGCCGATCAGCAGGTCTTTTTGAAGATGTTCAACCTCTCCGCTGTTTGCCTGCAGAAAATCCAGATATTGTTCAACGCTTTGATGCTTGGATTCAAGCTGCAGGATCCGCCGTTCAATTCTTCTTATAATGCTGTTTTTCTTATAGCATGCGAAGTCCAATCCAGTTTTCTTTTTTATCAGGCCAAAAATTTCTTCTAAGGTTTCCTGGCTGTAGCGGGGCAGGACACTTTCATTGAAGGAACTAAGAATAGAGGGCATGTTGGAAGGGGCCTCAATATAATCTGCATAGCCTGAAAGAATTGCACTTTCCGGCATATCATTGAATTTAGCTGACTGTCCATCCTGGACTATAACCGTTCCGCCATTATCTTTAATCGCTTTAACTCCAGCCGTTCCATCATTTCCTTTTCCTGAAAAGATTATGGAAACCGCCTTGTCCTTTTTGCTCGCAGCGAGGGATATCAGAAAGGCATCTATCGGAAAATGCAGCTGTTTGTCTTTTTCGTATCCGCTCACCTTGAATGTACCGTCTTCAATGGACGTATAGGAATCCGGGGGATTCAGATAGATGGTGTCAGGCTGGATCTGCATCCCTTCCTTGATTCGCAATATTTTCATTTTGGTCTTCTTTGCCAAAAGTTCCGGCATAAAGCTTTTATATTTGGAGGATAAATGCTGAACAACTATATACGCCATACCGGAATCGGCAGGTACTTTCGAAAAGAACTGTTCAATGGCATCCAGTCCCCCGGCAGACGCGCCAATTCCTACAATATAAAATTCTTTTCCCAAAGATTTTTTTCCGGCAGTGTTAATTGATTGTTTCATAGACATATATTTTTATTGATTCCTCCTGATTAATGCCGAAATGAGCCGGCCTCCACTGTGGCCGAACGCTGGATATTCAATAACGATGACAGGACTTCAAGGGAAAAAATGGATAATAGCAGAGTCCGTCAAAGCCTCTGAAACAGATAGGGGAATACGGGCATTGATTCCACTTATAGGAAATTCGTTTATACTCCGATTATAGAGGTTCTTTAACAGCCAATCAAGATTTGTCATTAAATCATTTGCATGTGGCATTTCCGCCAAGTTCCCTCCATTTCTGGCCCGGAAGGATTTCTTCTCTGTACATAGAAAAAAGCCTTCTCAAATGAAGGCTCCCCGCTCAATCTATCCGTTTATGCTTATTCAGCAGCTCTTTGAACATATTCAGTACAACGATCCTATCCTCTTTATCAAAAGAAGCAATCCACTTTGATACAATGCCGTTTTCCTTTGGGTTAAGCTCCCGCTGAAGCCCGCTTTCCAGAAGGCCGTGAATCTCATCGAGCGTGTATGCCCTGTCCTCAGTCTGATGCTCCATCATTCTCTCCTCCATTTACTGTTTTTGTTTACATTCCCTTTAGGCAGGGGGATAAAACACTTAAATGTATGTGGAGGGACTTGTACAGAACCCGGTATACAAAAGGAGAGACAGGATGCCCTGTCCCCCCCTTTCACTTTATTACCATTTAAAGCAGGCTGCACCAACGATGATCAGAAGGATGAATAGTACAACAATCAGCGCAAACCCGCCGCCGTAGCCGCCGCCTCCGTAGCCGCAGCCGCCATAGCCGCCGTATCCGTATCCGTATGCCATTGGAAGATCTCCTCCTTTTATTCTTTGTCAGTACCGTTTAGTAGCCGTAGCCGCCTCCGCCATAACCCCAAGAAGCACCGATGATAATCAATAAAATGAACAATACTACCAGCAGGGCAAAACCTCCGCCGTATCCGCATCCGTCTGACATTTGTAAAACCTCCTTTAGTTGATTCAATATATCCTATTCAGCAATGAGCTATTGTGCGAATAGACTAACGCACAATTTTTAGGTCATTTCCTCAGAGGCAAACAAACAGGGAGGCAGAAACAGCCAAATAAAAAAACTGGCGGCATTAGTCACCAAAGCCGGCAATTGAAAAAAATTAAAATGAAAGGCGCAGGAATCGCTCTTCCTGCGCCTGAAACCTTATGGTGTGCTGATGGTCCCTTTTTCCCCTTCTTTCTTCTGGGCCGCCTCCTTCAGCTCATATGTGAGTTCATCCAGGCTCTGGCGTACATTATGCTTGCCTGAGAGGTTTTCGAGCAGTTCTTTCACATCGATGCCTGAAGAAGCTTTCAGCGTTTCCTGCATGGTGCTCATTAGATTTGTTGCATAGCCAGCAACCCTGTTGGCCCCGCTGCTTTTGCCATCGCCGCCTGTATCGACGACCGTGATTTTATCAATATTGGATAACGGGCTCGCAACCTGTTTGGCATATTCAGGAAGCATTTTGAGGACCATATCGAGAACTGCAGCCTCTCCGAATTGCTCAAACGCCTCAGCAATTTTCCGCTTGGCCTCTCCTTCTGCAAGTCCTTTCAGGCGGATAATTTCGGCTTCAGATTCCCCTTGGGCCCTTAAGGCATCCGCCTTGGCAAGGCCGTCAACCCTGACCCGCTCGGCTTCTGCCTTTGCTTGCGATTCAATGCGGTACTGATTGGCATCAGCTGCTGTAATCTGTTTACGCTTCTCTGCTTCTGCAGCCTGCTCCACAGCATAACGGTCTGCATCTGCCTTCTTTTTAACCTCGGAATCGTATTGCTTTTCACGCCTCAGGATTTCTTTTTCCTCCAGCTCGATCTGTTTCTGCCTTTCAATGATCCTGATCTGCATTTCATGCTCAGTAACTTCCTGTTTGGCCCTGGCTGTTTCCAGATCATAAGCCTGGTCGGCACGTGCCTTGGCGATATCCTGATCCCTGCGGTAATCTGCCATTTTCATCTTATTTTCCTTTTCGGCCTCAGCTATCTCGGTTGCCCTCTCCAGCTCTGCCTTTTTGGCGTCTTTATCAGCTTCTGCCTTTTTGATCCTCGTTTCTTTATCGGCTTCGGCTGTTGCAATATCCGCATCCCTTTTGACCTGAGCAATTCTTGGCTTGCCCAAAGAATCCAGATAGCCGTTTTTGTCCCTTACATCTTTGATCGTCAACGAAACGATCACAAGGCCCATCTTAGCCAGATCCTGGGAGGCTACTCTTTGGACCTCCTGGGAGAATTTATCTCTGTTTTTGTAAATTTCTTCGACAGTCATTGAACCAAGGATGGAACGCAGGTGTCCTTCGAGCACTTCCTTTGCCTCGTTCTCCCTGTCTTCCTTTGATTTTCCAAGGAACTGTTCTGCTGCAGTGGCGATCTCGCTGATGGAGCCGCCTATTTTAATGATGGCAGTGCCATCGGCCATCACTGGAACACCTTGTTCGGTGTATACCTCTGGCGTTGATACCTCAAGCTTGCTTGAAAGCAGGCTCAATGGCTCTGCCTGCTGAAATACCGGAAGGACGAAGGTCCCTCCTCCCCTGATGATCTTAATTTTATTGCCGGACTCATCCACGTGGACCCGCTTGTTTCCAAGATAGCTGCCTGTCACGATCAGAGCCTCGTCAGGTCCTGCCGTCTTATACTTAGTAACAAATACACCGAGCAGAGCAATTAAAAGAAAAGCTGCAACACCAACTACCACCCAAATCATTTCCATTCTGTTCCCTCCTGTTTATAATCCTTCATGCCTGACAACCTGAAGGACATTTTCATTAACTTCTATAATGAGTACTTCCTGGCCTTCTTCAATTGGCCCTCCTTTAAAACTCTGGGCTGACTTGGCAATCCTCCCGCTGACACTTTCAATCAGCACTTCACCGAAACCGTCATCAGGTATCGGGATAATGACCTTCCCAACCCTGCCTCTTAAGGATTCATCTGTATAGACAAGTGATTCTTCCGCTTGGGATAAAGGGATCAGCACAAAAAGATATAAAACGGCATCCAAAACAAAAGCGATTGGCGCCGAGATGGCTATGATAAAGATGCTGTCCATCCCGGTTGTATATTCCATCAGGAAGCCGGCTGCCGAAAAAATCGTCATAAAAGCAAAAATCAGTATGGGGTCCAGGAAAGGGCTGATATCACCGGCTCCCTCCAAAACATCTCCGAACAAAATATATAAAACTATTATTCCGCCTGAAAAACACAAAATGTACAAGTATAGAGTCTGGATCGGCAACCCGAAGATCTCCATATCAATATCAAACCTCCCTCCCGCTTCTCGCACACAACATACAACGGCCTAAAAACTTAGCACAATTATAGATGATTTGCTTTTCCTCCCCCTCTGACTATCCAACTGGAAGCTTCTGTATTATTTACGAATGGGCATGGCAAAAGTTTCAATTTTCTCAAAATTACCCATAAAAAAAAGCATGGTTTCCCATGCTATCATGCAGCAAGCTCATAAGCTCCGTTGCCTTTAGTTAGCTGGCAGGACTATGCTGGCTGGTTTCTTTTATATTTTCAAATGAAAATTGATATATAACATTTTCTTCAACAGGAATTTCCAGCCATCTTCTGACCCCATATTTCGTCATCATTTCTTTGTATGATGGCCTGCAGTTTTCCAGGAGTGCCACTTTCAATGTTTCAAATCCATCTGAGTGCAGGACAGCCTCTTCAATCTGTCTTCTGATTTCAGCAGCAGTGGGTTCATCTGATTTTTTCAGCGGCAGTGTAACGACCAGAACATCATTCAGAACTTTTTCTTCCAGCGTCAGCTTAGAAGCAGAAAGCTTCTTGAAATACCTGCTCAGTTTCCATATATTAATTCCATCTACGGTTTCCCAAATCATAATTCTTCCTCCGGCTAATCTGATTGGATCCATTTAAAAATTATGTAATCCTGCTCCGTACCTACCATATCATACTATCAGCTAAAACAGAAATAGACTAATCTACCAAAATTGATTCCATTCCCTATAGCTGTGCCTGGTTCAAACTGAGGCAGAGTAGTCAATCCGGCCTAAGATCCCACATCAGGCGGCCGCCTGGCAGACAGCCTCTTTTTGTCATCGGCCCTGCCGCTGCTGCATACGCTAGTAAAGGCTTTACTTAGAATCAATTTACTCGCTTGGCAAGCATTATATTTTAGCGGAGGTTGCAGATACCATGAGATCAGACCGATATACCGGCAGGCGGACAATCAGATGGAAGATTCCTTTCCTCATCCTGTTGACGGCTGCAGCAGTTCTTCTGATTTTCTACTATTCTACCAGTCTTATTAAGATAGAATCACCGAAAAAAGATCTGGGTCAAAAGGTAGTCATTGAACTGCCTGCAGGCAAGAATATTTACACTTATGAAAAACTGCTGATCAAAGAAAATGGAAAGCTTTACTATAAAGGTGAACGAAACGAAATAGATTTGACTGGCGGCAGGATCATATATGAAGATTGGGATTAAGTTTTCATTTGCCGAAACAGGAGCAGTTCATTATGATAGATTGTCAGGGTAAAAGAAAACAGGAGGTTACAATTCCCCAGTAAAAGGAGATGAAAAGCTTGGGCAGCTACCGGAATGGATTAACACTGCTTTTAGCCAGGCTGAAAGTCCATCGAAAAGTACAGGAGGCGCATGGCAGCCTGCCAGCAAAGCTCAAAATCGGACACCGTGGAGCGGCAGGATCCAGGCCGGAAAATACCTTCTCATCATTTGACTATGCGCTTCAAATGGGAGCAGATTTTCTTGAATTTGATGTCCAGCGGACCAAGGACGGTAGACTTGCGGTTATTCATGATTCGACTGTCGACCGGACAACAGACGGCAAGGGAAAAGTTTCTTCCCTGACATGGAAAGAGCTGAGAAGCCTGGATGCGGGCAGCTGGCATTCAACGGAATATGCGGGGGAAATCATCCCGTCATTCACTGAAATGCTGGACAAATATGCCGGTAAAGCCGGGCTCCTGATTGAACTGAAGAAGCCGGCCCTTTACCCGGGTATAGAAGAACAGATTGCAGAAGAGCTAAAGAGCCGGGAGCTGGACAAGGGCCCTGGATCCCGCATTATCATCCAATCTTTTGACAGGAGCTCAATGAAAAAGATTCGTAGCCTGCTCCCTTCCATCCCGGTCGGGATTCTCCTGAATTACAAAACGAAAAGGATGACCGCAAGGGAGCTTGAACAGATTGCAAAGTATGCCTGCTATATAAATCCAAAGCATACTATCGCAAGCAGACAGCTTCTGGACCGGATACATCAAAAAGGGATGAAGGCCATTATCTGGACCATCAGAACAGAAAAAGAAGCAGGAAAAGCATTGAAGCTTCCTGCTGACGGCATCGTAACAGATTTTATCGAGCTCCTTGATTGACTGAAGTGCACTCGATGCCTGATTTTAAGGCAAACTCCCTGCCTAAAACCCCTGGATCCTTTTAGCAAATTGAAATAAATAACGGAAATTGATCCTGCTATGCTGGGAGATAAGGAATGCTGATCTGGTGGCATTTGGTTTCCTGAGTGTATTGAGGGCAGCAACCATTTCCTGCTCTGACTTGATGCCAATTCCATGCCCAAAATAAGCATCATTGCCCAGATAGACCGCATTCTCCCCCGTCCAGACCGGATGCCGGAAATCGGGATTATAAAAATAGACAATGTCGCCTGGAATAAAGTTTGATCCTATTTTTGTAACAATGCCCAGATCTCTGTCATAATTCCAATCCCATACGAGCAGATTTTGGAACAGCTGATTGAAGTAGCGGACAGAAATAGACTCAAGCACTGCCTTGTATAAGATAAGCACGATGGCCGTTGAACATTCAATAGCATATTTGCTGCCATTGGAAAAAACATCGTTGACCGCTTCAGAAGGGCGGACGTCCGGCCTTAAGGCATATCCCGCCCTTGTTTTTATCCAATATGCCGGATTGAAGAATGAGTCTTGAAAGGCGGCAAATACAGCGCCGCTTTCACTCAGCTTCCTCGAGTAGTACAGGATCTTTTCCCTCGTTTCCAGCTCAAACAATAGCTCACCGGCATTTGAATAATAAAATGTCTCCGGGCTTCTATCTAAAGCTTGCCATATAGCCCTTTGGGTTTCTGGCAGCATATCGGCGGACAGGCCTGGAAATACGGGCAGCTGTATCATAGAAAACTCCTTTCCAAGTACGGCTTCCCTATACCTTATGGCAGAGTGCTCTTTAAAATGCCCTGAGTTTTGGCCTCTTTCCGCAGAAAAGCCTGCCATCTTTAAGATGGCAGGCCACTCTGTCCTGTCAATCCCCCTGCAGGGCTTGTTCATGTTTCTTAAGATCTTCAATAAAAGAGGACGCCACCTCAAAGTCTTCATATAAAAACAGGAGTGTATCTCCCTCCTGGGACAATGACCAGGCTTTCTGGTAAGCTTCCAGTTCATCAGGGTGTACGAACACTGACTGGCTGTCAATAACCGTGGAAGCAGCTGCTTTCAAAAGAGAGGCAGTTTCAAGGGGCAGTCTTCCTCTCAGGTCTTTATCTTCCTTTATGATGATTAAATCTGAATATCCCGCTGAAATTTCTGCCATCCTGGCAATATCGGAATCCGACCGGTCTCCCGGGGCTGAAAGGATGGTAATCAGCCTTTTGTTTTTTGTATCTGCGGCCGTACCAAAAACAGCAGACAGCCCTGCAGCATTATGGGCATAATCAATGATGATTTCCCGCCCTTGAACAAGGAAAGCATTGAACCTTCCACGGGAATTCCTGGAGTCAGGTGTAAACGATAAAGCCTTTTCCTTGAGTGTTTCAAGACTTACTCCTTGCGCAGCCGCCGCAGCCAGTGCCTGAAGCAGATTGGCTATATTGTGCTTCGCCCTGCCATTGATTGTAACAGGTACATCAGCAGCAGGCAGGAATTCCGCTTTGATGCCTGCTTCCGCGTATACAATCTGTCCCATGCTGTCCAGATACCAAAGAGGCTCGCCCTTCTCCAGAGCCCTTTGGGAACCCTCGCTCTCTTCATTCAGTGATGTATAAATGACTTTCCCTTTCGTGTAAGACGCCATTTTTAAAGTCTCCGGATCATCGGCATTCAAGATGCAATAGCCCCCTTCAATGACTACTTCCGGTATAAGCCTCTTTAATTTTACCAGCTGGGCGAAATCCTCAATCCCATCAAGTCCGAGGTGATCTTCAGAAACATTGGTGACAATGCCTATATCACAATGGCGGAAGGCAAGCCCTTCTCTAAGGATTCCTCCCCTGGCAGACTCAAGCACCGCTATATCGACTTTAGGATGGCTTAATATCTTCCTTGCCGAAATCGGCCCTGAGCAGTCCCCTGTATCGATGCACTGTTCACCGACATAGACGCCATCTGAGCTGGTAAGGCCGACAGTCGTACCTTCCTTTTCGATGAAATGCTTGACGAGCCTTGAGGTTGTGGTTTTCCCGTTCGTTCCTGTTACAGCGATTACCGGGATCGCTGCTTCTTCCCTGCTGGAAAACAAATAGTCAACAATGTCAGCACCGGCGTTTCTGCTCTTTCCTTTTCCAGGGTAAAGATGCATCCGGATCCCAGGGGCAGCATTGACCTCCAGTACACAGGTATCACGCGGATCCAATGGCTTTGCGATATCCTGTGAAATGATATCGACTCCGGCGACATCAAGGCCAATCGAAGCTGCAGCCGCTTCAGCCATTTTCCTGACGGATGGATGTACTTCATCGGTAACATCGATCGCCTGTCCTCCGGTGGAAAGGTTTGCATTTCCTGCTACCGGCAGAACCCTTCCTTTTTCAAGTACATAGCTCTTATTCAAATCCATTTTTTCAAGGAAGCAGTCCAGCGCCTCAGCCATTGGAATTTTGGTCATAGGCTTTTCATGGCCGTTTCCTCTCAGCGGATTTTCATTCTCTTTATCGATCAGCTGCTGAATCGTATCTTTGCCGTTTCCGATGATAAAAGGAGGCACTCTTAAACTTGCAGCCCGCAATTGGTTGTCAACTACAAAGAGGCGGTAGTCGCTTCCTTCATAATGCCTTTCAACAATATACGGCTTGTCTTCCTCATTGAGGCATTTCTGCACAGCATTCAGCTCATCCCAGCTGCTGATGCCTGTTGCCACACCCTGCCCCTGCCTTCCATGAAGGGGCTTGATTACAAGCGGGAAGCCGACCCTCACTGCAGCTTCAGTTATCCCTTCCAATGTTTCGGCCACTTCCCCTTCTGGTACAGGAATGCCGGTTCCACGAAGCATTTCCTTGGTCATTTCCTTATCACAGGAGGCCTCGACAGCCAAATAAGAGGTCTGGCTCGTAATGGTTGCCTGTACATATTTTTGTTTAGAGCCTGTCCCAAGCCTTAGGAAGCTGTTTTTCCCCACACGTTCAACAGGAATTTTACGTGCTGCAGCGGCCAGATAAATCGACTCTGTGCTCGGGCCAAGCTTATTCTTGTAAAATAAGTCGGCGATCTTCTCAACATAGTGTTTTACCGAAAAGCCTTCCTCGCCCCTGAGGATTTTTTCAGCAATCTCTTTTGCTGACTGAAAGGCGTACAAACCTGATTCCGGCTCTTTGTATTCAAAGGCAATAAAATAGATGCCCTTTTTCCCGCTTGTGATTGTTTTTCCATACTTCACTTCGATGCCTGCCAGGGACTGAAGCTCAAGGGCTATATGCTCCAGTACATGGCCCATCCATGTCCCCTCGCGGAGGCGCTCTGCAAAAGCGCCTTTGTATCCCCTTGAGCAGGTATGCTCCCCGAGTGACGGAATGGCCTCCAGCAGAATGTCAGCGAAAAAGGGAAGCTTATTGGTGGGCTGGAACTCCAGCTCTTCCAGATCGATTTCCACCCACATCATCGGTTTATAGCTGAAATAATTAGGACCCTGCAAATATCGTATGCGCTTTACGTTCATCTTTGTCCCTCTTCCCCATTAAGAAGTAATTTTCTATTGCCCAAATCAAATCTGTATCCGCCGGTCAAAGTGTGCAGCTTAAAATCAGACAGCGTCAGTTCCTCGCTTCCGTTGCTTGAAACAGCGGAATTGACGAACTCCCCTTCCTTTCCATCAAAGACGAACACCTGATGCTCGCCGAAGACTTCAAACTGTCCATTTCTGACGAGGATGGCCGTATTTTCATCAATGCCTATCCCCATCAAATCTGTGTTTTCCGCAATGGCTCCCAAAAGCCTGCCAAACCGGGCCCTTTGGGAGAAGTGCTGATCGATGACCAGGTTTTGGAGAAAACCGAAGCCTTCTCCCAATTCTACCTGCAGGACATCATCTGCCGCTTTTGTCTGGGACGACACGATCATAACTTTCCCCATAATGGAGGCGCCTGCACTCGTCCCGGCAATGGGCATCCCCTTTTTCCAGCTGTTATGTAATGCTTCGTATACCTTTGAACCAAGAATCAGTTCTGCCAGCCTGCCCTGGTCGCCGCCAGTGATAAAAACAGCTGCAAGGCTCTCTATCCTCCGGGCAATTTCCTCCGAATCCGCGTCAGCCCGTGAAGAGATGTCAAGGCAGATCACTTCACCAGCTCCAAGCCTGTTCAGAACCTCTATATATTCACGGCTCACTTCATCAGGGATCCGGGATGCAGTAGGCAGGACCCCGATCGGGCCTGTCCTTGCAGCCGAAATCTCCACAAATTTCTTCAGAATCTCAACTTCATTGCACTTCTCTTCGTTGCCTCCAATGATCAATAAATCCCCAGTCTGCATTCTTTCACCTTTTCCCGTCATGTTTTTGAAGTGATAATGATTTTTAAGACCCTTCTTTGACCCCTGCCTGAACCTCACCCTTCCAGTTTTTTCATTAAATCCCAAGCTTCTATACCCCTGTACGAACCTATATGAAACCGTATCCATTAAAATTTTACAAAATAAAAAAACAGCCCTTTGCAGGGGCCGTTTTCATTCAGATCAATGTATTGCGGTCTTCCATCTGCGGCGGCTCCTCCATCCATCCATTCTTGGCCATGATTCTTCCTCCATCATGTCCATATGTATAGATATCCTTGGCCAGGGCTGCCATTTTCAAAGGCAGGTCATTTCGGAGACTAAAGGCAGTTCCTATCGCATTGCTTCCAAGTCCGAAGCTGCACAAAAGGCTGGTGCAATACAGCATGAGCTTATCAGTGAAAGGGCCTTCAGTCGAAGAGGTCGGATACCCTGCCGAAGTGGATGGGACCTGTATATCGCTATCTGTCAGCTTCTGCCCAAATTCAACAATGATTTTCTGGGAGAGGTCTTTTCCTTTATTGAAGTACTCCCTCACTTCCTGCTTCTTTGCAGTCTGTGCAAATCCAGTGATCATTTGCATCCCGGTCACATTGCTCTCAATGGCATGATATAGATGCGCGACTTCAACTGTGTTCAGGGATCTTTTGTTGCCAAAAAGGTCGTTTCCCTTCATATACCCAGTTCCCTCGGCCATTTCGACATCCTTGGGCATTGTAACGGAAGGCGGACGCGGCAGCAGACCCTTCTTGAGCAGGAACTGCGTAAAGTGCTGATAAAATTCCTGTGTAATCTGTGAAAGGTTTCTGTATAAGGTGATGATATCCTCTCTGTACGCCATGCTGAGATGGAGCGTATGCAGCCCCATGCTGATTTCCTTCATCAGCCTCAAAAAATGAATATCAAAATAAGGCTGATACAGAACCGGGGCATCGGGATTGACATCCTGAGAGGTAAAACCTTTAGGGACGACTGCACCATCTTCTTCAAAAAAACGCTCAATCCTTTCTTTATAAGGGGTTACCTGAACCAATAAAGACTGCAGCAGTTCCTTTCCTTCCGGATCCCCGGCATTTTTAATAAAATACGGCAGCATATGAATTATCATTGACTTTTGCTGATATGTCATCCATAAAGTACCTAATTCAGAAGATGAGATTGCCGGCTTGTTTCCCATGAGACCACTCCTTTTATATTGCCTGCATAATAGAATATCGTCTCCAAAAGTCTTTCATGGGATTCACCTTCAAAAAATAAAAGCTGCCTCCGCGGGGCAGCCTGTTTGCCTTATTCAGATTCTTCCTCAGTGCCTTCTTCGGTTTCTGTATCTGCATCTTCATTCTGCTCTGTGTCTGTATCAGTATCTTCATCTTCTGTACCGCTGCATCCTGTAACTGCCATTGATAGTGATAGAGCAGCAAACAGCATCAAAAACCATTTTTTCATCTTTTATTCCTCCTCTTTTTTAATGAACCGGTTACAAGCTTATCTTACAAAATTAAAAAAGAAATAAAATAGGATTTGCAGGTTTTTTACCTCTCTTAACCATTTCTTATCCTCGCCTTATAAAATTTACCAAATTTTTAAGAAAAGACTCCTGCCATAGCCCCTTTACTTGCGCCCGAACATGCCAAACTATTCAATGATCCCCGTACCCATGATTTTCGAATCTGCTTTTACTTTAATGTCGATATCAGGATAAATTTCATTCCATCTTTCCCACTCATCCTTCTCAACATGGCTGGCTCTGTAAGCAAGCCCAAACCCCATAGGATCTAGAGACTTCTCCTGAAACTTTTTCAGCAAGTCTTTCACTATCCGTTCAATCTCCTTCTCAAGAAGCTGATTATAAACCTCAAGCTCCTTCTCCGATAGATCGCTTCTTGACTCTTCGATCGTACCTTTAACTGAAATGCCTACTTCCACGGCAGCTTCATTTCCAGATTCAGCAATCTTTATATCAGATTTATAATTGTCGATGGAAACCACGAAAAATTTATCCTTCTCTTTAACAGTAATCTGCTGTTTTTCAAATTCGTGCTTGAGGGCATTAAAAGTTTTTGTCTCGTTCTTTGAAAGCCTTAGTACACGTTTATGATTCATAAATATATCAGCCTGGTTGATTTCAAGGAGGCCGTTTTTCACTTTGACCACCGGGAGCACCGGGCTGATCCCCTTGCTCTTGCTTTCCCTGTAAAACTGGAACAAATACTTGGAAATGGTATAAGGAGACTCAGAACCCTGCAGATCAAAGGAGAGAAAAAGTGTATTGGATGCCAGCCTTTCAGAAGGGGGCTTAATTTTCATCACCTCTTCAGCAGTCGGCTTGCCAATCGCTATCCAGGCTATTTTCTGAATGTCCCTTCTTCTGTAGAACCAATCCATTTCCCTTTTGATGCTGGCATCTGTCAATTGGTCACCAAGCAGGATCACCTTCAGATGCCCAAAGTCAAGTTCCTTATCGACTCTTGATTTGATGATTCTTATCGCCTCTGATATCGTTTCAGAAGTTTCTGTTACAACCACAAAGCGGCTGTCATCCGACCTTGTGTCTGCCGTGGGGATGGCAAGCTTCAATGATACTTTGATCAGATCCCCTCCTTCCTCGGACTTATCTATTCCCATTGTCACAACAAAAAACCGATTATCTATATCCTTGAATCCGCAGCCTCCAACAAACACTAAGAGAACGAAAACAGCCGGCAGCAGCCATTTCTTCATTTGTTTTTCCTCCTGGAGAGCAATATAAACAGGACAACCATAATGTACTCGCTCGGCATGCGGATGTTCATCCACCATATTGTAAAGACAGACATATTCTCTTCATTGACAAGAAAAACGCCAATAAAAAACAATGCAGCAAACAGCATCAGCGGAAAATTTGTTGAAAGTGCACCCAGTTTAGTTTTATTCTTATGCATTTTAAGCAGGAAGACACTTTTAACCAGTGCCTGGGCTACATGCCAGTGAACCACAACATTCATCAGCGAGATTCCTATGTAGATCAGGATGAAAATGTAGAATGCCCTTTCAACAAAGGCTAGCTCCATTCTGACTGCATCAGCACTCGACAGCCAGGGATATTCCAGATCGCCCACTCCTTCAAACCCAAAAGTGCCAATTGGAACGAAGTACGTGGTTGCTAGCACTGCTGCTCCTGCAGGCAGGGTCAGCAGAAAGAAGCGCGGCTTTACCTTCCCCTTCATGACTACATTGAAGATGACTAAATTTGCGTATCCGGAAAAGACATATGTTGCAGCAGATACTGACTTCCAGGTCGGCATTTGCCACAGGTGTGTCGCTCCCTCTTTAATGTCCAGCCAGCTCAGCGATCCGCTGAGATAAATTTTAACAAGAAGCAGCACAGCAAGCGGCCCGTTCAGAATGAGGATGATTTCCAGGAGGTACAGCACCTTTTCTGGCTTAGAAGAAGCCGCCCATACAACAAATAGCAGAAAGAAAAGCGCTATCTGCCATTTCTCCATGTCAGGATTGATAAATCTTTCTGTAATGTCCGTAAAAGCGTAAAGTGTGATCAGGCCAGATGCCAGCCAAATGACGGCCAGATATAGGATAAGCGGCTTCCCTGCCCAGCCGGGGATGAAAGAGTTCTTTAGAATCTGCGGCAGACTTTTTCCTTCAAATCTGCCCATTGCCCTTGAAAAGAAATAAGCTCCGATCACGCCAAGAGGCAAAGCAACCGCCATGGACATCACCGCTCCGCCAGTACGTTCCTCAATCAGCATCTTTGGAACAAAAACGATGATATTGGCAAGCATATTTAACAAAATCAGATAATAAAAATAACGGCTAGTCATTCGGACCTCCTCGCTTCTACTGTTTGCTGCCTTCGCCAAAAAACATTTTCAGATACGGCTTTCCGAAGCTGTCCAATCGTACGAGGAATAGAAGCAGGCCCATCAGGCCAATCACCAGGCCAATCATGCCGGTCATGGCAGCCAAAAGAAGGATGACATATTTCATGACCCTCATCGAGAAGCTCATTTCATTGATTGGAATCACAAAATTGGAAATGGCCACAGCTGAGACGATGATAATCATGATGTTGGACACCAGCCCTGCCTCCGTTGCAGCCTGTCCCAGAATCAATCCTCCAACCGTCGTTGCTGTCGAGCCGATCGATTTAGGGAGCCTGATGGATGCTTCTGTCAGCAGCTCCATCATAATCAGCATGAACAGCACCTCCAGATAGGAGGGATAAGGGACTGATGACCGGCTCCCCGCAATTCCCAGTGCAAGCTGGACCTGGAAGACTTCAGGGTTATAAGAAGTAATGGCCACGTAAAGTCCAGGGAGCAGCAGACTTATAAACAGGCCCAGATACCGCAGGGTGATCAGAAATCTAGAAACCCAATAAGGCTGATACAGGTCTTCCATAGAGCTCATAAAGTCGAAAAAAACGGCCGGCAGAATCAGGCCGAAAGGAGATCCTTCAATAAGGATGACTATCTTTCCCTGTGCAAGATTAAGGGCTATGCGATCAGTCCTCTCAGTGATCATGAACACAGGAAAGAGCGTTTTTTCCCGCGGCGTCAGCATTCTATGGATTTCCCCTGCTGACTGGACGATTTTCTGTGAAGCTTTGATGCTTTCTATTTTATCTTTTACCCCCTGCAGGATGTCTGCCTCAATCTTTTCCTTGTCATAGAGAAGCAGAAGGCCCAGCCCGGAAACAGAACCTATTTCATTTTCTTCCACCGTCAGGCTTGTCTTATGATAGCGGTGGCGGATGATATTTAGATTTGTACCCAGGTCTTCGCTCAATGCAGTCTGTGGTCCCTGGATGGTTGTTTCGACTGTTGCATCCTTGACTCCCTGGCTTATATATTTCTTTAGCTGCAGAACATAAAAAGTTTCCCTGAATAAGAGGATCGCCGAGCCCCTCATCAAACCCTTCAGAGCCTGCCCTCTGTCCTCAAGCTCACTGATACCGGACAGTGAACAAATATATTTTTTATATCCTGTTTCATCCTGCAGCTGGAAAAAAGGCTTTACAAGCTGCTCCTGGATTTTGTCAGTATCGCATATACTTTTTATATAAAATAAATAGACAGAAAAACTCGCCCCTTTTAGCTCCTGAACGGCTGTATCTGATGCATGGCCAGCCTTCTCCTTTAAAAAACGGAGGAGCTCTTCCCTTTTATTGCCGCCCTTGAACATCTCTTCACCAACCTACTTAAGAAATATCCACTATTGTCCCACTGCAAGGAAAATTCATGCAGAAAAAGCCTTTCAAAAAAAACAGGATTTTTTTTCGATCATTATTGACCAACAGAGAAAAAGGTTATATAATAAATAACGTTGTCCCAGTAGCTCAGCAGGATAGAGCAACAGTTTCCTAAACTGTAGGTCGGGAGTTCGAATCTCTTCTGGGACGTATATAGTGAAAATGCCCGCTGCATATGCAGCGGGCATTTTTTATTGCTACTGAAAAAAAATCAGCCTGTTCGTTCTGAGGAAATATATCATTTTGCACCCCTCCCCCTTCCGTCAGCTGCACATTGAAATTCTCCTCCCGGTTTTTCACTTCTGAAAAAGGGTAATGTACTATTACACAATCATCAAGGAGGTTATATTCATGGCTGAAACAAATAAACACCAGGACAATGACTCAATTGAACAGGAAAAGAAGAAAGAACACAACAAAGATATCGAACCGCAAAGAGAAGGCTCCAAAACAGAAAAGAACCAAAAATAATCTCGTATAAGAGGTGATTTCGCATGGCAGGCGAAAAAGACGGAAAATACGAACAGCAGGATATGGACAACCCTGAACAATTTAAAACCGACAAAGAAAGCATCTACGATAAATTCAAGGAAGAGCAGAATGTTGATACCATTCCTCTTGAGGACTTAAAGCAGGAGCAGCACGAGGAGAAGATGGGGAGGAACACGAAAGATAATTCCTCCAGTGAAGAAAAGTATAATGCAGACTTCGAAACGATTGATAAAGATAAAATAGGAGGGGATTCTTATGACTAATAATGATGTGAAAGAAAAAGTGCTTAAAATCTTGGAAGATAATAAAATAGGAACGCTTGCGACTGTAAAAAGCAATAAGCCGCATACACGCTATATGACATTTTTCAATGATGAGCTGAAGCTTTATACTGCAACAAGCAAAGAGACCGATAAAACGGAAGAAATTGAAGAAAATCCGAATGTGCATATACTTATCGGATATGATGGCGAAGGGCTGGGAGATGCTTATCTCGAGATCGAAGGAAGGGCCTCTGTAAATGCTTCTGAAGAGCTCAAGGAAAAGGTCTGGAATGATCATTTAAAGCCATGGTTCGACGGTCCGAATGACCCGAATTATATCGTCCTTGAAATACAGCCGACAGACGTCAGGGTAATGAACAGCAAAGACAGCTCTTTTGAAGCTCTAGAATTATAATCTAATGAAATAGAAAGCAGGCAGCTATGCTGCCTGCTTTCTGTTTTCATTTAAATGCTTCCCATCCAATAACAGTCTCAAAATCTTCATAACGCGGCAAATAATAATCCGCGCCAGGTGTAGTATTCTGGAAAAGGCAGGTCCTGATGCCCAGCTCCTTCGCCGGAAGAATATCGAGTTCCCTGTCACCGATGGCAAGATCAATGCTGTTTTTGCCATGCAGATATTCATAAGAAGCTTTATGCGGCTTCCTGGGATATCCATCATCTCCGGCGACAAGATCGGCAAATAAAGAGGACATATTGTGATGCTCCAGGATGGCCAGCACATCCTCCCTCTCTTTATGTGTCATGATGACATTGCACCCGGCCCTTTTCAGCACATCCTTCACTCCTGGAAATGGCTGAAGATCCTGCGGCTTCAGACTTCTTGCCATCTTTCTTATATAGGAAATCTGCTCTTCCTTCAGGTTGTAATGGGTAAAGGCATGGGTAAAAGAAATCTTTAATTGAGACAGGATCTCTTCATGTTCTGCCTCTTCTCCCAGCACATCCTTCAGAATCCGTGTATAAGCGGGATATGTATCAAAAAGTGTACCGTCAAAGTCCCATAGAATATTCATTACTGCTCCTTTCCGGCTATTGCTTTGCTGCCGGCATTGATTGTATTCATAATCTGCTCAATCGGCTTTGGCCTGGAGAAGTAGAAGCCCTGCGCCTCATCACATCCGATTTCCATCAGGAATGACAGCTGCTCCGGGGTTTCAACGCCCTCGGCAGTGATTTGCATGCCAAGATGCTTGCCCATCGATACAATGGAAGCGACCAAAGCTTTATTATGTTCATCACTTTCCATCTGCTGAATAAAGGTTTTGTCTATTTTAAGCCGCTGGATCTGCAGCTCCTGGAGGTTGCTCAGCGAATTATATCCTGTCCCGAAATCATCGACGCTCAGCATCAGCCCAAGGTCAAGCAGCTGCATAAAAGCATCCCCTGCCGAATAGGCATCATTCATGGCCACCCTTTCTGTTATTTCAAGCTCAAGAAACTTCGGATCCAGGCCGGTTTCGTTTAAGATGCCCGAGACAGTTTCCACAATATCTTTTTGCAGGAGCTGCTTGATCGAGAAATTCACAGAAATGATATATTGCCTGCCATATTTTTCGTTAATAGCGGAAATTTCTCTGCACGCCTGCCGCAGGACCCAGCTCCCTATCTCGGATATGGAGCCTGATTCCTCAGCTATCGGGATAAATTCAGCCGGGGGAATAAAGCCGATTGAAGGATGCTTCCATCTCAGAAGCGCTTCAAATCCATTCACTGATTGATCGGATACTCTGATCTTCGGCTGAAAGTGTACCTCCAATTCATCCCGCACCAGTGCATGCTTTAAATCTTCTTTTAACGTCATCTTGCGGATGATGCTCTCATCCAGCTCAAGCGTAAAGATAAAATATGTATTTCTCCCTTTATCTTTGGAATTGTACATAGCTATATCCGCCTTTTTCATGATGTCATTAACATCTTTCCCATGCGTTGGATATAAGGCTATCCCGATGCTTGTTGTAATCACGATCTCGTGTTCAAGAATCTGGACAGGCTCTACAACCTTTTCAATCAGATCTGCTGAAAAATCATCCAGCTGCAGATTTTCCTTAACTGGCTTCAAAATGATGAACTCATCACCGCCAAGCCTGCCCACAATATCCTCGCTGCCACAATTCTCTTTCAGCCTGGATGCAATTTTTTTGAGCAGATCATCACCGATATTATGGCCGAGAAGATCATTGACATGCTTGAAATGATCCAGATCGATAAAAACAACCGCAAACTGGATATCCTCTGCCATCCACTCCTCAATCGACTGCATGACCTTTCTCCTGTTCGGAAGCCCCGTCAATGTATCGTGGTAGGCAAGGTGATTAAGGTGTTTATTGCTTTCAACCAATTCCTGTTCTTTCCGGTTATACTGCTTCTCCCCGTAAACTGTCGTCACACCGAGGAGCAGCAGGATGGAGAGCACTTCTGTAAAAAATAAGCTGTTATCCCCGCTGCTGTTCAAACTCCTGATAATCTCAATGGTGCTCCCTACAAATGTATAAGCTAGCAGCAGCGCCCCAAAGGAGAGAAACCAGAAAGGCACTTTTTGCTTATTGAATACTTTATCAATATAAATCTGCTGCACAAACCGGAAGCATAGGAACAATGAAATAATGAAGAATAAGCTGGCAATGAGAATATGCTCAGTGCTGACAACTAATGAAGGATTTATTTTTCTGACAAAATAAACATCTATGCCAATTGTCAATCCAACAAAGAAAACACACAGCACCAGATTCTTGAGCGACATTTCCCGGTCATCTTTAACTCCAGCAAATTGAAAAAGAACCATATAAACAGCGAACTGGCACAGAAAAATCGCCAGGCTATTCAGTGTGAATGCATCTGCAGGTTCGATAAATCCGTAAATGCTTAATAAGGTCATCAGTTGCAGCCATACATAAAAGGAGCTGGATAGCGGAAGAAGCAATGTTTGGGAGTACTTTTGTTTTTGATAGATATATCTGCTTCCCAGGAAAACGGAAGAAAAAAAGATAAAAGCCAGCAGCACCATGGCGGCCGCAGAAATAATGTAGCTATTCACAATGATGTCCACCTGTCCTAGTCTATTATTATCAGGAAAAAATTACTATATACCTATGATTATATTACTATCCCTCCCCTTATAGTGTCAAAAACCAGTATGCGGAGTACTGAGAATGAAAGAAGCATCCCAGCGGCTGAGGATGCTTTTCTGACAGTCTATTTTTCTGCTGAATATTGTTCAGGCAGATTGTCGATTTCCCTTGAAAGACGTCCAGTTAAAATATAGAAATACATTTGGAAGTCAGCCCGAAGCGACCAGAGTGGATGTCCAAAAGTTGCCGGCTTATTTCCTTCAATAAAGAAATGGGAGAACCAGGAAAACCCATAAGCAATGACCGGCGCCAGAATGATAAACCAGACATTTAAATAAATGATGGCAAGAGCAATACAGATATATACAAAAGTAGTGCCGATGAAATGCCATGTCCTAGTGGATTTTTTGCTGTGCTGCGAAAGGTAAAAAGGCCAGAACTCATTATAATTCTTAAACTCTTTCATAAATTCACCTCATTTCTGTTTCCGGAAGGCAAAGAAACTCAGATAACCGGCTCCCAATCAGCCTGATTGCATGGTTTCCTTCTTCCGGGCTTGAGAGACCTTCGATCAGGACGGCAGCATATAAAACATCCCGGCCTGAAGCAAAGATGGCGCAATCATGCTCTATTCCAGGAAGCTCCCCGGTTTTATTGGCAATCTTCAGCTCCTTGCATGCAAGGGCCGGCAGCTTTTCTCTGAATTGCTGCGCTTCCATTATATCTAGCATCTTGCTGCGGTTCTTTTCGGAAAATAATTCACCATCTTTTATTGCTCTCAGGCATTTAACCATATCCGCGGCAGTGGTAAAATTGTCAATACCTTTTGCTGCGGCTTCAAAGTCCATCATTTTTCTGCCCAGTACAGTTGTTTGAAGACCCAGTCCATGCATTCTATCATTAATATTTTTCTTGCCCAGCAATTTTATCAGCAGATTGGCAGCTGTATTGTCTGAGACTATAATCATCAAGGTTATACAGTCCAGAATGCTTAGGGAAGCTGTTACTGAAAGAGATTGAATGATACCGGCCCCTCCGGCCTTTTCAATCCCGCCAATACGCACCTGCTCACTGAGATCCAGGACGCCCTCCTCTGCCTGAAAGAAAGCTTCCATCATGATCGGGATTTTGATGAGGCTGGCTGCAGGATATTTCCGCCCGCTGTTCATATAGATTGCCCTCTCACCGTACTCTACTGCCAGACTGGCATTACCCGGACATTGTCTGAGGATATCAGCCAGCCTCTTTTCAAGTTGATTGATATTTTCAGAGAGCAGCCCGGTCATTTAGATGCTGCTGCCTGAGAGCTGTCATGATTTCCGGTCAGATTGGGATCGTATAAATGGCAGGCAACAAATCTTGATTTCTCCGCTTCCTGCCAGACAGGCGTCTTTTCTGCACAAATATCCATGCTGTGAGGGCATCTGGTCCGGAACACACAGCCGCTTGGAGGGTCGATCGGGCTTGGCAGCTCGCCTTGGAGGATGATTCTTTCCCTTTGATCCTCAACATCCGGGTCAGGGATCGGAATGGCTGAAAGCAAAGCCCGTGTATATGGATGAAGCGGATTACGGTACAATTCCTTACTGGTTGTGAGCTCCATCATATGCCCCAGGTACATGACGCCGATCCGGTCGCTTATCTGCTTGACCATTGACAGGTCATGGGCGATGAATAAGTATGTCAGCCCTTTTTCCTTCTGAAGCTTTTTGAGCAGGTTCACCACCTGGGCCTGGACCGAAACGTCCAGTGCTGATATCGGTTCATCAGCTATAATGAATTCAGACTCCAGGGCGAGGGCCCTCGCAATGCCGATCCTCTGTCTCTGTCCCCCGCTGAATTCATGCGGATACCGCCCGGCATGCTCTCTATTAAGTCCGACATCCTCCAGAAGCTGATAGATTTTTTCCATCCGCTCCTGTTTATTCCGGAATAAGCCATGGACTTCCATCGGCTCGGCAATGATTTCACTTACTGTTGATCTGGGATTGAGTGAAGCATAGGGATCCTGGAAAATCATCTGCATCTGCTTGTGGAAAGAGAAGCGCTCCCTGTTTGTCATGCTGTGGACATTTTTTCCATTGAAGATGACTTCCCCATCTGTACTATCGTAAAGCCCGATAATCGTCCTGCCGGCAGTCGATTTTCCGCATCCTGATTCACCGACAATTCCGAGGGTTTCTCCCTTTTTTATATCAAAGGAAATGCCGTCAACTGCTTTTAACACCTCTCCTTTTCCAAGCGTAAAATGTTTTTTGAGATTCTTTACCTCAAGTATGCTGTCCGGCATCGTCAATCTTCCCCCTCCTGCCAATAACGGCGTGCTGCGCATAGTTCCTTTTCATAGATGGTGTCTTTAAGCGGGATAATTTCGATCGTTTTGCCTGTATTCGGCGAATGGAGCAATTTTCCGTTTCCATAGAAGATTCCCACATGATGGATGCTGCCCCTGCCTTCCTGGTAAGCAAAAAACAGCAGGTCGCCCGGCTGGATCTCAGCAAGGTCCACTTTCTTGCCACTTTGTGCCTGATCATGGGCATCCCTTGGGATGATATAGCCGTTTGACCTGCACATATTATAGCTGAATCCAGAGCAGTCATAACCCCAGCTGCTCATCCCTCCCCAAAGGTAAGGCAAGCCAAGGAAGCGCTCACCTTCGGAAACGATTCCCGCTCCATTCCCCTTCCTCCTTGCTTCCAAAGAAGGATGAAGGAAAACATCCTCCTGCCGAAGAAGTCCGTACCCCTCAGGGATTCTAACTTTAAGCCACTCATCAGATTTCTCAACAGCAGGAAGGACAGTTTCAAAGCTAAGTTCCATTAAAGGCTTCTCTTCCTCTGAATACAAAACAGCTTTTTTCGAACTGATAGATGCAACAGGGCCTTTTTTGATATTCCATTCATTCAGTTTCATCAGCTGGCTTTTTGGCATCCAGCCAGGATAGCCTCTTTCATTTTTTTCTGAAGGCTGGCTAAGGATTATGACGCTCGCCCAAGGTCCCTCTTCTTCCAGCAGGATAACCTCCTGGCCAAACAGTGCCTGGGTCTGGATTCTGTTTTCATTGCAAAGCGCGAGGCTAGTTTCATATGTCAGGCCAGCCAGCCATCCCTCTATATCCGGCCAGCTGGAAATTGCTTTTCCATCTATTTCCCTGGCAGATTCAGGTGAGGTCCAAACTGTCGCCACCGGTACATTTACCAGCCATTTATGCTGAATTCCCACTTGAAATTCCTCCTTCTGAATACACTTGCCTGATGCCAAGCCCTGCCGCATCAGGGAAAGTGATTTTCCTTCCGCTGTAGCTGATGCCGCCTTCTACCATATCTTTGGCCAGCATAAGGGGGGCATCAAAATCAAACCGTGTGATATTTTTTTTGCTTGCAGCAAAATGGGCAGCGGCACTGATGCCTATTTTTGTTTCAATCATGCTTCCCACCATGCATTCGACACCGCAGGTTTCAGCCAGCTGGTTGATGGCCTGCGCCTGGAAAATTCCCCCTGCCTTCATTAATTTGATATTGATCAGATCAGCACTCCTTGTACATAGCACCTGGAGCGCCTGCTTCGGGCTGAACACACTTTCATCTGCCATGATGAGAGTTTCAACGGAATCGGTCACTTGTTTAAGCCCTTCGATATCGTCTGCGGGAACCGGCTGTTCGACCAGCTCAATGTCGAGTAGGCTGTCTTCCATTTTCCTGATGGCCCTGACTGCATCCTTTGCCTGCCATCCCTGATTCGCATCAAGCCTGATTTTCACCTTGTTGCCGACACGCCTTCTGATTTCCTTTATTCGGCTGATGTCTGTCATGATATCATCTTTTCCGACCTTAACCTTCAGTACATTGAATCCCTGATCTATATAGGAAGCAGCATCATCGCCCATTTCTTCGGGATTATTCACACTCACTGTATAGTCAGTCTCGATTTCATTTTTCGCACCGCCAAGGAATTGATACAGCGGCAGCCTGCAATGCTTGGAAAGGCAGTCATATAGAGCCATATCCACCGCAGCTTTTGCACTTGAATTCCCGACCATCAATGTCTTTATTGCCTGGAAAATAGTTTCATAGTTCAGAAGGCTTTTACCGACAAGATATGGCTTGAACACATGGTGGATGGCCGATTCGATGCTCATGAGGCTGTCCCCGGTGATGACGACTGTAGGAGGAGCTTCTCCCCAGCCTTCAATGCCGTTGTCGCATGTGATTTTAATGACCACAGATTCCGCTGTAGTCACAGTCCTTAAGGCAGTCTTAAACGGCTTGATCAATGGGATGGCAACCCTGAAGGTCTCAATTCGCTCAATATTCATCCTTGCACCTCTTTAGCGTACGCCGCTTTCGACATACAATTGTTTTTCCGCTGTATCCAGCACCGCATCCGCTCCGAGCGGAACAGAGAAGTGAGGCGAGCAATGTCCGATCTTAAATCCTTTCATGGCCGGCCTGCCCGCTTTAATCAGATAGTAATCAATAACTTCATCAAGAGATAAGCTGAGCTCGCGCTGCGGTTCACATTTGTTAAAGTCCCCCACGACAATGCCTGCTGCTTCAGATAATTTGCCTGCCATCAGCAGCTGATTCAGCATCCGGTCGACTGAGCGCGGTTCTTCATTGATATCCTCGATCAGCAGCAGCTTCCCTTTCATATCAATCTCAAAAGAAGTTCCAAGCGTACTTGCGATCAAGCATAGATTGCCTCCAGTCAGGGGACCTTCTGCTCTTCCTTCCACTACTGCTGTCAAAGGTGAAATCTCTTCAGTGTATAAGGAATCTGCAGGCTTGAAAAGCTGGCTGAAATATTGTTTGGACAATGGGTGGACGTCCTCCTTCCCGATATCGGAAGCAAGCATCGGACCGTGAAAGGTAATAAGCCCGGTTTTCTGCCTTACGCTCGTGTGAAGGAAGGTGATATCACTGTAGCCCCAGAATATTTTGGGATTTGCCTTAATAAGGCCATAATCCAGGTCACCTGCAATTCTGGCAGTTCCATATCCCCCGCCTGCACAAAAGACCGCTTTAATCTCTTTGTCTTCGAACATATCATGCAGATCCTCGAGCCTCTCTTTGTCTGTGCCAGCCAGGTAGCCATTTAGTTTCCTGACAGATTTCCCTTCTCTGACTTCCAATCCCAGCTCTTTAAGAAAATTAATGCCCCTATCAAGGCTTTTGAGGTCAGGCGGGCTGGCCGGTGAAACTACACCGACAGCATCCCCTTTTTTCAAATGTCCCGGCTTTATTTTCATATCATATGCCCCTTTCCATATGCGCTGCCGTTTGCCAGTTAAAAAGGGATGTTCAGCAGAACACCCCTTTTCAATGCTATTCTTTGTCAGCCCATTTTAATTCCAGATATCCGACTGGGTGGCGGACGATACCTGATACAGCTTCATTTTGGAGATATACCTGGTTATAGAAATGCAGTGAGAAAATAGGCGACTCATTATAAAGGATTTTTTCTGCTTCGTACATCATGTCATAGCGTTTCGCTTCATCAGCTTCATTTTTTGCGGATTGAATCAGCTTATCGAAATCGGCATTGCTCCAGCCGGTCCGGTTCATCGAGTGGCCGGTCTGGAAGTTCTCAAGGAAGTTGATCGGGTCAGCATAATCAGCCAGGAAAGAGCTTCTGGAAAGCTGCAGGTTCAGCGCCTTCTGTTCAGTCGCGAACACGTTTGCTTCCATATTTGCAAGCTTTACATCGACCCCAAGATTTTCTTTAAGCATCTGCTGTAGGGCTTCTGCAATTTTTTTATGCACATCATTCGTGCTGTATGTCAGAGTCACTTCAGGAAGCTCGCTGTAGCCTTCCTCTTCCATTCCCTTCTTCAGCAGCTCTTTTGCCTGTGCGGCATCAGTTTTGACCAGGTCCCCGTTCACTTCGCGGAAATCATTCCCGGACGGATCCTTAAAGCCTGGAGGAACAAATCCATAAGCAGGCTGCTCCTGATTCTTGGTTACAAATTCAACGATTTGCTCCTGATCCACCGCCATTGCAAAAGCTTTTCTGATGTTCACATTCTGGAATGGCTCCTTATTCACATTAAAGCGGTAGAAATATTGGCCGGCCTGATCTTCAACCTGGACCTTGCCTTCTTCAAAGAGCTGCTCGCTAAGGTCTGCCGGTACATCTGAAGTGTCCAGCTCCCCTTTTTGATACATCTGGTATTCGGTATTCGTGTCATTCACCATCGCCCAGTGCACTTTATCCAGTTTGACATTTTCCGCATCCCAATACTCTTCATTTTTCTCCATGACCATATTTGTGTCATGCTCCCATTCTGTCAGCTTGAACGGGCCATTTCCTACAAAGGTGTCAGCTTCTGCAAACCATTCCGGATTTTCAGTCGCTGTTTTTTCGTTGACCGGGAAAAATGCCGGATTGGCGATGATGCTTAAAAAGTAAGCCTGCGGGCTAGTCAAAGTCACTTCGAATGTTTTATCATCGACAGCTTTTACGTTCACTTCATCAGCCGATCCTTCACCAGTATTATAGGCTTCGCCGCCTTCAATGAAATAGCCGAGGAAAGCTGCCGGCGAACCTGTATTCGGATCAAGCAGGCGTTTCCAGGCAAAAACAAAATCCCCTGCTGTGACATCATCCCCGTTAGACCATTTTGCATTATCACGTATATGGAATGTGTATGTCTTGCCATCTTCAGAAACATCCCACTTCTCTGCCGCGGCAGGTTCTGCTTCATGCTCCTTGCCGAGCCTTGTCAGGCCTTCCATGATATTATTCAGCGAGTTCCAGGAAACGGCATCAAAACCAATTGGAGGGTCAAAGGATGTTGGTTCTACACCATTATTTAAGTAAAGCACCTTTTCACTTCCGCTATCCCCACTATCTTTGCCCTCATCTGAAGGTTCGCTTCCTGTATCCGAATTGGCTGTACAGGCTGCCATGACGAATACAAGCGACATTGCCAGAAACAACATGAAAAATTTTTTCATTTTTCTCCCCCTCATTCTATTTTCATCTATCAATGCAGTTTCTTGAAAACCTGCATCTGGATAATTCCGCCGGCGTTCCGGGCAAGCCGGAACGCCGGCGGTGCTATCTTACACGGACCAGCATTTTTTTAGCGCGCTCATCCTGCAGCCAGCAGTCCACATGATGCTCACTGCTTAAACGGCTTTCAAACGGATAGACTTTTTCACAAACTTCCATTGCATAATCACATCTTGCTGCAAAAGGACAGCCCTGCGGCGGTGCGAACAAATCAGGGGGGGATCCAGGTATCGGCACAAGCTCCCCTTCTTCAGAATCAAGGCGCGGCACCGAGTTCAGCAGCCCTACTGTATAAGGATGCTGAGGACTATAGAAAATCTCCCTTCTTGTGCCTGCCTCAACGATCTTCCCGGCATACATAACTGCGACACGGTCAGCTACCTGCGCAACCACGCCAAGGTCATGGGTGATCAATATAATGGATACACCTGTCTTTTGCTGGATTTCCTTGAACAAATCAAGTATCTGTGCCTGAATGGTTACATCCAGGGCGGTCGTCGGCTCATCCGCAATCAATATTTCCGGCTCGCAGACAAGGGCCATCGCAATGACTATTCTCTGCCTCATGCCGCCGCTGAATTGGTGCGGGTATTGCCTGAGCCTTGACTCAGGACTGGGTATCCCCACCAGTTTAAGCATCTCCAAAGCCTTTTTCTTAGCCTGGTCTTTGGAAACGGACTGATGCTGCCGGATTCCTTCTATAATCTGTTCCCCAACTGTAATGGTCGGATTAAGAGCTGTCATGGGATCCTGAAAGATCATGGATATGTCCGCCCCCCGGATCTTGCGCATCTCTGACTCTTTCAGCCGGGTCAGGTCCCGGCCATTGAACAGGATCGACCCCTCTGCGATTCTTCCGGGCGGGGAAGGTATCAGCTTCATGATGCTCTGGGAAGTGACGCTTTTGCCGCTTCCGGATTCGCCGACTATAGCCAGGGTTTCCCCTTTGTATAAATCAAATTCCACCCCGCGGACTGCTTTTACCTCTCCGCCATAGGTGGAAAAGGACACATGCAAATTTTTGATTTCCAATACTTTTTCCATCATGGCTCTACCTCCTCAGCTTTGGATCCAGTGCATCCTGCAGGCCGTCCCCGAGAACATTAAAAGCAAACATCGTCATGGAGATGAAAAAGGCAGGAAAGAACAGCCTCCACCAATGGCCGGAAAGGATAGTTGACAGCCCGTCATTGGCCATTACTCCCCAGCTGGCAAACGGTGCCTGGATTCCCAGGCCAAGAAAGCTCAGGAAAGCTTCTGCAAATATGGCCGACGGCACGGTCAGCGTGAGCTGGACGATGATCGGGCCCATTGTATTAGGCAGGAGATTCTTTCTGATGATCCTCGATGTCTTTGTTCCAAAGGTTTTGGATGCCAGTATAAATTCATAATTTTTGATTTGCATGACCTGTCCCCTGACAATCCGGGCCATTCCAATCCAGCCTGTAACTGACAAGGCGACAATGATGGTCGTCAGGCCAGGGCCCATTACGACTGCAAGAAGAATAACAACCAGCAGATATGGCAGGCCGTACAGGACTTCAATGATCCGCATCATCAGGTTGTCTGCCATGCCTCCTTTATAGCCGGCAATGCCTCCATAGATGACTCCGATAATAAAATCCAGCAGGGCCGCAATCACCGCTACGAACAGTGAGACCCTGGCGCCATACCAGGTTCTTGTGAACACATCCCGCCCCAATTCATCTGTGCCGAACCAGTGGCTGGAGGATGGAGGGAGATTCTGTTCGGTCAGCTTAGAGCTTTCGACCGAATGGGGTGAAATGACCGGTCCAAAAATAGCCATAAAGAGCAGAAAGATGAGAAATACGAGTCCGGCCATTGCCAGCTTGTTGCGCGACAGCCGCCTCCACGAATCCTGCCAGTAGGAAAGGCTTGGCCTCACTACTGCCTCAGCTTCCCCCTCTTCTTTCGAACGGGGCGTAAACCACTCATCAGGAATTTCCGGGGAAACGCTGCGCTCCTGCTGTTTTCGCAATTCCATTATCGTCCCTCCCTTTTACTCAGCTTAATGCGGGGATCGAGTACGCCATAGGCGAAATCCACCAGAAACAGCATGAAGATAAGTACGGCGCTATAAAAAACGGTTGTTCCCATGATGACGGGATAGTCCCGGTTTCCGATGCTTTCAATAAAATACTTGCCCATCCCCGGTATGGCAAAGATCTTCTCGATGACAAAGGTGCCGGTCAAAATGCTAGCCGCCATGGTGCCAAGCACCGTGACAACAGGAAGCAATGCGTTTCTCAGTGCATGTTTGAATACGATTTTTACCGGTGTAAGTCCCTTTGCCTTGGCCGTCCTGATATAATCCTGGGTCAGCACTTCGAGCATGCTTGCCCTTGTCAGCCTTGCAATGATTGCCATCGGGCCGGTTGCGAGAGCCAGTGTCGGGAGAATCATATGCCTCCAGCTGGTCCATGTAGCTGCGGGAAGCAGGTCCCAATTGACAGCAACCTGCTGGATCAGCAGCGTTGCCAGAACAAAGTTGGGAACTGATATGCCAAGCACAGCGATGGTCATCGCCAGATAGTCAATGAATCCGTTATGCCTGAGTGCTGCGATGATGCCAAGCACGATCCCCGAAAAGACTGCCAGGAGCAAAGTCCACATCCCAAGTTCAAATGACACCGGAAAGCCCCTGCTCAGCATGTCATTGACTGTCTGTGACGACTTTTTGATAGAAGGTCCGAAATCCAGCGTTATAAGCGACTTCAGGTAAGTTGCATATTGGACAGGAAGCGGTTCATCCAGATGATAATAGGCCTCCAGGTTCTTCTGGACAGCTTCGCTCGTCGCCCTTTCTTCGTTGAAAGGAGAACCAGGGATGCTGTGCATCAGGAAAAAGGTAAGCGTGATGATCAGCCATAGTGTAACAAGCATCGATAAAAGTCTTTTGAGTATATAACTATTCATCCCGGCCACTTCCTAACAAAATGCCGTTCTCATGGCCAGCTCGGTCATGACCAGCATAGCCTGGTATGCTTCCAGAATATTTTTTGCCTGGAACCGGACAGTTGTCGTTCCTTTTTCTATTTCCGTACCAGGCATAAGCCCTGCCCATTCTGCCTGGCCGTAGTTTGCAAATTCAATCCTCAGGAGAGGGGCATCCGGCGGGACAAGCGGTTTAACCTTTTCCCTGTTTTCGATAGCAGCGGCGGTTTTTTCTTTCAAAAGCATTCCGGCCTTAGCCGGTGTGAGGGTTTTTACAGCCGAACGGGAAATGGTCTGTTTTACAACGGCTGTCGTTACATTCGGAATAAGCTCTTCGGCTTCTTTGGCCGCCCTGTCATCGCCTGCAACCATGATCACCGGTACTCCAAAATGGCCTGCCACATATGCGTTGAATCCCAGCTCCCCGACTGCTGTGTCATTTATGTATATATTCCGGACACCGAATATCATGGTGTGAGACATTACACCTTCCATGGATGCCCGTGCATGATAGCCAGCGAATATAGCACCTGAGAATTCAGAATTCAAACCCTGGACCATGCTGAAAGGCTTAACATCCCCTGTGATCAGCTGGGTTTCCGGGTGCATCCTCTCAACAAGAAGATTATTCATTTTGGAATGGCTGTCATTCACCAGCACCTCAGTAGCACCGCGGTCAAAAGCTTCTGAAACAATAAAATTTGCTTCGTCTGTCATAATGATGCGGCTTCTTTCGTAATTATGCCTGGAAGAATCAACATGGGTATAATCAGACAGCCCGGTTATGCCTTCCATATCAACCGATAGATATATTTTCATAGACTCTCCACACTTTCAAATATTTTGAATTTTCTTACTATTATAGCGGATAAATTACTATATTTCAATAGCGTTATGAATAGAACTTAGGCTATTAAAAAAATCCAGCTGCCAGAGAGAGTCTCTAACAGCTGGATTTTATCTGGGTTCAGCAGAAAAAGCAGCTATACATTTAAATTTATTCCGGCTATTTGCTTGTACTTTATGCTGGCATTCTTAAAAGCAACCATCAGCGCTTTCTGGGAAGAACCAAAATACCGCGCTTCTATTTCAGAAAGGATGCCTTCTTCCTCCAGCATGGATTTCCCTGCAAACAATGACTTAACAAACAGGGAAGTCAGCCCAATTGTTGAAGAGCATTCTGCATCTTCAATCTTATGTGTGTCCCTGTCAATGACGAGTGCAATGAAAAAACCATTGTATTTCTGCATGATCGGATTATTGGAGGATGTCTTGCTGTCTCCAATAATATACACTGTGCTGTCCTGATACATATTGCCCTCCTGCGGCGCGGGGATATTATATGAGGCATTTATGCGGGAACATAAATATTCATTATAATGCACACGCCCTTATGGAAATTGTAATATAACAGAGACTGCTTTGACAATTATTTTTATGGATTTTTCTAAATTTTTTATCTATTCAAGCTTCAATAGTTATTAGAAAGGACCAAAAAGTCCCTTCATCTGTATCTTTCCTCCTTAAACGGATCGGCGGTCATGGAGTAGCCAAGCTCCTCCCAGAAGCCTTCTTCATCGTCTTTCATAAAACGGATGCCGGATACCCATTTTGAGCCTTTCCACAAATAGAAAGAGGCTGGAGGTATGAATCTCAGCGGGTAGCCATGCTTAGGGGATATTTCCTGCCATTCATGGTTTTCATCCTTCCATCTGTATACAAACAGGGCGTCATTGCCTAGAAGGTCCCCCAGAGGCAGGTTTGCAGAGTAGCCAAAACGGTCCCCGTTATAATACCCGTATATCTTTATATATTTGACATCTTCCTTGATATTGACCAGCTGCAGCAGTTCCCTTAAAGCGATGCCTTCAAACCTGGTCCCAAACTTGGACCAGGTAGTCACACAATGCATATCAATGCTGGACACCGTTTTTGGCAGCATCATCATTTCAGCATATGACAGGGAAACCTCCTCTTCTACCTCTCCAAAGAGCCTGAAATCCCAAGAAGCTTCATCAAATTCATAAACATCGCCCTGGTGGAGAACAGGCCATTTTTCAGTTTCAAATTGCCCTGGCGGCAGCACCCGCTTCACTGTCATCATCCTTTACAATTATATTTTCATTAAGAATAACCTTTGCAGCTTCCTCCCGCAAGAAATCCCCTTTACCAATCACTTTTTCAGGCAGTCCTCCCCGCAAATACCCAATGGGATATAAGCCTGGCCAGCGGGATTTTTCCGGTTTAAATCATAATATTTTGAGAGACTAATTACTGCTGATAAAATAGACATGAGCTGATGAACTGCAGCAGCCGCCATTCCAGAAGAAAGAAGTGACAATATGTCTGAGAATAAAAAGTTAAGCGATATTAAATATTCTGTACTTGATCTTTCACCTATCAATGAAGGCAGTACAGCAGCGGTTTCATTGAAGAATACTCTGGACCTCGCACAGCATGCCGAAAAATGGGGCTATACGCGCTATTGGCTTGCAGAGCATCATAATATGGCAGGGATCGCCAGCTCTGCTACTTCTGTTGTGATCGGACATGTCGCCGGGGGAACCTCTAGCATCAGGGTTGGTTCCGGCGGAATTATGCTTCCGAACCATGCACCGCTTGTCATAGCAGAGCAGTTCGGTACATTGGAATCTCTTTATCCGGGCAGAATTGACCTTGGTCTCGGGCGTGCGCCGGGCACTGACCAGCTAACAGCACATGCATTGCGCAGGGACCGCGGAAACGATGGACAGGATTTCCCTGAACAGCTTGAAGAACTCCGGGAGTATTTTGAAGCAGAGTCGCCGGCTGAAAGGAAAAGAGTAAGAGCCATTCCAGGCGAAGGCTTGAATATACCGATCTGGCTTTTGGGCTCAAGCGGCTTCAGCGCCAGGCTCTCTGCCCAGCTGGGACTGCCTTTTGCGTTTGCCAGCCACTTCTCTCCTGATAATACCCTGCCTGCCCTTCAGCTTTACCGAAGCCATTTTACGCCATCAGATGAACTATCTGAGCCTTATGCAATGGTAGGGGTCAATGTGATTGCCGCTGATACACAGGAAGAAGCTGAAAGGCTCGCCACTAGCATGCAGCAGCAGTTCCTTAATTTGATCCGCAATACACCAGGTGCCCTGAAGCCGCCTGTCGACAACATGGATGAACTATGGAGTGAATACGAAAAGGCTCTGCTGCAGCAGCAGCTTGGCTCATCCATTATTGGCGATGCAGAAACGGTGCAGAAGAAGCTGCAGGAATTCCTGGACAAAACTCAGGCTAATGAATTCATGGTCAACGCCCAAATTTATGATCACAAAGCCCGCTTGCGGTCATTTGAAATTGTTAGTGAGATCATGAAAAAACAGTAAACAAAAAGGGCTGCCGATAAATCTCGGCAGCCCTTTTTTGCTTCTATACTAAATATCATCAAAAAAAGATGCGTGGCATTATACTGCCACGCATCCTTCAGTATGATCTGAGAGGGATTCGAACCCCCGACCCCTTCCCTGTCAAGGAAGTATTCTCCCGCTGAACTATCAGATCGTGTCTTAACTACATATTTAATTATATTCATTTTCGGGGCAAAGTCAATACTATTTCAGATATTTTTTCGTTTTAATATATTTTTTATTTTGCGGTTTGGAGAACGTCTCCATTGCCTAAAGAAGCATGTGACAGTTCCCCTTAACCAATTTGTTAAATATGAATCCTCACCCGATGTCCATTCACGCTTCCTTTTTTAAAAATAAACGAACCCCCGCAGCAGCTGCTGCCAAACAGTAAGCCACTATAATCAGACTGTCTTTAAGCAATGGTGCCAGTTTAGCCGCAATGTCCCCCTGGCTTAGATAACTCAGCGCCCTCATGACAGGGGGCAGCAGCCACAGGAACCAGGAAGCTCCCTTCCACTCATCTGCAGCTGATTCTGCTGCTAATGAAGCTGTAAGTATGAGAACAGCGGCCAGCCAGGCATACCTTTTATCCGCGTTCAGTCCGCCAGAGAAAAGCATTGATACAAGCAGGCCCAGAATCGCCAGCATAATATGGGCATAGAAAGCCAGCAGGTAAAAAGAAATCTCCATTTCCAATCTAAAGCTTCCTGTGATCACAGGAAAGTAGATAGCAAATATCATGAGCGGCAGGGAGGAGACAAACACAGCAGCCGCCTTGCCAGCAAGGTATTTCTTTTTGCTGCCCAGGTGTGACATAAGGATAAACTTTTCCTGTTCCTGATCCAAGGAAAAGAAAAGCATGCCCAGCCAGGCTGTACACAAATATAAAGCAATCGATGAGACCGCGTAGCTGCTAAGGACGGGTGCCCCTTCGTAGGTGTACAATACGAAAATCCAGACCAGGTAAACAGTATACGGAGGCAGGAATCTGTAAGATCTGATTACACTTCTGAGCTGATACTGAAGGAAAGCCATCAAAGCGCTCCCCCCCTTTCTATCACTTCAACAATTGAACAGCCAGAATCAAGAAGGCTTTTTAGAAGGACGTCTGATGCCGAAGCTGCTTCTTTAATAATAAACAGGTTATGGTCCAATTGGCTATACTGAACAGCTGGCAACTCTTTTAGGATAGAAATATGCGGGACTAGGGCTTTTATGTATTTTACGGCTTCTGCAACATTATTAACATCAGATACAACAGAACCATTTTCCAATTCAATCACCCTGTCCGCCGCCTCTCTGACAAGGAAGTTTTCATGAGCAGTAAAAGCAATGGCCATTTTTCCTTTAAGGCCTGGAAGGTACCTGAGGAATGCCTGCTGGGCTTCCTCGTCCAGACCGGTCAATGGCTCATCCAGGAGGAGAACATCCGGCTGCAGCAGAAGGGCCTGGATAATCCCAGCCTTCTGCATCGTTCCCTTAGAACAATTCTTCAAGGGAGTTTCCAGAAACCCTTCTGCATTGAATAACTCAGCATAATATTCAATCTCTTCCTCAAGCTCTGACTTCGTTCGGCCTCCCATTCTTCCTGCAGACAAAAGAAACTCTCTCATCCTGAACCGATTTTGATCAGGGAAATGTTCAGGAACAAACCCGATCTTCTTGGTCCTCCTTTTTACGCTTCCGGCAGTAGGTTCAAAAAATCCTGCCATCAGTTTCAATAAGGTGCTTTTCCCGGAGCCATTGTGCCCGATTATAGCTGCCCGTTCACCCTCATCCAGCTTTAAATTAATATTAGTGAGAATCATCTTCCCTTTTATGTTTTTCTCTGCCTCAATTAATTCAATCATATGCTTATTCATAGTAATCCCCTAGTCGATTTTCTTTAAAGCAAGCACCGATATATCAAGTGACTCTAAAATGTAAAAAAATGAAAAAAAGTTAAGCCTTATACTTGAAAAAGAACATTTGTTCGCATATAATAAAAATACAAGAAATAAAAGCCCTTAGAAGGCTTAATGGGAGGAAAACTAAATGAAAGGCATTTTATACAGATCAATGGAAAAAAATATGGCTATACAGGTAATCTATCTTTCCGCCAAGAACAAGCTGACACAAAGGAAGATTTTAGTAAAGGATATAAATGGGACTACCGTTCTTGCCTATTGCTTCACAAGAAGGCAAATGAGAATCTTCAAGCTCGAAAACATTCTTTCGCTCATGCCGGAAAAAGAGCAGACATACCGTAAAATCAGCTAATTTCAATATTTGTATTGGGATTAGCTCTTCTGCTTTGGCCACCTATATTTCGCCTCCGCCCCACTCGATTTGCAATCAAGCTATGTTAATATTCAAAAATCTTCCTCCACATCCATATTATCACAATTTTAATCATTCAAAAAAGGAGCCCGATTGGACTCCCTTTGTAATTCAGCCTGCAGTCTGCTGCTTTAGTGAATCATCCCTTTTAATAACGAACTGAAGGATGATAAGAGCTGCAAATGAAACAAGGCCGATTATATCTGTTAAAGTTTCTGGATAGATGAGGCATAAACCACCAACAATGCCGATTATGCGTTCAAACCACCACAGCCTTCTGAACCAGTAGCCGATAACACCTGACCCGATAGCCATCATTCCCGCAAGAGCAGTAAAGACTACCCAGACCAGATAATACCATGTTGTATCAATCATTAACAATTCAGGCGAAAGAACGAACATATACGGAATGATAAAGGCCGCGATCGCCAGCTTCGCCGAATTGACCCCGGTCTTGATCGGCTCCCCTCCGGATACACCAGCGGCTGCGAAGGCTGCAAGTGCAACTGGCGGTGTAATATCGGCAATGATTCCAAAATAAAAGACAAACAGGTGGGCTGATAAATCAGGCACACCAAGCAAAATGATGGCAGGTGCCGCGATGGTTGATGTAATGACGTAGTTTGCTGTCGTCGGTGAACCCATCCCGAGGACGATGGCAGCCAGCATCGTGAGCATAAGCGTCGGTATTAAAGCACCGCCGGCCAGATCAAGCAGTCCATTTGCCAGCTTTAGCCCCAGCCCTGTCTTGGTTACCACCCCGACGATAATGCCGGCAGCTGCGGTTGCAGCGGCTACACCAAGGGCAGTTCTTGCACCGTCAACGAGCGCGTCAATAGCATCTTTAAAATTAATCCTGGTTTCTTTTTTGATAGCGCTGACTGCTATTGTAATGAGGATAGACCAGAGAGCGGCCCTAATTACACTCATACCGCTCATAAGCAGGACGACCACTGCCAGGATAGGCAGCAGCAGATAGATTTTGCTCAGCACTTCTTTGCGGTTTGGCATTTCTTCTTTCTTCAGGCCCCTGAGCCCTATTCTTTTCGCTTCAAAGTGGGTCATGATCCATATCCCCGTGAAATAAAGAAGGGCAGGAATCGCTGCTGCTTTGGCAATATCCCAGTAGGTGATGCCTCCGCCAATGAATTCGACCATCAGGAAGGCCGCAGCCCCCATGATTGGCGGCATCAGCTGTCCGCCTGTAGAAGCTGCTGCCTCAACCGCTCCGGCAAATTCCTTCTTGTATCCAAGCTTTTTCATCATCGGGATTGTAAAAGAACCTGAAGTTACCACATTGGCAACTGAGCTCCCGCTGATCGTACCCTGAAGTGCACTGGAGAAGATCGCTACCTTCGCAGGCCCGCCTGTCCTTTTTCCGGCAATGCTGACAGCCAGATCATTGAAATATTGCCCCACACCCGTTTTTACCAGGAACGACCCGAACAGCAGGAACAGGAAAATGAAGGTGGCAGAAACTCCGAGGGGCGTACCCAATATCCCTTCGGTTGTAAAGAACATCGTCTGCACCAGCCTTTGGAGATCCAAGCCTCTGTGCGCAAGGAATCCGGGCATATAAGGACCGTATAAGGCATACGCAAGAAAAAGGGCAGCAATGATGGTTATAGGAAGCCCGACTGCCCTCCTGGTTGCCTCAAGGACAAGGATGATTGCTGTAAGTCCAATATAAAAATCAAGATCAGTCAAACGGCCGACCCTCATAACGATTTCATCAATCATAAGCGGCCAGTATGCCCCTACTGCAACCGCAGCAATGGCAAGGATCAAATCATACCAAGCTACCTTATGCTTTTTCCCCCTGTCCTTTTTCCTCGCCGGGAAAAGAAGAAAAATAAGCGCAAGTGCAAATCCCAAGTGGATGGAACGCTGTAGCTGCGCTGTCAATACACCGAATATTCCAGTGTAAAGCTGAAATAGGGAGAAGGACAGCAAGCCTAAAAAGACAATCCATCCCAGCACTCCCTTCAGCTTTCGCGTCCCCGCTTCGGGATCATATTTTTCGAGCAGCTCCTGCTGCTGTTCCTGAGTCAGTGTTTCTCCTTTATTGCTCAAGGATATTCACTCCTTCCAACTGCTGGTAAATGTTTATTTTATCAATTGTAAATCTTACCCATGTTCCCGGCTCGATAAAACCTGCCATAGGATACTCGGTTCCGTTATATATAATTCTATGATTTGCCCTGACCTTGCCTGTCCGCATATCAAAATGAGGGAATACTCTATTCATATTCCGGATATAGTATTTCCCGTCCTTTTGTTCAAATACCTCACCTGCGGAAGCGTTGTCAGGCATGCCGATCGCAAAATCTTCATACATAAGCTCGTATTGCCGGATCTTTAAATCCTTTGTTGGTTTATAGCTCTCTACCACATCTGAAAGATGGATTGAATGGGTATATTTTATTTTAAAAATTTCTTCCTCGGTGAAAGGGATATAGGCAAGCACTTTGCCTGTATTTTGGTATTGAATTACAAGTGCTTTTTTGTAAGGGATAAAGATAATAATTGCAATGGCAGCAATTAAGAGGGGAAGCAGCAATAATGCTCTCTTCAATCTAGTTCGTTTTTTCATCAGGACCCCCTGTTAGAAAATGGGATGAAGGCCAACACCTTCACCTGGCCCATCTCTCATTGGGCTAAGGCTGACTTAAACTTCAGGTCCTCTTAAAGAGAATTGACCGGCGCGGTAACCTGTTCAGGTTTGCGGCGCCGGCCAGGGTGAAGCCATTTAGAAAAATCAGCAGACTATTCGGCTTTTACGCCTTTTTCGTCAAAATACTTCTGAGCTCCCGGGTGCACATCGATGCCTACCCCATTAAGAGCACTTTCAGCTGTAATCAATTTGCCTTTTGCGTGTGTGATCTTGTCTGTGTTTTCAAAGATAGCCTTAGTAATGTCGTAAACCGTATCTTCAGACAGGTCATTTGCCACGACAAGCATCGCCTGTACAGCAACAGTTGCTACTGCATCAGAGAGTCCGTAAGTTCCAGATGGGACTTCATCCTGGATATAATAAGGGTACTTCTCAATCAGAGCATCAATTTTGTCTTGTTCGATAGGAACAATGACAACTTCTTCAGTTGCTGAAAGACCTTCAACAGCACCAGTAGGAGTTCCGGCAGTTACGAAAGCTGCATCGATAGTTCCATCCTGGATACCTGCAGTAGACTCGTCAAAAGAAAGATCCTGCTTGTCGATGTCATCAAATGTCATCCCATGCACTTCAAGGATCTGTTCTGCATTCGGGTTCGTGCCTGAACCTGGAGCACCGACAGAAACCTTCTTGCCTTTCAAATCCTCAACAGATTTGATGCCGGATTTAGCTGTAGTGACGATTTGAATCGTTTCAGGATAAAGCGTTCCGATAGCGCTGACATTGTCAACAGCAGAACCTTCAAACATCAGCTTTCCATCTTTTGCATATGAGGCAATATCAGTTTGTGAAAAAGCAATTTCAGCATTTCCATCCTTAAGCGTATTCATGTTCTCGGCAGAAGCGCCTGATGTTTCAGCATTGGCCTGGATGCCGGTTTCATCGGAAATGATATCCGCAAATGCGCCTCCAAGCGGGAAGTATGTACCGCCGGTTCCACCGGTAACGATGCTGAGGAATTTAGGCTTTTCTGATCCGCCTTCCCCTCCATTGTCTGAACCGCCTTCATCTGAATTGCCGCCGCAGGCAGCAAGAATCATAGAAAGCGCCAGCAGCAATGCTGCTGAAAGTAGAAAACTTTTTCTTTTCATAGAATTTCCCCCTCTGTTTTTATTTAGAATTTCTCAAGTTTATTTTAACATAAACTTTTGCACAATTGTCAATTACCATCCCCTGGTCGGTCCTAAAACCAATAGCGGGGCGGTTATGCCGGCAAGGAAAACTGTCTTTGCCTTCAATGTTGAAGAGTTATTAATATTCATGGATTAAAATTGGATTTATTATCCAATAATAACATATTACTGCAATAGGCTGAACCAATAAGGTGCACAGATTGGGCAATTCTTAAATTCTTATGTTAGAATTCCTTTTAAAAGGCTTACAAAGCTGTTAATGGAGGTCTGGAATGGAAATTCAAAAAGGAACGATAAAAGAAATCTCTTTTCAGAGCAGGGAGCTGGGAGAAGAGCTGGATATACTTATCTATCTTCCTCCCTCTTATTCTCCTCTTTATAAATATTCCCTTCTCATTGCCCAGGATGGAAAGGATTATTTCCAAATGGGACGGGCAGGACGGGCAGCGGACGAGCTCCTTCACAAAAGAGAAATAGAAAACGTTATCATTGTGGGCATCCCTTATAAAAATGTGCATGACCGCAGAAGCAAATATCATCCGGAGGGAGATAAACACAGGGCGTACATACGATTCCTGGCACATGAGCTCGTGCCTTACCTTGATGCAGAATTCCCTACTTATCAAATGGGGCAGGGCCGCATTTTGGCCGGAGACTCACTTGGCGCTTCAGTCTCGCTCCTGGCTTCGCTGGAATATCCGCATACATTCGGGAAAACAATCCTTCAATCTCCTTATGTGGACGAAAGCATCCTTAAAGCTGCCCGGAGCTTTCCAACCCCCGGCCTGCTGAATATCTATCATGTAATCGGCACGCAAGAGACAGAAGTAAAAACGACTAAAGGAGAAATAGAAGACTTCCTTACACCAAATAGAAGTCTCTCATCCATATTATCTGAGAGAGGTTTTCAATACTTCTACGACGAATTCGAAGGCAATCATACCTGGAAATACTGGCAGCCGGACTTTAAAAGAGCTTTGAAGCACATGCTTTAAGAAAAGCGGAGGCGACTGTTCTATCGAGGAACGTGGACTAAGTACGCCGCGTCCTGCGGCAACGCCCTCAAGCACAAGACGCATTAGCAAAAAAGGCGTCCTCAGCCTTCAATCCTAAGACATTTTATTGATTTTCAAAAACAATCGGCCTTAAAAAAGCACCTGTTATATCATTGAAGTCGGAAAATTTGTTATAATAGATAAACAAATCTTATATATGTGCTTATCATTTTTATCAATGGAGGTATTCAGGATGAAATATGGAATAGTTATATTTCCTGCAAAGAAACTTCAAGATCTGGCCAATTCCTATCGGAAGCGCTATGATCCGCATTATGCTCTCATTCCCCCGCACTTGACACTGAAAGGTGCTTTTGAGGCAACTGATGAGCAGGCTGAATCGCTTTCCGAAAAGCTTCATAAAGCAGCTGAGAATGCTAGGCCTTTTAATATGAAGGTCAATAAGTTCAGCTCTTTTCAACCTGTCAACAACGTGATTTACCTTAAGGTTGAACCAGATGATTACCTGGATGCACTCCACACGGAAATCAATCAAATATTTCCCGGGGGCGAAAATCAGGAATATGCATTTGTTCCCCATATTACAGTCGGGCAAAAGCTCTCGGATGACGAGCATTCCGATGTCTTCGGCTCACTCCGCATGGAGCGTGTCAACTATGAGGAAACAATCGACCGCTTCCATCTGCTCTATCAGCTGGAAAACGGTTCTTGGACAGTATATGAAACATTTCGTTTTGGAAAGGAATTTTAAATCGTGATCGTAAAAAAAGCAGTTGAACAGCAAGAGATTGAAGATGTATATAATATCAGGCGAATCGTCTTTATAGACGAACAGCAGGTCCCAGAAGAAGAAGAGTATGATGAGTTCGAAAAGGAAGCCGTCCATATCATTCTCTACGATGACAGCCACCTCCCGGCAGCAGCCGGAAGGTACAGAGTCGTAGATGGGGTCGGGAAGGCTGAAAGGATTTGCGTCCTCAAAGATTCCCGCAAAATTGGGGCTGGCAAGGCTGTCATGGATAAAATCGAAGAGCTTGCCAGAGAGCAGGAACTTCCTGCTGTTAAGCTGAATGCCCAGACACAGGCCATCCCTTTTTACAGCAAACTGGGCTATGAAGTGGTCTCTGAGGAATTTATGGATGCTGGCATCCCTCACCGCACAATGAAAAAGTACTTATAAAAACCCGGGCGCCCTTATTTCAGGGCGCCTTTCCTATTGAAAAATACTCTTCCCAGTCAATAATTTCCTCCATGTCCGTACATACTATGAAAATAATAAGGACGAAAAGGAGTTATAGCCATGGAATATCTGCATATTTTCGCAGAGCTGGTTGTGGGTTTTGCCGCCCTTTTTTTAATCACTAAGTTCCTGGGCAAAACACAGATCACCCAAATCACAACCTTTGACTTTGTTTCAGCCCTTGTTTTGGGAGAACTGGTGGGAAATGCATTATTTGATAAGGAAATCGGCCTGGGGCAAATCCTGTTTGCCGTCTTCTTATGGGGAGTATTGATTTATTTCACTGAGTATTTGACACAGAGATATAAAAGAATGCGCCGTTTTTTAGAGGGAGAACCATCGATCGTCATTAAAAAGGGGAAGATTGTATACGACTCTTTAAAGAAGAATCACCTTGACATCAATCAGCTGCAGCATCTATTGAGGTCCAAGGATATTTTTTCAATACGCGAATGCGAGTATGCGATACTTGAAACAGATGGGACAGTAAGCGTGCTTAAGAAACCGGAATACAGCTCCCCTGCAGCCAAGGATTTCAAAATCCAGCTGCAGCCGGAAGAGCTTCCAGTCACCCTGGTGCTTGACGGTGAAATTGTCACCGATAATCTGCATATGATCCATTGGGATGAAAGCAGGCTTCAAACCGAACTGAAGGGATGGGGAGCTAAAACGGTCAAAGATGTGCTTTACGCTGAATGGAAAAAGGGAGAGCCCCTGCATGTGCAGACCTTCTAGGCTCTCCCTTTCTTTACGTCCCTTAAATTGATTCGCTGAATAGTGTCCCTTTACCTGTCATGTCCCCGTAAACTCTTTCAACAGTACGTTCATTTACCTTCCTCGCCGGCTTTTCCTCCGAGTATCGGGTCTCAGCAGGACGCGAAAATTGAAACAGCTGCTCCGGCTGGAACCATTGTGTGTCATTTTCCACTCTGTTCACCCTTGAAACTGGATAAAGCCGGAACGGATCCTGCTTTTTATCCAAGTCCCTCACAGCATACTGATTGTATTGATAATGATTGAAAGGCACGATATACCCCATTGTCCATTCCTCCATTTCAAGGTCTTTTCCAGACTTTGCCGAAAATGTATATTTTCCTTCCTATACCCCTTGGCCCGCGTGATAAACTGAGGAAACTCCTTTTTTTAAATCACTTGTTTTGTTATGATAGACTTCGCCGGCTTCGGCATGTTTTTGGGTATAAAATATTTATTTTTTCCAGGTGGAAACCCAGGTTTATGGGTATTCAATACATAATAGATGAACTAGAAAAACGGGGATGACTTTTCATGAAAACTGCTGTTTACCGGCAACAGACTATTAATATAGATAACTACAGCCGCGAAGAATTCCAAAAAATCTATGATGAAGGAAAGAAGGGCAATCTTTTCTGTCCTGCCTGCGGAGAGCGGGTGAGGATGTACTTGGGGATACAGGCTTCCCCCCACTTCTACCATCTTCACTCCAATGCTGAATGCCAGGATGCAGAGGAGACATTGAACGAGGTGAAAAAAGAGCCGGTTGAAGCGGAAATCTCCGCCGGCGGGTTCAGGCTGCCTAAATCGAGGACGATCACTGCTGAGACAATGCCTCCTCCTGTGTTCCAGGAAGCTTCATTTGTAAAAACAGGTGCCCCTTTCCAGTCTATGCCTCTTAAAAACAAAGCTGCCAGCGGATACCTGAAGGATCTCGCAGACAATGGATTCCAACTGGATGCTGCACAATCTGCTGCTGTATCTCATATCGACGGACCCCTGCTTGTTCTGGCCGGGGCAGGCAGCGGAAAGACGAGGGTTTTAACCACCCGTACTGCTTATATGCTCCAAGAGCTGAGAATAGACCCAAAATCCATCATGCTGGTTACTTTCACAGCTAAAGCTGCTGCTGAAATGAAAAGAAGGCTGATTGACTATCCAGGCATAAAGTCTGCCCAGGCACAGCAGCTCCTTGCCGGCACCTTCCACAGTATTTTTTACCGCATCCTCTCCTTTCATGACAGAGAAGGATGGAACTCTCAAAAGCTGCTAAAAAAAGAATGGCAGCGGGAGCAGATTTTAAAAGGGGCTGCAAAAGAGCTGAAAATCGATGAAAAGGACTTTGCTTTCGATCTGGCTCTGCAGAAAATCGGTTTCTGGAAGAACTCTCTTATTCTTCCACAGGACACAAAACCTGCAACTGATTGGGACAAAACGGTTACAGAATTATACAGGCTCTATGAAGAATATAAAGAGATTCACAGGCTCTTCGATTTTGATGATATGCTTCTTGGCTGTTACCGTCTTTTCCAGGAGCATCCCCATATTCTGGAGTCTTATCAAAACCGCTTTCACTATTTCCTTATTGATGAATTCCAGGATATCAATAAAGTCCAGTATGAGCTGATTAAGATGCTTTCCGCAAAAAGTAATAATGTTTGTGCAGTCGGAGATGATGATCAGTCTATTTATGCGTTCCGGGGAAGCGACCCTCGGTATCTGCTCGAATTTGATAAAGACTTCCCGGCTGCCAGCATCGTTGTGCTTGATCAGAACTACCGTTCCGCACATGAAATCGTGTCTGCGGCCAACAGCATCATTGTCAAAAACAAGCAGCGGCGCGACAAAAAGATGAAAGCCCAGTATTCAAAAGCAAGGAAGCCTCTCCTCTTTTTCCCGCTTGATGAGGAAGAAGAAGCGACGATGATCGTGACCGATATCCAGGAGAAGATTTCCCAGGGCGGAAGTCCAGGGGAATTTGCGGTATTATTCAGGACCCACGCAGGGATGAGGGCCATTTTTGAAAGGCTGGCCAATTCCAGCCTGCCATTCAGGATTGACCAGGATGCTGAATCATTTTACGATCGTTATTTAGTGAGGACCCTCCTGGCTTTCTTAAAATTGGCTCTTGATGAGGATAGCCAGGAATCCATCAAAAATATCCTCCCTGCGCTCTTCCTGAGGCAATCTGTACTGCAGGACTTGAAAGCAGAAAGCATACTGACCGACAGGACTCTTCTCGAGTGCCTTGCTGATGTGAAAACAGGATTTGCTTTTCAGGAGAAAAAGCTGGCAAGGGCTGTCCCATCGATTCGTTCCATCAAGTCGAAGCGTCCTGCAGCTGCCATTGATATGATAGAAAAAGAACTCGGATTCAATGACTTTCTTAAAAAACGCGGGCTGGAAGGCTCCAGTATGGAAAAAGGCTCAGATGATATTCGCGATTTAAAGGTTGCTGCCAACAATTTTGAGAGCATAGCAGAATTTCTTGAGCATGCCGAGCATATGCGCGCCATGAATAAAGAAATGAAAAAGCCCGGCAATATAAGGGACAATAGCATAACACTCAGTACGATTCACCGCTCAAAAGGCCTTGAATATAAGACTGTTTATATTATCGGGGCTGTTGACGGGAGCATCCCCCATGACTTCGCCCTTGAAGCTTACAGGAATGGGGACCCTGACCCGATGGAAGAGGAAAGAAGGCTATTATATGTAGCGGTTACACGGGCACAGGAGGAGCTGTTCATATCTGTCCCGCAGAAAAGGCGGGGCAAAAAGGCGAGGCCTTCCAGGTTTCTTGCACCGGTAAGGAGCTAAAATGGCATAAGAAGGCAAAGAAGGACTTGGCTCGCTCCAAGTCCTTTTCTGCAGATTATTTTTTATTGATCATCTGGCTGATTGTATTGAAATCCAGCTGTTTGCCGTCCGCGACGATGGATTGTACAATTTTATCTTCTGTTGCTTTTGGAACCGGCTTGTTGGCAATTTGGGATACCCTGCGGATTACGCTGCGGACAGTTTTTTCATCCTTGAAATTTGCATTCTGCAAAGAATTCGCCAGCTCCAGAATATCTTTCATATTAACGCCTGTTTTCTTCTCGATATTTTTAAAGAATCCATTATCCATGCTGAATTCAAGCCTCCTTCTTAAACTACTTTATATAGTATGAAGGAGGGCTGAAAAGGTGAAATGAATAAAAAGAAAAGCCTAAAAATTTGCCTTCAGCAGGTTTTAAGGCGTTAAAATCAGTTTGCCGCTCGTTTTCCTCCCCTGCATCTGTTCATGAACAAATGGAGCTTCCTCCAGGGGATAAATTCCGCCGACCGTCAGCTTCAATTTACCTTCTGCCAGGTAGCCGAGCAGTTCCTTCATGCTTGTATGAAGAAGCTCCGGCATTTTCATGATTTGCGGGAGGAAGAATCCAATCACAGACTGGTTCCGTGCCATCAGTGAGGATGGGTACATTCTGTATTGCTCTCCGCTTGCCACGCCATAGACGACAACCCTTCCAAACGGTGCGAGACACTTCATGGTTTTAGCGAAAACCTCTCCCCCGGCCATTTCAAGTGCCAGATTGGCCCCCTTGCCCTCTGTTGCTTCCCTTACTTTCTCCTCCCATCCGCTTTCTGTATAGTCCACCAGAACGTCAGCCCCCATATCCCCGGCCAGTCTGAGTTTTTGCTCTGAGCTGGCTGTCGCGATAATCTTTCCAGCGCCAAATATCCTGGCAAGCTGGACTGCCAGTGTTCCCACACCTCCAGCAGCTGCATGGACAAGAACATTTTCTCCTTTTTGAAGCCTCCCCATTGTCTTTAAAATGTGATAGGCGCTCAGTCCCTGGAGGGGCAGTGCCGCTGCCTCATGGAAGTCAAGTCCTTCCGGAATGGGAATAAGCCCCCTGCTGTCGGCAATGGCAAATTCCGAATATCCGCCGGATTCTATCAGTGCCACTACCCTGGTGCCCGGCACAATATCCGCCTTTTCTCCAACTGCCTTGACCACTCCAGCCACTTCCGCACCAGGAATGAAGGGGAGGGGGGTTTTTACTACATACTGGCCCTCTCTCCTTGCTGTATCGGCATAGTTAACGCCAATCGAGCGGATTTGAATCAGCACCTCATGTCCTCTTGGCTCTGGAACGTCCAATTCAACAAGCTTCAGGACATCAGGTCCTCCATATTCCTTTAACTGAATTGCCTTCATATAAGTTCCCCTCACTTTCCCTGGAATTGCGGCTTCCGTTTTTCTTTAAATGCTGCAATTCCCTCTAAATGATCTTCTGTTCCGGCCATCATCGTCTGGATAAGGCGTTCTTGTTCCAATACCCCCTCAAGTGTAGAGGCATGGGCGCCATCAATCAGCTTCTTCATCATCCCATATGCTTTGACAGGTCCTGATGACAGCTTTTCTGCCACAGCCAACGCTTCTTCTCTCAGCTCCGTGCCAGGTACAATTCTGCTGACAATCCCCATCTGCAGCAGCCTGTCCGCAGGTATCGCTTCAGCCGTAAAGAAAAACTCCTTTGCAAGATGAGGCCCGATCAGCCGCGGCAGGAAAAATGATCCCCCTCCATCTGAAATAAGCCCCACTTGTGAAAAACTCATCGCAAAGCGGCTGTCATCTGCAGCAATGATCAAATCACATGCGAGTGCGAGATTGAAGCCAGCTCCTGCTGCGAATCCATGAACAGCAGCAATGACAGGCTTGCTGGCGGCTTTTATGCTTAAAATGCACTCATTGAGTTTCCCGATATGTTCATAGATTTCTGCCGGACCTGCCTGCCCCATTGTTTTTACGTCTCCGCCTGCAGAGAAAGATCTGCCTGCGCCGGATAAGACAATTGCTTTAATATCCTCATCCTGATCAGCCTGGCGGAATGCTTTAGTCAGGCCGGTAATCATTTCACTGCTGAAAGCATTCAGGCTGTCCGGTCTGTTCAGCGTTAAAAGCAGAACACTGGCTTTTTTTTCAGAAAGCAGGTGCTGATTATCCATATTCTCTCCCCCAATCGGTTATATAAGGTTTGGACATGAGAAAACCTCAATCGGCATGCACAGCCGGTCCCCATTGCAAAGCTCCTCAAGTTTTCTGCTGCTTCTAGCATACATAGCGGGTTGCTTGATAAATTCTTTCAGCAATTCTCCGGTTCCGGCTGAAGCCTCCCCCATTCAGCTCTATTCTTCTGAATCCTTTTTCAACAGCGGAGGCCAGTTTTTTTACATCTTCCCGTAATGCCAGTTCCGAAGAAAGGGTCCTGAAGGCTTTCTCACATTCCCACAATGCCTCTTCCAGATAAGATCTGGCCAGGTCAATTTTTTGTAAGGATGCTTCTTCCCCGGCTTTATTGATGCTTTTATATGTCCTGTAGACTGCCGACTCGGCCGCATATAAGGATATCGCCATATCAGAAAGCTTCATCAGCGTTTCCTGTTCCTCCGAAATCTGCTGGCCGTGAACCTGCAGGGCCAGGCCTGCTGCAAGCAGAAACGCATGTCTCATCAGGGAGACTGCCTCCCGCTCCATAGCCAGGACTCCATTAAGAGATGCAGGCTGCAGGATGGCGGATGCCGCTTCTTCGGTCAGCTCCCTGAAATCCACTTCTCCCTTTGCAGCTTTCTTAAACAAGCCTGCCGGAATGAGCAGCCGGTTGATTTCATTTGTGCCTTCAAAGATCCGGTTAATTCTGGAGTCCCTGTATATTTGTTCGATGCCATATTCTTTTATGAATCCGGCGCCCCCATAAAGCTGCAATGTTTCGTCTGCTGCATAATCAAGGGTTTCCGATCCAAATACCTTACAGACAGCACATTCTGAGGCATACTCGCTCATCCTCTTCCCTGCAAGGCGGGAATCAGGGCTGTCCCATACATCGCCCAGCGCCTCTTCAAGCAGTCCTGCTGTCCTGTATTGCATAGATTCAGAGGCATAGATCCTCGCTGCCATTTTTCCCACTTTTTCTTTTGTCGCATGGAAGTCAGCGATCTTTCGTCCAAACTGCCCCCGCTCCTGTGTATATTGTGCTGCTTTCTTCAGACTGTATTTGGCAGCTCCCATGCAGGCCGACCCTAGATTGAAGCGGCCCAAATTGAGGACGTTCAGGGCGATTACATGGCCTTTCCCCTGCTCCCCGAGCATATTTTCAGCAGGCACCTCGCAATCTTCCAAGATGACAGCCCTGGTTGATGAACCTTTGATGCCCATTTTGTTTTCTTCAGGCCCCAGAACCAGGCCCGGAAAATCCTTTTCTAAGATAAAGGCAGTAAAATCCTTTCCATCAACCTTTGCATAAACGATGAAGGTATCTGAAAAAGCCGCATTAGTGATATAAAGCTTCGTCCCGTTCAGAATATAATGCGTCCCCGCTTCATTGAGGCGCGCCACAGTCTGGGAGGAAAGGGCGTCAGATCCTGCATTCGGCTCTGTCAGGCAATAGGCGCCGATATATTCTCCGGACGCCATCTTAGGCAGATATTTATTTTTTTGCTCTTCGGTTCCAAAATAGGTGATCGGCAGGGTGGCAATGCAAGTATGATTGGAATGGGCCACACCATAGCCGCTTGAGGCTCCGATATTTTCACCTACAATACCTTTAGTGATCTTATCCAATCCAAGCCCGCCGTACTGTTCAGGAATGCTGTGTGCCAGCAGTCCGAGATCCCCGGCTTTCTTCAGCAGCTCCTTCACCAGCCCGAAATCCTGGCTCTCGATTTCTTCCTTTAAAGGGGCCACTTCCTGCTCAATGAACTGCCTTGCTGAAGTGCCGATCATTTTGTGTTCTTCAGTAAAATCTTCTGGTGTAAACAATTGGCCTTCATCTATCTCCGATAACAGAAACCCGGAGCCCATGTTTTTTGTTTTTGCCAAGCTGTTCACTCCTCCTTTTTTTTTAAAATGCCTTCCTATTTGCACACCTTTGCTGCCGAGATGAGTCCATTCTTATAAACTGGGACAATATGAATACTGTCTAAGCCGGCTGCAAAGGTAAGTTCATCACTGAGGCCATGGCGGGCCAGAAGGCCGCCGACATATGAATTTCCCAAGACTTCCTCGGCATTGTCCCGCTTTGTCTGAAAGAAGAGCAATGCCGCCAGAGCTGCATCCGTCAGCTCATAAGACTTCCTGCCTGTTTTTTGGAGGCAGTCAATCAAATGTCCTGCTCCATAGAAATCCTCAAGGCTGAATTCCCCTGAATTTCCTGCACAGATGATGACAATGGTGGGATCCCCATCTTCTTCACTGATCGCTTCCGCCACTGCAAAGTTATTTAATAGAGACGAAGCATATACCTTTTTTGCTGCATCTGCCTTTGCAAGGGCAACTGTCCCGTTGGTAGTTGCAAGGATCAGCGTCTTTCCGCTCACCTGCCGCCTAAGAACCTTCGGACTTGGATAAACAAAGCCTGCGACAGGTTGTGCGTCAGATTCCCCGGCAAGAAGCATCCCGCCGGAATCATCCTCGTCAAATCGGACTTTCGCTATTTCACAGCTTTCTGCCGGGATGACATGGGCCGCTCCGTCCTTTAATGCCGAAGTGATGCTTGTGGTTGCAAGCAGGATATCCAGCACAACAGCTATTTTGCTGCCTTCCCGCAGTTTCTGTTCATTGATTTCTTCTTTTTTCAGCAGAAGATGAATCTTGCCCATAGTGCCTCCCGGTAAAATACTGACTTGCATTTCTGTTATGCCTTTTCATAGGCAATACTTGAGCTGTGCTGGATAAGGCTTCTGACAAACCTGTCAAACTGGGAAAATCGCTTATCGGCTGTCTGCCCTTTTTTATAGCGGTAATAGATTTGCTGGCAGATGACAGCAAGCTTAAAGTAAGCGAAGGTCAGGTAGAAGTTCAAGCCGCTTATATCCCTTCCGCTTCGCTTTGCATACGCTTCCATAAATTCCTTCCTGGAATAAAAGCCCTTCAAGGCAGTTACTGGCGGTTTGCCCAGGCCATATTTCAGCAGATCTGGGTCGTCCTCCTGAATCCAATAGCTCATGGCAGCCCCCAGGTCCGCAAGCGGGTCCCCAACCGTAGACATTTCCCAGTCGAACAGTCCTGTCATAGCTTCCAGTTTATGATCAAACATGCTGTTGTTCAGCTTATAGTCATAATGGATGATGCTATGGCCGCTCTCGGAAGGGATGTTTGCCGACAGCCATTTGATGAGCGCCGCTGCCTCTTTGATTTCCTCGGTCTTCGCTTTCTCGAAACGGCTGATCCATCCGTGGACCTGTCTCTCCATGAACCCTTCAGGACGGCAGATTTTTTCAAGGCCTGTATCCCGGTAAGGAAGAGAATGCAGCTCGGACAGCTTTTCGACCATGGTTTTTGACAGATGCTGGCAAAGCTCCACGGAAGGGGTGATATGCCCGGGAAACTCTGTATCCAATACAATCCCATTCTTTCTTTCCATCAGGAAGAATGGACTTCCGATGATGCTGTCGTCCCCCGTATAGATGAGTGGCTTGGGTGCTGGAGAGAACATGCTGTTCAATTCCTTCAGTATGATGAATTCACGTTCCATATCATGGGCTTTGGCAGCCACAGGGCCAAGGGGCGGACGTCTCAGGACTGCTTCCCAATCCCCCGACCTCAGCTGGTAGGTTAAATTGGAATGGCCGGCTGAAAATTGAAGGACTTCAAGAGGCCCGCCCGGGAATAAGTCCACATTGCTCTCCAGGAATCTGACAAGGCTGTCCAAATCCAGCTCTTCTCCTTTTCTTACCATTATTGTGTCTTTGCCGGCAGGCATGTACAGCGCCTCCTTTTTTAAATTTTCAAATTATTCTTCTCGTGTAAATATCCTTTGAGCCCTTCCCTCAGGTCCTCCGGCAAGGAGCTGCTCTGCTGTGCTTCAAAGTCAAAATATACGATGACAGCATTTCCTTTGGCTATAGGCTCTTTTGTTTTCGCACAAAGGATTTCATGCTCCAGCTGAAAGCTCTTATTCCCTATTTTAGAAACATAAGTTGTGATGGCCAGTTTTTGATTGAAATAGCCCTGATTCAGAAAATCGCATTTAGTGGAAGCAAGGATGAAGCTCCACTTCCTGGTATCCATGCTGTAGCCAAGCGATTCGAAGAACTCTATCCTGGCTTCCTCCAAGTAAACGAAGTAACTTGTGTTATTCACATGGCCAAGGGCATCAGTTTCACAAAAACGGACTTTGACCTGCGTTTCCTGCATGGGGCATCCTCCCTTAGCGGTGCTTGAACTCCGCTTTTCTTTTTTCGATGAAAGCCTTGACTCCTTCTTTTATATCCTCCGTGCGGAACACCTCTTCAAACAGGCGGGCTTCAAGCTTTACGCCTTCTTCTAAAGTCCTGTCGAGACCTCCATCCACTGCCTGCTTGATTCTGGAAAGCGCCTGCAGTGAATGGCCGGCTATCTTGGCTGCAAGCTCTCTTGCACTTTGCATGCCCTCCCCCGAAGCTGCGACCTTATTGACAAGGCCGATCCTTGCAGCCTCTTCCGCTGAAACAGGCTCACCAGTATACATCAGTTCTTTGGCCTTTGCTTCACCAATCAGCCGGGGCAGCCTCTGGGTTCCTCCGCCGCCGGGAAAAAGGCCCAGCTTTATTTCCGGAAGGCCGATTTGAGCATGCTCCTCCGCGATCCTGATATCACATGCAAGGGCTAGCTCGCATCCTCCGCCGAACGTAAGGCCATTCAGGACAGCGATGACAGGCTTCGGGAATTGATCTATGCTGTTCAGCACTTCATGCGTAGACATTACCTCATCAATCATGCGGGGATTGCTCATCATCTCCGGAAATTCTTTAATGTCAGCACCTGCAACAAATGCTTTGTCTCCAGATCCAGTGAGAAGGACAGCCACCACCCCGTCATTGGTTCTAAGAGATTCAAAGGCTTCGCCCAGCTCCTGAAATACCTTTTTGCTCAGCACATTAAGCGGCGGATTCATGATTGTCAGTACAGCAGTTTTATTTTCAAAATGAATATGCACATAATTTCCCATCAGCGCACCGCTCCCTCTTTCCCATACTCATACCAGCCTTTTCCTGTCTTTCTGCCCAGGTGGCCTTCCTTTACTTTTGCTTCAATACAGGCAGCAGGCTTATCCAGCGGATCACCCGTTTCTGCATACCGCTGCTCCATCACATAATAGCCGACATCAATTCCTGACAAGTCCATCAGCTCAAAGGGGCCGATCGGATGGTTAAGCGCCTTTCTGCAGATGATGTCAATATCCTTGTAGTCTGCAATGCCCTGTTCATATAATTGGACCGCTTCACGCTGCAGGGCCCCAAGAATACGGTTGGCGACAAACCCGGAAATCTCTTTTTTCAGGAGGACAGCAGTACGGTTGATTGCGTTGCAGACTTCCATCGCTGTCTCAGCCGTTTCTTCAGAAGTCCGGCTGCTCATGACAACCTCTACGCAATCCATAACCAGCGGCGGAAAGAAGAAATGCATATTGACTGTCTTTTCCGGCCTGTCTGCCGCATTGGCCAGCAGGCTGTTGACAATGGTTGAGCTGTTCGTCCCAAATATGGCATGCGGCGGCGCCATTTCCTCAAGCATTGAAAATACTTCTCTCTTGACCTCGAGCTTTTCAACGACCGCCTCAATGATAAAATCGGCAGACTTTACAGCTTCCCCAAAATCAGATGTGCAGCGGAGCCTGCTGAATGCAGCCTCTATCTGTCCTGATGGCAGTTTCCCTTTGGCTGCCCATTTATCCATAATTCCGCGGAGCTTTTCCTGAGCCTGATCCAATGCTTTTTCCTGCATGTCATGCAGGGTGGTTTCAAATCCTCCCAATGCACAGAGCATGGCGATTTGGTGGCCCATCTGTCCTGCACCAACCACGGTAATATTTTTCACTGTCAAAGCCATCAGCATTTCCCCCTTTTAATATCACTATCAGGTATACCATCCAGCTAGCAGGAAAGAGTCAGTTTCCTTTCCTGATTTAATTGGTGATTCCGTTCAAAACCATATCCGTGAATATGCGCGCCACTTCATAATCCGGGACGCTTCCGTTCGGGCTGAACCACTGGTAGCTCCAGTTAGCGGCACCCAGAATGCCGAATGTAATGATTGAGGCATTAAGATCCTCCCTGAACTCCCCGTTCCTGATGCCTTCTGATATCAGCGCTTCAATATTGGTCCTGAACCGGTCCCTCTTCGGGATAATCTGGCCCAGCCTCTCTTCACTCAGATTCCTGATTTCCCTGAAAAACACTTTGGCGCTTGCCCCCTGATTTTCGATGCTTCCGATCAGCATGGCGACAACATCATACAATTTACCTTTACAATCGGCATTGCTGTTTTTGAGGATTTTTTCCTGCTGTGACAGAAGATCATCTATATAACGGAGGTGTATATCCATCAGCAGTTCTTCCTTGCTTGAAAAATAATAATAGAAGGTTCCTTTGGTCACTCCGATTGAATCGACTATATCCTGGATTGATGTCTCGCTGAACCCTTTTTTGTCAAATAAGCGGATGCTTTGTTCTGTTATTTTTTCCTTCATAATGATGTCCTCTCAATCTTTGAATATCGCCAGGAATTATACCATGAATTGGATGTCTCTTTCTAAGAATGCCCATCGGAAAGCCTTTTTTCAGCATAGGAGTGCCATGTAAACAACCTGTCTTAACGCCGGCCTGTTCCCGCTTCCTCCCGCAATGCTCTGCGGAGTATTTTTCCAACACTTGTTTTCGGGAGTGCATCCCTGAATTCAATGATGCCCGGCACCTTATACGCAGCCATATTGGCGCGGCAAAATTCCATGATTTCCTTTTCGTCCGCCAGTTTACCCGATTTTAGGACGATGACTGCTTTCACATCTTCTCCCCTGTACGCGTCAGGAACGCCGATCACCACCGCCTCCTGGACGGCAGGGTGCTCATAGAGCACTTCTTCTATATCGCGCGGATAGATGTTATAGCCGCTCGCGATGATCATATCTTTTTTCCTGTCGACGATGTATAGGTATCCTTCTTCATCAACCCTTGCAATGTCCCCTGTATAAAGCCAGCCGTCCCGCAGCGCATGTGCCGTCTCCTCAGGCATATTCCAATAGCCCTTCATCACCTGCGGCCCCTTTATGATCACTTCTCCAAGCTCACCGGCAGGGACTTCCTGGCTTCCTGACGCCAAATCCACTATTTTATAGTCAGTTGAAGGAAAACCGATCCCTACACTCCCCGCTTTGCGGGCTGCAAATACCGGGTTGCAGTGTGTGGTAGGAGAGGCTTCAGAAAGCCCGTAGCCCTCCAGGATGACAGCACCCGTCTTTCTTTCAAACTCCTTCAGCACCTCGACAGGCATCGGGGCGCTGCCGCTGTTGCAGACCTCAATGCTGTCGATGCCGTATTCCTCTGCCCTGGGGTGATTTGTAATAGCTCCGTACATCGTCGGAACACCCGGGAAGACTGTCGGCTGCTCATTTTTTATCGTTTCCAGCACCTCATCGAGTTCGAACCTTGGCAGCATGATGGATTCTGAAGCAGTATAAATCGAAAGATTCATGCAGGAGGTCATGCCAAACACGTGGAACAGCGGGATGACAGTCAGATAGCGTTCTTCACCGATATCAATAGTCTGCTTGAAAAACTCGTAAGACTGCACCACATTGGCGATAATATTTCTGTGGGTCAGCATGGCTCCTTTGGAACGGCCAGTCGTCCCCCCTGTATACTGAAGTACGGCTGTATCATGCTCCGGCTCCATCATAACCGGTGCAAAGTTTCCTTTGCCCCGCTGCAGGAAGCTCTCAAAGGTGCTGTCTTCGCCAAAATCCACGGCGGACGGCTGGAGGCTTACTGCTATGATTTCTTTAAGTGGCGTATTGCTGCGTACACTGCTGACCTTCGGATAAAATGCATCAAGGGCAATCATTCTTTCTGCACCCGAATCATTTAAAATATATTCGATTTCCCTTTCCACACTCATCGGGTTCACTTGGGTGACGATCCCGCCGGCGGCAAGGATGCCGTAATAGGAGATGACATATTGCGGACAGTTCGGGAGCATGACAGCGACCCTTCCTCCTTTCTCAAAACCGCCCGCCTGCAGGGAAGCCGCGAACAGTCTGACATGCTGCCGAAGTTCCCGGTAGGTGATCTTCTTTCCGTAAAAAGATAATGCGATATGCTCCGGATATTGTTCTGCCGTATCATCAAGCATTGTCGGGAGGGTTATGTCAGGAACCTCCACTTCTCTTGAAGCTGAATCGGGATAATGGGCAAGCCAGTTCTTTGTGCTCATCTTTATACCTCCTGTATATAAAGCATAGTTTAATAGCGAAATACCAAAGAATAATGAAAAGGCTTACAATGCTTTTCACAGTCAGCAGACACGTCTATCTGCTACATGGCGTGAGTGCCTCCATCTACCACCAGGACATTGCCTGTTACAAAGCTTGATGCTTCCGATGCAAGGAAAAGTGCTGCCCCCTTCAGATCCTGGTCAGTACCGAAGCGCTTGAGGGGTGTTGCATCAAGGATAGGATCTTTTCCATGTTCAATAATGGCCTGTGACATTTTTGTAGGAAAAAAACCAGGGGCAATGCTGTTTACATTAATATTGTATTTTCCCCATTTAACTGCCAAATCTTTTGTCATGGTAATGACTGCACCTTTGCTCGTGTTATAGCCCAGCGTATCCATGACACGCGGGTCTGTCCCTCCCAGGCCTGCAACTGAAGCAATATTGATGATTTTGCCGCTCTTCTGCTCTATCATCACCCTCCCTGCCGCCTGGCTCATCAGGAAGGTCCCGGTTACATTGACATCGATCACTTTCTTCCATGCTTCCAGAGGCATTTCTGCAGCAGGCGCCCCCCAGGTTGCACCAGAATTATTGACAAGGATATCAATCGTGCCAAACTCCTCCACTGTTCTGTCCACTATCTGCTGAACCTCGTCCGGATTGGAGATATCACACTGCAGCGCCAGGGTTCTAACACCAAGGCTTTCGAGATGGGCAGCGGTTTCCCTGCAGGCCTCAAGCTTACGCGAACAGATGACGATATTGGCGCCTGCTTCTGCCAGCCCTTCAGCAATCTGGGCCCCAAGGCCTCTTCCCCCGCCTGTGACAATCGCCGTTTTCCCTTTAAGATCAAAAAGTCCCATCACATTCATATAAAAACCTCCATTTAGTTATTGATGCTTCCGCAATTCCAATTTTGCGATCTGTGCCCTGTGCACTTCATCAGGACCGTCAGCCAGCCTCAGTGTCCTGGCATTTGCCCACTGTGCAGCCAGCGGGTAATCATCGGAAACGCCCGCTCCTCCCATAGCCTGGATGCTTCTGTCCAAAACCCGGAGTGCCATAGAGGGAGCAGTGACTTTTATCATGGCAATTTCTGCTTTTGCTTCTTTGTTACCGACTGTATCCATCATATAAGCCGCTTTAAGCGTCAGCAGCCTGGCCTGCTCAATCTCAATCCGGGAGTCTGCAATCCATTCGCCTATCACTCCCTGGCTTGACAGCGGCTTTCCGAATGCAGTCCTTGTCTGGACCCTCCTGCACATAATTTCAAGTGCTCGCTCAGCCGCCCCGATCAGCCTCATGCAATGATGGATCCTTCCCGGGCCGAGTCTGCCCTGGGCAATCGCAAAACCTTTCCCTTCCCCCCAGATGATATTTTCCTTTGGGACTCTGACGTTTTTGTATGTAATCTCTGCATGCCCGTGCGGTGCATGGTCATAGCCGAATACAGGGAGCATGCGTTCAATCGAGACTCCCGGTGCATCAAGGGGCACAAGTATCATAGACTGCTGCTCATGCCGTGCTGCCCTTTTATCTGTCTTTCCCATCACAATAGCCACACGGCACCTTGGATCTCCTGTACCGGAAGACCACCACTTTCTGCCGTTTATGACATATCCATCTCCATCCCGCTCGATGCTTGCCTCAATATTTGTTGCATCCGATGAAGCAGTCCCGGGTTCGGTCATGGAAAAGCAAGACCTGATCTCGCCTGCCAAAAGAGGATCAAGCCACCGTTTTTTTTGTTCATCGCTCCCATATCGGACCAGCACCTCCATATTCCCTGTATCAGGGGCGCTGCAGTTAAAAACCTCCGGACCAATCAGGGATCTGCCCATGATTTCGCACAGCGGGGCATATTCCAGATTTGACAGGCCAGCTCCATATTCACTGTCAGGCAGGAACAGATTCCACAGACCCTCCGCCTTCGCCTTCTCCTTCAGCTCTTCCATAATTTGCGGAACCCCGCTCCAGCGGGAATCCTGCCCATTAAGCTGCTTTTCATACAAATATTCAGCAGGATATACATGCCTTTCCATGAATTCTGTAAGCTTATCCTGCAAATCCTTCACTCTGCCTGAATAAGAAAAATCCATTCTTAAAAAGCTCCTTCCTTAACTTACTAACCGGTCGGTATGTAAAATAGTATACTCTTTTCAGAAAATTATTCAACTATTGTTCTAAAAATTCTGTCTTTATAGATACAAAAAAAAGAACTGCCCTTAGGCAGCTCTTCTTCCTCACTTTTAGTTATAGAAGCTAGCTCCAACAACAATCAACAAAATGAACAATACAACGATTAGTACGAAAGTTGATCCTCCGTAATAGCCGCCGCCACCGCCGCCGCCGTAGCCGCATCCGCCATATCCGTAGCCCATCAAAGTCACCTCACTTTGTCTTTACTCACTTATAACATATGAGAATTGACAAAAGTTGTGTGGGCAAGCTCCCAGTATTGCTCTCAATTTTCTTTTTGGACTTTCAAAACTGGCTGAATCTGTTTGCGGAAAGTTTCAATCTCTGCAGAAAACTGTCTGCAGGCTTCAGAGAATTGGGGTGCTTCTGCAGACAACTGCTCAAACTGTTCCTGCCACTTTGCCATGCAAGCCAGTATGTTTGCAGCAGACACTTCCTGTCCGGCATTACCAGTTGCCTTCGGCTCATCCACAGCGGGCCGAAAGCATTCCAAATCTTCATAGACGACAGGCTGTTTGACTTTTTTTAAAAGAACACTGATCTGCCCATTTGTTTCAAGCTGGGCAAACTCGACATCTTCAGGCTCGAAAATACTTTTCAGCCTCAGCTGCTCCAGAAGTTCATCCATCGTATACTTTTCCTTTTTCACCTTTTCCTTCAGCAATCTGCCATTTTCAATGAATACGGTTGCTTTTCCTTCCACAGCAGCCCGGAATTTAGGAAAACGCAGGGATAAAAGGGATACAATCAAGGGGGTTGCGGACCAAATCAGGAGCGACGGGAGGCTGGATGCCAGGTGGAGCCTTGGATCCATCGAGATGCTCCCAGCAATATCGCCGATTGTTATGCCCACAATATACTCATAAAAAGATAAAGAAGAGAGCTGTTTTTTTCCGAGCACTTTAGTGATAAAAAATAGCGCGATGATGATTAAAACCGATCTTATGATTGCTGCTCCAAAGTCCGGCACCATGCCAGCCTCCTCTTATTAACCCTAATGGTGATCCATAGCACCATGCTATCCAATATCCCCGAATTCCGGCTTATCCTTTAGGCTTAAACAGCAAAGCGCCGATAAACCCAAATACAATAGCAGCAGATATACCAGAGCTTGTCACTTCAAACATTCCCGTCAGGACACCCACAAGGCCGTGCTGCTCTGCTTCCTGAAGGGCGCCGTGGACCAGTGAGTTGCCAAAGCTGGTAATAGGAATGGTTGCGCCTGCCCCGGCAAAATCAGCAAAAGGCTCATAAAGCCCAAGCCCGTCCAATACCGCGCCAATAACGACAAACAAACTTAATGTATGGCCCGGAGTCAGCTTGCCTATATCCAGGAAAAGCTGTCCGATCACACAAATGACCCCTCCTACAACAAAAGCCCAAAAAAACATTGCTAGCATCCACAAATCTCCTTTCTGAACTCCGGTTCCTTATTTACTGAGTCATTTCAATCGCTACGGCATGGGCAATGCAGGGAATGCTTTCCTTCTGCTGGAAGGTCAGCGGGGACAAGAGAGCGCCTGTTGCCACCACAAGGATCCTTTTCAATTCCCCCTGCTTCATCCTGTTCAGCAGATGACCGTAAAGCACGGAAGCTGAACAGCCCGCCCCGCTTCCTCCTGACTGTACTGGCTGATCATCTTTGTAGATTAAAAGGCCGCAGTCCGCAAACCTGTTCTCATCAATGTTAAGCCCGTCATTCTGCAATAGCTCAAGGACTGTCTCCCTCCCAATCTTTCCAAGGTCTCCTGTGACGATCAAGTCGTAATAGGAAGGATCAATTTCCATATCCCTGAAGTGGGCTGAAATCGTGTCAGCAGCTGCAGGTGCCATGGCCCCTCCCATATTAAAAGGATCGGACAGTCCCATATCGATGACCTTTCCAATTGTGGCAGAAACAGCAGCCGGCATATCTTTTTGCCCTGTATTTTCTCCCACAAGAGCAGCGCCACCGCCCGTCACGGTCCATTGGGCAGTAGGAGGCTTCTGCCCCCCATATTCGGTTGGATAGCGGAACTGCTTTTCTACGGCAGAGTTATGGCTTGAAGCGCCGGTAATGATCTTCTTTGCTCCTCCGTAATTGATGATAAAAGCAGATAATGCCAGACCTTCCATTGAAGTCGAGCATGCTCCGAATACTCCAAAATACGGAAGCTGGATCGTTCTTGCTGCAAGGCTGCTGGGCGTAATCTGGTTAATCAGGTCCCCGGCAATAAAAAACTGTACATCATCTTTCTCTACAGAACCCTTTTGCATGGCTGTCTTTGCTGCCTCTTCCATCAGGACTCTGTGCGCCTTTTCGTAGGAGTCTTCCCCCATCCAGAGGTCATCGTGAAGGATATCAAAGTCCCTGGCAAGGTTGCCCTTTGCTTCAAAAGGCCCCCCAGAGACGCCAGTGGAAAGAATGACAGGCCGGTTCTGAAAAATCCAGGATTGTTTACCTTTCAGCATTCACAGCACCCCCCACATGACTAATAGTGTTTTAACCAAAGCTACTACAAAAGCGGAAAAAACCCCAAATAAGATAACTGACCCGGCGAGCTTAAACATATTTCCTCCCACCCCAAGCACAAACCCTTCAGTCCGGTGCTCTATGGCAGCAGAAATAACTGCATTTCCAAAGCCTGTAACCGGTACAGCGGAACCTGCTCCGGCATATTGGCCGATATGGTCGTATACTCCAAAGCCTGTCAGCAGCATGGATATGAAAATCATAGTGGCGACTGTAGGGTTTCCTGCTGTCTGCTCTGTAAAATCAAAGAAATATATATAAAAATAAGTAATGGCCTGGCCAATCACACAGATTACCCCGCCCACCCAAAACGCCTTCAGGCAGTTCTTCAGGACCGGGCGCTTTGTTTCATGCTTTTGTTCAAGCTGTTCATATTTCTTCTGCTCGGGTGTCTTGCTCTTTGCCACTATTTTCGCCCCTTTCTATGTGAGCTCTTTTTTCATATTGATGATTTTTTCAAGCTTATCCTTGGCCTTTTTGCGCGGGAAAGCCGGGTCCTCCATCTGTTCCTTCAATTCCACAGCCTCAAGGAAGATTTTATAGTCGCTGGATACAATGAAGTCTTCTTTAGGAAACTTTTCTTCCAGTCGCTTATTGATCGTCTTTTCAATTTTTTTCATGCGGAAGCGCTTAAGATGCTTCACCTTATAAGCCACAAGAACTTCCTCTTCGCCTACAACCACCGCAACATCATAAACCTCTTCGATTGCTTCGATTTCCTTTTTAACCCTTGGCGCCAAATCCTTCCGCTCCTCTTTCTTTTCATCAAGAAGCAAAGGCTGCGGGTTCGTCGTTTTTATTAGTGCCAGACGGCTTTCCGCGGTCTTTTGCTCGTTGCTGCAGCCGCTCACATACAGAATGGCGGCCAGGATGACCATTGACCTTCTAAACATCTGTTTTCTGTTCATATGCAATCCTTCCTATGTAAAGTGGATTTATTCGCTCTTATATTTTCCTCGCGGCAACAGCAATTTATGAATAAAACCAACTTGTAAAAAATGACAATGAGAAAAACAAATGAGGCTGGACAGTAATCAAAGTTGAAAAAAAATTAAAAAGCCGCTAATGCGGCTTTTGAATAGGCACCTTATTGCCTTCTTATTCAGCTGTTCCCCTTCTTTTTGCCGCAATTGCAGCCCTTCTTCTTTTTTTTCTTTTTGACAGGCCGGGACACTGTCCCCTGAACCGGTTTATCAGCATTTAACATAAGGATGCCTCCATTATTTAAATTTCAGTACACAGTGCCAGTTTATGCATGCAAACCAGCGCCTGTGCCGGCACAGTGCCATAGTTCAAAGATATCAGATAAGCCGCTGAATGACCGATTCAATAACTGCAGCAGCACCGGCGATGGCAAGGATAAAGATGACAGGGGCCGCTGCCATGGGGAAATAAAGATAGGAGAGGTAAAGCAATGCAGAGGCCCATACGCCTGTGCACCAATAACAGCTGATAAGCTCGCCGATAAAGCCTCTGATCAATCCCGGCCTCGTCACATAATACATTTCTCCTTTTTCCACAACCTCTTCCAAAAAAATCTGCCTGAAGAATTCGGTAATCGAATCAAATACAATCAGCCTTGTCAGCCGGAAGGCGGCAAAGGCCAGCACAGTGAATTCCCATAGTGATATGAACATCATGTACCCCTCTTCTGAGTTTTTTCCTACAGCTGATGCAGTACTATACTTTATGCACAGCAGAAAAAAAACTGCCTAATTTTCAGAAACAAGGCGTTTGTCCGTAACCCATAAGCCCTTCCGGCAATATGTTATTAGTGTAGTATCACAAGAAATAAAGGAGGAAAAGATAATGGGTTGTGGAAAAAAAGACGATGTTTATAGCTCAAAAAGCTGTGTCTGCGAAGTGGTTCGTGCGATAAAAGATATTCAAGATAATGCCGAAGATGTATGCGAGTGCCCGACAAATTGTTTCCTGGAGCCGCTTGGGACACTGGTTTCTCCGTCAAAAAGGCAAAATGCCGATACACGCGTTTTTGTCCTGAAAACAGCTGACGGGTCACCATTCCATGCTTTCTTCAGAGGCAGCGATTGCTCTTGCGTATCTATCTTCTTCCGTGTAGAAGATGTTTTTGATAACTGCTGCGCAGTGCTCCGCGTCCTAGAACCGCAAAAAAGAACACATGATGGCTATGATACAGTAGATCTCACAGAAGACTGCTGCATCGACCTCAAAAAGGTCTGCCAGGTAGACCGCTTTGTCAAGACGAATGACTGCATCACAGTCGACCTGAAATGCTTCTGTGCTGTGCAGTGCATCGCCGATGTCAACCTAGACATCTGTGACTAGCACCTTGGCCATTCTGAATGGCCCATCTGAGTTAGAACCTTCTTTGCATAAGTCAGGCAAGTCAAACACTTGGCGTTCGCCGGCTTTGACCGGCGGACCGCTTTGTTTTTGTATTGAAATGCGGAGGCGGCTTGCCCATTAAGGAGCGCAGACTAAGAACGCCACGTCCTGTGGCAACGTCTGCATGACCCACATCCTGTGGGCCTCAAGCATAAGACGCGGTAGAATAAAAGGCGTTCTTTGCCTTTAATTCTACCTTGGCTTATGACTAGAGGCTCCAGCCGCTGCAGCTGGACAAATTGAAATGCGGAAGGCGCTTGCTCAGCCCCGAGAATCATAATCATATGATTCCTATTCATTAAAAAGCCAGCCCGAAGGCTGGCTTTTTTGCGTGCTTATTACTTTGTGAAGCCAATCATCTTGATTTCTTTTATAGACTTTACAGAGATCGTTTCTAAGGATTGATCCATAAGTTTTATTTCTACCCTATCTTCTGAAGGCATGCTCTGCACAATCCCTCTGTATGTCTTTTCTTCCGTTAAAATCAGGCAGGGAACCGGCGGCAGCTGCTTGGGAAAATGGATCAGATAATCGAGCCTTTCTTCGACATTCATTTCTTTGAATGGCTTTACTCTCTGAAAAGAAAAGAACCCCTGCTTCCGTGATTCTTCTTCCTTCTTTTCAAGCTGAGCATCCTGATAATCTCTGATTGCAGACTGGACATCATCATTACTTTCAGGCAAATCAGCTTCATGACTGGCTGGACCGAAAATCGACTCTTCCCTTTGTACGGCCGGCTTGCTTTTTTTGTGATTATCGCTTGCCTGACGAGCAGCAGCCTGTTTTTTAGCATTTTTTGCAGAATAAACCTCCTGCATTTTGATTTCGGGCATTTTAAAGTGTGGCTGATGAATATAAAGCATAGGTTCTTTTGTTTTTTTCTCCACCCTGTGCACCTCCGCATTGTTTCTCCTTCATATATGTATGCAAAATGGGCAAATTCGTTTACATGGCGACCAAGTATCTTAGACTCGCAGATATCGCGGCAGAGAAATAAAATCATCAGTTGAGCAGCTTTACAAAGGATTAACACGGGGGGAATATATGGTTCACAATCATGTGCTATTGTTGGAATATACGGAACCTTAGTGCGGGATTGCAACCTGCGCTTCAGGTTTTACCCCCCATTTACATATAGAAAAGGCAGGCCAAGGAAATGGCCTGCCAATTTTTTTATTAGCCCATGATATGGAAACCGGAGTCAACATGGATGTTTTCCCCAGTGATTCCTCTGGACATATCGCTGAATAAGAACACCGCAGTATCTCCGACTTCTTCTTGTGTGGTGATGCGGCGCAGAGGTGCCTTTTCTTCAATTTCCCTCAAGATTGAATTGAAGTCGCTGACACCTTTTGCAGACAAGGTACGGATCGGGCCAGCAGAAATAGAATTAACCCGTATACCTGATTTGCCAAGATCTGATGCAAGATATCTCACGCTTGCATCGAGCGACGCCTTGGCAACTCCCATAACATTGTAATTCTGCATAACACGCTCTCCGCCCAGATAGGTCAGTGTGACAATGCTTCCTCCATCGGTCATCAATTCTTTTGCTTCCTTTGCCACTGCTGTCAAAGAATAAGAGCTGATATTATGGGCAAGCAGGAATCCGTCCCTGGTCGTGTTCATGAAATCCCCCTGCAGCTCTTCTTTATTGGCAAAGGCGATGCAATGGGCGACGCCATGGATGGTTCCTGCCTGGGCTTTAATTTCTGCGAAGCATTTGGCAACTTCTTCGTCATTTGTCACATCACACGGGATGACAAGGCTATCTGCATTTTCCAGTGAGCCTGCCAGCTCTTTTACGCTCTTTTCAAGGCGTTCTCCTGCATATGTAAAAATCAGGCGCGCTCCTGCTTCATGCAACGAACGGGCAATTCCCCATGCTATGCTGCGTTTATTGGCCACTCCCATTACAACATATGTTTTTCCTGCTAAAGACAGAGTCATAGTCGGTGCCTCCTATATTAATACATGTTATTAGTACCTAGTACTAATATTACTACATAATCAGCTAAAAGGAAAGTGCTGTTAAAGAATATAAGAAAGCCGGCCATCTTAAACGGCCGGCTTTCTATGATGCTGATTAACACCATTCGCAGAACTCAAGCTCACGCTTCAATTCATCCACATACTCTTTAGAACCTGTAACGATCAGCCTGTCATTCATCTGAAGCTCAGTATCCCCATGCGGGACAATTGAATCCATTCCGCGGAAAATGCGGACAAAAATAACATCCCCGGTAAATGGAAATCTCCTTAAGGTCATGCCGTCAAACTGGCTGTTCAGCAGCTTGATCTCATACAGGGATGTTTCCTGATTGGTCAGGATATTCATCACGCTAGGAGATTCGATTAGAGCACGCAAAAGCGCCTTTGTCGATAAAAGCACTGAGAAGACTTCCACTTCCTGCTCACGAAGGGATTCTTCCAGGTCAGGGCTTTCGATGCGGCAGATGACCCGCTCTACTCCCCGTTCCTTGAAAGCGACGGATAATGTGGCATTAGCTTCTTCATCACCTGTAGAAATCACAACAATATCCGAATTGAAAACATCTGTACCCTCTAGGACACCCACTGTGAAATCATCAACCTCTTCTATCTCGAAAAGGGAATCGGCAATCTGCTTATCAGACTTCTCTTGCTTTTTATGGTACAGCTTTGGTTCATACAGCGAGGATTTCAGTTCACTGTAAACCGGAAGTGTAAGCTGGTTGGCGCCAATAAAGGCGACCTTGAGCATTTTTTCCTCTGCAGCTTCTTTCGGGAAAAGCTTTTTGAAGACAATCGGAGTCAGCACACAGGTAATGATTGCAACCAGGATCAGCGTTCCGCTCATCTCTGCTGTGATGATCTCCATCCTTTCTCCGATGGTTGCTGCCGCAATGACAAGAGACAGCGTGGATGTCAGCAGGAACCCTGATGCTATCACAGTTTTTGCGTCATACCATTTCTTGAGAATAAGAACTGGGACAAGCTTGGAAGCAAGCAGGGCAATCAGCAGAAGCGGAATAAGCATAAGCATCTTCTGATCGCTGAATAACGTCCACACATTAAGGTCAACACCGACCATTACAAAGAAAATAGGAATCAGGAAGCCATAGCCGAATGAATCCAGTTTATGAATCATTTCCTGATTTGGTGCAAGCAGGGACACAAGCACACCTGCCAGGAATGCACCGAGTATATTCTCCGCGCCAACCGTTTCAGAAAGGCCAACCAAGAGCAGAATGAGTGTAAAAACTGCTCTCGTGCCAATTTGAACTGTACCGGTTGACATCGCCTCAATGAAATTGCGTTTCTGGAACTTCTTTCCGACAAAAAACAGGATGACTCCGGCTCCGAATAATACGAGCAGAAGCCAGGTATTGCCTTCACCGCCATCATTAAGCGACACAAAGACAGCCAGGAGGATCATTGTCGCCAAGTCGGCAATGACTGCGATCAGCAGGATGATCTGCCCGATCCCCGTTTTCATCAGATGGGCTTCTTTCAATGTAGGCACTACCACCCCAAGGGAAATGGTCGAAATGATCAGGGTCATCAGGAAAGCATTATCAATGAATCCTGCCAGGACAAACAAATAGGAAAGCAGCAGCGATACAGCGAAAATCCCGACAAACACAATGGACGCAACAAGAAACGTGTTTGGCTCAGGCTTTCCATTTGGCAGGACTGCTTTTTTCTTGCTCTTTTTGAAAGCCGAAAAGTCAATTTCAAGCCCGCTTAAAAACATCAGGAAAATAAAGCCGAGGGTCGAGAGGGTTTCCAGCCACATGTCTTCATGAACCAGGTCAAACCCGCTTTTTCCTATGATCAGGCCGACAATGATTTCCGCCACGACGACAGGGATAAAGTTTAACTTCAATCGATGCAGCACAATAGGTGTGATAAACGCTGCAAGAATGACTATAACAAGAGAAGCAACAGATGCTCCATGCTCCATATCTATTCCTCCTCCGATTTAAATCAGATAGCTCATGAACAATGTGGCCATCCCAAAATAAATTAAAATACTGATAATATCATTTATTGTCGTAATAAAAGGTCCTGAAGCAACTGCCGGGTCGATCTTCATACGGTGCATGATCAACGGTACGAGCGCCCCTGCGAGTGTTGCAACAATCAATGTAGAGAAAATGGAAATGCCGACAAGCAGGCCAAGATAGATATCGCCATGCCAGAGCCATACAGCGAGACTGACCAATATCCCGCAGATCGTCCCTGTAATGACCCCTGTCCCTGCTTCCCTGAAAATAAGCTTCGATTTGTTCTCCCTTTCAAGGTCGCCTGTTGCAATCCCGCGTACAGCAACTGCCAGGGCCTGTGTGCCCGTATTACCAGCCATGCCGGCGATAAGCGGTATGAACACAGCCAGTATGGACACCTTGCTCAGCGTTTCTTCAAACCGTCCAATCAGACTGGCAGTCATCATCCCCAGAAACAGCAGGATAATAAGCCATGGCAGCCTCTTTCTGGCAGCAGCAAATGGACTTCGATCAAGAGTATCCATGTCAGAAACCGCTGCTAGCTTGGAATAATCGTCTGATGCCTCTTCTTCCATGACATCCATTACATCATCAACTGTTATGATTCCCAATAAATGATTCTGAAAATCCACTACCGGCAAGGCCAGGAAATTATAATCCTTAATTTTTCGGGCAACATCCTCCTGATCTTCGCCCACCGACACTGAGACGACCCGGTCATTGGTGATTTCCGCGATCATCGTATCGTCATCGTTCACAATCAGATCACGGAGGGAAATGACCCCTGCCAGCTTTTTGTCTTCATCCACTACGTATACATAATAGATTGTTTCGGCCCGGGGGGCTTCATTTTTCAGGATATACATAGCAGAACGGACCGTCTGATTGGCGGAGATCGAAATGAATTCGGTCGTCATGATGCTTCCTGCCGTATATTCTTCATAATGCAGCAGGTCTTTGATTTCCTGTGCCGCATCACTGTCCATTATGGTCAGATAGCTTGCAGCCTGGTCTTTGTCCAATTCATTCAGGACATCGACCGCATCATCAGCATACATATTTGACAGCATATCTGCTGCATAGCTTGGATTCATTTCAGCCAGTACATCTTTGTATTCTTCCTCATCCACTTCCAGATTTTCAAAGAGACCTGCCATTTCTTCCGGGGACAGGAATTGATAGATGACTGAACGGGCTTCTTCCTCCAGCTCCTTAAAAAATGAAGCTTGATCATAAGGGTGCAGATCAAGGAACTCCTCCCTGAAAACATCTAAATCTTCATTTTGTAAAGACTGGAGCAGCAGCTCGCGGTTATATTGCTCCGAGGGTCTTTCTTGCATATCGGGCATGATTTACCCCTCCTTCCGGGTATACTAAAACAGTCTTTACTATACTAGCAAATGTTTGTTTTTTTGTCGTCATTAAAATCTTCCCACAGGAATATTTTGAGGATTTCAAATATACTGAGTAAGACCTGCTTAAATGATAGGCGGAGGAGGAACAGAATGAAAATTGATATCATTGGGGATATACATGGATGCTTTGCTGAATTCAAAACACTCACTATGAAGACGGGCTATTCCTGGGAAACCGGCATCCCCATCCATCCTGATGGGAGAAAGCTTGCTTTTGTCGGTGACCTGACTGACCGGGGCCCCGAGTCGCTGAAAACGGTTGAGATTGTCTGGGAGCTTGCCAGGCGGCAGGAAGCCTATTATTCACCGGGCAACCATTGCAATAAGCTTTACCGCTTTTTCCGGGGCAACAAAGTCCAGATTACCCACGGCCTTGAAACCACTGCTGCTGAATATGAAGCCCTTCCCCATAAGGAAAAAAAAGAAATAAGAAGAAAATTTATGGAACTGTACGAAAAGGCTCCCCTCTATCAGGTGCTTGACGGGGGAAAGCTCGTCATTGCCCATGCGGGGATCAAGGAAGAATATATCGGGAAAAATAATGCAAAGGTGAAAACTTTTGTATTATACGGAGACATTACCGGGAAGAACAATGCAGATGGCACTCCTGAAAGAAGGGACTGGGCAAAGGCGTATAAAGGAGAGAGGGTCATTGTGTATGGACACACGCCCGTGAAGGAACCGCGAACCGTCAATTCAACCTTTAATATTGATACAGGTGCCGTTTTTGGCAACAAGCTTACAGCCTTGAGATACCCGGAAATGGAATTGGTTTCTGTCGGCTCCTCCATGCCTTTCAATGCAGAAAAGTTCCGGGACATCCTTTAAACATCTGCCGGCATAGTAAAACGGCCGCCTAAAAAGGCGGCTGTCTTCTATTCCAGCAGTGCCTTCATATCATCAGGCAGCCCGGCTGAGAAGCAAAGCTCCCTCTCCAGGAACGGATGAAAAAAACGGAGCTCCCGGCAATGAAGGGCTTGGCGGCTGATTTGATTTTTATTCCCGCCATACAGCCCGTCTCCAAGCAGGGGATGGCCGAGATGGGAAAGATGGACCCGAATCTGGTGAGTTCTCCCTGTTTCAAGCACCAGCTCCACATAAGTGAACTCTCCGGTTCCTTTTACTTTATAATGTGTGCAGGCATACTGCCCTTCAAGGAAATTGACTTCCCTTTCAATGATGCTGTCCTTTTTGCGCGCAATCGGTGCCTCAATGGACCCTTCTACCGGGAATAGCTTTCCTTCTGCAAAGGCTTCATAGGTTCTCTTAACCCTGCCTTCCCTCTGCAGTGTGCTCATTAAGTGATGGACATGGCGGTGCTTGGCAACCAGGACCAGCCCTGAAGTGTCACGGTCAAGCCTTGTCACAATATGGACCGTCGATGCCAGATTGATTTTCCTGTAATAGCCGATAAGTGCATTCGCAAGGCTTCCGCGTGGATGCTCTCTTGAGGGGATCGTGCTCATAGCGGCTGGCTTGTTGACAACCAGTACATAAGGATCTTCATACACGATAGCCAGGGGAATGTCTTCTGCTTCCATCCCTGGACTCGGCATTTCAGAAGGAAACCTGACGGAAAGGCAGTCCCCCTCATTTAGCGTATAGCGCACATTTTCCTCATTGCCGTTCACTTCGATTTTCCCGCCGCTGAACTTTATATCAGTCAGGGCAGCTTTGGAAATTTCACGCTGCTTCAGATAATCTTTAATGGACTGTCCGCTGTCCTGCTTATCGATTCTCCAATTTAATGTGAACGAATCCATGGACGGGCCCTTCCCTTCTTAGTTGTCGGTAATAAATGAATCATGCACCCTTTTCCAGAATGGGAATGGACGGAAACGGGCAAACCTGATCTTCTCATCCGCCACCCTGAATTGGATCGACTTTACATCCTTGTGCAGGAGCGTCAGATGGTCAATTGTAATCTGGAAGTCCGGTACATTTACCGGCTTCAGCATGCACGTATGATGGGCCGGCAGGACAAGCGGTGAACCCAGCGTCCTGAATACCCTGTTATTGATTGAAGCCATTTCCGCAAACTGGATGGCAGGCAGCGAAGGATGGAGAATGGCCCCTCCAAGCGCTTTATTATAAGCCGTACTTCCTGATGGAGTGGACAGGCAGAGCCCGTCTCCCCTGAAGCGCTCGAAATGCTGTCCCCTGATTTCCACGTCCATTACCAATGTGCCCTCGATGCTCTTGACTGTCGACTCATTCAGGGCCAGATATCTCGTTTCCCTTCCTCCATGCTGGTAGCGGATAATCACTTCAAGAAGCGGATATTCAATCACCTGGTACGGCGTTTTGGCAATGGCAATCACCAGCTTTTCGATTTCTTCCGGCACCCAATCAGCATAAAAGCCAAGATGTCCTGTATGTATGCCGACGAAAGCCGTTTTTTCCAGCCTGCTGCTGTACCGGTGGAAAGCATAGAGAAGCGTGCCATCCCCGCCTATGGATACAACAATATCCGGCTGATCCTCATCATATATTAAATCGAAATCCAGTAAATACGTTTTCATTTTATGCATAAGTGTATTTGATTTGGAGTCGCCTTTAGACGTAATGGCAAATTTCATTGTGCTTTTTCTCTCCTTTTCAAAATCCCAGTTTGACCTTTGCCCTTGTAGTGGACAGAAGCCTTGCCGCCGTCAGCTTCCGCCTTCCTTCTGATGCTCTTTCTTCCGGGTGAAGAACGCCTGTGCATCCTGGATTTCTCCTCTGATCAGGGACATTTCTTCGTCCAGGCGGAAGGCAGCCTCAGCAGCCCTTTTCAGCCTCATCTGTATATCCTTTGGAAATTGGCCGCGGTATTTATAATTCAATGAGTGTTCTATAGTCGCCCAAAAGTTCATGGCCAGCGTCCTGATCTGGATTTCAACAAGGATTTTTTTCTCGCCATTGATCGTTTGGACAGGATATCTTATGACGACATGATAGGAACGGTAGCCGCTTGCCTTTTTGTGGGAAATATAATCCCTTTCCTCTATCAGCTCGAAATCGTTCCTGCGGCGGAGCATTTCAACAACCAGTTTTATGTCATCTACAAACTGGCACATCATCCTCAAGCCCGCAATATCCTGCATCTCGGTTTCCAATTTATCAAGAGGTATCCCCTTTTGATTGGCTTTATCCAATATGCTCGCAATCGGCTTTACCCTGCCTGTCACAAATTCAATCGGGGAACTTGAGGAATCAAGTTCAAACTGGCCCCTCATCCCTTTCAGTTTTACCTTCAATTCCTCGACAGCCTGCTTATAAGGTGCTAAAAATTGATCCCAATGCTTCATGCGCATCTTCACCTCATCCCATTTTCTCTATTTTCCGGAGGAAGGCCGGGTTGCACCAGCCTTTCTGCCGGGGGCTATTGCGCTTTTCAGAAGGCGGCTTCCACCTTTGCCACCATTTCATCTCCATAATTGCTGTTGCCTTTAATATTCTCGATCAGATAGCCGAGTTCCTCCCTGAATTGAGGAAGATGCAGCCTGCCAGGGCCGTTTGCCAGATAGGCATCCGCCCCTGCTGCGAGGGCCTGGCTCATGGCGGCCCATATGCCTTCTGATAGGACTATGTATGTATATTCATCATTGCTTTCCGCAATATAAACAAAAGCCAGGTTATCTGAATCGACCAGCATCTGTCCATTCGCCTTAAGCCCATTAATATCCTGTTCTGTCTCCAGCAGCAGCTCATTCGTTTCTGTCAGTGCCGCATTGGTTATGTCTATTTTTTTATTCATGAATTCCAACCTCCCATACTCTCCCCTATTTTATCACAGGTTGTTTCTATATCCTAAGGATTGAAGTCTGTCTGAAAGAAAGAGATAATAAAACTGACTATACTCAGGGGAGCACACATAATATGAGCCATTCACAGCACATTGAAATAGAATACAAGAACATGCTGGAGCAGCATGAATTTGAGAAGGCGGCAGCCTTTCTGCAGGTTAAACCGGCAGATTTTTTTTCGCAGGAAAACCATTATTTTGATACACCGGACTTTAAGCTCAAGGACAAAATGAGCGCGTTAAGAATCCGTTTTAAAAACGGGACATATGAAATGACGCTCAAGCAGCCGGCAGACGAAGGGCTTCTCGAGACAAATATAGAGCTTTCGCAAATGGAAGCGGATGCCTGCATGCAAACAGGAAGCATCCCGGACGGCCTCATAAAAGAGGCGCTTGAAATCATGAAAATTCCTGCTGCTGAACTTGAATACTTTGGATCCCTTTCTACCAGACGGGCCGAAAAAGCTTATAATGGCGGCCTGATGGTTCTCGACCATAGTTCCTATTTAAATTGCGAGGATTATGAATTAGAATATGAGGTAAGTGACAGCGAAAAAGGAAAGAAGGAATTTATCCTTTTCCTGAAACTCCTAAACATTCCCGAAAGAAAGACCGAAAATAAAATTAAGAGGTTTTACCGTCAAAAATTAAACATGAACACTGCTGAATGATTGATTAAAAGCTTTGGCAGTTATATAAAAGGAGACAGCAATGAACATTGACCAACTGAAAGTGATGCTTGAACTCCAGGCCCTCCAGAATTTCGGCGGCAACAGTACTCCTTCAGACTCCGGCTTGGGCAGTGTCTTTACCAGCATCATGAATGAAATGATGGCATCGGATGAGGCACCCGGCGGACAGGAGTCTGCAGAAACCGGACGAGAAACATTCTTGTCTGGAAAGATGGCTGCGGCACTTCCTCCAGTAAGCTTTACAAAGCTTTCCGGCGGAAATGGGGAACCTTTTTCAGATATCATCAATGAGGCAGCAGAGCTGTACAAGCTTCCTGCCAAGCTCATCCACTCTGTCATCAAACAGGAATCCAACTTCAATCCCGGTGCTGTCAGTGCTGCCGGGGCTTCCGGGCTGATGCAGCTCATGCCGGAAACAGCCAAAGGCCTTGGCGTCAAAAATATATTTGATCCCCGCGACAATATATTTGGCGGCAGCAAATATTTGCGTGAAATGATGGACAGATATGGGGGCAACATTGAAAAGGCGCTTGCAGCATACAATGCAGGCCCGGGAAATGTCGATAAATACGGAGGCATCCCTCCTTTTAAAGAAACTTTGAACTATGTAAAAAAAGTGACCGGCAGCTTCTTAGCATAAGAACCTTGCGAGAAAGCCTTCTGCAGCCCAGGCTATGCGGAAGGCTTTTTTTTTGCGGGAAAAACCTTCATATTGAGCTGACAATGGTTCACGCTGGAAAAATTCCGTGATATTGGTTAAAGTAATGAATGCCGCCACTTTGTGCTGCTTGTCCTCAAGCTATTTGTTTGAGATATAAAAAGGGCGTTGTTAAAATAAAGAAAGCACAGGAATATTAAAAGATAATGTTTCTGCTATAACTAAAACTCATTAAACTCGAAAAGGAGTTTTTATAATGGCCGAGAAAATGACTGTACCGTTCGATGCTATTGGCGAAGAAAAACTTCACCGGCTTGTTGATGTTTTTTACAGCCTGGTTGGACAGCACCCTGATCTCGCTCCTATCTTCCCTGATGACCTGACTGAAACGGCCAGAAAGCAAAAACAGTTCCTGACACAATATCTTGGAGGACCTGCTTTATATACATCCGAACATGGGCACCCTATGCTAAGAGCCCGCCACCTCCCCTTCGAAATTACGGAAACAAGGGCAAAGGCATGGCTGTCATGCATGGAACAGGCTATGGATGCAACAGGATTGGAAGGCGACTTCAGGCAGCATTTCTTCTCCAGGCTCGCATTAACGGCACAGCATATGATCAATACACCAGAAAAAGATATGATGAAAGGTGAGAGCAAGTGAGGGAAAAAGAAACTTCTCAATTCATCCATGCATCTCCTCATTGCCAGGGCATCGAGAAAAAGCGGATTGAGATTTACATGTTCGTCGATCCTCTCTGTCCCGAGTGCTGGGCGCTGGAACCGATTATTAAGAAACTGATGATAGAGTATGGAAGCTACTTTTCCTTTAAGCATGTCCTTAGCGGCAGGCTTGCCTCCCTCAACATGGGAAGGAAGCAGAGGCTGGAAAGCCTCGCGGACTATTGGGAAAAAACCGCAAGCCGTTCAGGGATGTCATGTGATGGCAATGTCTGGTTTGAAAACCCTGTCTCGTCCCCGCATCTGGCTTCCATCGCGATAAAGGCAGCCGAGCTGCAGGGAAGAAAAGCAGGGATCCGATTTCTGCGGAAGCTGCAGGAGGTGCTTTTCCTTGAAAAGCAGAACATTTCAAACTTCGATGTCCTCAAATCCTGTGCACAGAATGTCGGGCTTGACGTTGTCGAATTTGTTGCCGATATCCACTCAGACAGCGCTGCTAAAGCTTTTCAATGTGACCTGAAAATCACTTCAGAAATGGATGTACAGGAAATACCTACTCTTGTATTTTTCAATGAAAATATTGAAGAAGAAGGAATTAAAGTCACAGGCTATTACCCTTATGAGGTGTATGTGCAGATCATTGAAGAAATGCTGCAGATGAAGCCTGAACCTTCTGAGCCGCCATCCCTTGAAGCATTCCTGAGATACTTCAAGCTGGTAGCAACCAAGGAAATTGCAGTTGTATACAATATGACGGTTTCACAAGTAGAAAAAGAAATGAAAAAACTCCAATTGAAGCAGCTGGTCGAACAGCTCCCTGCAAAATACGGGACTTTTTGGAGATATTGCGGAGAATAACACAGGATATAAGAAAAGCCCTGCAGATGCAGGGCTTTTCTTATATTTCAGGATGGGAGTGTATGTTTCAATAATAGAAAGGGGGTTTGATCATTTGTGAACTATGTCACAAATACATCATATCATACTGGCTGCAGAATGAACAATAGATTGTTCATCTCTTCACAAAATTGTCACGAAATTATCCCCCGCTTTTTGCATATACATATACAAGCCCTGAAGCCTGAAACCATAACCAGGAGGTTAAGTATGCTTAAAAGCAAAGTCATCTTATTTCTGATCATACTGGCAGTCACTGCTGCTTTCATTCTGAATATATTGGGCCTCATGAAAATGCTGCCCCTCATCATCACCTCCCCTCTTTTATTCGTGGCCCTACTAATCCTGGTGCTGTATATAAATGAAAGGAGGCGTTTTAAAGGTTTTTAAGCGGAAGTGCGGAGGTGACTGCTCAGGTGAGACCAGCAAGTCTGGAGCAGTTTTAAAGGGATGCCGAGGTGAAGGTTTGCAGAGTTGCTAATATATGGCGGAAGTTGCTAATATAATTGAAAACTTGCTAATATATGGTGAAAGTTGCTAGTAAACCAGGAAAGTTGCTAATAAACAGGAAAAGTTGCTAATATCGTCCTGCAGCAGCTTCCTTCCTGCCCGATGCCCGCTCAACTCCGCCAGTCCCTCCCATCCCTGCTCGCAAATAAGAACGGAAACCCGCAAATAAACTCAGCAGAGTCGCAAATATATTAAAATTCCCGCAAATATCCTCACAAACTCGCAAATAAACGCCCTCCTCCTCCCAATCAAACTATCTCCAGTCCACTAATAATGCGCTAAATCTCCAGATTCAGCGCATTACTCACCTTAAGTCTTCACTGCCGCACTTCTCCAATATACATCAGCCCATCAAAATGCTTCACCGGCAGCATTTCTTCATTTCATATTGCAGTCCTAACTTGCAAACAGAAATATCAAAACATTAAATTTACCACTAAAAAAAGCACGCTAAATCATATACGATTTAACATGCTTTTTGAGTGGTTTCTCACATGGTGTGGACTTCACAAAGGGAATAAGTCCATCCCCTTTTCTGTTTACTGCTTAACCCTGTTCAAGAGTTCTTCCATCTCGTTCAGCTTCTCCTCGAATACCTTGCAGGCATCTGCAATCGGAGCAGGGCTTGTCATGTCAACACCCGCTTTTTTCAGCACTTCGATCGGATAATCCGAGCTTCCTGCTTTCAGGAAGTTGATATACCTTTCGACTGCCGGCTCACCTTCTTCGAGGATCTGCTTGCTTAGTGCAGTTGCGGCGCTGAAGCCTGTAGCATATTGATAAACATAGTAATTGTAATAGAAATGAGGGATCCGGGACCATTCCAGCCCGATTTCCTCGTCGATGATGATATCTTCTTCGCCGAAATACTTTTTATTAAGCTCATAATAATCCTGTGTCAGTGCCTCTGCTGTTAATGCCTCATTATTTTGGGCTTTCTGGTGGATCTGATGTTCAAATTCAGCGAACATGGTCTGGCGGAACACCGTGCCCCGGAACCCTTCTAAATAATGATTCAGCAGATAAAGCCTTTTTTGGTCATCATCAATCGTTTTCAGCAGATAGTCGTTAAGGAGGGCTTCATTGCATGTGGAAGCCACCTCTGCCACAAAGATTGAATAATTTCCGTAAGGATATGGCTGCGTTTTTCTTGTGTAGTAGCTGTGGACAGAATGCCCGAATTCATGCGCAAGGGTGAACAGATTGTTCACATTGTCCTGCCAGTTCATCAGAATATATGGATTTGTGCCATATGCACCTGAAGAGTAAGCCCCGCTTCTTTTTCCTTTATTCTCATGGACATCGACCCAGCGGTTTTCAAACCCTTCCTTTAATACTGAAAGATATTCCTCTCCCAGCGGCTCCAGTCCTTTTAGTACATAATCCTTTGCTTCATCATAAGGAATTTCCATCTTCACATCTTTGACAAGAGGTGTGAAGAGATCATACATATGAAGCTTTTCAAGGCCCAGGACCTCTTTTCTCAGCTTAATGTAGCGGTGGAGAAGATGGAGGTTGTCATTGACTGTGTTGACCAGATTTTCATAGACACTTTCAGGGATATTATTATCCGAAAGTGCAGCATGGCGCGCAGAATCATAATTCCTGACACGCGCATAGAAATTATCTTTTTTGACATTGCTGCTCAAGGTGCTTGAAAAAGTATTTTTGAATTTACCATAAGTATCATACACCGCCTTAAAGGCATCCCTACGGACCCGCTGGTCGTCACTCTCCAGGAAACGGATATAGCGGCCATGTGTAACCTCGACTTCTTCCCCGTTTTCATCTTTAATGGATGGAAATTCAAGATCGGCATTATTGAGCATGCCAAATGTGTTCCCTGGTGCATCAAGGACTTCTGAAGCCTGAGCCAGCAGCGCTTCTGCTTCTGCAGATAATACGTGCGGCCTTTGAAGATTAATTTCCTCCAAAGAATGCTTATAGAGTCTTAGCTCTTCTTTTTCATCAAGGAAGCTGCTGATCTTCTCTTCATCGATTGCCAGAATCTCTGGCACAATATAGGCAAGGCTGCTCGCTGCCTGGGAATACAGATTTTTAATGCGGTCATCCAGTCCCTGGTAAAAGGAATTGGTCGTATCCTGGTCATATCTCATATGGGCATATGAGTAGAGCCTGCCCAGCCTTTCAAGGAGATGATCCTGGTATTGAAGCGCTTCATACAGCTTGTCTGCGCTGTCCCCCAACTTGCCCTGGAACCCGCCCGCATCAGGAAGCAGCTGCTTCACTTCCTGGAATTCTTTTTCCCAGGCATCGTCAGTTGAAAAAATATCTTCAAGCCTCCATGTATCTTCCGGCTTTATTTCACTTCTTGAAGGCAATTTCTTTACCGCAGTTTCATTTGCCATGTCTATATCCTCCATTTCAGTTATTTCGTGGTCCGAATAAAAATTCGGTTCACTAGTTATTTCTACCTTTAAAGGGAAATTCCTTCTTTATTATAAATCTCTCCTTATTGTATGTCAGTGATGCTGTTTTCATTATTCCCCATTTCATATGGGAAGGGAGTGTCTTCAGATCTCGCCATTCCTGTATAAAAGCGCATTCTCAGTAGTCCGGCTTCATCCATTGTCTTAGGGATAGTCCATTCGTGAACGAGCCTGTATCTCCCCTCTCCTTCAAACTGAAAGACTCCGGATGCTGATAAATGGCAGAAATATTCTGTAACAGCCAGGCTGTATTCTCCTTCTGAAAGAGGGAGCTCCCTGACTTTCACATCTCCAGCACGTATGCGCCGCTTCAGAGACTGCAGGATTTCATTCTCAGTCACCTTCTCTCCAGGTTTCAGGCCTATGAAACAGTCAGTATGCAGATACGCCTGCCAGACTAGCGGAGGTGTTGAAATCCAGAGAGAATGAAGGACAGGAATGCCGATATGCGGCGGGAGCAGGGAGAGATGTAAGCCTGCTTGATATATGGCCATGTAGAAGGGATGTTTGAATGTATTGGGGGTCAGCGAATAGGTTTGCTGGAGCTTGCAGATTTCCTTCTGCCAGTCTGCCGGCGGAAAACGGACAATCCGCGGGGCAGTTATTAGATTTGGAAATTTCATTTGATGCAGCGGTATGACAGAGAAGTCTGTCAGGACATTACGGGTGGTAAGCGGGCAGATGTTGGAGAGGAAAATAAAGCTCTGTACATCGGGGCAGTAAGAAAGCAAATGATATGGAGCATCTGATGAACGATTGACAAAAGAATAATGGAATTCAGAGAAGCTTGCTTTTCGGGCTGAGGTCCGCCTGATCTCTTTTCCTCCGAGTATCCAGATGGGCGTGAAGCCTGCCTCTTTGTAAGCACTCGTCCTGCTGGCGAACAGCGATTCTGGAATAGGGGAGCACTGGAATTCAACGGCAAATTTCTTCCCGGCATATACAAAGCATATATCAGGGCGCTGTTTGATGCTTTTTATATAAGTTTCCAGCCTGGCATGCACATTATTGGCTATCAGCCACCGGTAAATATCCAGCTTTCCCTTCATATGGTACTCTGACTCATTTTCAAAGGATGCTTCACAGGAATGTTCCTTATAATGGGCAAAGTGGGGTATCTTCCTGGTTCCAACCTTAAGCATTACCTTTTCCCTGCATACTGGACAGAGGAAGCTGCCCTCCTTTACCTTGAGCTTCCGCAGTGTTTCCCTATCCGTGAAGTCAGCAGAGTTGATAAACTTGCCTGATTTACGGATTGCTGTCAGCATAATTCTCCTCCTTTCTTTTTACATTACTATATAATTCGCTGTTTGAAATCGATATCCTGCCAGAGATTACCCCTTCATAGAAAAATGCCGCAGCAGCTGCTGCGGCATTCTCCTCATATGTTATGGTCATAGATCCTAAAGCAGTGGTGACAGCAGGCGTGCAGTTGATTCAAGCAGCCTGTACCCAATATGCCGCTTTCCGAACAGAGCACCTGTAATTTCCTGAGAATCATTAAGATCAAGCAGATATTCAGAAGCAAGCTTTTGGGAACTGTGAGTTTTAAAAAGGAAAGCATTGACTTCAAAATTCAGGTGAAAGCTTCTCATATCCATATTCGATGTTCCGATAGAAGCCAGCTCATTGTCGACAATCACAATCTTGCTGTGCATAAAGCCTTTTTGATACTCATAAATCTTGACGCCTGCATCAAGCAATTCAGGAAAATAAGACCTTGATGCATGGAAAACAATACGCTTATCCGGTCGATGCGGCACCAGCAGGCGGACATCCACCCCGCTCAGGGCAGCCACTTTGATGGCGGTAAATATGTCTTCATCAGGGATGAAGTAAGGAGAAGCAATCCAGACGGACTCTTTCGCAGAAGTAATCATCGAGAAGAAGATGTTCTTAATGACACTCCATTCATTATCCGGGCCCCCGGCAATCAGCTGTACTCCGCCATGATTGTTCTCTTCGGGAACCGGAGTAAGATATTCAGCTGTCAAAAAGCTGTCATTGGTCATATAATACCAATCCTGCAAAAAAATGAGCTGCAGTGTACGGACCGCTTCCCCCTGCAGCATCAGGTGGGTATCACGCCAGAAACCGAAATGCGGATTGCGCCCCAGATACTCATCACCGATGTTAAGGCCGCCCATAAAACCTGTATTGCCGTCAATGACAATGATTTTACGGTGATTCCGGAAGTTGAATTTGCTGTTCAGGAGCGGCATTTTTACTGGACCGAATGCAACTGTCTCCACCCCGGATGACCTGAGGTCGCGAATATACTTCTTGGACATTTTCCAGGAGCCCACCGCATCGTACAAAAATTTAACCTTGACCCCTTCCCCCGCCTTTTGCATGAGTATCTCTTTAATCTCCATCCCGATTTGATCATGGCGGACAATATAATATTCCATATGGATATGATGGGTGGCATTCCGGAGAGATTCAAGGATCTGATTGAAGGTTTCTTCTCCATTTGTAAGGATTCTTGTGCTGGTAGCAAAGGAAATGGGGCTGTTCCCGATTTCATGGGCCAAACGGAAAAGCTTTCTTTGATGCTCCCCCATCTGCCGTACTTTTTCAGCATAATTTCTCCCATGGTTTTCCTGGACTTTCCTGAAAGCTTCTTTGTCCAAGAAATATTTTTTCCGGAACATCTTTTCCTTCCGGTAGTTCCGCCCGAAAAGGAGGTAGAAAATAAATCCGAGCAGGGGGAAACCGCCTAAAACCACGAGCCAGGTCAAAGTCTGTGAGGGGTGGCGGTTTTCAAGGAAAATGATGAACCCGATAAATATGACGGATAAAGTTACCAACAGGCTGAAGTAGCCCAGAAAGCCGCCATTGACCGGAAAAAATTTATTAATGGCAAAAAGGAGTAAGATCAGGAATCCGCTGAATATGGTAATCCTTACGGCGTTTTTCATTATGGCTGTCACCTGTCCCAACCGGCAAAATCATGCTGCCTTCTATATACAAAGAAAACACCGATTTCATTCAGAAATCGGCATTGTTTAATCAAAATATTTCCTGAGCTCCCCGAAGACATCTCCATCTATTATAAGCTTACCGTATTCTTCAATCCGGTGAATCGTCGTCTGGGTTTCATGCCCGAATTCAAGCAGGATGCTCAAAGCATTATCAATCTGCTCTTCATCAAGATCTTCCTCATCAGGAAATTCAACATACAGATAGTATTTATTTTCAAATGAATAAAGCTTTGTTTCCAAGGAATCCAGGCTGGAAGTTTTGGAAAGGGAAATGATATCTTCAAAATCATCAAATTTCAGAAGAAACTCAAGATTATCTTCATAAGAAGAGTCTTCTTCATCTTCATGCTTTGTGAAATGCTGATCCAGCAAATCCTCGATCCTCTCTTCAACAGGCAGATCTTTCAGCTTATCCTCAGGAACGGGAAGTTCAAATTTCTGGCCGTCTTTGGAAAGCTGCGCCTTGGTGACCAGCACCTCGAGCCCTTTATCCAAAGCTTGTACCTGAATCCATAAAGGCCCTTCCACCATGAACTCTTCTTCCTGATGCACTTCGTCCATCATTTCCCAAAAGAGTTCCTCGCTCCGCTCGCGGTTGTACCAGATTTCATCCCGGTCAAAGCCTCTCTCTTCTATATCAATATAAGAAATGTAAAACTTGACAGTATTATCATTAATCCGTTCAATTTCCATTCAGAACTCTCCCTTCCGGCGATTGTTGAAGGGACTAAATACCCCCATAAGATGTTGTTTATATCCTTTACCCAATATAGTTGGCTCTAATCTTTCTAGGAAGGTAACAGTATTGTTGCCTTATACTCCTATTTTATGACAAAAAGGGGATAAAGGGAATTAAAATGAAGCAGGTTTCAAAAAACCATTGTATGCCTATATGCTTCATTTTAGTACATTTAATCTTACCAAAATTTTTAATTGTGTACAAACAACTGGCTTGCCGGAAAGCCAATATGGCCCATATAATTAATCAGTCAAGGAAAGGAACAAAATAAAAAGCCCCTTATCTCAAAGAGATAAAGAGCTGATTCATCAGTTAACCATACGCTGTGCTTCCCGCAGCTGATACGTGCGTACTTTGCGCGGAAGGAATCGTCTGATTTCATCTTCGTTATAGCCAACCTGAAGACGCTTTTCGTCAATAATGATTGGACGGCGCAGCAGGCCGGGATTATCCTTAATTAACTCAAACAGCTCTTGAAGCGGCATGGTTTCCAGGTTCACGTCAAGTTTTTGGAACGTCTTTGATCTCGTAGAGATAATTTCATCCGTACCATCTTCCGTCATACGGAGGATTTCCTTGATTTCATCAATTGAAAGGGGTTCGGAAAAAATATTCCGCTCTTTATAGCCTATTTCATGCTCCTCAAGCCATGATTTCGCTTTCCTGCAAGATGTGCAACTTGGTGAAGTGTATAATGTGACCATTTTACAAATTCACACTCCTTAAATTAGACATATATAAAGATCTTTTACAAGAATTATACTCAGAAAATATGAACCCTTAATTAAAATTACTTTAAATTAGTAATTTATATTAATTATTATACACCATTAAAGATGCATTTGGTATCCCTTTTTAGAAATATGCTAAAAGACTTATGCAAAGGTTCTACAGTTCATTTTTCTTAAGCATTCTACTATATAAGACGTATGAGAAAGATAAAAGTTTCAAAAATTTTAATAGATTCCATCTTTCCCCGCTTGATGGCCATATTTATGTAATACTTATAATGGCCCGGTGCCGCATTTGACCTTTATATGTTTTATACCCATACTGTCCAGGCAGTAAACCTTATTTTAAATTCTCAATTAATTTATGAAAATGAAAATGCTGCTATCAAAAATAGCAGCACTTTTCCTAGAGCCCTTTGAGTACATCTCCAGAACTTTTGTCTTCTTCAAATGTCAGTACTTCCTCTACCGGCTGGTAGGATTCTCCGTAGAAATGAGCATCTTTATACGTATGAATCAGCTCATATGTCTTCTTCATGCTCTCGTAGATCAGTTCTTCCGATTCATTTCCAGGGGCCCAATAAAGGATTTCCATACTGTTGATTTCCTTTGTTGCCAGGGAACGCCTTCTATATCCGATCGATTGGGCATGCTCAAAGCCTTCCCGCTTGTAAAACTTGAGCCTTTTTTCTGTGTCGGTGTCTTCATAATCGACCGGCTCTACTTCAAGGATGATCGGTTTTCCCTTTTTCTTAAGCTTATCAAGGAGTTTATGGCCAAGACCCTGTCCCCTGGCTGCCTTTGAAACAAACAGGTAGTCGATGAACACGAAGTTATCCAGTTCAACATACATCAAAACATGGTTCTTTCCTTCGTCCTTATGGTAGATTTCAGAGCGTTCCTTGAGCAGCGTCTCCATATGCTCGCGGGATTTCATTTCTTCGATAGGGAAATATTGATTCAATTTTTCATACCAATGCATATTTTGGCTCCTTTTATTTAATAGTCCAGTCCGATAAGCATCCATCTTTCTCTACACTTCCCCGGCTGCTGCAGAGCTTAATTGCCCCGCTCTGAATCTCACATGTAAAATACACTAATAATTTGCCAAAATGTAAAGTATTTATACAATAGACCTTTTCTAATAACTGCTGTTCTTTTACAATAAATAGAAAGGACACTGGCATTTGGCATTACAAATTATTCGCAGCGCTGCTGTGAAAAGAAAGATGGAGGTTTATATGATTGAATTTGCTGCGGATTTATCGATTGTTGCCCTGCTCGTGATTGGGATTACTGCTATAATTGGAGTTGCAGCGAATGGAATCGGCGAGAAGCTGTTCGGCGGTAAACGAAAATCCGAATTTGTGGATCAATCCGCAAAGGTGCAGACTGGGTGGAAAAATGTAGGCGGCAGAAAGTAAAACTGATCCTGCCATATACTATGATACCGCATACAGCTTCTGTGTCAAATAACATCCTGCTATTAACGCTCTTTAGGATATAACAGCCATTAGCATGCGGTCTTGGCCTGAAAATGGCCGCTCAATTGAACAGAGATGAAGCCGGGTCAATTGCCCGGCTTTTCCTTTTTTATTCCCCTGGTGTATAGTCAACGCCTTCTGTGTAGGAATTGCCTGCATTCCAAAGGAGATATTCATTGATCCCCTGGTCTTTAAGGGCTTTAATCTGAGCTTCTACCTCTTGCTTTCCGTATGCCTTGTAATTCCCTGCCCCCAGCCACGATGCCGTAAAGTCCTGGAGCCATGGCCTTGATACAGGCGCCTCTTCCAGCTCTGCAAGCTTCTTCTTCTCAAGCTTAGAATATTCTGCCACAAGATTATATGGTTCCAGATCTGGCTTGCTGATCCCGAAATAGGACGTCCAATGACTCGGATAAATCATTGATGAAATTACATCAACATTGGAGGAAATCTTAGAGAAATTCTGGCCGATTCCGGGTGCTTCCGGCAGTGTTGCGCTGTAGCCAAAGATATCAACAGAAACTTGTACATCATAAGGCTTAAGCTTTTCCCTCGCATAAGCTACAAAGTCAGTGACAGCCTGAACCCTTTTTTGAACATTATCATCAGCGCCATTATACTCTCCAGTAGAATAAGTTAAAGTCTCTTCACGTTTTTCAAACCCTTCAGGAAAACGGACATAATCAAATTGAATTTCCTGGAATCCCATCTTAGCGGCATCAATGGCTATACCGACATTATAATCCCAAACCTCTTTCAGGAATGGGTTTACGAATGATTCACCTCTGCCATTTGACCAGACCTTATTCCCGTCCTTATATGACCATTCCGGCTTGCTATTGGCCAATACGCTATCCTTAAAGACTACCACACGGGCTATAGGATAAATCTTCTTCTCCTCCATTGTTTTCAGAACCGTTGCAGGGTCTTTTATATAGGGTTTGCCGATGGAGCTGTACGGGGATTTCCCTTCAGGAATATAGGTCAGATTGCCCCAGTCATCCTTTATATCGATAACCATGGCATTTAAGTCAGTTTTGCCGATCAAATCTACTAACTTATTAAATTTTTCTCCGCCGGCAGAATGCCCGGTAACATAGACTCCTCTTACAGCGTCAGGGTATTCAAAGGTATAGCCTGAGTCATATTTAAAACGTGCCATGGCTGCTGGCAGTTCTTTTTTCATTTCTATGTATTCTCTTACGGGCATGGAGCTGTTTGTCAGCTTTTCACTCTCTTCCGCACTGGCATGTATTGTGATGAGCGAAGACAAAGCAGCAGCAGCCGCAGTCATTTTCAGAGCCTTCATAGTCCGTCTCCCTTCTATCCTTGTATTTTCATTATAAAGGCAGCCTGCTTCCATTTACATATGTAAAAAGCAATAACATAGTACTCATTCCCTCTCTTCTTTCCTATTACACTTGAAATAAGGATTTTTTAAGATTTTAATAGGAATAATGAATATATAGAAAATTTATAATAGTAATTGTTGTCAAAATGTTGTATTATTATTACAAGAAAAATGCGTTAATGAGAAAAAGGGTTAAAGTGATACTTCACATTCCGAAATAGGTCGTTTTTACAGCTTAGCTATTTACATCACCTGCAACGATAATTCTAAAATTTTTGCTGTTCTTTTTATTTGATGTAATTAAAAGCCAAAAGACGATCTCGGAATGAGATCGTCTTTTGTTATTTTTTGTATTGGGCCTTATATTGTGCTGCTTCCTTTTCAGAGCAGTAAACATAATGTCCTGGTGCAATTTCCCGCATCTCCACTTGGTCACTGTCCGTATAATTGTGGACAGCAGGATCATAGCTTGTACGCTTTCTGGTCCTCTCAGTTTCTGGATCCGGAAGCGGAATGGCAGAAAGAAGGGACTGTGTATAAGGATGGAGCGGGTTATTGTAGAGATCATCGGCCGGAGCAATTTCAACCAGCTTGCCGAAGTACATAACTCCAATCCTGTCACTGATATATTTAACCATGGAAAGGTCATGGGCAATAAACAGATAAGTCAGCCCTTTTTCGCGCTGCAATTGCTTCATCAGGTTTACTACCTGTGCCTGGATGGAAACATCGAGAGCTGAAATCGGCTCATCAGCAATGATGAATTCAGGCTGTACAGCAAGAGCGCGGGCAATCCCGATCCGCTGGCGCTGACCGCCTGAGAACTCATGCGGGTAACGGTTAGCGTGCTCTTTGTTCAAGCCGACCGTTTCAAGAAGCTCATACACTCTTTCCATACGCTCTTTCTTACTTGTGGCAAGGCCATGGATGTCAATGCCTTCAGCAATGATATCAGCTACAGTCATCCTAGGATTCAGGGAAGCGTAAGGATCCTGGAAAATCATCTGCATTTTGCGGTTGAATTTCTTCAGCTCTTTAGCAGATTTCCTTCCGTGGACGTTCTCTCCTTCAAAAAGGACTTGTCCGTCTGTAGCATCGTACAGTCTGATGATCGTTCTTCCGGTCGTCGATTTTCCGCAGCCTGACTCGCCTACAAGGCCAAGCGTTTCACCTTTGTAGATGTCAAATGAAATGCCGTCTACTGCCTTTACCATATTAGGGCGGCCGACATTAAAGTGCTGCTTTAGATTTTTGATTTCAATTAACTTTTCAGCCATTTTATTTGCCCTCCTTCACTAAAACAGGCTTATCGAATGTGGAAGAGAGCTTGCGGATCCTGCGCTTGACAGCTTCAGGCGGTTCTACTTCCGGTGCATCCGGATGGAGCAGCCATGTTTTTGCAAAGTGCGTTTCAGAAATCTGATACATTGGCGGTTCTTCTTCAAAATCTATGGCCAATGCAAACTGGTTCCTCGCTGCAAATGCGTCTCCCACTGGAGGGTTAGTTAAATCAGGAGGAGTACCTGGAATTGCTGCAAGTTCAGTCTTTCCATCATTATCAAGGCTAGGCATGGAAGCCAGAAGCCCCCATGTATAAGGATGGCGCGGATCATAGAATATTTCATCAACTGTTCCCATTTCTACAATCTGGCCGGCATACATAACAGCAACACGGTCTGCTACATTGGCAACTACACCAAGGTCATGAGTAATGAAGATAATGGAAGTATCCATTTTGCTCTGAAGATCCTTCATTAGATCCAGAATCTGAGCCTGAATTGTTACATCAAGCGCTGTTGTAGGCTCGTCCGCGATCAAAAGCTTTGGACTTGCGGCAAGTGCGATGGCAATCATAGCACGCTGTCTCATACCGCCTGAGAACTCATGAGGATATTGGTTTACACGCTTCTCCGGCATTGGAATCCCAACAAGGCGCAAAAGCTCTGTCGCCCTATCCTTAGCAGCAGAAGATGACATATTCTGGTGCTTGATCAGCACCTCCATGATTTGGCGGCCAATTCTCATTGTCGGGTTCAGAGAAGTCATTGGATCCTGGAAAATCATACTGATTTCTTTACCGCGGATCTTTTCCATTTCCTTTTCCGATTTTGGAACGATATCGTCGCCATCAAGGAGAATTTGTCCTCCAGCAATTCTGCCTGGCGGCATTGGAATCAATTTCATGATTGTCTGGGAGGTAACACTTTTACCTGAACCGGACTCGCCGACAATCGCGAGGGTCTCACCTTTATGAAGATCGAAGGACACGCCGCGGACAGCCTGGACTTCTCCTCCATAAGTTTGGAATGAGACTCTTAAATCTTTTACTTCGAGTAATTTTTCCATTTATCTCACTCCTTATTTGCGTAGTCGCGGATCTAGCGCATCACGAAGTCCGTCGCCGATTACGTTAAATGCAAAGATGGTCAAGCAGATAAACGTTGCCGGGAAGAACAAGCGCCAAGGATAATATCTAAGTGCCGGAAGGCCGTCATTTGCCATGGTTCCCCAGCTCGCTACAGGCGGTGTCAGACCAAGACCCAAATAGCTAAGGAATGCCTCAGTAAAGATAGCTGATGGCACTGTAAGTGTCATGGTTACAAGAATAGGGCCCATTGTATTCGGGATCAGGTGCTTGAACATGATGCGCGAAACATTTGCTCCCAAAGTTCTTGAAGCAAGGACATATTCCTGATTCTTAAGTGAAAGGACTTGTCCACGGACAATACGTGACATATTGATCCATCCGGTAATGGTCATGGCAAGGATCATCGTGCCGACACTCTGGCCTAATACAACCATAAGAAGGATAACAAGCAGCAAGTAAGGAATCCCATAAAGGACATCCGCTGCACGCATCATATATTCATCTGTGCGTCCGCCTTTGAAGCCGGCGATGCCGCCCCATAGTACGCCAATGAAGAGGTCAATTAATGCAGCTGCCAAACCGATGAACAGGGAGATTCGTGCACCTTCCCATGTACGGGCAAATACATCGCGTCCCAGATCATCTGTACCGAACCAGTGCTCGGAAGATGGTGACTGATTTTTATTGCCTAGATCGTTTGATGCATAATCATATGGTGTCATATATGGTCCAAAGATCGCCATAAATACAAGGATGGCCAAAAGCACAATCCCAAACATGGCAAGCTTGTTTTTTCGGAATCTAAGTGTAACATCTTTCCAGAAAGATAGGCTTGGTTTACTGATTTTTTCTGCATCAGTTGTTTGTGTGCCAACAACTCTGAATTTATCTTTTGATAACTGTCCCATAATTTACTCTCCTTTCTTCCCGCCTGCAAGTTTGATGCGCGGGTCAATGAGTCCGTACGCAATGTCGACAAGGAGAATAGACACTAACAGAATGATACTGTAGAATACGGTAACTCCCATAATAACAGTGTAATCACGGTTTCCGATGCTTAATACAAAGTGGGAGCCGAGTCCCGGAATACCAAAGATCTTTTCAATTACGAAGCTGCCTGTAATAATACCTGCTGAAAGAGGTCCCATATAGGAAACGACAGGAAGCATAGCATTTCGGATTGTATGTTTAATGGTAATAACACCCTGGCTCAAACCTTTAGATTTAGCCGTTTTAATATAATCATTCGAGAGCACTTCCAGCATGGAAGAACGCGTCAGACGGGCGATAAACGCCATTGGAGATGCCGCAAGCGCCAACGCAGGCAATATCGTATGCATGAAGGACTCCCACCTGGCTACCGGGAAGACGCCAAGTTTAATCGCAAGGAAATATTGCAGGAATGTGGCCATGATGAAGGAAGGAACCGAGATCCCCATAACTGCAACGATCATTGCAGTGTAGTCCTGCCACTTATTGTGCTTGAGGGCTGCAATAACCCCTAAAACAACACCGATTGAAACTGCGATCAGAATCGCCTCGATACCGAGCATAAGAGATACAGGAAAACCTTCGCTGATTAAATCATTGACAGTCTGGCTCTTATACTTAAAAGATGGGCCAAAATCCCATTTTATGATTCTTAATAGATACTCCCCATATTGAACATACCATGGCTGGTCGAGCCCGTAGTGGGCATTCAGGTTTGCTTCAATTTCGGGAGGCAGTTGTTTTTCTGATGTAAATGGATTCCCTGGTGCAATGCGCATAAAGAAAAACGTTGCTGTGATGATAAGCCACAGCGAGACAATCATATAGATTAAGCGTTTTCCAATATATTTCGCCATTGTCAAACACCTCCAATTTTATTTCTGCTTCATTCAGAAACGAAGGTATATGGGGGAAAAACCCCATATACCTCTCGTTTAGACAGCTATTAGTATTAGCTATTCTTATTCAAAGTACGCCCATTTGTATTGAACGTCGCCAAGTCCGGAAACAGCTACGCCTTTAAGGCTTTCATCCTGAACCCAGTTGTTTGTGTAGAAATAGATAGGAGCTACAGGCATATCTTCCATGAAGATTGCTTCAGCATCTTTAAGCAGCTGCTGACGTGCTTCTGCATCAGCTTCTGTTGCAGATTGCGCTAACAGATCCTGGAATTCTTTGCTTTCCCATCCAGTATCGTTGTTACCTCCATCAGCATCACGGTAAAGCTCAAGGAAGTTGATTGCATCGTTGAAGTCTCCAAGCCAGCCCATACGAGCTACCTGGTAGTCAAGAGCGTGAACCTTATCAAGGTATACAGCCCACTCAGAGTTATCAAGTGTTACTTCTACGCCAAGGTTCTGCTTCCACATATCCTGGATTGCCTGAGCAATCTTCTGGTGTGCTTCAGAAGTATTATAAGAAAGAGTTACTGCAGGAAGCTCAGAAGCATCCTTGTAGCCAAGCTCTTCCAGACCTTTTTGCAAGAATTCTTTAGCTTTTTCTACATCATTGTCAGCAAAATAGCCTTCTTCATTTTCAGCGAACATTGACGGCGGAACGATAGCCATCGCTGGAAGCTGTTCACCCTGAAGGATGTTGTCGATAAGCTCCTGACGGTTGATTGCATATGTGAATGCCTTACGGATATTCACATTGTTGAAAGGTTCTGCAGTTGTGTTGAATTTGTAGTTGTAAACACCAGCGATAGGCTGTGTTACAAGGCGGTCTTCGTCTTTAAGGGCCTGCATAGCATCAGTCGGAAGTGCTCCAGTCGGTGCTCCTGCCCAGTCAAGCTCGCCGTTGTCAAGCATTGACAATTCAGTGTTTGGATCATTTACCATGATCATTTCGATCGAGTTAAGCTTTACAGTATCTTTATCCCAGTAAGTATCGTTCTTTTCAAGAACAATCTTGTCACTGTGTGACCATTCAGTCATCTTGAATGGACCATTTGAAGTATAATCGTCGCCTGCATCGTTTGCCCAGTCAGGGTTTGCTTGTGCAACCTTGCTGTTGATCGGCAGGTACGTATAGAATGCAGTCAATTCATCAAAGAATGGAGTAGGATTTGCCAAAGTTACTTTAAGCGTTTTTTCATCTACAACTTCGATTCCTACGTCATCAAGTGAACCGCCGCCAGTGTTGGCAGCTTCAGCACCTGCGATGTAGTAAAGCTGGTAAGCATACTCAGACTGGTTGGCAGGATCGATAGCCCACTTCCATGCATATGCAAAGTCTTCTGCTGTTACAGGATCGCCATTAGTCCATTGAGCATCCCTTAATGTGTAAGTATAAACTTTCTGATCTTCAGAAACTTCAATTTTCTCAGCTGCTGCCGGTTCAGGCTTTCCATCTGGATTGATGCGTGTCAGACCTTCGAAAGTCTGGCGAAGAACAGTACCGGAAGTTGCATCCTTTGCAAGGCCCGGGTGAAGTGAAGGCGGTTCAGAGTTAATGTTAACCGCTAAGTCCTGAGGTACGTCTTTCCCTCCGTCTCCATCGCTTCCGCTGCCGGCATCATCGCCGCCGCCGCTGCACGCTGCAAGGAACATGCTTAGAACAAGCAACATACTAAAAAAGATCGATAATCTTTTGTTCACGGTGTTACCCCCCTATATAATTTCCACAAATGCCTTTTGCAGGAATCTGTCCACGCTTCCATAAACAACTGTCCGCCTTGGATATATTGCTCAAATAGTCAGTAAATTAACTGTAAAAATAAACTGATTATCCGCGCAGCAAAAAAAGTAAGCTTATAACTCAAAAGACAAAGATTATCCTCTATTCTGACAATTCGAGAGAAAAATCAAAAGGATAAGCCAAAATTCTGTAAGCTATAAACTTACTACTAATCTCTTTATCCATAGGTTTTCAGAACTATATGCAAGAATGTTACAGATTCGTAAAGAATCATTTGTTACGTTTATTATATGTATTTTAAAACTTGTTTGCAAGGGGCTTTTATTTTTCAATGGAGGGTATAGTGAGAAAATTGTCGAAAAAATACTTTTAAATCAAGAGTTTGCTAGTTTTAATTTTTTTGAAATTTTTCTTAATTCCCCTTTTGCCGAAGGTTATTTGGACCTTGATTTTTCCCATATTTTTCTTGTTTTCCTATACGAATTCCAGGTGTGTTATTTCGAATTACCTTGATTTTTTCTGCAGTTTTGGTATATTTTAATGTATAAAACCAATACTGTTGATGATAAAGCAATGACAAAGAGTAGTACATTTGCTCAGGGATTAAAGAGAGTTTGTGGCTGGTGGAAACAAACATCCCGGCAAATCGAATGGACTTTAGAGCTCCGGCTGCGAAAGGCTGCTTCCTGCTGCCTATTAGCTTCCGGCGTATCCCGCGTTATGGGAAGCCCGGCCTGCAGGCAAGCCGGGGTTAAGAGGCCTCAGCCGAGGCACTTAGGGTGGCACCGCGGACCATTCGTCCCTATTTTTCAGGGGGACGAATGGTCTTTTTACGTCTTTTGCGGAATTTCCGCCACTTTTTCGGCTCACTTTTTGTCTGCTGATACATCCAAGGAGGAATATATATGAAAACCATTTTTTCCGGCATCCAGCCCAGCGGCACTCTTACACTGGGGAATTATATCGGTGCCATGAAGCAATTCGTGGAATTGCAAAACGAATATAACTGCTATTTCTGCATTGTCGATCAGCATGCCATCACTGTCCAGCAGGACCGGATGGAGCTCCGCAAAAATATCAGGAGCCTTGCAGCCCTCTATCTTGCTGTCGGGATCGACCCTGAGAAAGCAACACTTTTCATCCAGTCTGAAGTCCCTGCCCATGCACAGGCCGGATGGATGATGCAATGCGTTTCCTATATCGGGGAGCTTGAGAGGATGACCCAGTTTAAAGATAAGTCCCACGGAAAAGAAGCAGTATCTTCCGGCCTGCTGACCTATCCGCCGCTCATGGCTGCCGACATTCTTCTATATAAGACAGACCTGGTTCCTGTAGGGGAAGATCAGAAGCAGCACTTGGAGCTTACAAGGGATTTGGCAGAAAGATTCAACAAGAAATATAATGACATCTTTACAATCCCGGAAGTGCGGATCGCAAAAGTAGGGGCAAGAGTTATGTCCCTCCAGGATCCGGCTAAAAAGATGAGTAAATCTGATTCTAACAAAAAGTCTTTCATCTCTTTGCTTGATGATCCAAAGCAGATTGAGAAAAAAATTAAAAGCGCAGTTACGGACTCTGAAGGAATTGTAAAGTTTGATAAAGAAAATAAGCCTGGAGTTTCCAATCTCTTATCTATCTACTCCATCCTTTCCGGCAGGACTATAGAAGAGATCGAGGCGCAATACGAAGGAAAAGGCTACGGAGACTTCAAAGGCGATCTTGCAAAAGTGGTTGTCGATACAATCGTGCCAATCCAGGAAAAATACACTCAGCTCATGGAATCAAGCGAGCTGGATGAAATCCTGGATAGAGGAGCCGAAAAGGCTCAATTCACTGCCAATAAAATGCTGGCCAAAATGGAAAACGCCATGGGGCTCGGCAGAAAACGCCGATAATGAAAAAAAGGAGCTGTGATCAGCTCCTTTTTTCATTAAACCAAAGAGGGCATGGTTTTGTAATCCCTCTCCCCATAAATCAGGTCTTTAAATGGGGCTGTTGATTTCCGTTCCAGACACTTCGCTTTCCGCGGGGCGGAGTTGAGCCTCCTCACCGCAAGCGGTTGCGGGGTCTCAACTCTTCCGCTATTTCCCGCAGGAGTCTACGTGCCTTGCACTCCAATCAACAGGGTTTTCAAACTTTATTTGGTCTTTAGGAAAAAGATACTCCTTTTTCCTTCAGTATAGAATTATGCATATTAATTCACTTTCGAGCCATGCTCCATTTCCCACAGTTTCTCAAAAAATGGCTGCCCTTTAATGATATTTTCGCAAAAAGCTTCATGTTTTCCTGACCATCCCAGCTTCGTTTCCTCATACAGTGACTTCCAGGCCTGTTCGAATTCCAGCTGCTGGATTATAGTATATTTCTCTGGATTCCACTCTGTATACCAATAGCGGATTTCAGCTGTATTCCCAGATGAATGAAGCTGATCAAGAGCCATAAAGAGCAGCTGCTTCAGCTGCCTTTCTTTTCTGGTAAGGCCGTTCATCATTTCCGGGGCTGGCGAAAGGATGTGAAAATCCTTTAAACAGGATTGGTCGTTAAATGCATATTGGATGGTTTCCTGATTATCAAGCATTTCGTAAGCAAGCTGCTCCTGCCTTGGAATCAGCCGGCTTTTGCGGATGGGTATATTATAGCTGATCGTATCGACTGCCAATATGCCTGAACCGTCGGAGACGACAAAACAGTAATCAAGCTGTGTCCGTTCGTGGTTTTTTCGCAAATATGCTTTTTGGTAGATGTCGTTCAGCAGCTGTTGCGGCAGTTCTGATAAGTCGTTTTCTATGTAGTTGAAAAGGAGCGGCTCTACCTTTAACAATGGGACCTGATCAAGCAATTCCACACTGTCATCTTTTCTCCATTCATGAAAGTGGCATACATTATATCCGTTTTCTTCTCCTTCAAACCAGTTCACCCATACATCATGAAGATACAACATCTTATAACCCCTCACTTCAAGTAACTATTTGTCACTCAGTATGAACAGGAAATAGTTAATTTATTCCTCCACGTGCAACAGTTTACTCCTCAGTTCCCTGCGGAAAGTATACGGCCACTGTAATAATGACAATCCCGGCCGGGAGCAGTCCGCACTCAGGCCTTTTAAGAATGTATGAAAAATAGTCACTCAATTCATGCCCGGCAATTAAGAGATTTAAATAAGCCACCGAGCTGATCCCGCCTGCTACAGCCAGTCCAAAACCAGTAATAAAAATAAACAGCCTGAAGATCATTGGGCTGGATCCCTTCTGGCTTGTCCCATATATACTCCTGCTCTCTTGTTTTTTTACATATATATGATAGAAAGCGTTAAATCATACGGCAAAAACAAAAAAGACCCCCAAAAGGATCTTTAATTGCGGATTTCATTAAAAAAGGGTGAGCACCTGAAGTGTCTCGCCCTTTATGGTTCCGGCTGATGCCAGCCGCATTATCTATTTGACTTAGGGTTAAATGCGTCCTTCAGACCCTCGCCAACGAAGTTGATTGATAGTATTGTCAGTGTCAGAACCGTTGCGGGCGGTATCCATATCCACCACTTGCTGGTCAATACATCCGGACTTCTTGCATCCTGAAGCATATTGCCCCAGCTCGGAATGTTCATCGGTACACCGAAGCCGAGGAAGCTTAAGCCAGTTTCCGCCACGATCATGGCAGCAAGTGTCAATGTAGCCTGTACAATAATGGTAGACATTACATTCGGCAATAGATGCTTGAAGATCGTTGTAACTGACGAACAGCCGATAGAGATGGAACTCATGATATACTCGTTTTCTTTCTCTACCATTACCTTGCTTCGCACCAGACGGGCTATTCCGGTCCAGCTCAGCACACTAATGACGAAGATGAGTGTAGCTGTACTTGATTCTATGAAAATAGACTTTAGCACGATGACGAAAAGCAGGAACGGAAAGTTCATCATAAAGTCGGTGAAGCGCATAAGCACATTGTCAACCCAGCCTCCGAAGAATCCGGCTGTGGCTCCTACGATCGTTCCAATCACAACTACCGAAATGGTGATGGAGAAAGCAAGAGTCAATGACGTTTTTCCGCCATGGAGGGTCCTGGCAAATACATCTCTCCCAGACTTATCTGTGCCAAAATAGTGTTCTGCTGAAGGCTCTTTGCTGATTTCAGTCAAATTCAGCTTAGCCGTTTCCTCAATCGGCATGGACAGCGGCTCGGCAAATATTGATACTAAGACAATGAGCACAAGATAGCAGAGACTGATCATGGCAAGTTTATTCTTTAAAAATTTCCTGCGGGCGAGAGCCCATGGCGACTGGCTCTTGGGAGGCTTTACAGGCTCCTCAATAGCCGTTGTACTTTGCTGCGAAATTGTTGGTTCCATAACTCTCACCTACCTAACTTAAACGTATGCGCGGATCTACTATTCCATATAGTATATCTGCCACTAAATTTCCAATAAGCGTCAGGATGGTCAGCATCATGGTGATGGCCATCATAACGGAATAATCACGTGAGTTTACTGATTCTACAAACAGGTATCCGATTCCCGGATATGTAAAAATGGTTTCGGTAATAATAGCTCCCCCGAAAAGACCTGCAATGTCAAAGCCCAGCAGTGTAATAATCGGAATGACCGAATTTCTGAGGATATGCTTATTATAAATCGCGGATTCTTTCGTACCCTTTGCTCTGGCTGTACGAACATAATCTTTGCGAGAGCTTTCGATCATATCATTGCGCAGGAACTGGGTATATCCAGCCGTAGCCATGGTGCCCAATACAAGCGCAGGAAGAATTGTATGCTTGATTTTACTCAAATAATATTCAAAAGATCCTGGTTCAACTCCTGAACCGATACTTCCAGTCGCCGGGACCCATCCCAGCTGGAAAGAGAAAACGTAAATCGCCACTAGGGCTGCAACAAAGCTTGGAATGGCCAAGGCCAAATAGTTTATTCCTGATATTAGATAATCTCCTGGACTGTAGGCAAATCTGCCTGAGAACCTGCCCATCATAAAAGCTAGAATATACGTAATCATGAGTGAAGTAAAACCTAAGAAAACTGTGTTCGGCAGCCTGTCGCCGATCAATTCCATTACATCGCGCTTATGGATGAATGAATCCCCAAAATCCCCTTGAACCACTCCGCCTATCCAGCGGAAATACTGTGTATGGATTGGGTCATTCAAGCCCATCTTTTCACGCATTTCCTCGATATATTCCGGATCGGAATTTAGCGGGTCGATTTTTCCAGAGAGGGCGTCCCCTGGCATAAGCTTTGCCAGGGTAAACACCACAATGGAGATAAGGAAAATTATTGGGATCATACCTATAAGTCTTCGGATTGTGTATTGCAGCATACTCCATTCCCCTTATCTAAACCTTATTTCTTATTACTCAACAATGTGCCAGTTGTAGAACTCATCTGTGCCGCCTGGAGTTACTTTGACTCCGCCAACACGTTTGTTGATTGCCCATGCATCTTCCCTTTGGTCGAAGAAGATTACAGGAAGCTCTTCGTTAACAAGTTTCTGCCACTCGTTGTATACTTCTTTACGGTATTCGATAACATCCTGGTTTTTATCTTCAGGGAATTGAACACCCTTCTTGATAAGCGCATCGGATTCTTCATTCAACCAGCGCCACATATTCCACTTGTCAGTTGACAGCCAGATGCCGGATGGATCTGGATCATATGAAAGTCCCCATGCACCATGGAAAGTTTCAACAGATGGATCATCTGCTTCGATAGTGTCATAGAACAGGTTGAAGTCTTTCAGGGAACCGCCGTTAAGCTGAGCCTTGACTCCAACTTCACCCCAAGATTGAAGAATGAACTGAGCACGCGCTTCAGAAGTTTCAGCACTTGCCATCGCATCGAAGTTGATAGAGAAAGGCTTTCCGTCTGGATCTTCACGGAATCCGTCGCCGTCAACATCTTTATAGCCGGCTTCATCCAACAGGCTCTTTGCCTTTTCTGGATCATAGTCATAAGTGTTGATTTCTGAATCGTCGATCTTAGCCCATGAAACGGACGGGAATGGAACGTTAAGCGGTTTACCTAAACCGTTTGTGAAAGCATCGATATAAGCTTGGCGGTCCAGTGCATAAACCAATGCCTGGCGCACGCGCTTGTCAGAGAATTTAGGGTTATCCATTACAACTTTTCCTGATTTTGCATCATAGCGTCCCTGGTCGATACCGATATAGCTGTAAGACATAGCATCGATTGTTACAGGGTTGATATTGCCAAGTTCTTTAATTTGTCCCCACTGGTCAGAAGGAGCCTGGATAACATCCACTTCGCCGTTTTCGATCAGGCCGGCAGCAAGGGATGGATCAATGATTTTGTAGACAACGCCGTCAAGCTTGGCAGGGCCTCTCCAATAATCATCATTACGCTCATATTCAATCATTTCGCCAGGAACAATGTTCGTTACTTTAAACGGCCCGACACCAATCGGGTTTTTACGGACTTGGTCAGAGTCAGGAAGTTCTTTAGAAGAAATATCTCCATAATAATGCTTTGGTTCTGGAATAGACCAGATGTTGTCAATCAGGTTGACAGAAGGTTCTGTAACTGTAACTTCTACTGTCAGGTCATCAATAACCTTGATACCTTCAATCGTGTCAGCTTTTCCATCTTTGTATTCCTGTGCACCCTTAATCATCGCCACGTTTGCGAAACGTGCTCCCTCATATGTAGGATCTGCGATCAGGTACCAGGCATATTCCATATCTTCAGCAGTCAATGGTTCGCCGTCATGCCATTTTACGCCGTCTTTCAACTTGAAAGTTACAACAGTGTTGTCTTCATTGAAAGTCCATTCAGCAAGGTTAGGGATCGGCTGCAGCTCATCATTGTAAGCAACCATTCCTTCGTGCATGAACTGAAGGGCATTTGCATCGTCTTCCCCTTCATAATAGGCATAAGATAAAACGCCTTTAAACGCCTGAGTATAACCAAATGTTACTTTTCCGCCTTCTACTTCAGTTGTTTTAGCATCTGTGTCATCGTCTTTTTTATCAGTGTCATCGCCTGAAGTCTTTTCATTCCCAGAGCAGGCAGCAAGGAACATGGACATTACCAGCAGGACTGAAAATAGCCAAAATGCTGATTTCTTCATCGTTTTCCCCCCATAATTATCGTTTCTTTTTTTTCAAAATGGCCAAGCTTTAGTTATATAAGTGACATGCAACCCTATGTCCAGGCTTCACCTCCTTTAATTGAGGCTTGATCTTCGAGCACTCCGGCATTGCGTGTGCACAGCGCGGATGGAATGTGCAGCCGGAAGGCGGGTCGATCGGGCTTGGGACATCGCCTTCAAGGATGATCCGGTCTTTCTTTTTGCGCGGATCAGCCTCAGGGATAGCCGAGATCAGAGCCTGTGTATACGGGTGCAGCGGCTCTGCATATAAACTGGACTTATCTGCTACTTCAACAAGGCCGCCGAGGTACATGACGCCAATCCGGTCGCTCATATGCTTCACGACGCTAAGGTCGTGGGCAATGAAGAGGAAAGTAAGGTCAAACTCTTCCTGAAGCTCTTTCAAAAGGTTCAGCACCTGGGACTGGACTGATACATCCAGGGCGGAGACCGGTTCATCTGCGATGATGAGCTTAGGCTTCAGTGCCAGGGCCCGCGCGATTCCGATCCGCTGCCTCTGGCCGCCGGAGAATTCGTGCGGATATTTATAATAGGCATCTTCCGGAAGGCCTACCCTTGCCAGAAGTTCCATGACCTCAGGCTTCAGGTCCTTTTCTGAACGTTTTGTATAGTTGCGGATCGGCTCGGATATAAGATGGCCTACCATCATCATCGGGTTCAGGGAAGCATATGGATCCTGGAAGACCATCTGGAAATCCTTGCGAATCTTCCTGAGAGTTGTTCCGCGGAGATTTGTAATATCCTGGCCGTCGAAAATGATTTCCCCTTCAGTAGGCTCCAGAAGCCTCAGGATTGTCCTTCCTGTAGTGGACTTCCCGCAGCCGGACTCGCCGACAAGGCCGAGAGTCTCGCCTTTTTTGATTTCAAAAGATACATCGTCTACTGCTTTAACGGCAGCTACTGTCCTTCTCAGGATTCCGCCCTTGATAGGATAGTAGGTTTTCAGATTCTTGACTTCAAGCAGCGTTTCATTGGCGCTTTTGTCTTTTTTCAGTGCCGGGGATGTTGTTGCTGTCGTCATTATAATGTCACTCCTTCTTTCGGCCTGCTAGTTTCATAGAGCAGGCATGCTACCTCATGCCCATCTTCATTTTCAGCCAGCAGCGGGGTGACGGCAGTACATTCCGGCATTGCCTTTGGGCACCTGGCTGCAAACTTGCATCCCGTTTTAGGCATGTTTTTCAGTGATGGGACAATCCCCTTTATGGTGCTTAGCGATTCGACTTCTTCATCCATTTTCGGGATGGCGCCCATCAGCAGCTCTGTATATGGATGCTTCGGGTTATGGAAGAGTGTGTCGACATCTGTGCGCTCTACAATTCTTCCTGCGTACATGACAAAGACGTCATCGCACATTTCTGCCACTACCCCGAGATCATGCGTGATCAGGATGATGGACATATCATTTACTTCCTGTATTTCTTTCAGGAGCTCAAGGATCTGGGCTTGTACGGTTACATCCAGGGCAGTGGTCGGCTCATCTGCAATAAGAAGCTTCGGCTGGCAGGCAATCGCCATGGCGATCATAACCCTCTGCCTCATTCCTCCGGACAGCTGGTGAGGATACTCATCAACTATTTTTTCCGGACGGGAGATGCCAACGCTCTTCAGGAGTGCGATGCTTTTTTGCCTGGCTTCTTTTTTTGATAATTTCATATGGTTGAAGAGCACTTCCTGCAGCTGGAACCCTATTGAAAACACCGGGTTGAGCGAGGTCATCGGCTCTTGGAAGATCATTGCGATATCCTTGCCCCGTATTTTGTTGATCTGGCGTTCACCCATGTCTTCGAGGTGAACCCCATTGAAGACGACCTCTCCTGATTTGATTTTGCCGATCCCCTTCGGAAGCAGCTTCATGACGGAAAGGCTCATGACCGATTTACCGCAGCCGGATTCACCTACGATGCCTACTACCTGGCGCGGCTTGACTTTGAAAGACACATTATCGACTGCATTGTAGTATTTTCCATCGATAGAAAAAGCAGTCTCTAAATTATTCACCTCTAGCAAAGGTGCATCTGAATTGGAGTGTGATTTAAAGCTCATGGGACACCTCTTACCTTTTTGAATTGTCTGTTAATTCATTGTATTTGATTAAAATACTATTACAGATTTATTACAATTGCAAGATTTTTTTAAAATTTATTAACTTTCATTATTTCAGAAAAAACAGAAAGCCCTTAGTTTAGGGCTTTAAAGCGCTTTAATATACTAAAAGATTATAATTTGGTCTCCTAAAATTTCGGGTTTTAAATTAAAAGAAACTTTTGTAGAAAAGTTATTCTTTTCGAAATATTGTTTCACAATCCAGTATCCTGCAGCATATCCGAGCAGGTCCGGGTATCTGCCTTTTCCGAAAAGGATCTGATCATGAACATGATCCTTTTTGGTTTTTTTCAAGTTTTCTTTAATATATTTCTCCCACCAGTTTCCAAGCTCTTTTTCCGTATAGCGGGTGCACCATGCTGCCACATATGCTTTGCCGCAATTCATTTCAACCGCATATTCCGCCATTCCTTCCAGCACCATGGAGTCCATAAGGGTGTAGTCCTGGAGTTTTTTCTTTTGCTCCCTGATCCGGCAGACGTGATGGTACTCATGGATAAAAAGGGATTCCAGCTCCTTATCATCCTGGGCATGTTCAAAGAAAAGAAACATCTTATCGGGAAATGAGACCCCTGATTTTACCGTTCCTGAACGCCTGGCCCTGCTGCCGCTCCTGTTCACCGGAAAGATATAAACAGGTATATCCGGCCCGTTCCACTTTTTCCGGTATTTCTTAAAAAGCCCGCCTGCTGATTTCCAAGTGCCTTGGCCGGCCAATTCCTCGTACACCCTGAAATTCACCCGGTCCGGCCTGTACATCCCAAACCGTGTTAGATAACCATAAATAGGCTCCGGCTCCTTTTCCCCGAATTCATCCAGAAGCCGGCTGCAAATTTTCTCGGGCTCCCAGAAATCCTGTTCAAGCCATTTATCTGTTTCCATGATCCCCAATCGCCCTGCGCCTCCCTATAAGATAATCTTTATATTCTATGGGCTGACGGCAGGAATGTTTCCCTGAAGACTTGCAGAAATGCAAAAAGGCAGCACAGGCCGGAACCGGCGTGTGCTGCCTTTTTTGTTTCTATTTTTTATTCTGTATACTGTTTGAAAACGATGGTGGCATTATGGCCGCCAAAGCCCAGCGAGTTGCTCATTGCAGCCCTGATATCTTTCTTTCTGGATTCGTTTGGCACATAATCCAGGTCGCATTCCGGGTCAGGCGTTTCATAATTGATGGTTGGAGGGAGAATAGCATCCTTCATAGCGAGAAGCGTGAAGATTGCCTCTACCCCGCCTGCTGCCCCAAGAAGGTGGCCTGTCATTGACTTGGTTGAGCTGACGGCCAGTTTGTAGGCATGGTCCCCGAAAACTTCCTTGATGGCAAGCGTTTCAAATTTGTCGTTATAATCTGTGCTTGTGCCATGTGCATTGATATAGTCAATATCCTGCGGGGAGAGACCGGCATCATCAATCGCCATTTTCATCGCCCGTGCTCCGCCCTCTCCGGCAGGAGCTGGAGCCGTAATATGATAGGCATCGCCAGTAGAGCCATAACCGACGATTTCTGCATAAATTTTGGCGCCCCTTGCCTTTGCATGCTCAAGCTCTTCCAGAACAACAATCCCAGCGCCCTCGCCGATGACAAAGCCATCTCTATTTTTATCAAAAGGGCGGCTCGCGGTTTTAGGATCCGGATTAGTCGACAATGCGGTATTGGCACAGAAGCCGGCAACAGACATACGTGTGATCGGAGCTTCAGCCCCCCCTGTTACCATGGCGTCCGCGTCACCCCTCTGGATGACCTTGAAGGCATCTCCAATGGAATTGGTCCCTGTCGCACAGGCTGTGACCGTACAGGAATTAAAGCCTTTCGCCCCGAGGGTGATGGATACCTGCCCTGTCGCCATATCCGGGATCATCATAGGGACAAAGAACGGGCTTACCCTTCTGTATCCTCTGTTTAGGAAGGTTTCAAACTGATTTTCGAATGTTTCCATACCGCCGATCCCCGAACCGATCCAGACGCCAATCCTTGGCGCATTCTCATCATTGATCGTTAAATCGGCATCCTTTACCGCCATCAGCGCAGAAGCTACTGCATAATGAGTAAAGCGGTCCATTTTCCTTGCTTCTCTTTTATCAATGAACTCATGGGGGTCAAACCCTTTGATTTCAGCTGCAACCTTTGCAGGATACTCATCGCTGTTGAGCCTTGTCAGAGGCCCTACACCTGAATTTCCCTCTATTATATTCTTCCATGCAGTTTCTGCATCATTACCGACTGGAGTTACTGCTCCGATTCCTGTCACGACAACTCTTCTATTTTCCATTATTTACACATCTCCTTCTTTGCCAAGGATACTTTTTCTTCATACACTTCCGGCCGGCCCGGCTTTCAGGCTGGCATTCTGTTATCTGCCCCAGCGCATAGCAATGGCGCCCCATGTAAGTCCGCCCCCGAAACCGACCATGACAAGGAGATCTCCGTCCTTGATTTTGCCGGCTTCCAGTTCATCGACTATCGAGATCGGAATGGAGGCTGCTGATGTATTTCCATACTTATGGACAGTTTTGGACATTTTCTCTTCCGGCAGCTCAAGGCGCTGGCGTGCAGCTTCCATGATTCTTATATTCGCCTGGTGAGGGATAAGGAAATCAACATCTTCCTTGGACAGCCCCGCTTTTTCCAGGACATTCAGGCTGCTTTCCCCCATTTGCCTGACGGCGAATTTGAAAACTTCCCGGCCGTTCATGTAAATGTGGTCATTCTCATTCTGATACAAGTGCTTTCCGCCAGTGCCGTCCGCCCCAAGCTCAAAGGACAGGATTCCCTTATCATCTGATACCGGTCCTATCACTGCAGCGCCTGCTCCGTCGCCGAAAAGAACCGCTGTGTTCCGGTCTTCCCAGTTGGTTATCTTTGACAGCTTTTCCACGCCTATGACAAGGATATGTTTATATGCACCGGTTTCAATGAACTGCTTTGCAGTTATCATACCATACATAAAACCTGCACACGCAGCACTGATATCCATAGCAGCAGCCTTGACAGCGCCAAGCCTCTCCTGCAGCATACATGCAACAGTCGGGAACGGCTGGTCCGGAGTTACTGTTGCCACCAGAATCATATCAAGGCTTTCTGCAGAGACCCCTGAATTTTTAAGGGCGGCAACCGCAGCATTATAGGCTAAGTCGGAAGTATCCATATCGTCACCCGCTATCCGCCTCTGTTCTATCCCTGTCCTTGTTCTGATCCACTCATCGTTTGTATCAACCATTTTTTCCAAATCAAAATTTGTCAGTATCTTTTCCGGAACGAACTTTCCGATTCCAAGTATGCCTGCATTCATGGAAACCCACTCCTTCTCACAATTTAAAAGCCAGCCGGCGAATCAGCCGTATTTATACTCATATTATTATCAATTATTATGACTTGGTACTAATTTTAGCAAAAATAATAAAGAAGAAGCAACCTTTTTACTCGAAAATTTCTCTTGCGCCACGGCTTCTGCCCTATCACAGGAAATCCCGCGGCATACGTTATTATAAAGATATTCAGGGGAAGGGGAATGCACGATGGACACGGACAGCAGGGAAGAAAAGCAGCATTCGGAGCTGGACGGATTCTCCAGGTTCATGTTCGGCCCGAGGCAAAGGGTACAGGATGATATGGCAAATGAGGCTTCAGAGAGCAAAGGCCCATCAGTGAGACCAATGGGGGATTGGATACTAGGCGGCCCGGAGCGCAAGCCGGCAAACGGCCGGGAAGATGCGCGGGAGCCTGGCCAGATTGAAAAGATTCTCGATGGTGTAGACCTTGGACAGCTGATGGACAATATTGATACTCTGATGACTTCAGCCGGACAGCTGAAGCCGCTTTTTAAAAAGGTGACACCTCTATTCCAGCAGCTCCTGAAAAAAGGATAAGAAGAGTTTTCCATTAATTTGAATAAAAAACAAGCTGCCTGATTATGGGCAGCTTGTTTTATGTATCGATATCCGTTTTATTCCCCGCTTTGGGCATCCTGCCTGCCTAGCTCGTATGCCTCATTCATAACTTTTGTGAAAAGTGTCATAAATGGCTGGATCATCTCGAGCGACAGCTCAATACCTGCCTTTTCAAGCTCCTGCTGGGCTTCAGGCATATATTTCATGGCTATTTGCATAAACTCCATCGTTTTATCATTGGATTGCATAAGGACATTCCCTCCTTTTCCTCAACTTTGGCCAGGCAATTTGCCTGTCTCTTTATACCTTTCAATAGATGAGTTTAGCTCATCCCGATAATTTGGGTCAACATCCGGGCTGTATTTTCCAAGCGAAATCACACCATCATCAAAATCAAATGACAGATTCCCCGATTTAAGCTCCCCATTATTCATCCTTTCAGCCACCAGCTCATAAAGTGCATCTACATGCTGGATCGTACTCGTAAGGACGGTCGATTCCCCGAGGTCTGACTGGTCGGATATATAGCCGATCGCATACAGACCCAGTTCTTTTACTTTTTCGATCACAGGCACATTAAAGCCGTCGCCGGCAGGGTAAATCACATCAGAATGATTCCTGGCCATGACATCCAGAAGCTCCAGGGCCCTCTGTTCATTATCCCATTCTCCGACATAGCGTATCTCCACCTCTGTATCTTCATTCTGGTAGATGGCTCCCTCATAAAAACCCTCGACCTCAGGCTGCCATTCAAAGGCTGCCATCACTCCAACTTTATTGGTTTCTGACATTTCTGCCGCAAGCATCCCTGCAAAATAACCCATAGCATACCCTTCAAAATTCAAGCTGGTGGTGTTCTCATTATTGGCATCGCCATTAAAGCTGACAAAATGGATGTCAGGGTATTCATCCGAAATTTCATTGAAATATAAGGCGTACTCGTTTCCGTGGCCAAAAATAAGGTTTACCCCCTTCTGGGCGTACTCCCTTACAGCACGCTCAACAACGGGAAGAGAGTTCATTCCTTCTTTATAGAATACATCCACATCGAATTTGGACTGGATTTTCAGCATCCCTTTATAGCCTTTCGTGCCCCAGACCTGGTCATTGATCGTATCGGGCACCAGCAGCCCTGCTTTCTTCAGCTCTCCGCGGGGAGAAGCTTGTCCGCATGACGACAGCACCAGAAGGAGCAGCAGAATCGGGCTTATGAATTTCACAAAACGGAGCATGTATATCTGACCGCCTTTCCAAGTGCACTGATAAAGGCTCTCTAAATGGTGCCGCTGGCCATTAGAACAGGCCAGCAAAAAGGCAGTAGTGCAGCTTCAGTATTTAAGGACGGCACCGGCTGTTCCGGCACCGGATGAAAGAGTCATAAGACCCATAATTTCCTCGTCTTTTTTCATTTTACCCTTAATTCAGCGGAATGAAAATATTTTTCCTCCATTAGAAAACTTTGGGGCTGCCCGGCCCGCTTAGCCGGCTGGAAGAATCAACGCTTCTTTTCACATATTCCTGCTGCTTATCCAGCACAATATGATAAGGTATTTGTTCTTTGATGATTTTCCTGTCTGCTTCAGGAGCAATTGCGGGACTGCAATCGGCGGGCTCCTTCATGCCAAGATGCTTGGCACATTTTCCCCAGCGGCCTTTTTCCCCGCTCCATAACAAAAGAGACCCGGTTTCTTCTGTTGCGGCTGCTTCAATAATTCCTTCAGCGGCTTCCGCTGCATGTATTGCATCCCCTTTATGTTCAAGCATGGTGTTATCCTTATTTTCCAGCCCCTCGATTGCCCTCTGAAAAGCAAAAGCAGAAGGCTGCCATAGCCCGAACAGGGTAGGAAGATATATTTTCAGGGCTCCAGAATGGCAGTTTCCTTCGTTCCCGGCTTCATAATACTGGACGGGCATCAGGATAACAGGCTTGGAGCGTGTTTCTTCTATTGATGCCTCTAAATGTCCAAACATCCCTTCCCATAAGGAAAGCTCCGTTTCTTCCCTGAAATAAAAGTCATAAAGCGAAAGGAAGATGAGATAAGGTTCCTCAATGGAGCCATTTGCCTTCCAGTCTGCTTCGCTGAACACAGTAAAATTGGCATTGCGTCCAACCAGCAATTCTTTATCTGCTGTATACCTGTCATCCCCCCTGGAGCCTGGAACAATCCCTGTCACTTCAAGCCCGCGGTCCAGCAGCTTCATTGCCAAATGGAAACCCAAAAATTCGTATGCACCTACAACAATTGCCCGATTCATTGCACTTCCTCCCTGATACACCTACTTTTAGTATCCTATGCCGGTGAACTGGAAATATTTCTCCTTGGCTTGTAATCTCAAAGGGGATTGGCGCTGCTGCCAGACTGAAATCGAAGTTAAAAAATTGCTTTCTCTTATCATGAAGGCTTTGTTAAACAAGGTACACTCACACAGCATCATGTAAAAAAAGCCTATTGGATAATAGGCTCCTATAAAATCTTCTCATATGATTTTAAAAATTTGGCCATCTGGCTGCCAAGCTGCTGCTTTTTATCTGGGAGCATATAGCAGATTGATATGGGCGCCTTCTCATCCTTCCACTTGACAGAAAGTTCATTCAGCAGGCTTGACTGTTTATATGCCCTGCCTCCTGACAGTACATGGATGATTTTCACGGGGATCGGCGTGCGGTCCATTATTTCCTCTGCCGGCATGCTTCGCTCTGCCAGAGCCCGGGGCGAGTCAGACTCATGTGATATGGCAAGCTCCTTAAGAAGCTTTTTATAAAAGAATTTATGTTCCTTTTCCTGCTCCAGATGGTCCTTGAGTGAAAGGACAGGGTTCAGGAGGATGACAGAGCGGATCTTCCCTTCCATTTCCTTCATGAGCTTCAAGGCAGCCAGCGCTCCCATTCCTTCTGCGATAATGTGGATTTTTTCATTGATGATTTCTGTCCTCAGGACATGCTCATATAAATTCCTCGCCATTTCTACCGCTTTATCGCTGCCCCAATTCCTCCCGTACAGATTGGAATAGAACACTGTATATCCTGCTCTTCTCAGCAGGCGGAGAACCGCCGCCTTTCCTTCATTCTGCGTCCAGAAGCTGCTCTTTTCGTCAACGAAATGCCTCTCATCCCCAATGATCATGATACCGAAACCTTTTGGCCGCTCAGGATAGTGGATCATATTCCATTCGGTATCAAGTTTGAAGTTTCGGTGTTCCATTATAAAAACTCCTTTTACATATGTGATCATAATTAATGTATGAAAAGCATGGATAAATGCAAGGGAATATGCCTACCATCAGTGAAAAAGAGGAAACAGCCCCCGGCCCACGGGTGGTCATGGCTAAAAGGCGTTTATTATTTTTTCAGGTTGTGGTAATATGATATAAGATTACATAATGAGGTGAAAACAGTGAAATACTTTTGGACTCTTTTCTGGACTTTCCTGCTTGTAGAAATGCTGACATATGTAGTCAGTTCCATGATTGGCTCAACATTTGATTTTGTAACCGGTGCCATCCTCGCTGCAGGTGCCACTATCCTTATTCTTGTTCTGTCCGCCATTATCCCTGAGGAATCTGCAGGCAAACAAGGCTTGCATTAATCAGCCGCCAAAACCAGGTCATCCTGCATGAAGTAGGATGACTTTTTTTGGCTGCGGTCCTTCAGGACTTCCTTAAAGCATTAAGTCTGATGCCCCCATCTTCAATTCCTATTTCGACAGAGCTGTTATCCCGGATCTTTCCGGAAATGATTTCCTTTGCAAGCCTGGTTTCGATATTCCTTTGGATGAATCGTTTAAGCGGGCGCGCCCCATACACCGGATCAAATCCATTTTGTGCAATATATTCTTTTGCTTCATCCTTTATACTTATTTTAATGTGCTGGTCTTCAAGCCTCCTCTGAAGGTCCAGCATCAGCTTGCCGACAATCCCTTTAATGTCTCCCAGCGACAGGGGCTTGAACAGGATCATTTCATCGACTCTGTTAAGAAATTCAGGACGGAACCGGCTTCGTAATTCGGTCATGACCCTATCCCTTGTCTCCTCCGGGATTTCTTCGCCTGCCTGTTCGAGCAGATAAGCAGAGCCGATATTGGAAGTCATAATAATGACTGTATTCTTGAAATCAACCGTCCGGCCCTGAGAGTCCGTTACCCGTCCATCATCCAGCATCTGCAGGAGAACATTGAAAACTTCAGGGTGGGCCTTTTCAATTTCATCAAGAAGAATGACTGAGTACGGCTTTCTCCTTACTGCTTCTGTAAGCTGTCCGCCTTCCTCATATCCTACATACCCGGGAGGTGCGCCGATTAGTCTTGAAACCGCATGTTTTTCCATATATTCGGACATATCGATCCGGATCAGCTGTTCTTCATTGTCAAAAAGGGAGTGAGCGAGTGCCTTGGCCAGCTCAGTCTTTCCTACTCCGGTTGGCCCCAGAAAGATAAAAGAGCCGATCGGCCGGTTCGGGTCCTGGATGCCGGCTCTTGCCCGGAGAACGGCATCAGCTACAAGGCTGACCGCTTCCTCCTGGCCGATGACGCGCTGATGGAGAGTATCCTCAAGCTTGAGGAGCTTTTCCCTTTCACCCTCTACAAGCTTTGTGACAGGGATTCCGGTCCATCTCGCCACAATGCCGGCAATTTCATCTTCTGTTACCTCTTCGCGGAGGAGACGCTCTCCCTGCCTTTCCCCTTCTTCGGATTCCAGCTTCTTCAGCTCTTTCTCGAGAGCAGGGATAGATCCGTGCCGCAATTCCGCCGCTTTGTTGAGATCATAATTATTCTCAGCCTCCTGAAGATCCAGGCGGTATTTCTCCAATTGCTCTCTTTTTTCCTGAACCTTTTGGATAGCTTCTTTTTCAAGCTCCCATTTCGTTTTCATGGAGTATGCCTTTTCTTTCAGTCCTGCCAGTTCTTTCTGGAGGGCTTCAAGGCGTTCGCGGCTGCTGTCATCACTTTCTTTTTCGAGAGCCGCTTCTTCTATTTCAAGCTGCATGACGCGGCGTGACACTTCGTCAAGCTCAGCAGGCATAGAATCGATTTCTGTCCGGATCATGGCGCATGCCTCATCAACAAGGTCAATCGCTTTGTCCGGCAGGAAGCGGTCTGTGATATATCTGTCAGAAAGAGCTGCTGCAGCGACCAGGGCACGGTCATGTATGTTGACGCCATGGTGGATTTCAAATCTCTCCTTAAGCCCCCGCAGGATGGAGATGGAATCCTCTACATCCGGTTCGCTTACCAGCACCTGCTGGAACCTGCGCTCAAGCGCCGGATCTTTTTCAATATATTTTCTATGCTCGTTAAGTGTAGTGGCACCAATGCAGTGCAGTTCTCCTCGTGCAAGCATCGGCTTCAGCATATTCCCTGCATCCATTGCCCCTTCGGTCTTCCCCGCCCCTACAATCGTGTGGAGTTCATCAATGAAGAGGAGAATCCTGCCCTCACTTTTTTTCACTTCATTCAATACCGCTTTCAGCCTTTCTTCAAACTCGCCCCTGAATTTGGCCCCTGCAACAAGGGAACTCATATCGAGTGAGAATATCGTTTTATCCTTCAGCCCCTCCGGCACATCCCTGCGCACAATCCGCTGGGCCAGACCTTCTACAATGGCTGTTTTGCCAACGCCCGGCTCGCCGATAAGAACGGGATTATTTTTCGTCTTCCTGGAAAGGATGCGGATAACATTCCTGATTTCACTGTCTCTGCCGATTACAGGATCCACTTTTCCTGCCTTTACTTCCGCAACAAGATCTCTGCCATATTTCTTCAACGCTTCATAAGAAGCTTCCGGGTTTTGCGAGGTCACTTTTTGATTCCCCCTGATAGCCATAATGGCCGTATTTAATTCTTCAAAGCCAGCACCAATACCGGCCAGGAGCTTGCCAGCCTGGGTTTTTCCGCGCACAGCAGCAAGCATCAGATGCTCTGCTGAAAGATAAAGATCTTCAAGCTCCTGCATCATTTTCTCCGCCTCAGCGAGAAGCCTCTGCAGGGCGGCAGTTATATACAGTTTACCTTGTTCTGCTCCTCCGCCTGATACCTGGGGTTTTCTTGCCAGGCTATCCTCAAGACCGCTGCTGAAGCTTTTAGCAGAAGCCCCGGCTCTCTCAAGGATCGTGCTGACAAGGCTGTCTTCCTGTTCCATGAGGCTCAGGAACAGATGGGCTTCGTCTACTTCCTGATGCTGCATGATCGCTGCCTTTGACTGGGCATTCAAGAACCCCTGCTGCATCCTTTCCGTCATTTTGTTAAGATCCATTAAAAAACCTCCTTTGACCTTTATTGACCTTTATTTATATTATAGACTTTTGTACATGTATGTAAAGAATTTAGATGCCCTCTTATCTATTGCCTTTTCACTCTCGTTAAAAACAAGCTTTTACAGGTTATGCACCAGCAAAGCATACGGCCGGGCAGTTTTGGGAACATATGAAAAAAAACGAGGGGAATGATCCCCCCGCTTCTTAAGGCTTTCGCTGGTATGTCCAGATCCGGTTATGATTGGAAGCTTCCGGAAATGTGTCTCCCGCTTTCATTTTCAGCTGCTTCGGGTTATTGACATTGCTCCCGGTTTCACCGATTTCGATATAGATCCCGTTATTGGGAGCCTTCTGGCCCGGACGGAATTGGCGGTTCTGCCCCATCGTGCAACTCCTCCTTATAGTCAAAATCATTATTATTATATCCATCCACAACCGTGTTAAAGGAAGAAACAATTCCCACGCCCTGATATCGCTTTACACGTCCGGCTGGTTATAGTTAAATGAATAAGGATAAAAAAGAAAATTGGAGGATAAACAATTGGATTTTTTCACTTTAGTCAAGTATCTGCTTTTAGGATTATTCCAGGGATTCACTGAGCCTATCCCCATCTCCTCCAGCGGACATTTGGAAATTGCCGAGCACTTTATGGATTTAAAAATAGAAGGCATGAGCTTTGCCCTGCTTGTTAACGCTGCTTCTTTGATTGCGGTTCTCATTATATACAGGGAAGATATCATCAGGCTTGCCAAAAACGGCCTTGTGTACATAACAACAAAGGATAAAAGGGCAGAAGCTGATTTTCGCTTTATCATTTATCTGATCATCGGCACCATTCCTGCCGGCGTAATCGGCATCCTGTTTGAGGATTACATCGATGAGCATCTCGCCAATATTAAAACCGTGGGAATCACCCTGGTAGTAACTGGTCTTGCTTTGTGGCTGATCCGCAATATGAAAGGAAGGAAGAATGATGCAGGGCTCACGGTCAAGGATGCAGTCATTGTCGGCCTTGCTCAGGCAGTTGCACTCATTCCCGGCATCAGCCGGTCCGGGGCGACCATCGTAGCTTCCATGGGCCTTGGCATGAAGCAGGAAACTGCGCTTAGATTTTCTTTCTTGCTGTATATTCCAGTCAGTGCCGGAGGAATGATCCTTGGCCTTAAGGACCTGCTCGGCGACCCAAACTTAGGATCACTGGCCCTCCCCTACGCCATTGCCTTCATCGCTTCTTTGGTGGCATCCTATTTTTCACTGAAGTGGTTCATGAATATCATGGCTAAAGGGAACCTTATTTATTTTGCCATCTACTGCTTCATTGTTGGGCCAATCGTCTATTTTCTATCATAAGTCAAACTGACTGCCCTAAAAAATGATACCTTTGCCACAAAAAAAACCCAGAGTCCGCGGTCTCTGGGTTTTAAGTATTTATAAGAGCTCTGAGAGCAGCGCCTTCTGGGCGTGGAGACGGTTCCCCGCCTGCTGGAATACAGCAGAATGGCTGCCATCGATTATATCTGCAGCAACTTCCTCACCTCTGTGCGCCGGGAGACAATGGAGGAAGGTATAATCTTGTTTTGCAGCTGCTGCAAGCTGGGCATTTACCTGGTAAGACTTGAATATCTCAAGACGCTCGGCATTTTCCTGTTCCTGGCCCATGCTGGTCCAAACATCAGTATAAAGGATGTCAGCACCTGCAGCTGCTTCAATGGCACTATTCACTACTTCAATTTCCGCGCCGGTTTCTTTGCCAAACTGCTTTGCCAGCGCCAGCACCTTTTCCTGGGGTTCATATCCTGGCGGTGCTGCAATTGTCAGATTCATGCCTACCTTGGCTGCTGCAATCATCAGGGAGTGGGCTACATTATTCCCATCACCTGCATAAACAAGCTTTAATCCTTCAAGCCTTCCTTTCACTTCATAGATGGTCAGCAAGTCGGCCAGCGCCTGGCAGGGATGGTAAAGATCCGTCAGCCCGTTGATAACCGGAATATCTGCATGCAGTGCAAGCTCCTCAACTATCCCATGGGAAAAGGTCCTGATCATAATCGCATCAACATACTGGGAAAGAACTTTTGCTGTATCTGCAACGGTTTCCCCTCGCCCAATCTGCAGATCATTGCTGTTCAGATAAAGGGCACTCCCTCCGAGCTGGATCATACCAGCCTCAAAAGACACCCTCGTTCTTGTTGATGGCTTTTCAAAAATCATTCCCAATATCTTTCCATTCAAAGACTTGGAATCCTTGCCCAGCAGGGAGGCATTCTTCATCTTCCTGGCCTTCTGGACAAGACCCAGAATTGTATTTTTAGAGAAATCAGCCAGGGTCAAGAAATCCTTCCCCTGGATATCGAGGCTTTTATCAGCTGCTTGTGCGGTTATCATACATGTGTCACATCCTTAATGATTTGATTATGCCATTCCTGAAGAGGGCATACTTCCCATTCTTTGACCTGGAGAGATTCCAGGAAGGCATTGAGCGTTTCCGGCTGTGTAAAGACAGGGAGGCGGTTCTTGACAGCAAATTCTCTCAGCACAAAATCTTCCTGTGCTTCTCCCCTGCTGAAGACAGCAAGGATGTTTGCATCCATATCCCGGTCTCCACCTGCCGTCTGAAGAGTTATTCCTAAAAGGTCCAATGTCTCTTCAAGACCTTCCATACGATCTGTTTCGCCTCTTCCCGTCATGATGACAGCTGCTGCTGCAGGCTTTATTTCTTTATGAAATGCTTTTTTCACAGCTTCATTCAATGAAGTGGCCAAAGCAATTCCTTCTCCTGTCGACCTCATTTCCGGTGATGTTTTTGGATCAAGCCCTTTAAGGGCATAATTTGAAAATACCGGATATTTCACACAGACAAACGGCAGATTATCGTACACCGGCCCTTCTGATTCGGGCAGTTTATATTTCCCAAGCAATATTTTTGTCGCAATTTGTACAAGAGGGACATTTGCCACCTTGCTGACAACCGGCACAGTCCTGCTAGCCCTCGGGTTTACTTCAAGCAGGTATACTTCCTCTCCGTCAACAATATACTGGATGTTCATCAAACCTTTATAGGCCAGATCCTTAACAATTTTTTTCCCATACTCGAACATTTTTTTCTTAGCTGTCCCGGAAACGGACTGTGCCGGCAGTACGGAGAGGCTGTCCCCGGAATGGACCCCTGTTTTTTCGATATGTTCCATGATGACCGGGACAAGGATGTTGTCTCCATCAGCTGCAAGATCCAGCTCTGCTTCAGCAGCATGCAAAAATTGATCACAAAGCACAGGGTAGGTGATTTCCTGCTTTTCCAAGAAGCTCGACAGCTCGCTGCTGCTCCTGATTATGTGCATTCCTTTTCCGCCGATGACAAAAGAAGGCCTGATCAGGACTGGGTAGCCGATTCTTTCTGCTGCTTCTCTCAGCTCTGTGTCCCCTGCAGCAGTCTCTCCCTTGATCCTCGGAATCTCCAGCCTATCGAGGAGGCGGTAGAAAAGGTCGCGGTCTTCGAGGTCATCAATGACTGCCGAACGCGTCCCAAGCAGGTTGAGCCCTGCCTTTTCCAGCTTATCGGCCAGGTTAAGCGCAGTCTGTCCCCCCAGCTGGACGATGACATCTTTAATGCCTTCTGAATCGGCAACATTAAGGACTGCCTCCGGTGTCAGCGGTTCAAAATAAAGGCGGTCGGCTGTTGCAAAGTCTGTGCTGACCGTTTCAGGGTTATTATTGATCATCACTGTTTCAATGCCTTCTGCCTTCAGGGCAAATACCCCGTGTACAGAGCAATAATCGAACTCGATTCCCTGCCCGATGCGGATAGGTCCGCTTCCGATGATCAGCACCTTTTTGTTTTCGCTTGGCAGCTGCTCGTTTTCCCCATAATAGCTTGAATAATAATAATTGGACTGTGCTTCAAATTCAGCTGCACAGGTATCCACCATTTTGTATGAAGGCAGTATTCCCAATTGCTTTCTCTTCTTCCTGACTGACAGAGCATCTTCCTTCCATATGGATGCAAGATACTCATCGCTGAATCCTTTTTCCTTGAACACCTGCATCTGTTCTTTACAAACCGTTTCAAGAGAACAGGATGCAATTTCCTTTTCAAGGCTGGCAAGGCCGGCAAAGCATTGAAGATAAAAGAGATCGATTTTTGTAAGCTCATGGATGGAATGGATATGATGCCCTCTGCGCAGGAGCTCCATTACGATAAAGAACCTTTCATCAGTCTGGCCCTTCATCCTGGTGATGAGGCTATCATCTGTCAAGCCGCCCAGCCCGTAGTTTTTCAAATCCAGATTGCCGCCTTCAAGCGACTGTACTGCTTTTAGCAGCGCCCTTTCGATATTGCGGTCAATCCCCATCACTTCCCCCGTTGCCTTCATTTGAGTGCCAAGCCTGCGGTCCGCTTCTGAGAACTTATCGAATGGCCATCTCGGGAATTTTACGACCACATAATCAAGGGCTGGTTCAAAGCTTGCATACGTATCGCCAGTAACCGGGTTGAGCAGCTCGGACAGGCTGTACCCGACAGCCAGTTTGGCAGCCATCCTTGCAATTGGGTATCCTGTCGCTTTTGAAGCAAGCGCAGACGATCTGCTGACCCTCGGGTTCACTTCTATCAAATAATATTTCTTGCTTTCGGGATCCAGGGCAAATTGAATATTGCATCCTCCGATGATTCCGAGTGCGGAGATGATCTTGATAGACGCAGAGCGCAGCATCTGATATTCTTCATCAGTCAGCGTCTGGGAAGGTGCGATAACAATCGAATCCCCGGTATGGACGCCTACTGGGTCGATGTTTTCCATATTGCAGATAGTGATGCATGTATTATCTTTGTCGCGCATCACTTCATACTCAATCTCTTTATAGCCTGCAATGCTTTTTTCCACAAGGCATTGGGAAATCGGGCTTTCGAGGAGCCCTCCCTCGACGAGAAGCATGAATTCTTCCATCGAATGTGCGATCCCGCCGCCTGAACCGCCGAGCGTATAGGCAGGGCGGACAATAATCGGGAAGCCAGAAGCTTCGGCAAACCGCTTTGCTTCCTTTGCTTCCCTGACAATTTCACTGTCCGGTACAGGTTCATCCAGTTCTTTCATCAGCTGACGGAATTCCTCCCTGTCCTCGCCCTTTTTTATGCTGGCAATCGGGCTGCCGAGCATTTTGACTTTATATTTTTCCAGCACTCCTGTTTCGCTCAGTGCCATTGCCAGATTCAGGCCTGTCTGGCCCCCCAGCGAAGCCAGCAGGCCATCCGGGCGTTCTTTCATGATAATTTTTTCAAGTGAATCAACGGTGAGCGGCTCAAAATAAATCGTGTCCGCATAACTGTGGTCTGTCATGATTGTCGCAGGGTTATTATTGACGAGTATGACTTTATAGCCTTCCTCTTTCAGTGCCATGCAGGCCTGTGTCCCTGCATAGTCAAACTCTGCGGCCTGGCCGATGACAATCGGGCCAGATCCTATTACTAGTATTGAAGTGATCGTCTGGTCTTTAGGCATAAGCTGTAACTCTCCCATGTGCTGCATTGATTATTTCAATAAACTCATCAAATATATATTCTGCATCCTGCGGCCCGGGATGGGCTTCCGGATGGAATTGGACTGTACTGAGCGGAAGTGATTGATGAACAAGACCTTCAACTGACCGGTCATGGAGATTATGAAATCTTGTCTTCAAGCCGGTTCCCTTCAGGCTTTTCTCATCCACAACATAACTATGGTTCTGGGATGACATCATGACTCTTCCTGTGCGGGAATCCGCTATTGGATGGTTGGCCCCCCGATGGCCAAATGCCAGCTTCTTAGTGTCTGCACCAAGTGCCAAAGCTGCAAGCTGATGGCCCAGGCAGATTCCCAGGACTGGAAAGCTGAATATCAGCTTCTTGATTTCAGGCAGCATATCTTTCAGCTGCTTTGGATCACCAGGTCCATTTGAAAGCAGGATTGCATCCGGCTGCAGACCATTGATTTCCTCAAAGCTGGTGTTAAAAGGCACGGTTGTGATGCGGCATCCGCGTTTAAGCAGTGATTCAGCAATCGATTTCTTATTTCCATAATCGATCAGGACGATATGGATGCTTCCGGCACCGGCAGGAGTATGCACGGTTTGCGAGACAGCTCTTACTTTTAAGGAGCTTTTTTCATGTGAACAGCAGGTTTTTTCTTTTTGAAGCGACATAACAGCCGGCATTGTGCCTGCATTTCTGATTTTTTTTACGACTGCTCTTGTATCGATATGTCCCAGGAGCGGTATTCCCCATTTCTTCAAATACGCTTTAAGGCTGTATTTAGACTGGTAATGATGCGCACCTTCCGGGGTTCCATAGATAATGACCCCTGCAGCATGCGGCTTTCTGCTCTCAAAATCTGTTTCATTTACTCCGTAGTTTCCTATTTGCGGATAGGTGAACACAATAATCTGGTCTTTGTAGGACGGGTCCGTCAAAACCTCCTGATAGCCGGTCATGCCGGTGAAAAAGACAATTTCCCCCTCTGTATGCTCCGGCGGGGACTCAGAAATCCACTCACCTTCATATGTTTCTCCGCTGTTTAAATGTAAGTAGCCCTTCATTGTGCAAACACCTCTGCTAACGCATAAATATTATTTTTTATTAATTTTTATACATAACCTTTCAAAATAAAACAGCTTTTTCAGCTGTATGATATATTTCTTGCTTCTCTTATGAATGGACTGATGCAGTAGTCCGCAGTGTATCTGCAATAATGCCTGCAGCTTGCTCTATCTGTTCCAATGTGCATGTTAAAGGAGGAAGAAGCCTGATGACATGTGTTCCAGCCGGTAGGGCGATCAGACCTTTTTCTCTCAGCATCTGAAGAACAGGCTGAGCTTCATCCAAGAGTTCGATCCCTGCCATCATTCCGAGGATGCGGATATCCTTCACTCCCGGAATATCTGAGAGCGTCTCCTGCAAAACATTCTTGAAGCTGCCGCTCAGTTCTTTGAGGCTTGACTTGAATCCTTCATCCATGACGGCCTCCAGAGTCGCCGAAGCTGCAGCTATCGCTATCGGGTTCCCGCCGAAAGTAGATCCGTGGCTCCCCGGGCCAAATGCCTCTGCCAGATGTTCTTTTCCAAGCATAGCGCCTATCGGCAATCCGCTGCCCAGCCCTTTTGCCGATGTTATCATATCCGGCTGAATATCAAAGTGCATATACGCAAATGGCTTAGCCGTCCTGCCAATCCCTGTCTGGATCTCATCGATGATCAGGAGGATGCCCTTTTCTTTGCAAAATGCAGCAAGCTCCCTTACAAACGCTTTATCTGCAATATGGATGCCGCCCTCTCCCTGCACCATTTCGAGCATGACTGCCGCTGTTTCTTCATCTGCTGATTTTTTCACTGCATCTATATCATTGAAAGGAACATACACAAATGTTTCAAGCATCGGCCCATAGCCGTGTTTGATCTTCTCCTGGCCAGTAGCTGACATGGCCGCAAATGTCCTGCCATGGAAGGAGTTGAGAAAGGTAATGATTTTCGTTTTCCCGGTTGCCTTCCGGGCCAGTTTGATGGCCGCTTCATTTGCCTCGGCCCCGCTGTTGGCAAAATACGCCCTGTCCATCCCGGCATATTCACATAAAAGTGAGGCTGCTTTCTCCTGGCCTGATTGTTCAAAAAGATTGGAAACATGCCAGAAGTTTCCCAGCTGTTCCTTGACAGCTGCTTCTACCGCCAGTGGACGATGCCCAAGATTGCAGACGCCGATACCTGACGTGAAATCGAGATATTCTTTTCCGGCCTTGTCGATGATGGTGCATCCGCTTGCTTCTGTTGGTTCGATATCCCAGCGCTGGTATACAGGAAAAAGATTGCTCATGCCATTGTCCTCTCTTTGCAATTAATTTGTGTTCCGCCCCATGCACCGCCTGTATAAAACGGCTTTACTCCTGAAATGATCCGGACGCTTTTCACTCCCTGCCGGATAGCAGCCAGGGCCGATTCCACCTTCGGGATCATCCCGCCTGAGATGGTTCCATCCTGTATATATGCTGAAGCCTTTTCATCATCCAGCCTATCTATTAAAGCCCCTTCTGCCTTGATGCCTTCTACATCAGTCACAAACAGGCATTGCTCTGCATTCAGGGCCAGAGCCACGGCAGCCGCTGCGTAATCTGCATTGACATTGAGCTTCTGGCCTTCCTTTGTTTTAGCTAATGGTGTGAGAACTGGAAGATACCCGTTTTGCAGGAGAAGCTGCAGCACTTCAGCCGAAACATGATCAATCCTGCCGACAAAGCCCAGGTTTTCCTTATCAACATATTCTGCTTGGAGGATACCGTCCGGACCATTCATTCCAAGAGCATTGAACCCATTCTGCTGAAGCAGATCGGCCAATTTCCTGTTGGATTGGCCGGCAAGGACCATTTCAGCTGTTTCAAGGGTTCTTTCATCCGTTTTTCTCAGCCCCTGTACAAATTGGGACTCTATTCCTTTAAGCCTCAGCATATCATTGATCTCAGGACCGCCTCCATGAACAAAGATCATCTGATAACCCTGGATATTCAGATTCTTAAGGCTGTCAAAAAAATCGCTTGTCAGCTTTTCTAAGATACTGCCTCCGCATTTAATGACAATTAGACTCATTCGTGCCCCCTTAAGTGCGATAGCTCGCATTGATTTTGACGTAGTCATAGGATAAATCACAGCCCCATGCTTTTCCCCGGCCTTTTCCATTATGCAGGTCGACCGAAATCTTTATATTTTCCTTCTGGAGATAGGCATTTGCCTCTTCTTCCGAAAATGCTTGCGGTTCACTGTTTTTCAGCATGCATATCGGACCAATCCAGATATCCACATTTTCAGGATCCAGGCTGATATTGCTCTGTCCGAGGGCGCCGATGATTCTGCCCCAGTTTGCATCTGCTCCATATACAGCAGTCTTAACAAGATTAGATCCTACGATCTGCTTTGCTGCTGCGGCCCCCTCCTGATCGGAAACAGCACCGGCAACTTCTGCCTCAATCAGCTTCGTCGCCCCTTCACCGTCCTTTGCGATCTGCTTTGCCAGATTCTCACAGCAGGACCCGAGGAGGCCAAGGAATACATTCCATTCAGGGTGCTCCGGAGACAGAGGCTGATTCCCGGCAAGTCCGTTGGCCATAACCAGGACCATATCATTTGTAGAGGTATCACCATCAACCGTAATCTGGTTGAAGGTACTGTTTGTGACTTCCTTTAATGCTTTCTGCAGGACTGATTGAGAGATGCAGGCATCGGTTGTAACAAAACCAAGCATTGTAGCCATATTAGGATGAATCATGCCTGAGCCTTTGGCTGCTCCGCCCATCCGGATCGGAACACCGTCAATGTCTGCTTCATAAGCACAGCTTTTCATGACTGTATCGGTCGTTAATATGGCAGTCTGGAAGTCTTCTGCACTTTCTGCTCCATTTTTTGGCTCAAGCGCCGCTATTCCCGCCTGGATTTTCTCCATTTGCAAATACTCGCCTATCACACCAGTGGAAGCAACCGCTACCGAACATTCCTCAAGGCCGAATTTCCCGGCTGCCAGCTTCCTCATCTCAAGCGCATCCTTATATCCCTGCTGCCCTGTACAGGCATTTGCACAGGCACTGTTCACGATCACCGCCTGCAGCACTCCTCCGGCGGCCAGGCTTTCCTGGGTTACCTTCAAAGGGGCTGCCTGGAAAAGGCTTGTTGTATAAACAGCCGCACTGTTTGCCGGGACTGTGCTGATAATGGCACCAACATCCTTTTTACTGTACCTTAGCCCTGCGTGTACACCTGCAGATTTATACCCCTTTGGGCTGATAATGCTGCCATCCGGAATCTCCCTCACAGCACTTTCTTGTGACAATGCTTGCATGATTTGCCTCCTAAGAATTTTCTTTTAAAAAATACTATGCATTTGGCACCAGTAATTGAACAGTCCATAATGCTATAATCGACCAGTTCTTAACGGACGTTTGCCATCACGGAAATACTGGTATGAATTCAAGCCCCGCATTTTCCGGAAATCCGAACATCAGATTGGCATTCTGGACAGCCTGGCCGGCAGCCCCTTTCATCAGGTTATCAATGACTGCTACTATGGTAAGCCTTCCTGTCCGCTTATCTGCGCTAAGTCCGATATCACAATAATTGCTGCCTGTGACCTCCTTGGTGGCAGGGTAATTTCCCTGCTGCCTTACCCTTATAAATGGCGCAGCTTCATAAGCTTCCCGGTATGCGCTTGCTGCTTCTTCTGCTGTAATGCCTTCCTCCAGTTCACCATACATGGTTGCCATGATTCCACGTACGGCAGGAATCAAGTGTGTGCTGAAAGTGATTGGGGAAGTATCTTTATTCCACAGCTTGAGCTGCTGTTCAATTTCAGGTGTATGCTGATGCTCATTCACTTTGTAGATCTTGAAGTTTTCGCTCATTTCCGCAAACATGGTCCCTTTTGAAGGAGAACGGCCGGCACCCGATATCCCTGATTTTGCATCGATGATAATTCCCTGCGGCTTTATAAGCCCCCCTAAGAGTGCTGGAGCAAGGCCCAGCAAAGCTGCTGTTGGATAGCATCCGGGATTGGCTATGATATCCGCCCCCTCGATCTTTTCTCTATTCCACTCGCTCAGACCGTATACAGATTCTTCAATCACCGAAACGTCCGGTGGATCTTTCTTGTACCAGGATTTGTACTGATCCCCCGGCAGCCTTAAATCCCCGGACAGATCGATGACTTTAATATCCTTTCCTGCAAACTGGCCGGCAAGCTGGCCAGATGCACCTGAAGGAGCTGCCAGAAAGACCACGTCAGATTGCTCTGAAATCTTCTCTATATCAATTCCCTCTAAAGTTTGCCTGTTTATCTCAAGCAGATGCGGATATTCATTGGAAACAGGTGCTTCCCCCCTGGTAGAGTGTATGGATTGAATCCGGAAATAAGGATGGTGCTGTAAAATGCGGAGAAGCTCTGCCCCGCCGTATCCTGTTGTACCGATAATGGATGCCTTCATGGGCTCCCTCCCTCACCTTTGTATATTTAATCAAATATATTTATAAATATGTATAATGTTTCTCTTATTATAGAAATTTAGCAAAACAAAATCAACCATAAATATGTTAATTTTTAATTAAATATTCAAAATCATGAATGAAAATTCATATCATGCCTGATTCAAATAAAAAAAAGCCGCCCCGAAGGGTGGCTGTTCAACAAATCTATTGAGAAAGACTGATAACATAAGCAGCCAATTTATCTGCTGCTTCCGAAGATGACCAGACAAGATTCTTCCCGAAATAGGGATGCATATCTTCAGGCAAAAGGGGAGTTACGGCAGCATGGATATTGTCAAGACGGGACAAGTCTTCCGCCTCTTCCAGGTTCCGGACAATTACAGCTTTCGGATAGCACTCCTTTTTATATCCTTCGATAAGGATGATGTCAGGCCCGAAAGCAGACATCAGCTGAATAAGCCGCTCCAGGGGCCATTCCAGCCTGTCAGCCTGGATCAGGATGCTGCCCTCCCCTTCCGCGAGGCTGGCCAGCGCACCAGCTCTCATATGCAAAGAGGTATCTTTATCCTCAAGAACATCCGGTTTCCCCCCATGTCCATGATGCTTGATCGTCACGGCTGCAAACCCTCTCTTTTGCAGCTCTCTTATTACTGCCTGGACAAGCGTTGTCTTCCCGCTGTTCTTGAAACCCACAATCTGAAAAACAACGGGCTTTACCATGGCTGGCTGCTTCCCTGGTCATCCTCGAGCAGCAGCACATGTACTTCATCGCCCCTTTGGTATCCCCTTGTACCGCCGGGAAGCACCATAAGAGCATCTGCCCCCGCCAGGCTCATGACAATATTCGATTTATCCACGCCGCTTGGCACTGAGATGAGCCGGCCATTCTCGTATTCAAGCCGGCTCCGCACAAACCGTGTAAATGGATTCGGTTTTGGGAAGTCTTCCCCAAGAGCAGCCTGCACCATCCGTAAATGAATTTTATCCGTATACAGCATTCCCCGGATCACCGGCCTTACGAACAGCTCGAAACCCACATAGCAGGCAGATGGATTGCCTGACAGCCCAAATAACAGCTTTCCGCCAAGGCGGGCTACAGTTGTGACACTTCCAGGGCGCATGGCCACCTTGTTAAAAAGCACTTCAGCGCCAAGCTTTTGGTATATAGCAGGCAGATAATCATAATCCCCTACCGACACACCGCCTGTAGTGACCAGGATATCGGTTTTTTCAAGCGCTGCCTCTATGGCTGTAAAGCACGTATCAAAATCGTCCGGAAGCTTCCCATAATACTCGCAGGCGGCGCCCGAGCGCTCAATCTGCGCCATCACCATATGGGAATTGCTATTTCTGATTCGGCCCGGTTCAAGCGCCTCATCCACATCAAGCAGCTCAGTGCCTGTTGCAAACAGCCCGATAGCAGGCTTTTTGGCGACAGGCACTTTGCTGCAGCCGAAGGTGGCCAGCATGGCGATCACACCCGGATTGATTTTTTTTCCTTTTCTGAGCAGGATGTCTCCTTCTTTCGCATCCTCCCCCTGAAAAGAAACATTATCTCCTGATTTAAAGGACCTTTTTATGCTCATAAAATTCTTTCCGTCCCGCTCCTCTGTCCTGGCAAGCTCCAGCATAACCACTGCATCACATTCTGCGGGCATTTGAGCACCTGTCATGATTCTCGCAGCCTGGTATGCTCCCACTTGCACCTTTGCCACATAGCCAGCCCCAATATGGTCCACAACCTCAAATTCCACGGGGCTGTCAGCTGAGGCACCTGCTGTATCAGCTGCCCTGACGGCAAATCCATCATACGGGGAACGGTCAAAATGAGGCACATCATTCGCTGCCTTTAAATCTTCCGCAAGATAACGGCCATAGCTTTGATTGATTGGGACCCATTCAGTTTCCCCGGAAAAATCCATCTGCAGGATTTTATCAATAGCTTCCCTTACAGGGATAGGCTTTCTCCTTTCGACCATGCCTTTTCCACTCCTTATGTATTCATTTTTGAAAGTGCTAAAAAACAGCAGGATATCCTGCTGTTTTCTCCGCTGTCTATTTAAGAAATTGTCAGAACTTCATGACTGGCGGCAAGCTCGACAAAATGGGCCATGCCGCTGATTTTCCCGGCATACAGCTTGTCCCCGACACCATAGTGATCCACGCATGTCTTGCATGCAAAGATGCCGACTCCTTTTTCCTCCAGCTCTTTTGCATGAACCGAAACAAATGATTCCCCTGTCAGGGCATATACGCCGCTATTCATGAAAAAGATTGCCGCAGGAAGCTCCTTCTGCTGCTTCAATAGGGTAAAAAAGGTTTCAAGCACACCGGAGCCAAGCTCTGCATCTCCTTTGCCCAATTGATCGGAGCTGACCAGTATAACCTTGTTTTTCATATTATTGTACACCCAGGGCTATCTTAGCATAGCGGGACATTTTATCCTTTGTCCATGGCGGGCTCCAGACAATGTTCACTTCTGTATTTTTCACTTCAGGTATATCTGAAAGAGCAGCCTTTACCTGGTCAACAATCGTTCCGGCAAGCGGACAGCCCATGGAAGTGAGCGTCATATCGACTACAGCCGTTCCTTCGTCTTCCATTTTCACATCATATACCAGTCCAAGATTGACTATATCTACACCAAGCTCAGGGTCGACTACAAGCTCAAGGGCCCCCATGATGCTGTCTTTTAATTCCTGATCCATGCTAATCACTCCTTAGCAGTTATTATTAAGCTGATTCTATGATAACAAAAAGCCGCGCTCTTGAAAAAACTTATGACTCCAGGCCGGAAGGTCCATCCCCTAAATACGTTTCAAACCACTCAACCGTTTTGAGCAGCCCTTCTCTTGATACTTTATGCCCGGCGTTTTCGTCTGTCAGAAAGACAAGCTTTTCGGGCATCTCTTCATAGTTTGTTCTAATCGATTCATAAAAATGATAAGTATAGTGATAAGGGACAACCTGGTCTTTCTTTCCGTGCCAAAACAATATCGGCCTCCCTGCAAGTTTTTCAGGCTGCTGGCTGATATCCAGCTCTTTCAGTTTTTGCAGCAGTCCGGCCAGTTCTTCTTCTTTAAAAGGAAGATCAATTCCGTGCTTCTTCAGCTCGTCGATCTGCCAAAGGGCAAACTTCTCATAATAAGGCATGCCCATCAGGCTTACTGCCGTTTTAATCCAGTCATACCGCGTCAGGGCGCCCATGGTAACAATGCCGCCCATCGAGGTTCCGGCAAGTCCTATTTTTCCTTCATCAATCAGGCCCTCTGATGCAAACGCATTTTTAATTACATTCAGCTCTTCTATCTCAGTGAGCACAATTTCCCAGAATTTCACGTTCAGATCATTTCCGGTCAGGCCTGTGCTTCTTTCCCCATGGTAGAGAGCCTCCGGAAGGACAACCCGAAAGCCTTTCTCCGCGAGCAGATAGGCATAATGGAGATTATGCTCTTTCGCACTTGTAAAACCATGTACAAATACAATGAATGGCAGTTTTTCACCGAACTTCTCTTTGTCTGCGAGATGCAGCACAGGAATGCCTTCCACTTTTCTATTTTCAATAATAATCATGGTGTTCCTCCCGCGTTCACATAAAAAAGATCATTTTTTCTTTAAAAATGCGATTTTTTTTACAAAATAAATATTAAATTGGTACGATAGTGGTAAATACACATACAGGAATCGGCTGGGCATGGCAGACCCCCGGACTTCCCGGAAAAAACAGCTTCCCCGGAATTTCCTTATGTAAATTCTTTCTATATCTTTAGTGTAGCATGCTGACATTTATTTGCCTAAAGCTTTACACTGAGATTATCCTAATACAGAAATGAGAAGGAGACTTTATGGCAGAAAAACATTTAATTGCATTGGACTTAGATGGAACCTTATTAAAAGACGATAAAACCATTTCCGCAAAAACAAAGCATGTGATCCAAAAAGCCCGGGAGGCAGGGCATGTTGTCATGATTGCAACCGGGAGGCCTTTCAGATCAAGCCAGATGTATTATCATGAAATGGGGCTGGATACTCCTATTGTTAACTTTAACGGCGCCTTTATCCACCACCCTAAGGACAGGAACTGGGGGGTATACCATACCCCAATGGATATAAAAGTGGCAAAGGAAATTGTCGAAGCCTGCAGCGGCTTTTCATTTCACAATATCATTGCAGAAGTGATTGATGAGGTATACTTCCACTACCATGATGAGAAACTGCTCGACGTTTTTGGCATGGGAGACCCTGAAATAACCACGGGAGATTTAAGGAGATTCCTCACAGATTCACCGACCAGTATGCTGATCCATACCGATGAGGAACAAGTCAAAACCATCCGGAGCCATTTATCAGAGGTCCATGCCGAGGTTATTGATCACAGGCGGTGGGCTGCTCCATGGCATGTCATCGAGATCGTAAAATCCGGTTTGAACAAAGCCGTCGGGCTGAAGAAGGCCTCCGACTACTTCCAGATCCCGCCTGAAAGAATCATTGCATTCGGGGACGAAGATAATGACCTGGAGATGCTTGAATATGCCGGACGCGGAATTGCCATGGGCAATGCAATCGATGTGGTGAAAAATGTCGCAAATGAAATGACGCTGACCAATGAGCAGGATGGAATCGGCGTGTATCTCAATGATCTGCTGGGCCTGAACGCCTTAAAATAATTTAACATGGGCCCTGCCGCTGACCGGCAGGGCTTTTCCTCTTGTTCCCTCCTTTAAATAAACATGCCCTGGCGCATAATAACAAAGAGGCAGCAGAGCTGTTTCATATTTCCTTAGGAGGGGATCCGAATGGGCAAACGCAACAAATCGAAACGCTTTGTACAGCAAGGTGCAGATACAGTAAGCAAGCATGATTCCCGCATACCCTATCACACCACATATGCTGAAGCTGAAGCGAGGAAGATGGCGAATGTACAGGAATCTTCTCTTGGAGGAATTTAGCGATGGGAAACAGGCTTTATCAGGAAGCGCAGAGATTTGTCCAGATGGCCTCACAGGCAGGGCCGGCTGAACAGCAGCAGACGATTGCGAAAGCCAAAAACGCACTCCATTCAGCTTATGCGAACTCCACAAGAGCTGAACAGGAGCAGCTTCGCGAGCTGCAGGACCAGCTGGACCAGCTTGCAGGCCGCTGACGAATAAGAGCATGCCCGCAGTGCGGGCATGCTCTTATTAATTATCGGAAATTTTCCAGGACTGCAGCATAGGTATGGATGACCCTGCCTTCTTTATCCTTTTCGTACAAGCTGAGGATGACTGTGCCATTTTCGGGCAAGGATTTTTCCGGTATGTTAATTTTGAAATGGAAAGGCGACCAATCGGGAAATTTTGAATCAGAAGGGCCTGCTGCCTCCCCAGCAAGCACCTGATGGCCGTCTTCGGCTGTATAGTAAAACCTGCCAGTTTCAGCAGCTGCTTCCCCTCTCACCTCATAAACACCATTCTCCCCGCTTACCTCCACTTTCCTGAATGCAGGGTTCTCCTCCGGGACATCGAGCTGGGCTTTATCCCTCAGCACCACTGATGCATGGGTTTCACCTTTCCGTTTGAGCGGGATGGACAACTCGGCTGAATAGGATCCTTCCCCAACCCTTCCAGATGCAGTTTCATAGTCCCAGGATTCGGTCCAGGATACAAATTCCCCGGGATTCAGCTTCAAGTACTGTATGGCCTGCAAAAAGGACTTTCCTGCCGAAGCATCATACACGATTTCACCGCTCTTATCGCGAATGATCAGATCATATCTTTGTGAGGTTGGGAACTCAAAAACCTGTGCCTGATCAGAGCTGTTGATAAGCCCCACCTTAATTTCAGCCGATTCCGGGCCGGGATTCAGGCTCAAGGAAACCTCAGGACCGCCTTCCGCATTTGCGCCTGATCCATTCATCGGGAGTGAAGCAAAGATCATGAACAAGACTGCTGCAATTCTTAACATGACAATACCTCCTTTTTATCAATCTTTCCTGAAAAAGCCGAAAATCCCTGCTGTTTCAACAATATTGGTGAATGCATAAGGATCGACATCCTTTATGATCCTTTCAAGGTCAAAAAGCTCATAGCGGGTGATGACGATGATCATCATTTCTTTATTTTCATTCGTAAAAGCCCCTTTTGCGGGAATGGTCGTAATGCCGCGCACAAGCTTATCGTGGATGGCCTGCTTCAGCTCGGCCGATTTTTTCGTAACAATCATGGCAGTCAGCTTTTCATGCCTTGTATGGATGGCATCGATCACCCTTGTAGATGCATAAAGCGTCACAAGCGTATATAAAGCTTTTTCCCAGCCGTAAAGAAAACCTGCAGTAATGATGATGATGGCATTTAAAGTAAAGAAATATGTACCGACAGGACGGTCTTTCATTCTTGACAGGAGCATCGCGACGATGTCCATTCCTCCAGTAGATGCCCCCCATTTAAGTGTCATCCCTACGCCAACAGCAGCAATGACGCCTCCAAATACTGCATTCAGAAGAATATCCTCTGATACATGGATCACAGGAATGAGCTCCAGGAATAGGGACATAAGGAAAACGCTTAAAAAGCTGTACACTGTGAAAGACCTGCCCACCTTTTTCCATGCAAGGATTGTTACAGGTATATTCAGGACGAACAATAAAATACCTGTTGAAGCAAAGCCGCCCAGAATGCTGGAAAGCAGCTGCGCGACACCTGTGAACCCGCTGGCATAAACATTGGCCGGGATCAGGAAAAAATTCATCGCAATCGCATTAAGGATGGCGCCTATAAGCACCACAACAAATTTCTTGGTTTCTAATAAAATCATACAGAACCCCCTTAAAACACTTGGTGTTTCTTTACCCTATATTGTGTTTTTTCAACACATTTCATTGTATTTTTTCCCTTGATTCTATAAACTAAAAGCATATTAACGTGCTGAAAGCAGGTGACCTATATGTCAGTAAAAATCATGGCTGACAGTGCAAGTGATTTACCATTGCATTTTTTCAAGGACAATGATGTCCTGCTCTTTCCTCTGCAGGTTCTTCTGGATGGGCAGGAATACAAAGACTTGATCACAATTGAACCAAAAAAAGTTTATGATAGCATCAGAAGCGGCCAAACCCCGAAAACCTCCCAGGTTTCTCCAGTAGATTTTGAAAAGGAATTCAGGGAGCTTGCGAGGAGCGGCCGGGAAGGCATCTACATCGCATTTTCCTCCCAGCTTTCCGGTACATACCAGACAGCAGCCATGGTGCGGGATCAGGTAAAAGAAGATTATCCTGACCTTAGCTTGTCCATAATAGACACAAAATGCGCATCTCTTGGAGCGGGATTGATCGTAAAAGAGGCGGCAAGGCTTTCTGCCGAAGGGGCATCACTGGAAGAAATCGAAAAGGATATCCTTTTCCGGAGCCGCCATATGGAACATCTTTTCACTGTCGAAGATCTGGATTATCTCGCAAAAGGCGGGCGTGTTTCCAAGGCTTCCGCTTTTCTCGGAGGCCTGCTGAATATCAAGCCTCTCCTTCATGTAGAAGACGGGAAGCTTGTTCCTATTGAAAAGATCCGTGGAAAAAAGAAGCTGCTTCGCCGAATGATCGAGGTTGCCAAAGAGCGGGGCAAAGGCTTCTCAGGACAGACGATTGCCATCAGCCATGCAGACAATCTTGAAACAGCTGAAGAAGTAAAAGAGATGCTGATCGAGGAGCTCGGAGCCAAGGAGGTATTGATCTCTGACATTGGGGCAGCCATAGGATCCCACACAGGGGCCGGCACTATTGCACTCTTCTTTTTAAATGAAATAGCATCATAAATCTACATACTCCTTCTGATTGCGGCAGACACTAAACCGACGGCGATCAAGCCGGAATAAAGGAGGTTTTTTCTATGCCGCACACTTCAGACAATGATAAAAAAGCACAGGACAATAATGCCCTGAGGCATGAGAAAAATATGATGCGCGAAAAAAACAGAAAAGCCGGGAAGCATCAGTACTCGAAAAAAACTGATCATCTCTAAGCAGCCAGGGCTCTTTATGGATGACTTTCCCGAAACAGAAAAAAGCAAGCGCCCAGCGCTTGCTTTTTTCTATGATTGCTGCTTTATATATGTCCAGCCGTCCTCCTGATAGACCTTCCCTTCCTTCATCAGTCTTCCAAGAGCACGCTTAAAGGATGATTTGCTCATTTGGAAGCGGTCCTGGATTTCGTCTGCCATACTTTTGTCTCCATAAGGCATGGATCCATTCCGCTCTTCCAGATAAGAAAGGACTTTCTGTGAATCAGCGTCAAGCGCCTCCTCTTTACGGGGCAGAAGGGAAATATTGACTGTTCCATCTTCCTTTACGTCAATGATCCGCCCCTCGATTTTCTCGCCAAGGCGAGGCTCTGTCTTCCTCTGGGACTCATGGATAAACCCCTTGAATCCTTCTGCCGTATAAGCCCAGCTGCCTACTTTAGCGGTCCTGTAGATATGGCCGTGGACGTTCTTATTAAAGTCTTTCCGCGTAGCTTTAATGGAAATCTCCTCGATAATGGGGTCCTTCGCATGCTTCACATACACCCGGTTATTTCTATTAACACGGAGGGTGATATAGAGAAGATCGCCCTTCTGCGGCCAGACTGACAGGTGCAGAGGCAAATCTTCCTGGCCGAGAAGCATTTCTTTTTGGATCCCGATATCGATAAATACGCCGAGATCCTCCCTTACATCACTGACCTTTGCCCAGCCATACACTCCCACCCGGATCTCCGGAAGAGTATCCGTTGCCGAGATGCGTTCCCTTGAATCTGTATAAAGGAACACTTCGACCTTTTCATCCACCTCATACTCTTTTGCCGCTTCATTTATATGCAATAATACATCTTCATCACCGTCTGTCAGAAAATAACCGAAAGATGATTTTCTTGATACGGTTAAAGTTGTGACTTGTCCGATATAGTCTGCCAAAGGCATGTAATTTCCTCCTCAATGGCTTTATTGTCTGCTGACAATCTGAAAGTTGTTTGAACTGCTATATTTTACTATAATAAACGAATAAGGTAAAACGGTTTCGAAGAAGGAGCGGCCGGCTTTAGGAAATATCCGGCCAAAGGCTTCAATACAGCCGGTTAAATATAAGGATTAACGGAGGTCTAACCATGTCAAAAGAAAGCTCATTTGATATTGTATCCAAAGTAGATTTATCTGAAGTGACAAATGCAATCAGTATTGCAATGAAAGAAGTCAAGACCCGGTATGACTTTAAGGGCAGTAAAAGTGATATTACCCTTGATAAGGAAGAGCTTGTCCTGATTTCGGACGATGAATATAAGCTTGACCAGCTGAAGGATGTACTGCTCAGCAAAATGATTAAACGCGGAATTCCCATCAAAAATCTGGATTATGGAAAAGTCGAAGCCGCTTCCGGGGGCACAGTGAGGCAGCGCGCTAAGCTTATGCAGGGGATCGATAAAGATAATGCAAAGAAAATCAACACCCTCATCAAAAACAGCGGCCTGAAAGTAAAGAGCCAGGTGCAGGACGACCAGGTCCGGGTAACAGGAAAAAACAGGGACGACCTTCAGCAGGTAATAGCTGCTGTAAGAGAAGCCGACCTGACAGTCGATGTGCAGTTTATAAATTACAGATAGAAAAGCGGAAAAGCCTTGCTCGATAAAGGAACGCGTACTAAGAACGCCACGTCCTGTGGCAACGTCCGCATGACCCACATCCTGTGGGCATCAAGCTTAAGACGAGCAGAGCGGAAGGCGCTTGTTTAGTTAAAATCCCCGGATTCCAGAGGCATGCCGGGGATTTTAATTTTATTTTACAAACACATACATCAAAAGCTCATCAGAATAAGAGCCATCAAAGTTCTTCACATGCCTGATCCTTCTGCCTTCCTCCTGGAATCCCATTTTTTTATATAAATGAATGCCCCGTTCATTATGTGAGAACACTTCCAGGCATACTTTTTCAATGCCCGGCTCCTCTTTCACCCATTCCAGGCAGGTGCCGATCAGCTGCTTTCCGATGCCTTGATTGCAATATTTTTCTTTAATGGATATTCCGAACATTCCGATGTGGCTGACTTTTTTGCGTGTTTTCCGGGTAAAGTTCAAAACTCCGGCAAGCTCTTCTCCGCTCCAGGCAGTCAAAAGCAGATTCCCAGGCCGTCCATGATCAATGATCCATTGCCTCTCTTCTTCAACGGTTGCCTGAAATTCCTCGGGCACCGTCAGCATATTCTCTGATTCATGCAAAATTTGCCGTGTATGGAGAAGCAGCTTTTCAGCATCCTCCTGCCTGGCCCGCCTGACTGTTACCATAAAAAAATCCTCCCCTTTTAAACACAAGAAATTTTTTCCATGTTTTTATCACATACTAGCATGGAATACACCTAATATCTATTAAAAAATTGGAGGTTTTTCACAATGGCGAACGAACAGAAAGATAATCAGAACGGATTCATCCCTCAGCACCAGAACCAGCAGCCGGGGGTTGAGGATAAAATGACCCCAGAGCCTTCTTATATTGACCCGAATTATAAGGGTTCAGGAAAACTTGAGGGCAAAGTGGCCATTGTCACTGGAGGAGACAGCGGGATCGGCAAATCTGTTGCTATTTATTTTGCAAAAGAAGGTGCTGATGTGGCTGTTGTTTATCTGGAAGAAACTGAAGATGCAAAGGAAACCAAACAGGAAGTCGAAGCAGCCGGCCGCAAATGCCTTCTCCTTGCCGGCGACCTTGGAGATGAAAGCTTTGCAAAGGAAGTGGTCTCCAAGACGCTGGATGAGTTCGGGAAGGTAAATATCCTTGTCAATAATGCGGGTGAGCAGCATCCGCAGACAAGTCTGCTGGATATCAGCACAGAACAGCTTGAAAAGACATTCAGGACAAATATTTTCTCTATGTTCCACCTGACAAAGGCTGTACTGCCGCATCTTGACAAAGGAAGCTCTATCATCAATACGGCTTCCATCACAGCGTATGCAGGACATCCTAAGCTGATAGACTATTCTTCCACAAAAGGAGCGATCGTTACATTCACCCGCTCCCTGTCCACAAACCTGGCTGATTCAGGGATCAGGGTCAACGCAGTTGCACCAGGGCCGATCTGGACGCCGCTCATTCCTTCCACCTTCACAGAGGAAGATGTCGCCAAATTCGGAACTGACACACCGCTCGGCAGAGCCGGCCAGCCGTACGAACTGGCACCAGGCTATGTATACCTCGCAAGCGACGACTCCTCCTACGTATCCGGCCAAATGCTTCATATTAATGGCGGGAAGGTTGTTAATGGTTAGAAAAGCGGAAGGCGCTCGCTCACTAAGGAACGCAGACTAAGAACGCCACGTCCTGTGGCAACGTCTGCATGACCCACATCCTGTGGGCCTCAAGCATAAGACGCTTTAGGATAGAAGGCGTTCTTTGCGTTCTCTGCCTTCAATCCTAAAGTGGCTTATGACTCGAGGGGCTAGCGCCTGGAGCTGGACAAGTAGAAAAGCGGAGGGCGCTGCACCTTTATAAAAACAATTGCAGATCAATCATGCCAGCCGGAAGCACAACTTCCGGCTGGCCTTTTATTATCGGAAAAATGATTATATTATCGAAATCAAAATTTTATTATCGAAATATGCATTTTTTTATCGAAATCCTAACACCGATCATCAATAGCATCACCGTCTTCTGAACCAAAAAAGCTGCCCCGCGGCAATTTGCCGGGAGACAGCTTTTAACCTTATCTTGCAGTAACACTGCAGGAATGCCTTTTAATAATCTGATGCGGAATGATAATCCTTTTGGTCGGCTCTTTTGGATCCTCCACCATCTGGATCAGGCTTTTGGCAGCCTGGTATCCAAGGTCGAAAATATTGATGTCGACTGAGGTCAGCGGCGGCCGGGACATTTCTGACAGAAGGACATTATTGAAGCTGATGATAGAAATATCATCAGGCACGGATATCCCCATTTCATCCAATGTATTAAGCACACCGAGCGCCATAAGATCGTCAGCTACCACCAGGGCTGTCGGGGGCTTTTCAAGCGATAGAAGCTCCCTTACTGCCTCCTGGCCGCCTTCCTTAAGGAATTCTTCATGGATGACGTAATCGTTGTCCAGCTCAATGTCCGCAGCTCTTAGAGCCTTTTCATAGCCCAGCAGGCGCTCAACGGTGACAACCAGATTCAAATCCCCGCCGACAAAGGCAATATGGGTATGCCCCAGCTCAATTAAATAGTCGGTTGCTTCTTTCGCAGCCCTGAAATTGTCGTTGTCAACATGTGTGATTTCCTCTACATCACGGAACGGTTTTCCGATGACGGTGAACGGATAATCTCCATCCTGTAAAAATGACAGGACCTTATCTTCAATTTTCGAATACAGAAGGACGACCCCATCCACCCTGCCGCCCTGCACCATCTGGACAACTCCGTTATAAATTTCTTCATCTGTTTTGCCTGTCGTCATATGAAGGGCATAATGCTTTTCATGGGCACCTTCGCTTATGCCCCTCAGAACAGTCGGGAAAAAAGGATTCTGGAATACGACGTCAGTGGAGCTTGGCATAATTAGTCCAATTGCCTGTGTGGACTGGCTGGCAAGGCTCCTGGCGATGAAATTCGGATGATATCCCAATTTATCCATCGCTTTCCTGACCTTTTGCTTCGTTTTTTCACTGATCCGCGGGCTATTCGCAATCACGCGGGAAACTGTAGAAGGGGCCACATTCGCCAGTTTTGCCACGTCTTTTATGGTAACGGCCATTCCCTTCCCCCCTTATCCATAAGAGTAAACCGCTGCTATTTCTAATTATGAAAGTATAAAATAATGGCGGCCTTCCTCAATTTTTCCAGGGAGCAGCGTGCTGCTTCCTATCTTTAACCTGACATTTTCTCTGCTGTGCACAGCAAGCTGAACAGTGCTCCAGACAGGCTCATAAGTGCCTGCGATTGCAGAGTTCAGATAGACCGTCCCTTCCTCACACTTCACTTTAAAGCAAATCTCCCTATATTCCCCTTCTTCATAAGCGAAAGTTTCCCCGTCATCTTCATAAAGGGTATAAGAGCATTCTGACCCTTCTTCATAATAAAGATGAAGTGTCAGGGGACCTGCTGCACCTGCTTCCCCATGGGCAGCCATCGTTCCTTTTTTGATAAAAATCGGCAGCGTTTCCAAAGGAGCTTTAATCAAATGGTGCTTTTTCCCCTCATAGGTGCTGCCAGTCCAATAGTCTGTCCACATACCTTCAGGCAGATAGACGGCCCTGTGGAAGGTGCCCGGCTGCATGATCGGGGCAATGATGACATTGTCGCCGATCATGAATTGATCAGATAGATTCCAGGTATGCTCATCCTCCGGAAATTCCAGGAATAATGGCCTCATAACAGGAGTGCCCTCTTTATGAGCCTCGGCAAATAAAGAATAAAGATGGGGCATCCATGTATAGCGGAGCTCAATATATTTTCTAATGATAGCTTCATATTTCTCCCCGAATGCCCATGGTTCCTGCCTTGCTGATCCTAGTACACTGTGATTCCTGAAAAACGGGGTGAATGCGCCTGCCTGTGTCCATCTCGCGAGAAGCTCCCCATTGGAATCATGGGCAAAACCGCCTACATCCGGGCCAGAGAAAGGAATGCCGGAGACGCCAAGGTTCATAACCATTGGCAGCGACATCTGCAGATGTTCCCAAAAGCTCCGGTTATCCCCTGTCCATACGGCCGCATACCGCTGGACACCCGAATATCCTGCACGTGTAAGCAGAAATGGCCGCTTCCCCTTCAAATTTCTCTTCATGCCTTCATATGTCGATTTCCCCATCAGAAGGCCGTAGAGATTATGAAGCTCCTTATGTGTTCGGGGATTTCCATCGTTATCATGCATGACTTTCAAATCCATTGTTTTACTTTCATTAAAGACCGCCGGTTCATTCATGTCATTCCAGATGCCTTCAATCCCAAGCTCTGTATAGTACGAATGGAGGCTTCCCCACCAGTCGCGCACTTTTTTGCTTGTGAAATCAGGGAATGCACTATTTCCGGGCCAGACGTCTCCGTAATATACATTGCCCTCCAGATATTTGCAGAAAAGATCTTCCTGGATGCCCTGTTTATAGACCATATATTCCGGATCTTCCTTTACGCCCGGATCAACAATCGGAACGATGTGTATGCCCATTTCCTTCAGATCACTGATCATTTTTTCAGGATCAGGGAATTTATCACGGTCAAATGTGAAAACCCTGTATTCATCCATATAATGAATATCCAGATGGATGCTATCCAGCGGAATCCCTTTCTCCTTAAAAGCTGCCGCCAGCTCCATCACTTCCTGCTGGCTTTCATAGCTGTACCGCGATTGGTGGTAGCCGATTGCCCACTTGGCCGGCAGGGGCATTCTGCCTGTCAGCGATGTGTATTGACGAATAACATCCTTCGGCGAAGGTCCAGCCATCAAATAATAATCAAGCTGGCCGCCATCGGCTGAAAAGGAATAAAACTCATCTCCGCGCATATCAAACTCTGCCCGGAAAGTATTATCGAAGAATATGCCATGGGCTTGCCCTTCCCTCAAGGTAAGAAAGAAAGGGATTGACTGGTAGAGCGGATCTGTTTCCGGATTATGCGGGGCATATACGTCACTATTCCACATAACCAGCTTTTCCCCTCTTTTATTAAGAAAGCCCGTTTTCTCTCCAAATCCGTAAAATTGATCGCTCTCCTCCATATTCTTGAAGCAGATGACCTCTTTAGAATGCTTATAGCCCATCCCTTTTTGATTTTCTCCGGCTAAAACCCTGCCTTCTGCATCTGCCACGGTAATTCGAAGAGGGGATTTGGTCAGCTTGACAGTCAGACAAGAGGTTTTCACCTCTGCCTGGTCTCCTGATTCATAATGCTCGAGCTTAACTTCCTGCAGCCCCCCAATGACGGCAGGGCTCGTTCCCGCATCCGCTTCGCCAAAAAAATTCATAGTGATGCGGACGATTTCATTTGCGTAGAATACAATCCTGAGTTCCCCTGTTTCTGTCCGGGCCTTCAGGCCATTCCTGCACTCTTCTATAGCAAGGACATCTCCTGCTTCCTGGTAATCACTGTTTTCTATCTTTCTGCTCTTTCCTGGATGTATGGCAAAACTTGTATCATTCATGTAGCCGACTCCTCCTTCAAATCCCTTCTGATATGACCGGGATTGGGAAGCTGCCGGCAGTGCCGGCTGGGGTCAGGAAACAGGCTTCCTCTTTTTCGACCTTCTCCAAAGAAGGATAATAAAGACGATGAAGGCTGCATAGACCAGTCCCATCACTGCCAGATAAGGGATATTCAAACCTGTCTTCTCTGACAGCGCATAGATTTCGGCTTCTTCCCGGTCAACGATCAGCTTATATTTTCCCTCATCAGACCTTACAAGATCCCCGCCCAAAAGGCCTTTCAGCTGCTTATCGCCTTCAAGCAGGCCGGAATCAAGGGAGACGGTCTGCGTTTTGACGGTATTATTGATGGCCACGACAGTGGTTTCATCCTCATAGGTCCGCTTGTACACTGCCATGCCATCCTTATTGTACAAAGGCTCCATTGTGCCCCTCGTAAGGGATGGTAGCTGCTGCCTTAATGTCCCGATATTCGAGATGTATTCCACAAGCTCCTGGTCTGTCCGGAAATCCATTTGGCGGCGGTTATCGGGATCTTCCCCGCCATCAAGTGCTATTTCACTTCCATAATAAACAATGGGAATCCCCGGTGACGTGTACAAATATGTGAGGGCCAGACGCCATCTCGGTCCCGGATGCTCATTGTTGGTTACTGCATCGCGCGTGAAACGAACGGTGTCATGATTGTCCATGAACGTTCCCATTAAATAAGGTTGATCGTATTGGGCCTGATTCCTCTCCCAGCTGGCAAACAGCCAGTCAAAGGGCTGCCCGGGCTTTTCAAATGCCGTGCGCAGATGCCCGTTCAGCGGATAATCGACAAATCCGTCGATCCCTGCTTTCTCATACTGTGCAATATAAGCAGGGTCATCGATCCATACTTCGCCGAGAAGATAGAAATCCTCCTTGGCGCTTTTTACTTCTTTCGCGAAATCCTCCCAGAAGTCAACTGGCACATGTTTGACCGTATCAAGGCGGTATCCGTCAATATCGGTTTCCTCTATCCACCATTTGGCTGCATCCAGGAGATATTGCCTGGCCTCCGGATTCTCCTGTGCGAGGTCAGGAAGATTATAGATCCAACCATTTTCAAGCTCATCCTGATTTTCCCAGTTGGTTATTTCCTTTTGTTCATGGAACCAGTCCTGCTTGTCCGGATCATTCACCCAGGGATGATTGGGTCCGACATGATTGACAACAAAATCAAGGATGATTTTCATATCACGCTTATGGGCTTCTTTTACAAGCTTTTTAAACGTCTCGATAGATCCGAAGTTTTCTTCCGTTTTGTAAAAATCATTGATCCAGTAGCCATGATAGCCGTCTGCTTCATTTTCGAAAATCGGCGTCAGCCAGATGGCTGTAAAGCCCATATCCTTCAGATAATCTAGCTGGTCAATGATACCCTGGAAGTCCCCTCCGTGATAGGCTTTCGGGTCACTTGCGTTTGTTTCCAGGTCATTGCTGAAATCGCCGTTGTTAAAACGGTCGACCATTAGAAAATAAATTGTTTCATCCTGCCATTTACGCTCTTCTTTTTCAACTGCTCCTACCGGTAGGGCGCAAAAAAGAAGAAACGGAATTAAGATGAGAGCCATGACTCCTTTTTTCATCTCCGCTCCTCCTTAAATATCAAGCTGAGCTGCCATAAGGAAACACCCCTTTAAGCAGCCCAGCCCTAAAGTCACTAACCCTTTAAGATTAGCCTTTTGTGCCCCCGGCAGTCAAACCTGAAACGAAATATTTCTGGAAGGATAAGAATAAAATTGAAATCGGGATTGCAATGAGGACAGATCCGGCAGCGAACGTTGTGAATTCGGCTCCATACTGTCTTGATACAAGCTCATACAATCCAACGGCAAGTGTATATTTTTCAGGTGTTCTTAGCATGACCTTTGCCAGGATGAAGTCCGTAAACGGAGCAATAAACGTAAAGAGTGCAACGACTGCAACAATCGGTTTCGCAAGCGGCATGATGATCTGCCAGAAAATCCTGAAGTGGCCTGCTCCATCCATCCTTGCACTTTCATCCAGCTCTTTAGGGATGCTGTCGAGATATCCTTTCATCAGCCAAGTGTTCATTGGAATGGCCCCGCCTACATAAATGAGGATGAGCCCGATATGGGTATCCAGCAGGTTTGTTACCTGTGCAAGGACGAAGATCGCAATCAATGCTGCAAAGTTAGGCACCATCTGAAGAATCAGGAACGTGGTAAGTCCATTTTTCCTGCCGACAAAGCGGTACCGTGAAAAAGAGTAAGCCATCAAGCTGATGGTAATGACAGATGCCAGCATGGTGATCACGCAGATTTTCAACGTGTTCCAATACCAGATCAGATAATTGCTCTCTTCCGGGTTGAATATCGTCTTATAATGGGCAAATGTCGCGTTTTTCGGGATGAGTGATGAATTGGTCAAGCTTGTCCCCGGCGTCAGTGATGCTCCAATGGCCCACAGAATCGGATAAATGATGATGACCGCCATAAAAAGAATGACAAGATAGGTCAGTGACAGCCTGATGAATTTCTCTTTTTTTGTAGTCATATCACATCATATCCTCCTCTTTGAAAGCTTTTGTCCTTCTGAACTGCCATAATGCCACGGAAATGACTATCGCAGATAGAATCATCGTGATGGCTGCAGCCATTCCGTACTCAGACTTCGTGACAGTCAGATTATAGATCCACGAAATCAGGATATCGGTGCCGCCTGCATTTTGATCTGAGATAGCAGGGCCGCCCATATTGAATAGATAGATAATATTGAAGTTATTAAAGTTAAAGGTATATTGCGTAATCAGGATTGGTGCGATGGACAGCATGATCAGCGGGAACGTAATATTCTTGAACTTCTGCCAAATCGTCGCTCCATCGACTGTTGCCGCTTCATAAAGCTCATCCGGGATCGCCTGCAGCACACCTGTGACCATCGCAAAAATGAACGGGAATCCAAGCCAGGTCTGGATCATGATGAGAGCGATCCTTGTCCACAGGGCCTCTGTCATCCAAGGGATCGGACCGATTCCAATGAAATCCAGGACTACGTTATTGATGGCACCGAACGTTTCATTGAACAGGCCGGAAAAAATCAGGATGGATACAAATGCCGGTACGGCCCATGGCAGGATCAGGATTGTCCTGATGATCGCTTTTCCTTTTAGATCCTTCTGGTTGACAAGTACTGCCAGGAAGACCCCAAGGGCGATCTGGAATGTTGTCGCACCGAACGTCCAGATGATCGTCCAGGCAAACACGTTTACGAAAGTATCACGCCAGATATCCAATGTGACCAGTTTGGCGAAGTTGTCTAATGCCACCCAGTCCATCAGCTTCGCTGGCCACTGATGATACAGGTTGTAGTTTGTGAACGAAAGCAAAAGCACGAACACAATCGGCAGGATGACCACGAAAACCAGCAGGAAGAATCCCGGAGTGATCATCAAGTATGGGAATCCGGAATCTATCAATGTATGATATTGCTCTTTTATCGAGCTCAGGTGCTTGCCCAAGTCCCGTTTCTTTCCATTTTTATAGGCATCGCGAATGTTGATGAACATAAATCCTGCCGCGAATAGAAGAAGGATGACGGAAATGATTCCGTATACCAGGAGGAAGATGGAATTATCCCTCGGCAGCTTTTCTCCGAGAGTGACAAGTCCCCAAAGGCCAATATTGAGGAAGTCTTTAAAAGCAACGATGAATGATAGTGTTAGAATTAAAAAGGCGATGCCTTTGACAAATTGTTTATTATACATTTGGCCAAGTCCCGGGATGATGGACAGGCCTGCAGCAATTTTCCGATGGTTTGAACGGTATGCTTCTTCCATTGAAAGGATGCCCCTTTCTATCTGATTCCCATAAAGGGCGATTTTTTTATTGATTTTTTTTTGCGGCACTATTGTCTTCTGAAAGAGCCGAAGCTATGCCTGTTGGAATCTATTAAAATCCTGCTCTCTTTGACGCTTAATAAAATGGGAGGCAGTACTCCACCAAGGAGTACCGCCTTTTCCCTTTATTGCTATAGATCAGTTTCCGCTGTGGTTCGCTTCGATCTGCTGTTCAATAGTCTTCACAGCATTATCAAGCGCTTTTTTGGATTCTGATTTACCGGTAATGATTGTTTCTACCGCTTTTTTCATAGGATCCCAAACTTCAGCCATTTCCGGTACACTTGGCATTGGAACAGCATACTGTGACTGCGCCATTACTGCTGCAGCACCTTCGTTATTCTTAACGAACTCAGGATCTTCCATCAATGATTTCAATGGCGGGATCTCGCCAGTCAGCTCAAAACGCTTCTTGGCATTTTCTTCGTTTGTAATGAACTCAACGAATTTCTGGGCCCATTCCTGGTTTTTGCTGAAGTTAGTAACAAACCATCCTTTAACACCCATGAATGTCTTGACAGGCTCGCCATTTGGAAGCTTCGGCAGAGCGGCTACACCATAATCGATGCCTGCATCTTTATAATCCTGGAACGCCCATGGGCCGTTTTGGACTGCAATGGCTTTTCCTTCTTTAAAGAGGCCGTTCATATTATCGTTTGATTTTTCTCCGATGATTCCTTTAGGGAATAATCCTTCTGCGTACCACTTTTTGATATAATCTGCTGCTTCTACAGAAGCATCGTTATTCAGGCCGATATCAGTCACGTCCACTTTGCTGTCTTTCTCGCCGAATACATATCCGCCGAACCCGGAGAATACGCCGTGTGCATGATAGAAGTCATCCCAGATTGCAAGGAATCCGTAGTTTCCGTCTTTTGTTACTTCCTGAGATTTAGTATAGAGATCTTCCAGGTTTTCCGGAACTTCAGGAAGCAATGCTTTGTTGTAAATGAAAACCGGTGTTTCAGTAGCTTTCGGAAGTCCGTAAAGCTTGCCTTCATATTTCAGGGCTTCTACTGAAGAGCTTGTAAATTGGTCAAGGATCTCGTCGCTTACTTCAAGTTCCTTAATATACCCTTTTACCATCGCAGGGCCAGTGCCGTCATGAGACATTGTGATAACATCCGGCGCATTGGCTGTGTTGCCATCCAGGGCAAGGTTTTCCTGCATCTTTGTTATATTCAATTCTTTGAATTCAATTTTGATGCCGTGTTCTGCTTCAAACTTGTCTGCCGCATCTTTAAGAGCGACTCCTTTATCTGTATCTTCCCAGACAATCAGCTTTTCAGGTTTGTCTGAGCCGCCTTCTGTTTTTTCTCCTGCAGTGCCTGTTTCTTCATCTTTAGGACCGCAAGCAGCCAGCACTCCAAAAACCAGGACAATCATCATAAATAATGATAAAGCCTTCTTCATTTTGACCCCTCCAAAGAAATTATATTTTTCTAGTACAACCGTTTGCACAAATCGCTGCATAAAAGGCAACTGAAAGCGTTATCAGGCCATTCAAAAAAAATAACCGCTGATGACCTTCAGAACAGCCGCCTGTGAAAACGATTGCACAAACTTTAACTTTATTATACTTGCTATTTTCATTTTGACAACCCCCTTTTTTAACATTATCGCTAAAAAGTTTATATCTGATATAAGAGCTCCAGCTTGAATGAAAGCCTGTTCTTTGATAAATTTTAAAAAAGTCAACTTGCGATGCAATCGATTGCACAAGAGAGGGGAAAATTTATGCTGGAAAGGTCGTCAATATTTCACCAGCCTGCTGACAGCTTTGCTTATGCCTATAGCGAAAACATACTCCATATCAGGCTGAAAGCCAAGAAAGGCAATATCGAGGAAGCTGAACTTATTTACGGGGACCAATATGAATGGAATGAAGATGGCTGGGTAAGCCGCCGGATCCCGATGAAAAAAACGGGATCAGACCAATTATTTGATTACTGGCTGGCTGAGCCCGAGCCAGAGTTTAAAAGGACAAGATACGGCTTTTGCCTGAAGTCAGGAGACGAGCAGGCCGTTTATACAGAAAAAGGCTTTTTTGACTCCCTTCCTGAAGATCCCGGCAGCCTCTTCTGCTTCCCGTACCTGCACGCAAGCGAGGTTTTCAGGGCTCCGGAATGGGTGAAGGATACGGTATGGTACCAGATTTTCCCGGAAAGATTCGCTAATGGTGATGAATCTTTAAATCCGCCGGATACAAAGCCGTGGAGAAGCGAGGAGCCCAAACCTGATAATTTCTTTGGCGGTGATTTCCAGGGAATCATTGACCATATAGATTATCTTGCCGGACTGGGTATTACCGGGATTTACTTCACACCCATATTCAAGGCATACTCCAATCATAAATATGATACAATAGATTATTATGAAATCGATCCCCAGTTCGGAGATAAAGAAACTTTCCGCGAACTTGTGAAGATTTGCCATGACAAAGGAATCAAAGTTATGCTCGATGCTGTCTTTAATCACAGCGGATATCAATTCCCCCCCTTCCAGGATCTTCTGGAGAACCAGGGGGATTCCCAATATAAAGATTGGTTCCATGCTGGAGAATTTCCGCTGGAAGGCGGAGAACGTCCAAACTATTCCACCTTTGCGTTTGTCGAGTCCATGCCAAAGCTCAATACGCAAAATCCGGAAACAAAGGAATACCTCCTGGAGGTCGGGCGCTATTGGGTCCGGGAATTCGATATTGATGGCTGGCGACTGGATGTTGCCAATGAAATCGATCATCAGTTCTGGCGCGAATTCCGTGCTGAAGTGAAGAGCATCAAACCGGATCTTTATATCCTCGGGGAAATCTGGCATGATAGTATGCCTTGGCTCAGGGGCGACCAGTTCGATGCTGTAATGAATTACCCATTCCTGACAAATGTTCATAATCTGTTTGCTAAAGAAGCAATCAGCCCCCGCCAATTTGCGGAGAATATGATCTCTGTTATCCATATGTATCCTGATAATGTTAACGAGGCTGCTTTCAACCTGGCTGGAAGCCATGATACCCCGAGGGTTCTGACGGAGTGCGGGGGTTCGCTTGAAAAGGCAAAGCTGATATTCACATTTATGATGACCTATATCGGAACCCCTTGCATTTATTATGGAGATGAAGTGGGACTTTCCGGCGGCATGGACCCGGGATGCCGGGAATGCATGCCTTGGAATGAAGAAGAATACAGTATGGAAATGTTTGAACATATAAAAAAGCTCATCCAATTGCGCAAATCAGAGCCTCTTCTGGCAAACGAGGGAAGCCTTGAGTTTCTGGAGCTTCCTGAGGAGAGTACAGTTGCTGCATTTGCCAGAAGTTCGGGTAACAGGAAGATTGTCATCCTCTTGAATGCTTCAAGTGAAGAAGCATCCTTCTCCCTCCCTTTTCCTTTAAAAGGGAAAAAAATCACCGATCTGCTGACAGAGGAAGAATATGCGGCTGAAGCAGATTCCCTGTCTGCCGTATTGGAAGGCTACGGGGCTGCCATATTGTCCTTTGAGCTATAAAATTTCAAACCAACATTTATAAGGCTGGCACTTCTGCCAGCCCTTTCTTTGCGCATAATGACTTCCCGGGGGAGGCACTCTTTTATCTCAAAGAATCACACCGAATTGTTTAGGAGATATGCAAAATGAAACAACCGAAAAAGAACTTAACTTTATTTGCCCTCACCTGGCCTATTTTCATTGAAATACTGCTTCATATGCTGATGGGGAATGCTGATACGCTTATGCTGTCCCAGTATTCCGATAACTCTGTTGCTGCTGTAGGGGTTTCAAACCAAATTCTGTCACTCATCATCGTGATGTTTGGATTTGTAGCAACAGGCACCTCCATCCTGGTTGCCCAGAACCTGGGTGCAAAACAGCTTGGGAAAGCCGGTGAAATATCGGTGGTGTCCCTTGGGACCAACCTTTGCTTCGGCATACTGCTCAGTGCAGTCCTGATTATTTTTGGCAAGCCCATGCTGAAGCTGATGGATCTTCCCTCGGAACTGATGGATGAAGCAAATGTTTATCTTGTGATCGTCGGCGGCTTTTCCTTTGTCCAGGCACTCATCATGACCATTGGGGCCGTCATCAGAAGCTACGGATTTACAAGAGATGTTATGTATATAACCATCGGGATGAATATACTGAATGTCATCGGAAATTACCTTTTCATCTTCGGACCTTTTGGGATTCCTGTACTGGGCGTAGAGGGCGTGGCCATTTCTACTGCAGTCAGCAGAACGATCGGCCTTGCTGCTTCCATCCTGGTCCTGATTAAGCGTACGGAAGGAGAACTGCCCTTCAGGCTCCTTTTCCGCTTCCCGAAGGAACATCTGCGGAACCTCCTGCAAATCGGCATCCCTTCTGCTGGCGAACAGCTGTCTTATAACGCCTCTCAGATGGTCATCACCTATTTTGTTGCAATGATTGGGACAGAAGCTTTGACGGCAAAGGTTTATGCCCAGAATCTGATGATGTTCATTTTTCTATTCAGCCTCGCCATCAGCCAGGGAACCCAGATTATGATCGGGCACATGATCGGGGCAAGAGAATTTGCATCAGCCTATCAAAGGTGCATCAGAAGCTTGAAGCTCGCAATTGCGATTTCAGTGGGAGCAGCTGTCGTTTTCACCTTTTTCTCAGACTCATTGCTGGGAATCTTTACGGACAATCAGGATATCATCAAAGTTGGAAGCACGCTGATTCTTTTGACCATCATCCTTGAACCCGGCCGTTCCTTCAATCTGGTCGTCATCAGCTCGCTAAGGGCGGCTGGCGATGTAAAGTTCCCTGTCTATATGGGCATCCTGTCCATGTGGGGTGTGTCTGTCACCATTTCTTATATCGCCGGGATCCATTTTGGACTCGGGCTTATTGGGGTATGGATCGCCTTCATTGCAGATGAATGGCTGAGGGGCATCCTTATGCTTTGGCGTTGGCGCTCCAAAGTATGGATGGAAAAATCGTTCATCGGCAGGGCCGGCAAGGAGGAAGAAGCTGCCGGCTAAAGAGACAGCAAGGCCTGGCGGCAGCCAGGCCTTTCTTATATTGTAGCGAGGAGCCTTGCTTTTTCTTCCTTCGTCACATAATTTCTTGCTCCAAATGAGTTATATCCGTTCTTCCGGATTTTATTAAGGATGGCCCTGTAAAGGACGGCAGCACCCTTGACTGGCGTCCTGGAAGAAGGAGGATACAAGTGGATCGTTTCCAGCGCTTCTTCATAATATTGCTCGGCGATTTTCGCCAGCTCCTCGAACAGACCGAAAAAAGCGGCATTCAGCTGGCCTGACTGCAGTTCTTCCTCCTTATATCCGTGCTTCTCCATCAATGCTGCAGGAAGATAAACCCGATCTCTTTTGAGGTCTTCTCCAATATCGCGAAGTATATTGGTAATCTGCATAGCCTGCCCCAGCTTAATGGCGCCATGCTTCAGCTGTCCCGCATTTTCAGGCGCAAGGACAGGAAGCAGCATCAGGCCGACCGTACTCGCCACATGATAGGAATAGTGAAGAAGTTCATCGACAGTATAATATCTTGATTTGTATAAATCCATCTTCTGACCTTCAATCATTTCAAAGAAAGGAGTGCTGTCCATGTCAAAGCTGACAAACACATCTCTGAGCGCCGTCCACAGCATAACATCTTGATGGGGCAGCCCGCCTTCGAGGAATACGGCAAATTCTTTTTCAAAAGCAGCCACCTCTTCCTCTGGACACGATCCTTCATCCACAATATCATCAACCCTGCGGCAAAAAGCATAAATGGCCCAGACAGCCCTTTTTTTCTCAGGCGGCAGGAAAGAAAAAGCCCGGTGAAATGTGGCTGAATTCTTTTTAATGACCTCTTCACAATATTGATAGGCCGCTGCAGCTTTATCCAACGATCGACACTCCTTCCGTTTGTGAATTCTTCTTATGCTCATGCTTTATATGGTCAGCCAGCATTTTTGCTCCCTGGAGGACAATAGGAATCCCCCCGCCAGGATGGACGCTCGCACCGACCGCATAGATGTTCTTTTCCTTGAAAGGCTTCAGCTGAGGGCGGAAGATACCTGACTGGAACAGGGAAGGAGCTATCCCAAAGCTTCCTCCTCCATACAGTCCCTCGCGGAGAGCATCCTCAGGAGTCCTGATCTTCATCCATTCTATATGTTCCCGCAGACCGGGGAAGCTATCCTTTTCAATCCGGCTGATGATCCTGTCAACATACTCATCCTTGCTGCTCCAGTCGATATGTTCTCCTGATGGAGCGGGTATGAGTACATAAAGGACGCTTTTCCCTTCAGGGGCAAGGGAATCATCGATCGCTGAAGGATAGAATGTATAATAAGAGGGATCATCCGGAAGCTGCTGCTGTTTGAAGATCTCCTCCATGCTTTTATTGAAATCACGGCCGATGAAAAACTGGTGGACCATCGCTTCTTCATAAACCTTCCCGATCCCGAAATATAGAAGCAGGCAGCCGGAGGAGGCTTTATAATTCTTCCTGCGGTCCAGCAGCTCTTTTTCCGCTACAGGAAAATCTCCGTTGAGGATAAAGGAGTCGTATTTTTCTTCCTGTCCATTGACGATGGCTCCCTTGGCCTCCCTGCCATCAGTGAGCAGCTTTTCAACACGGCTCCCAAGGCGGATTTCTATTCCCTTCTTCTTAAGCAGTTCTTCAAGCTTTCCAATCAGGCTGGCATAACCCCCTTTCACATAAAAAATGCCATGCTTGTGCTCACTATAAGACACAAGACTGTAGATGGCAGGGGTGCTCAGCGGATTGCCCCCGATATATAAAGTCTGCAGGGCATAGGCAATCCTCAGTCTTTCATCCTTGAAATAAGATGAAAGCTGTTTATCGACACTTTTGTGGGCGTTCATTCTCGCTAAAGAGGAAAGTGTCTCTTTATTCCAGAAGTCTCCCTTCTCCAAAAAAGGGCGTTCAAGAAACTGAGGCCTGCCCGTATGGAAACGATAGTCCATATCCTTCATAAACCTTTGAAACCCCGCGAGGCTTTCAGGGAATTTCCGGCTTATTTCCCGTTCCTGCTCGCCTATGTCAGCATGCTTGGTATAATCGGTTCCGTCCGGAAAAGTAATTTTATAGAGCGGATCCAGCCTTATCATTTCATACTGATCCCTCCCAAGCCCTGCTTCTGCCAGGATACTTTCAATCATATCAGGAAGCAGGACGATTGTTGGCCCCTGATCGATCCGGAAGCCGTCTTCCTCCATAAATGCAAGCCTTCCTCCAAGCTTATTTTCCTTTTCTAAGATGACGACTTCATGGCCATTGTCTGCCAGCAGCAGTGCAGATGTCATACCGCCGATCCCTCCGCCGATAACCGCCGTTTTCATAATGCTTCCTCCAGTCCCGGCAAGCTGCGGCCATCTTGTTCCGGCAATTCCAGCCCGTCTTTTTCCAGTATCATTTTTGCCGTAATCCTCGCCGACTCCAATATGGTCGGCAGCCCGCTGCCAGGGTGGGTCCCTCCGCCGACCAGCCATGTATTCCCCGCTTCCTCAAATCGGTTATGCGGCCTCAGCACCATCATTTGTGAAAGCTGATGCCCAAGATTAAAGGTCGCGCCTTTATAGACATGCAGATCTTCTTCCCAATTTTTAGGACTGATGATTTTTTCAAATTCTATATGATCCCTTAAGCCTTTAAAGCCGGTCTTCCTTTCTACAATATCCAGAACAAGATTCCTGAACTCTTCCTGCCTGCTGTCCCATTCAACGCCGCTGAAGTTATTCGGAACAGGTGCAAGGATATAAAGTGCTGATTTCCCTTCCGGCGCCAGTGTCGGATCTGTGGCAGATGGATTCTGGATATAGATGGAAGGGTCTCCGGACAAGCTGAGTGTTTTCGTAATTTCTTCTACATTCCTTTTGTAATCCCCGGCAAAGCAGATGGTGTGGTGCGGGAGGTCATACTGCTTATCGAGCCCGAGGTAAATCATGAACGTTGAACAGGAATATTTCTTTTTTTCGAGTTTGCGGGTTTTATATTTTTTCAGACTCCCCTCATTCAGGATCGTGCTCATCGCTTTGGCAAAATCGGCATTGATGATGACTTCATCAGCAGGTACCTTCTCACCTGATTCCAGGATGATGCCCCTGCTGTCACGGCCTTCCATCCAAAGGCTCTTCACGCCCTTGCCGAGATGGATCCTGCCCCCGTGCTCCATGGTGACTTTTGCCATCGCTTCGGGCAGCTGGTTCAAGCCTCCGATCGGATGGTAGATCCCATACTCATGCTCCATAAAGGAAAGGATCGAAAAAGCGCCAGGGCATTCCCAAGGAGACATCCCGAGATATTTAGATTGGAAAGTAAAGGCGAGCCGAAGCGTTTCACTGTCAAAATAACGGGAAAGCACATCATAAAGGCTCTTTCCAAGAGAAAGCTCAGGCAGCGCTTTAATGACCTTCCAGCTTAAATAATGCCGGTACCTGTCCATCCGTGATTGCAGGATGGGCATCAATGCTGACATTTTCCTCTCTGTATCTTCCATGAAACGGAGATAGCCGCTGCCGTTCCCTGGAAACTTTTCTTCTATTCTGCGGACCATTTCATTCCGGTCGCTTGTCATATGAATTCCAGTATCCTCAAAGACCAGTTCATACATCTCTTTTAATTCCTTAAGGTGCAGATAATCAGAGAGTCTTCGGCCGCTGGCTGCGAAAAGCTCTTCAGCAATATGGGGCATACTGAGAAAAGTAGGCCCGATGTCAAAAGTAAAACCGTTCTTCTTTATGCTCCCTGTCCTGCCCCCCAGATATGACTGCTTCTCATAGACATCCACCTCATATCCCCGGCTGGATAGGAGCATGGATGCAGCGAGCCCCCCGGGTCCGGCCCCGATGATTACGATTTTTTTAGCCATCTTCTGGCCTCCTTTTAAATTCCGATATTATACAATAGTTATACAAACATTATACAGAGATACTTTGAAACTGGCAATCTTTAAGGTATCAGGTCTCTTCGGATACAAAGAAAAGAACCTGCAAAAAGCAGGCTCCAGGGTCAATCAGCAATATTAATGTTGTATTCTTTAAACCATATTTCCATCTGGACAAGATGGGCAAGAAGCTGGGGCCCTGTCATCAGCTGGCCGAACCATGGCTCCTGGAAGGAATTCCCTTCTGTTTCGGTTATGTTCTTCAACTGTTCTTCATCAAAGAATTCATACAGGGCAGAGCTTCTGTCTGCCAGTATTTCGGAGAGCATGCCCTTTACAGCTTTCGTATACTCAGGATTATGGGTTTTCGGATACGGGCTCTTTTTGCGGTATAAAACCTCATCCGGAAGGATCCCTTCAAGAGCCTTGCGCAGGATTCCTTTTTCCCGGCCGCCGAGCATCTTCATCTCCCATGGGATATTCCATGCATATTCGACCAGCCTGTGGTCAGCAAACGGGACCCTTACCTCAAGGCTCGCTCCCATGCTCATCCTGTCTTTGCGGTCCAGCAGCGTCGTCATGAACCAGATCTTATTAAGGTAGAAAAGCTCCCTCCTTCTTGCCTCCTGAGCGGTTTCCCCTTCAAGCACAGGCGTCTCAGCAACGGTTTCCCTGTACTTGCTGTGCATATATTCTTCAAGCTGGAGCTTCTCCCTCCAATGCGGCTTCAGCAATTGCTGTCTTTCCCGGATCGAACGCATCCAAGGAAAGCCGCTGCGGTTCAAATCATCCTGGCGGTGAAACCAGGGATAGCCACCGAATATCTCATCAGCGCATTCACCTGAAAGACTTACGGTAAAATCCTGTTTGATTTTTTTACAGAACCACAGGAGAGAGGAATCGACATCAGCCATTCCCGGCAGATCCCTGACAAGGACAGCTTCCCTCAAATGTTCTGCCAGTTCGCATTGAGAGATAATGCTCGTGTGATGGATGGTCTGGAATTCTTCGGTCATCTTCCTGATAAAAGCTCCGTCAGAGTTAGGCTGGAATTCATTTGCCTTAAAGTGCTTATCATTATCTTCATAATCGATGGAATAGGTGTGCAGCGGCCCTTTTCCCTCTTCTTCATAGGCACGGGAAGCTACCGCAGTAATGGCACTCGAATCGACCCCGCCAGACAGGAAGGTGCATAACGGCACATCTGACACGAGCTGCCTTGTGACAGCATCTGTAAATAAATGCCTCACCTTTTCAGCTGTTTCCTCCAGATTGTCCGTATGCTCCGCACTTTTCACATTCCAATAGCGCCAGATTTTTTGCCCTTCCCTTGATAATGCCAGCGCATGGGCTGGCCTAAGCTCTTTTATTCCTCTAAAGACTCCGCTGCCAGGGGAACGGGACGGCCCGAGGCCGAATACTTCAGCCAGCCCTTCACGGTCAATCTCAGTACGCACTTCCGGATGGGCCAGGATCGCTTTAAGCTCAGAGCCGAAAATGATCCCCTTTGCAGTTTCTTTATAAAAAAGCGGTTTAACGCCCAGACGGTCTCTTGCAATAAACAGGCGATTTTCCTCCTCGTCCCATACGGCAAAGGCAAATATCCCATTCAAGTGCTCCAGGCAATTTTCTTTCCATTCTATATAAGCTGTCAGCAGAACTTCTGTATCAGAATGAGTGCTGAAAGAATATCCTTTTATAAGGAGTTCTTTTCGGATATCTTCTGTATTATAAAGCTCGCCATTATAGCAAATTGTATAAACGCTGCCTTTTGCCTGCCTGGACATCGGCTGTTTGCCGCCGGCAGGATCAACGACGGAGAGCCGTTTATGGCCAAATCCCGCATGGATACCGGTCCATACGTTTGTGTCATCCGGCCCGCGCTTTGCAAGTGTTTCCGCCATTTTCCCGACTGCTGCAGCCTCTTTTCGCAAATCTCTGCTAAAATCAATCCAGCCCGTTATCCCACACATTCTTCATCATCCTTTCGTCAGCGGAAATCAGGTAACATCCTTTTGCATGATGCCATTGTATGCAGGGCCTAGGAAATGGTTAATTGTCCCGTAAGGATGATTATTCAAAAATAATAATGTCAGAAAATCTGACCATCTTATTGATTTAGGCAGAGATACAGAACCGCTTTAATAGAAAGTTAGGTTTGCCGCATTACGCTTGCCTCCTTTTTCATGAACTCCTATTATTATTTCTGCCCTTTGAGGGCTTCATGAACATTCTTAAGGATCCAATGTAAATATATAAACTATTCAAGTATACTGATTGGCTATTTTTTTACCTGTGATCTTAACATTCACCAGGACTCCTGCCAGTACGATAGTCAGCGATTTTCATTCTTTGGAAGAGCTTAAGGTTATAAATTCCTGACTTTATGTCTAAAAAGGATGTTGAAGGAATCATATGGAGGTACAAGATGAACAGACAGCAGCGAACCAAACTCTATGAGTTCCAAACCCGGGCATTCACGCTGGGCACAGTCGAATGCATCAACGAGCAGTGGGTTTTTTTCGATGAAGAAACAGAAGAAGCCTCAATATTGGATGAATTCCTCCATCAGGAAATAGAAGTATTGCGGTATAAGCGGTGGAAAAAAGGTGTCTTATTTGAAAATGGGCGAATCGGACTTGCGGATGAAGTGATTTCACTGAAAAACCAGGACAGCATCCGGATGAAAAAACACCTCACCTTCTCTCTCGAAAGATTGCTGGATGAAGTGAATGATGATGCCTTTTATCAATTTGTCACCACCTTGAATTCACTTCAATTCTCAATCTTCGACTGCATTTACTGCTATAACCACTTGAACTTCCTGAATGACAGCGAGCGGAAAAACGGAGTCAACTTCATTGTTTTTGATAACCAGGAATGTATCTGCAATGTCCAGCACCATTTCTGCTATTACGAAAAAAAGAGCGACCGGTTCGAATTCACACTCAACACAGGAAAAAGACTCGTTATTGAAAAGATTACTCCTTGATAGAAATAAAGGCATGGATTTGAATAATCCATGCCTCTTCTATCTTCTCTTCCCTCATACATGTCTCTTCTCAATCAGCCTTATCCCAAGCCCCATGAGGATTACGCCCATCAATAGGAGAATCGCTACTGGATAAAGCATATCCAGGATTGAGTGGCCGGACACTACAGCTCCCTTCATCATCTCCATTCCATAAGTAATAGGTATGAAGCGCGAAATGCCGATAAGCAGCTCCGAGCTGACAATTTCAATCGGCCAGTACGCCCCCCCGAGCATAGCAAAGCTGACGCTGATCAAAGGAATGATGCTGTTGAACTGGCTCATTGTTTTTACGAGCCCCGTCAGGAAAATGGAAAGCGCGACAATGGAAAACAGATACGGAATCACAGCGATCAGCACCGTCCCGAACCTTCCATTAAAATCGATACCTGCACCGAATTTAAAGACAAGAAACACAAAAATGATTTGGATGTACCCAACTAAAAAGCTCCAAAGCAGATTCGCCATGTACATTTCCGCTTTAGACGTCGGTGATAAGATGAACCGGTCCCACAGTCCGGACTGCTTATCCCGAAGGATCTCGGCAACAGTAAAAGCCACCGTATAAATGGAAAAGAATAAAGTAAAGCCGAATAAAGACTGCAGCGGCTGGCTGTATTCAGCAGCATCTTTCTGATTGAAAGAGGATAGGCCAAGCTGAAAGGCCGGTTCTTTTTCCGCCTTCTGAAAGACCTTTTCAGCAGCTTCCGGATCGTCAGCAAGCTGGACAATCTGCTGTTCCTGCACTGATTTCATATAATAGCGTCCGATATACTGATTCAGCAGCTGCAGATTTTGCGAAGCCCCCGCATGGTAAATTACATAGGAATCCTGACCAAGCTCCAAGGCAGCCTCCGCGTTTCCTTCAGCCACTTTCTTCTTTGCCTCGTCTTCAGTCTGCAGGACGAACGAGAAAGTATCTCCATTGTTCAACTCTTCTATGATTTCCTCATTGCTTCCATCTGCCGAAGAATACATCGGAATCTCTATTTTCACAAATGCGGACTGCCCGGTAAGATAGGCAAACGCCATGCAGATGATCGTAGAGGCAATTAAAGCACCAGGATTCCTCAATGTCAGGAGGATCTTCCCCCATAGCATTCCAATCATGCCGCCTCCCCCTTTCTAGGCTGCAACAGCAGTGCAGCGAACAGCAGTATGGCAGAAAATACAGCAAGGGACCAGAGCTGGCCGGCCGTTTCTCCAAGCGGATAGCCCTGAAGGATTTTCATGTAAGCTGATATCCCCGCTCCCCCGGGCGAATAAGACCCAAGACTTTCAAAAATGCCGCCCAGCTGGGAAACAGGAAAAAAGCTCCCTCCCACAAAAGCAAATACAGGGACAAGAAAATTGCCAAACACCCGGCCGGCCCTTTCTGAACTGCTTCGATAGTTTACTGCAGAAAGCAGGCTGGCAAAACTTCCAATCATGATAGAAATGACGCCTGTAATGATCAGATAGTCCATGATATCAGGATAAGACACATCAAAAATGAGTGCCGACAGGCCGAAAAGAATATTCAGCTGCAAAAAACAAACGATGGCCGCAGCAGAAAAGATGCCTGAAAAGAAAATAGAATTGGGAACATCCGCAAGAAGAATCCTGTTGTAAAGATGTTCTTCCTTCTGGGTATAAGCAAAGCTGGCTGCCGTGGTTGCCACGTAGAAGACAAACATCATACTCATTCCAATGGCATAATAGCTGACAGAGCTGACATCCTTTACTTTGCTGACAGATTCAATTGCGCCAAGTTCATCGATGCCAGCCTCCTTGATATCAACAGCTGAAATCCCAAGCGTCTGGATTCCCTGCCATAAGGAGATCTGCTCCTGGAAATTGGCCAGAAAATCACGTATTACCCCTGCCCTGAGTGCATCTGAATCATTCAGCTGCAATTCAAGCTCCGGAAGGTCACCTTCCTTCAACAGGCTGTGCCGGTAATAATCTGTGGTAAAGCCTGACGGAATCGTCAGCAGCGCGCTGTATTCCTCCTGGCGCTCTGAATCCAGCTCCTCTGAAATATAATCCACGCCGATGCTCCGGCTGAATTCTTCATCGCCGAAAACTTCCTCAATCAATATGGCAGCAGGGTTGAACATTTCCACTGCATTTACAGCTTCTTCCTTCGCTTCATCGGGCATAGGGAAATTCTTTATCATGGCGGCTGCTTCTGCGGCACCAGCTTCATAATCATCCTGGACCCATACTGCAAGCTTGATATCAAGATCCGGGATTTCATCGCTGTTCAGCGCTCCGAGCGCATTCCCCAGGATGCAGATCAATACAAACGGCATCAGAAGAAGGATGATCAGTTCACGCGGCTTGCGCCAAAAAAGCAGGAGATCCTTTTTGATCATTTGAAAAAGCATATCCTTCCCCCCTAATCCCTGAGCTGCCGTCCGGTCAGATGCAGGAATACATCTTCAAGGGTAGGCAGTTCTATATTGACAGCTGTTACAATTGTGCCGGTTTGCTCAGCTGAACGGAATATATCCTTCAGCAGATGGACCTGTTTAGGAACGATGATGGTCGCAGTCTGCTCTTGTACAGACAGCTGCCTGATTGCGGCATGGTCCTCCAGCAGGCGGATGAATTCCCCTCTCATCAGGTCAACCTTTATATTGATTGCCTGTTCAGCAGAGAGGATGCTTTTTATTTCATCCTTTGTCCCGGAAGCGATGATTTCCCCATGGTCCATGATGTAGATCCTGTCGCACAGATATTCTACCTCTTCCATGTAATGGCTCGTATACAGGACAGTCATATTCTTTTCCCTGTTGAGCCGCTTTACAGTATCAAGAATATAATTCCTGGACTGGGGATCGATGCCTACGGTAGGTTCATCCATAATGACCAATTCTGGTTCATGCAGGAGCGCAGCACCGATATTCAGGCGCCGTTTCATGCCTCCTGAAAATGTTTTTACCAAATCCTTTTCCCGGTCCTCAAGGCCGATCATTTCCAGTACTTCTTCTGTTTTTTGTTTTAGCCTCTGTTTGGGCAAACGGTGGATCCTCCCAAAGAATTCAAGGTTCTCCCTTGCCGTCAGTTCATTATAAAGAGCAATTTCCTGCGGGACGACCCCGAGGATATTCCTTAGTCCGGACGGCTTCTGGAGGATGCTTTCATTTTTGACCCTTACATCCCCGCTCGTTGGCGATGTAAGGGATGAAATCATCGATATGGTTGTTGATTTGCCCGCCCCATTCGGGCCAAGGAGCCCTACAGTTTCTCCTTTTTCCAGATATAAATTCACGCCATTCACTGCGGTTTTATTCTTAAATTTCTTTATAAGCTCTACAGCCTCCAGCATTCCATCTCCCCCTTATCACCTTCAATATACAGCTTCAATGGAAAGCTGCACTACTGTCTTCCGTCATTAAAACCAGCCTCCCGATGTGACCTCCGTCACTTTTCAAGGAGATTTCCGATAAACAGGCATGGAAAAGGGGCTATCCCTATAGCCCCTGGTTTTTTTCGCAATATATTGCAGAATGAGGCAAACTAGAGACTGGCCCGCCATCCCTGTCCATACTTGTTTTAGAAAACATCTGCCAATCTTAGAGAATATCATTCTTGACTGCAAAAATCGCAAGCTGTGTCCGGTCCCGCAGATCCAGCTTCTGCAGAATCTGGGTCAAATGATTTTTTACTGTTCCCACTGACAGATACAGCTCATTTGCTATTTCCTTATTAGTTTTTCCATGCCCGATTAGCCTGGCAATATCACGTTCCCTGGGAGTAAGCGGAACTTCTGCCTCTTCGTGGCATGAATGGTCCAGAAGCTTCGGCATAACTTTAGCCGCAACCTGTTCGTGGATGCTGATGCCGCCTTCCAGGCAGCTCCTGATTGATTGCAGCAGGCGGGGTCCGTCAGAGGTTTTCAGCAAAAACCCATTTGTTCCCTCCCTTAAAGTCTGCAGTGCATAATCTTCGTCATTGAAAGTAGTCAAAATCAGTATCTTTACGGCTGGCCACCTTTTTTTGATCATCCTGGTCGCTTCTATGCCATTCATGACGGGCATTTGGATGTCCATCAGGATAATGTCAGCTCCATGGGATTCCATCTTTTCTATCGCTTCCTGGCCGTTTTCCGCTTCACCGGCTACAGAAAAGGCACCATCCTGTTCAATGATCATCCTCAGCCCCTGCCTGACAATCACTTGATCTTCAACTATTAATATCCTATTCAATTTTTATCCCCCTTTACAGGAATGGACCCCATGATGACAAACTGGCTGCCATCACAATAGATCTGGACAGTGCCTCCTGCCACATGGACCCTTTCCCTGATGCTTTTAAGGCCAAAGCTTTCGTGAATGGGGCCTGGGCTATGAAAGGCATTCCTGATTTCAAAGGATACCCCCCCAACAGAGGAGACACCCAGAATGACATCAACTTCTCTAGATTCGCTGTATTTAAGGCAGTTCGTCAAAGCCTCCTGAATGATCCGATATAAAGCTATGCTATGTATATTAGGAAGGACAAGGCTTAAGACCCCTTGCTTTGTTGTAAAACGGATCCGCAGGCTGCTTTCGCTCTCCAGCTTCCTCACCAGCTGGATGATGGCAGGGATTCCTTCAATCGCCTCTGATTTAAGGGCCCGTACTGCCCGCCTTGTTTCCTCCAGGCATTCCTCCACTGAATGCTTCATTCTGGCAATGCTGGTGTTATGCTCCTTAAGCAGCATGCTCTGCATTTCCATTCCCAGCGCTGTCAGCTTATGTCCGACAGAATCATGGATATCACGTGCAATTCTTGTCCTTTCTTCTGCCCTTGCTGCCCCTTCATTCTTAAGAGCCACCCGTTTGGCCTTCCGGTATTCTTCAAGCACCTGATCAAAAAGCTCCCTTAGCTCCTCAAGTCTGCAGCGCGCCGAATTCAGCCCGATGCAGGCGGCATATCCCACGCTCAGTGCGGCAATGGCCAGCGTGACCGCTATGACGGAAGGCCTGAGGAAAATCATGGTGAAGGCCGCCAGTAAGGCTGTTCCGCCCAGAAGGCTGTAAAAAGCGGCCGGCCGGATCGACTGGGCTGCTTCGTACAAGTAAAAAATCGCGGCCAACAGCAGAAAAGGCCATGCAGACCTATCCAAGTAAATGGCAATCAGAGGGAGATTGAGCATCATCAAGGAATAAAGGATGAGCTTCCTTTCAGTGACTGCAAGCAGGAAATAAGCTGCGAAAGATAAGGAACAGCTGAAAAGATAAATGGGGCGGGCTGTGTTTTCAATGAAAAAGAACAGACCGGCCCAAATAGCCGCCATAATCAGGAATCGTATATAAAAAGGTATCATCCGGTCCTCCTTCAAACTCAAGTACTACAGCCTGGACGGCCGATCAGACAGCAGCACCATGTCCAAAAAGTTTTCAAAACCCGTCAGGATTTTTTCCGGCTGCTTCCTCATTTTCTCGCTTTTTTATAGCTTCGAGCACTTCTTTCTGGGACAAAACCGGATGGCTGCTATACTTTCCGAATGCCTGGACAGCATAAGTGATTACAATCAGCACAACAATAAGAATGATCAAGATCCATGCTCCTGACATACTTCTCCCCCCTATACGGATCCAGTTCTTTGAATAATCTAGGACAGATTCAAAGCAGCTTTTTTGCCAAGCTCTTCTTCAAACTGTTCAGCGCCAAGCGGCCTGTGTATAAAGAACCCCTGGGCAAAATGGCATTTCAAGTCCTTCAGCAGGCGCATTTGCTCTGCGGTCTCCACTCCCTCGGCAACCACCTTGACATGCAGGCCTAGCCCCATGGTGATGATTGCATTCACAATGGCAATATCAGGCGAGCCGGATCGAAGATTATCTATGAAAGATCGGTCAATCTTCAATGCATCTATAGGCAAATGCTTCAAATAGCTCAAAGAGGAATAGCCAGTCCCGAAATCGTCAATGGCAACCCTTATGCCGTTCCTCTGGAGCTCCTGTATCACAAGGATGCTGTTCTCCATATTCCGGAGCATTGAGCTTTCTGTCAGCTCCAGAACCAGAAACTGCGGTTCAAGCATTGTTTCCTTCAATACCTGAAGGACCTTATGCACAAAACCCGGCTGCTGGAACTGATGTACAGAAACATTAACAGACACAGTTAAGCTCCCGAGCCCCTTATTATGCCATTCTTTCGTCTGTCTGCAGGCGGTCTGCAGCACCCAATGGCCTATTTCATTAATCAGGCCGGTTTCTTCAGCCAGCGGGATAAAATCACCCGGAGATACCAGTCCAAGCTTCGGATGATTCCAGCGGATCAGCGCCTCGCTCCCATATATGGCACCAGTTTCGAGATTGGTCAGGGGCTGATAGCAGAGAAAGAACTCTTTCTTCTGCAGGGCTTTTCTCAGATAGCTCTCCAGTTCCAGCTTAAGCAGCGTCTGCTCATTCATCTCCGTCGAATAGTATGTAAGCCTGTTTCCCCCCTGATGTTTTGAACGGTTCATGGCAATATCGGCATTTTTCATCAATGTTTCTTTTTCATGTCCATCACCGGGATAGAGGCTGGCACCTATGCTCCCGGTTATAAAGAATTCCTGCTCCCCGTAATAGACTGGGGAGGAAATTGCCTGCAGAATATGATTGGACAGCTTCGTGACCCGGGAGGAGTCCGCCTCCTTCGCAAGGATAAGCGTAAATTTATCTCCGCTGAACCGGCCGAAAAAGGATCCGGGAGGGAGGATTGCTTCAATCCTTCCGGCTATCTGCCTGAGTATCTGGTCGCCGGCATAATGTCCCAGGCTGTCATTAATCAGTTTAAAGCGGTCTATATCCATAAAAAGAACAGCAAGCGGGCGCTTCTTCTTCTTTGCCTTCTGCAGCAGATCATCAAGTTCTTCCATGAACTTCAGGCGGTTTGGCAGCCCTGTATCTTTATCATAATAAGCAAGCTGGGTCATTTCCTGTTCAATTCTCTTCTGCTCGGTGATATTCCTTCCGATGCAGTATATGCCTGCAGGCTCACCCTCCACAGTAATTGGGATATTCTTCAGTTCATAAAGATTCCTGGCCCCATTTTTTGATTGTATCTCGAGGTTATAATACTGCTCTTTACCATTCACCGTCCGGTAGAAATGCCTCCTGACCCTGGCCACATCCCGGCTGTCGATGAACCTGAGCGCCGGTTTCCCGATCACCTCTTTTTCATTGAAACCGAAGTTGCGCTTAAAGGCTGGATTAATGCTTGTAAAATTGCCCTGCATATCTGTCGAATAGACAAAATCGGCGTTGTTGTCAAAAAGGGACCGGTAATATTGCTCCGAAACACTTAAACTATTATTCAGCATCTTTATATCATCCTTGGAAGCATGCATCAGATGGGTTAAAGCAGAGAGGGTACGGAAATGCTTAGGTTTGGCATATTCACCAAACCCTTTGCGGACCTTCGTCACATGCTGCACTCCTTCTCTGATGGAAAGGTATGTGAAGGCATGTCCCACCATCTTCGGAGGACCATCTTCCTTTGCGGCAATTTCTCCATATGTAAAAAGTCCTGATACAGGAGCAATTTCCTGTAACCACGACAGCTCCTTATGAGTAAAATCAAGGAGGAATCCTTTTCTTGCAAGGCATGCATAGACAAAAAAGGCTTCAGCAGGCTTCCTCGCCAAATTTCGCAGATCTTTAACAGATGCCTCGATAATTTCATCAATATTCTGATAAGCAAATGCAAGCTTTTGTCCTTCTTTTACAGGGCGATTTACTTCAACTGCCCCATTTCCCAAAACTTTTGTTATGAAAATGGAGGCCTTTTCTTCATCCCCCTCCAGCAGAAAGGGAAATTCAATCCCTGATGCCGGCAGGCCCCTGACGAGCTCTTCCCCAAGATATTGCTTCAGAATCTGCAGCGGTTTCTTATCATCAATGCTAAAAATCTGATTATGCCGGGCTTTTGTGACTTTAAAGCTTTTGCCGATTTCCTGCCACTTGTAATTGCTGCCCGCTTCAACGATAAGCCCTTCGTTCTGGAGCACAGCCGCGGAGACTCCCCTCCCTGACGTTTCTCCGCCGGCAAAGACAACAGTTTCAGCCATATTCCTGTGATTCCCTGCCGCTCCTCCTGCAACTGCTATATCAGGACGGATATCATATACACCATCAAGGACTGCCTGCATATCAAGGTCAAATCCAGCCGAAAAGAGGATCAAGGCTTTGGCATCATATGAGGCAAGCGCCGAGGCAATGCTTTTGCCCATTTCAAATGGATTCCTGTAATCCCCGCTTTTAAACAGTCCTGTTTTCACCTGGGTTTCCTTGAATAATGAGAAAGTGATGACCGTCTCTCCTTCAAGCATTTTCCCATTGTATACCTCACCCGCAGAAGTACAGCCGATCATGGCTGCAGAAGGCAGATGTTCCTTCATTGTTTCCTGTATCTCATAAATATCCCTGCAGTCTTCTGCACCTGAGAATACCTGCACAAGGACATTAGGATATTCGCTGATTGCGTTTTCCTGTATATATTGAATCAGCCTGCTTTTATGTATATATCTACAGCTTAAAGTTAATATCATGATCTCCACCACAATTATGTTATTTTATCTATATGATAAAAATACCATATTTACCGTTAGATAACATTGCTATTATAGAAATATTGTATGAATAGATGTTTTCGCAGCATGTTAGAAGAGGAGCCGGAAGAGGAAAATACGGCAGGAGCGGTCTATACAGACCCAAACAAAAAAACTGCCGGAGCAGTTTTTTTGTTCTGTGCTTTTTATGCAAAAGGATGGAATCCAAGCGGCAGCCTCAGTCCGAGGTAGATAACCAGAATGGCAGCCACAACGAACTGGACCCATAGGATGGAAGTTTTCTTTCCTTTTGTAGTGCGGATGATGATCATTTCAATCATGGCAATCACCCATAAGCCAAGAAGTGCCTTCAGTACATACAGAAGATCGATATTGATCCCCGAAGTCAGCATCCAAATGCCCGTACCGATGATCAGCAGGTAAAAGAGCCTTAAGATCATCTGAACGACCTTTACACCTTTTGCTTTGCCGCTGTTATGCATTCCAAGCGCTGCGAAAAATAAGACAAGTGCTACAACCCAGGTAAAAATATGAGCGTGTGTCATTCACCAGGCCTCCTATTAAAAATTCGTTTAAATCATACCATATCTGCATGGAAAAGCCTAAGATAAACACAGCGCTTTAAAGAGCCGGCCATGATTTTGTGACATTTGTGTTAAAAAAATCATATTTTCCAGCTTAACCCTCTATCCTGTTGCGGAGCGTCCCTATTTTTTCCACGGTAACTTCCATTACATCTCCGGGGTTGAGAAAGCGCGGAGGCTTGAATCCCTTCCCTACCCCTGCGGGTGTGCCAGTAGCAATGATATCTCCCGGCTCAAGGGTCATTCCCTTTGATAGCTCGGAAATGATGACCTCAATTGGAAAAATGAAGTTTTCCGTATTGGAGCTTTGCCTTACCTCCCCATTGATCTTTGTCTCAATATCCAGCCTGCCTGGGTTTTCAATGGCAGATTTATGGACAATCCATGGACCCATCGGACAGGTGGAATCAAGGCTTTTTCCAATAAAAAATTGCTTATGCTTTGCCTGAAGATCCCTGGCCGTTACATCATTGATGATCGTGTAGCCGAAAACATGGCTGAGGGCTTCTTCCTCACTGATGCCCCGCCCAGCCTTTCCGATCACAACAGCCAGCTCGCCTTCATAATCCAGCTGCTCCGTCACTCCCGCATGCGAAAGCACTTCCTCTTCCGGACCCGAAACAGTTGTCGGCGCCTTTGTGAAAACCATGATATGCTCAGGTATGTCATCCTTGCTTCCCATTTCAATGGCATGCTCAGCATAGTTTTTCCCCACGCATAATATGTTTTTGACGGGCTTCGGAATTGGGGCCAGCAGCTTCACTGATTCGAGCGGAAGCAGAAGCTCCTTCCCTGCTTCATTGCCTTTGGCCCAATTCAGGAGCTCACTTGCATTATGTACGAATTCTTCCCCCATGGAGACTGCCTCCAGGAGCGAATCAGGGATCCCCTTGATCCCGCCCCTTCTTTCTTCCGCCTTAGCGAGGGGAAGAATCAGATCAGTCCCTTCTTCCAGGACCCCGATAAAAACACCTCTTCCATCTTCAGCAGTTGCAAATCTCAACCTCATCACCTCTATCTTTTTATATTTCTAGTATAATACAAATTTTCTGAAAGCGCCTTGATGGAAAACTGCGGACAGAAAGAGACCTGCAGGGCTTTCCTGCAGGCACATTCCTAAGGCCGGGTAAGACTGAGAAGGTATTCCTCTGTTTCCTCCGGACTATGGAATATATATACTTCCTTCCCTTTCGCAGCGGAAAGTTTGGCAAGGATGGCCGGTGCATTATCCTTCTTATAGCGGGCAATCCACTTTAAAAACTGCCAGTCGAGCTGTTCCGGGCATCCCTCTGCCATATCCGGCCTTGTGCGGCCATGATTCATGACTCTTCGTTTCAGGGCTCCATACAAACAGCGGACTGTAGAATAGTTCAGAAAGAAGATAGAATCAGATGCTTCCACCTCATGTCCATTGTTCCTCCATAGTTTCCATCAAGGATCCATTGCTCCTTCCGCATCAAACCTTTCTGAATCCGGATCCATTCCTCCCGCTCCGTCGGCACCCAGCCCTCGTGCCAGAAAAGGGAATCCAGATGGATCACTTCAATACCGGTCATTTCCCCAAGCCTTTTAGCGAAGGTTGATTTACCTGCCCCCGCAGAGCCGATGATGATGGCCTTTCTCATTTGCTTCTCCTGATCGGCGGCACTGACAGATAGGTGGCGCTTCTCCAGAGCCATTCAAACGGACCGTACTTGAACCTGGTAAGCCATAGCCTGCTTAGAAGGATTTGGAACAGATAGATCCCAACAGCAAGCAGCGTGCCGCCAGCCATAGAAATATCTCCATAAAAACCGAGGCCATAGCCGTAAAAAATCAAAGTACAGACAATCGATTGAAATAGATAATTGCTCAATGACATCCTCCCTACCCAAGTGAGCGGCATCAGCAGACGGCTGCCTTTTTCCGTATCAGCCAGCAGCGCAATCATAATTGCATAGGAGGCAGCAAGGAGCGGGCCCCCGAACAAATCCTGGAAATACTCTGTTGCCAGGTTGTCAGGACCAATATAAGGCACCAGTTTGATCAACAGTCCTGCGGCAAAGAACACCGCAAACATAATGGCTGCCCTCTTTTGGAAGTTCGCCAGCTTTTCCAGCAGCTTCAGCTTTGCCGCTCCGGCTCCGATCAGGAAAAGAGGCATAATCGACAGGAGCAGGATGATGAATGAAACCTCATTATTTACCATATACCAATCTGTGATCCTCTGTGATGTGATTTCCGCAAATGTCCCGTCCTTGTATACTTCACTCGATGAGACTGCTGATTCCAGGTCATATAAAGAAGTTTCGCTGTCCGGGACAAACAGGACTGTCACCAGCATCAGCAGGCCCATAAGCAGATTGGGCAGGATATACAGCAGTATTCCCGTTATCAGAAGAGCCTTCCCGGACAACCGGAAGAATAATAGGGCTATCAGGCCGAATACCGCATAATTCACCAGTATATCTCCATGCCAGATGAGAAATGCGTGCAGAATGCCCGCTGCCAGAAGGACAAGGAATCTTCTTGACCCTATGGCCGCAAAGCTGTAGCCCCTGTCTATTGCCCTTTCCCTCAAAATGATCACCCCGTATCCGAACAAAAGGGAGAATAAAGGATAGAAGCTCGCTTGGGCAAAAATATCGATGAAAGCATATACTCCTTTATCAAGAGAGCTGTCCCACCATCGATGAGGATCCAGATACAAAAGCGGGGAGTGGAAGGACATCATGTTTACGAGGAAGATGCCAAGTATAGCAAAGCCCCTCATGATATCAAGTGAAGCAATCCGGTCTTTTTCTTGTACAGGCAATAATTTATCAGGCATACAAATCTCCTTTTCATAGTCTACCTATTAATAATAGATAGGCAGGCTAAGAAAGTCCACCAGGATTTGCCAAGCCAGCCTTTTTGCCATAAAAAAAGGCCACAGTCCGCGGCCCTTTCTCATGTTTGCTTTAGTTGACAAAACGCCCGCCTTTTCCGTCAGCCTTCCAGTATTCTTGACGGAGCCGGATTTTCTGTATTTTTCCGGATGCGGTCTTCGGAAGCTCCTTCACGAAGGTCACACCTGTTATAGCTTTAAAATGAGCCAGCCTTTCCCTGGTAAACAGGATGAAGTCTTCTGCGGCTATTTCTGCATCTTCCTTTTTCACAATGAAGGCATGCGGCGTTTCTCCCCATTTTTCATGAGGCACGGCAATGACAGCAGCCTCGAGTACAGCCGGATGGTCATAGAGCACCCCTTCCACCTCAATGGAAGAGATATTTTCCCCTCCGGAAATGATGATGTCCTTCTTTCGGTCTACAATATCTATATTGCCGTGAAGATCCACAGTGGCCATATCTCCTGTAAAAAGCCAGCCGCCGCGGATCGCTTCCATCGTCGCCTCTTCATTCTTCCAGTAGCCTTTCATGACTCCATTGCTTCTTGTGATCACTTCACCTATTTGCTTACCGTCATACCTGACAGCTTCTCCGTTCTCATCAACAACCTTCACTTCACAGCCAATCATGCTATAGCCGGCTTTTGCTTTCATTCGGTATTGTTCTTCCTCCGGCAGATTTGATAGATGGGACCGGATAGAAGAAATTGTGCTGAGCGGGGAAGATTCCGTCATTCCGTACACCTGGATGAATTCCCATCCCAATTCCCTTTCTGCCTTTGCAACAAATGCCGGCGGAGGTGCAGAACCGGCAATGACTACACGAACATCTCCTCCTGCCGGCAGCTTGCTGCTGCCATGATATTGCAGCAGCGAATTAAGAACCGTAGGCGCCATATGGAGGACTGTCCCATTGTGCTTCCTCAGAGCCTGGAAGATGGTTTCAGGATCTGCCTTCCTCAGGCATACCTGGGATGCGCCGTTTGCAGTGTAATAGAAAGGCGACCCCCAGCCGTTGACATGGAACATAGGGAGCACATGAACAAGGACGTCCTTGTCGGTTACCCTGAGATGGTGCATCGTGCTTAAAGCATGAAGATAGTTATTCCGATGGGTGAGCATGACTCCCTTTGGATTTCCGGTCGTTCCGCTTGTATACAGCAGGTTGCAGACGTCATTCTCATCCAGCTGCACCCGGGGAAACCGGCCCTCTTGCTGCTCTTTGAGCCAATCATCATATCCCACTTCTGCCGTTTGGTCATTTTTATAATGGACAATAATTTTTTCAACTGTCTGGAGCTGTTCCTTGACCGGCAGGATAAGATGATAAAGATCCTGATCGGCAAACAGGACCTTCGCCCCGCTGTGGTTCAGTATGTAAAGATAATCCTCCGGCTTCAATCTGATATTAAGCGGGACCATGATGCCGCCTGTCTGGAAAACACCATAAAACCCTTCCAGCATCTCCACTGAATTCGGCGCAAGATAGGCAATCCTGTCGCCTTTTTCCACCCCAAGCCCCTTTAAGCCAAATGACAGCTTGTTCACCCGGCTGCCCAATTCTTGGTAGGTAAAGCTCCGTTCATCGGCAAAAATGGCTTCCTTATCAGCATACAGCGAAACGGCGCGGTCTAAGAATTGTGTGAGCAGCAATGGTACTTGCATAAGCAGCCTCCTTAAAAGTCTGAATTTACTGTCATTTTATCATATCTTACTTTTAATTACACAGCAGGATAGCTTCAGCACCATTATTTTGGGCTTTTTTATCACACTCCTGCCATAGGCACATACGATAGTACAGAAACTAATAGTCAAAGGATGTTTTAATATGCCGGCAATCGTAGGAGTCGCACAGGTAGTATCAATCGGAAGCAGTTCTGTCTTCCATATCGGGGATGTCTACAAAATCATGCCTCTTTCCAATGCCAAAACCTTTTCCGGCGCTGGCTCGTTCAATACCGGAGATGGTCTCAATGTCTATAACAGGCAGAGCACGACCAATACGTTTGACCAGGACGGGGTCGATCAGGGCAATTATTTCAATGCTTGACATAGGGTGATACTATGAATTTCTATATACAGCAAACAATACAGATTAACAACATTCGTATAGGCGGATTGACTAACTCATCAGTCTTCCAGATTGGAAGTGCAGGAATCATTAAGCCTGCTTCCTTTTTGTATAATACCGGGGGATTCTTGGAGCCTGCACCCCAGGCATCGTCTCCAGGGGGAACGCCAATCGAAGCGCCGGCAGTTCCCCTCACGCCGAGTGCCCCCGCTTATGCCAGGTAACGTCCAGGAAAACTATACAAGAAAAGGGGTGGCCGCTTGAATCAGGATTTTTACACGTATATGCAGAAACTCCATCAGTTTGTCCAGTATCAGGACAGCAGGATCAAAAAGCTGGAGAAATTGGCCGGCGAACTGCAGCAGCAGCTGATTGCACTCAAAGACCGCCCGCCGATACAGGTTGATACCATTGAATACAAATTCGACCAGCTGAAGGTTGAAACCTTGGAAGGGACACTGAATATCGGATTGAATCCGTCGGAGCTCCAGGGAATAGAAGACTTTGCCGTTAAAGGCAGCAATGTCTCTGTTCCGGCCAACCCGCAGGGGCAGATGCAAAGAATCGTGGAAATTGAGGAAGATATCGAAGCTTTCCTTGAGAAAGATCTGCCGCAAGTCTTTGCAGAAGCAGCCGCTGCTCTGGATATGGAGGCGGACTCTTCCTATCTTTCTTTCATAAAAGAAGATGTTAAAAAACAGCTGCCCAGCAGGGTTGATTACTATGTGAAGCAGGCTCAAAATAATCAGCAGATGGCAAGGAATCCCGAAGGCTGGTGGAAAGAGGCAGCTTCCCTGATAAAAGGGGAGATCCGCAACGGAGTGAAAGCCTTCCTTGGGAATCTGCCCGAAAATATGAAAGGGATGAAGAAAGAATGAACTTCGAGGTTTATAACAGAGACTTGAATGTAGGCAGCATCCGCGTACTCGGTGTATCAAGCTCCTCTCTGCTCATGGTCGGGGACACCCAGACCATCCAGCTTGCCTCAACCTTTGATACTCCGGCGGAATCCCTTATAATAGGACCCTTCGTGCCGCTGACTCCGGAGTGATGACATGCTTCAGAGAACAGCAATAGTCAATAAACTGAATGTGGATACCGTCTCTTTTTCCTCCATCTTGCAGGTGGGAGATTCTGAGTTTATACAGGCGTTTTCAAGAGCGCTTGCCGTACAGCGCCAAGCTGAGGTCTTTTTCGCAAATGAGGGAAGGTACAGTGATTATTCTATCTTTACAGAGCCCCTTCCCCTTCCAGCCCTTGAAGATCCCCTTCAAATGTATGTACATCAGGGCAAACCAGCCATTAAAGTGGATTCTATAGATATTATCGGTATATCAGCTTCATCACTGGTTCATATCGGAAACAGCGGCCATGTTTCTATGGAGTCGCGCGTCAAGCATATCCGCCAGCTCCTGCCTCTTCAGGAAACCTGACCGAAGGGGCGGAGAAGCAATGCCAGAAAAAAGGAAGTGGTACAATGCCTGCAATCATCGGACCTGTGCAGATTGTCAACGTTGGAGGGGGAATTGTGCAATTCGGGGATGCCCTGTACATCTCCCCAAAAAATAACTCCAAATCAACGAGCGGCCAGGGCGCCTTCAATACGGGCGGATTCATCATCACAAATAACGGCCTCAATGCCAGCAATGTACTTGACACCAATCTGATAGATCAGCCAAACGTCGGGAATAACTAAGGGCTTCCGTTCCTTCCGGCGTCATAACAGCAGCCTTTGCAATCTCAATTTTTTCTTGCATTCGATTTTTTAGCCTTCGTCAGCTTTGATGAAGGCTGTTTTTTAATCCACTTCAGATACTTGGCTATCTGGGGATCATCCTTCAAAAGTTCGATCGTATTCAGCCTCACTGCCAATTCAGAATTCGGGTATAAAGCATGGATCTGCTTATGACACGGAATGCATAGATTGGCCGTCGGCAGGAATGTTCCGCCGAACTCCTTCGGTGTTAGATGATGGACCGTCACTGCGACAGGCTTACGTCCGCAGAGCTCGCATATACCCTCTGCATGGCTTTTTTTCCCCATGTGGTCAGCTCCTTCCCCAACTTCATCTTAATGAACAAAAAAGCAAAAGAGTCTCCCCTTTTGCTTTCCTATTATCCCTATTCCAGCTTTAAAATATGGCCTCCGTCAAAAAAGAATAGATACCTTTCATCAACAGGGTCCTTAGTAATAGCCTCATAAGCTTTTGCATACAGGCTTATCTGAACATCATACCGTCTTTTGAGGACCGGCATTGCCTCCTCAAATCCGCCCGTGTAGCGCCCATGGATGCTGTCAGACTTATAATCAAGCAGGACTGTACCGTGCTCATCCTCGAAAATGCAGTCAATGATCCCCTGGACAAGCACCGGTTCTTCTGTGCCCTTCCAGTCCGGGTAGGCGGTTCTTGCCGGCAATGCCAGGTTGAAAGGAACCTCCCGCTGGATCCTTGCAGCCTTTCTCATCCTCTGGCCAAGAGGCGATTGGAAGAATCCCGCGATGAGGGCCGGGTCTATCACCTGGACTTGCTCATCCGTGAGAAGCTCCCGATCTTTCATCTCCGCCAGCTGTCTCTCAATGGACTCTTCTGTCACCGGATTGGAAAGGTCTGCATGCTGCATGACCATATGCATCGCCGTGCCCCTTTCGGCAGGTGTCATTGATTTCTCCTGCATGAACCTTGGCCGGTTCAGGATCGGCTTTTTCAGATTCCTGACGAGATCGCTGCCGCTCTCTTCATCCTTCACTTCACTCTGCCGCTTCATTTCTGAGACAGATTGCTTTGACTTATGGGAAGCTGCGGAAGGGTAGCTGTACTGCCAGGAAAGTGAATTCTTTATTTTTTCTTTAAAAGGGGACTCAGCCGGGACCGGTTTGCCTTCATATACGCTGTCAATCCACTGCTCCCCGGCTTCATCACTGTCCTCCTCCTGAGCAGGAGTGGCGGCTGCCTGCCTGACCTCAACGCTCCAGGATGAAGGATGTAAAGCGATTTCTCCCTGGCTTCCTGCTGCGGCATCCTCCTGCCCGCTTCTCAGTGGCTCCCCGTCCCGGTGGCGGATAAGTGCGGGGCCGATCCAATCAAGATAGCTGGAAGCAGCCGCCCGGTCATATTCATCCAGCAGCCAGCTGTCTTTTTTGGCACCCTGCTGCCAGCCGGCCAGTTTTTTGTCCGCATTTTTCACGCTTGCCACAAGAAAAAGATGTTCTTTGGCACGAGTCAGTGCTACATACAGAACGCGCATTTCCTCTGCCAGCATTTCCATCTTCTTTTTCCTTTTAAAAGCAAGCTGTGGCAGGGATGGATAGGAAATCCGCTTCTCCGGATTCACATATTTGGCCGCAAATCCGTATTCCTTATCAAGCAGATAGGGTTTTTTCAAATCCATCGTATTGAACTGCCTTGCCAGGCCTGCAGCAAAGACGACAGGAAATTCAAGCCCCTTGCTGCTGTGGATGGTCATCATCCTCACCACATCCTCCTGTTCGCCGAGTGCGCGCGCTGCACCAAGGTCATCGCCCCGTTCCCTCATCCGTTCAATGAAACGCAGGAAGCGGAAAAGGCCCCTGAAGGAAGTTTCCTCATATTGGCGTGCCCGGTCATACAGTGCCCGGAGATTAGCCTGTCTTTGCTTGCCGCCGGGCATCCCTCCGGCAAAGTCATAGAAATGCGTGTCCCGGTACAGCTGCCAGATCAATTCAGAAAGACCGCCTTTCCTCGCCATCGATCTCCATTCCGCAATATCCAGGAAAAACGGCTTTACTTTATCATACAGATCCCCGCTTTTCTTTGTTTCACAGAATGCCTTCATCGCTTCATAGTAGGAACCCTTTTTATCGGCGATGCGGATCTGGGCAAGCTCTTCTTCGTTAAGGCCGACTATCGGAGACCGCAAAACAGAGGCAAGCGGGATATCCTGATGCGGATTGTCTATCACTTTTAAAAGGCTCATCATAATGGCGATCTCGGTAGCTTCAAAATAGCCTGAAGACAGATTTGCATAAATCGGAATTCCCTGCTTTTTGAATTCCTCCATAATCTGCGGAGCCCATGTCATCGACCTTAGAAGGATGACAATATCGCGGTACATTAAAGGACGATATGCTCCCGATTTCGGTTCATACACTTTTTTCCCGGATGACAGCATTTCTTTGATTTTCTCAGCCATCAGCCTTGCTTCATGCTGTGATTGCTCGAGATCCTCAAGGTCATACCCTGCATCCGTTTCATCTGCTTCCCCGCTTTCGGCCTTCTCCTGTCCGTCCAGGTCGATCAGATGAAGCTCAACAGGATACGGAAGGTCTTCAGGATACGAAGCTCCCTTTACAAGCTCGGCAGCCTGGTCATAATCGATTTCCCCTACTTTTTTTCCCATCACCTGTTTGAAAAGGAAGTTGGTCCCGTCAAGCACTTCCTTTCTGCTGCGGAAGTTTCTTGCAAGGTCGATCTTTAATCCTGTTTTCTCTCCGTCCACAGTAAAGCGAGTATATTTGCCGAGGAACAGATTGGGTTCTGCCAGCCTGAACCGGTAAATGGATTGCTTCACGTCTCCAACCATAAACAGATTGCCAGTCTCCTCCCCCTCCTTCGTCACGAGCTGCAGGATTGCTTCCTGGACCATGTTGGTGTCCTGGTATTCATCAACAAGCACTTCCCTGAAATGGTCCCGGTAAGTAAGAGCTGGCTCTGAAGGCAGGATGGCTCCCTCCTTCCTTGCAGAAGGATCAGAAAGGATTTCCAGGCAAAAATGCTCCAGATCAGCAAAGTCAACAAGTCCCTTCTCACTTTTCACACTGTTGAATTTCTCTGAAAAGGACCGGACGAGCCGGACGAGTACATCGATATGCGGCTTCATCTCCCCAATATCCCGGATGAAGCTTTCCGGCCTGCGCGAAAAGAATTCCGCCTGCAGATCCTGGATCATTTTCTTTGCCTTATCTCTATACTTTTGGGCCTGCTTGACCAGATCGGGATCATATTCATCGCCTTTGCAATTTTTCGCACGGCCAAAGCTCCAAAGCTGCATGGCTTCATTTAAACTGGACCAGGAATCATTGTTTGCGGCAATCAAGGTCTCAACTGCCCTGATATCGTCCATATAATTCTCTGCCCTTGGAGCAGGCCCGCCAGGCGTTTTGGCAAGCTCAAGCGCATTTTCCAGCAGCTGCCTTGCTCCCTCAAGCTGCAGTCCGATATCAAACAAGACGCTTGACATGAACGGAAGCTCTTCCAGTTTTGCATCACTGCTGACTTCGTACATGTCCGAGATTTTATCGAGATATTGATCTGGTGCCGGATTGGACCGTGCAAAATCGTACAGTTCCCTGATGATATCCTGGAGGGCTGTGTCACTCCTGTCGCTCGTGAAAGCATCGACCAGCCGGTAAAAGTCTTCATTGTTTTCCTTGCCGTATTCTTCTTCGAACAGTTCTTCAAGGACTTCATCCCTGAGGAGCTGCCCCTCTGTCTCATCGGCAATGCGGAAGCCGGGATCGATATCGATCAGATAATAATATTTCCGGATCACTTCAAGGCAGAATGAATGAAGAGTGGAAATCGAAGCCCTGCTCAGCAGGCTGAGCTGCTTGCGCAAATGCGCAGACTGCGGATCCCTGTTTATCGCTTTCTCAAGTGCCTCCCCGATCCTGTGCCTCATCTCTGCGGCAGACGCATTCGTAAAGGTCACGACGAGGAGCTCATCCACATTGACCGGCTCTTCCCTGGATACGATCTTATTGATGATCCTTTCAACCAGCACTGCCGTTTTTCCGGAGCCTGCAGCTGCAGCCACAAGGATATCCTGGCCCGAAGCCATGATTGCCTTCCACTGGTCATCTGTCCAGGCTGCCCCCTCCGGCTTTGGAGGAATAATAGCTTTAGCCATTCTCTCCCGCCTCCTTTCGTATCTTATCCATCAGTTCTTCATTTGACTTAGGGGAAAGCACCCTGTACTCATTCGATTCAACCGATTCATCAAACTGGCAGACTGACTTGAACGAACAGAATGTACAAGGCACCTTGTCCTTCATTTTATAAGGGGAAATATCTGCTGATCCGCTGATGATCGCGTCCCCGGTTTTTGTGTAGGTTCCCCGGACAAATTTCCGAAGGCTCTCGAAGTCGTCCCTTGTGGCGACCTTGGACTTTTTCGTGATGGTGCCGTCCTTTTTAAATCCAGCCGATATAATCGAGGAGTCGCCGGAATCAAGTGTCTTGTCCATGAGCCTTAATACATTTTCATCGCCGAGAAGAAGGCCGTTCATTTTGAACTTCTTAAAGATCTCCTCTTCAATCTCATCGAGTGTGAGAAGCTTCGGAGAGTTCACAATCGGATTATGGACATGGAAGTACATGACTCCTGCAGGATCGGCCTTTTTCCCTGCTATATCCCCTGAGTGGGTGATGATGATGTCCAGGTAGGTAAGCATCTGCAGAGCAAGCCCATAGTAGACTTCACTGATATTCAGATCCCTTGCGCTGGATTTATAATCGATCACCCGAAGGTATACGCCATTTTCATTCTCCGCTTTATCAACCCGGTCAATCCGGCCGACCAGCTCCATGTTCGTCCCATTCCTCAACTTAAAGGACAGAGGCGGAAGTTTATCCTTAGGGCCAAAGCCGAGCTCAAGGCCGACTGGGGAGAACCCGCTTGCCCTGCTGTGCTCGCTCAGTATATACGAAGCCCTGCTGATGATATTTTCGAGCTTACGCTTGATATAAAAGTGGCGGTTCGAGCTCAGCAGTATCTCATTCTGAAGCTTTGGCGCAAGCATCTCCACCGCTTCTTTGGCAAGCTTCTCGCATTCCTGCCTTGTCATGTCAGACCAGGACATCCTTTTATCCATGACGGTCTCAGCTATGAATTTCAACGCAGCATGGAACAGATCTCCGATATCCGGCGCTTCCAGGCGGAAGACCTTCCTGTCCCGGAGCTTCAGGCCATGCTGGGCAAAATGTGAAAATGGGCAGCTGTGGAAAAGCTCCATCCTTGATACACTTGCCTGGATCGTTTCCCCGTAAAGCTCCTTGGCAGCCTCTTCCGAAAGCCTGGCCGTTCTGTTTTCGTAATGCAGGCTGGAAAGTACTTTTCTGGCCGTGTCCCCGAGCCTTGGATGGGCATGATAATAATTGTAGACATCCCACCAGATTCCGCTGATTTTATAGCCTCTTTTATTCATCTGGAGCTGGGAAGCCAGATAAGAAAGACTCGTATCCTCGTTCATGGCGAATAATAGCTGCTCCTCCTCAGGAAGTTCGAACGGATCGGCCATCCACATCAGCTGCCCCGCCTCCGGGAACAGTTCGTTTGCCCGGCTGATATAAGGCGACGGCATCAGTGCCTTGCCCTCTTCATTGGCGAGCGGATAGCTGATGTACAGATGGGAGGAAGGTGTGGAAAAGGCGCGATAAGCCAGAAAATCCTCATCCAGGAGCCTGACCTTGCTGCCATGGGCAATTTTAAGCCCTGACTGCAGAAGCTTCTCCCGGTCAGCATCAGCAAGCACTCCTTCCTCAGTGAACTTGCCAGGCAGGACACCCTCATTCAGCCCGATGACAAACGCTGCCTTTATATCCGACAAACGAGATTTGTCCAGGTCTGCTGCGAGCACCTGGTCCATAGCCGGCGGAACAAGAGAGAAGCGGAGAGATTCCATTCCTGAATCAAGGATTGAGGCAAACTGCTTCATGCTGATCTTCTCATCCCCGAGCATTTCTACAAACTGGTCCAGAAGCTCCATGACAGCATTCCAGGCCTGATCATGTTCCCTTGCCTTTACAAGATTCCCCTTATCTTCCTCTTCCAGCTTCCAGCGCTCCAGCTTCGTCGGTATATCCAATTCCTCCAAATAAAGATAGACAGCCTCGCACAGCCTTCTTCCGCTGTCGGCCTTCTTAAGCCTCCTGGAGAGCCGGAGTATCGGTGCAGCGATCAGGTCCCTCATTTGATTCAGCTCTTCTTCCCGCTCTTTTTCCAAGTCGGTCTGGACGATCTGCTCAAATTCAAGCCCCCTGATGCGGCGGTAATTCCAGCGGTCCTTTTTTGTCCACTTCTCGCCCTGGACACCATATGCCAGAACATAGTTTTCAAGCTTGTCCATTTTTTCCCTGATCACGCCAAGATCCGCCCGGGACGGAAACAGCAGTTCGGTTTTGACTGCGCGAAAAACAGGCTCATACCTCCAGTAGCCGGTAATGACCTCAAGTGATGAGCGGATAAGCTCAATAAGCGGATGGTTCATCATCGTCCGCTTTTGATCGATAAAAAACGGAATCCCGTAATCATCAAAGATGGTTTCAATGATGTCATGGTAAACTGATCCATTCCTCATTAAAAGGGCAATGTCTTTAAATCGGTATCCCTCTTCTGCTGCCAGTCTCTTAATCTCTCTGGCCGCACCTTCTATTTCTGCTCTCCTGTTCACTGCCTGTGCAATATGGACGTTTGCTTTTCCTGCAAAAGGCTCGGCAGGCCTGCTGCTGAAGGCTCTTTCCATATGGCGGAGCGAGTCATTGTCCCAGCGCTGCTGACCATTGAGTAGCACTTCCTGTTCCATCTCGGCCCCGGCCATCCCCGCAATCTCATAGACCGACTGGTATGATTCTGCCGACATCCTGAAAAGATGAAGATCTTCCGGGACTGCTGTTTTATATGGCCTGTCAAGCGTAAATGTCACCGTCACTCTTTTGCAGACTCTGATAAGCTGCTGGATGATCATATATTCCTGGGGCGTATAGCTGTAAAAGCCGTCGATATACACCTCGGCATTTTTCAGGTACTCCGACATCCCTGCTTTTTCAGTAAGAAGGCGGAAATAGTCTTCAGAATCTACGTACTTGCCAAGAAGGCCTTCTTCGAACTGCTTATAGATCAATTCCATATCATGCAGCTTGTCCTGAAGCCCCCTGCTGCCCCTTCGGGATTCAAGTTCTTCCCGTTTCCCTGCAAGAGCTCCCGGCTCAATGCAGTACCGTTTGAATTCTGTCAGCATCTGCTCCATTTGGCCGATAAAGCCGTTCTTGCCTGCCGCCCGCTGAAAGATTTTCAGTTCATCTTTTTTATCTTCAATTATTTTTCTGATGAGCATATTAACGCCGGTGCTGTTCAAATGATAGCGGCTGATCCCGCCTGTTTCCTGCAGCACCTTCCAGGCAAGCCTTGTAAATGACAAGACCTGTGTACGGATCATCCCGCCAAGCCCCGGGGTTGTGATGAGCTTATATTCCGAAAGAAATGTCATCTGCTCAGGCACCAGATAAACAACTGGATGGCCATTCGGCTCGATTTTCATTTTCTCCCTGATTTCTTCAAGGCAGAGCGAAGTCTTGCCGCTGCCGCTCCGGCCTAATATAAAACGTACAGACATCCGTGGTCCTCCCCTATTATCCATCTTCCGGATTCCGTCCGGCCGTGAAGGCTTTTCGGATACCCTTCATTCTGCTATTTAAGTGCGAAAAAGGCGCAGCTTGTTCTGCGCCTTTGGAAATAACAACTCTATTTTTATACCAGACAGCATGGAAGCGGCTGCCCTTATTTATCTATTATTATACTATTTTTCCGTCACTGTTGCCAATGGGATACACCTGGATGGGAACAACTTTCCAGCACATCCCCGCGTGCATATATTGATAAAAACAAAAGAGACAAATTCATAAAGAAACGCAGGCTGTAGCGTAAGCATAAGAATCTTCAAGCCCCAAAAATTTCAAAAAAGGAGGGATAACTCACGCTATGAAACCAGGTTTGTCCGTCTCCGGAGCCCTGCTTGTCATTTCCGGGATACTGGTCGCTTCGAATATTTATACCCTCATTCCCATATACGGTGAAATGGCCGCCTCTCTCCATGCAGATGAAGGAGCAATCATCACAGCCGGAAGCCTTTTTTCCATCTTTTATGCCATCGGCCTTTTAACATTCGGCCCCCTGTCAGACAGGGCAGGCAGAAAGAAGGTCATTGTCTTTGGGATGCTCGCTTCTGCGCTTGCCACCTTTGCGGTCGGACTTTCCGGCAGTGAAGTCAGCCTTTACTTCCTCCGGTCACTTCAGGGATTTGTTCTCGGAAGTTTTGCACCTGTGGCTTTTGCCTATTCTTTCGACTTATTTTCGGGCCGCGGGAGAACGCTTCTGCTTGTGCTCATCAATACGGGCTTTCTCCTTGCAGGCATACTCGGCCAGCTGATCAGCTCTGTCCTTACCCTGCATTATGGCTGGCAATCTGTCTTTTTATTTTTTTCTGTATGCTATCTCGCGCTATTCATTTTGGCCTGGATTTTGCTGCCTGCGACAGGAAAGCCTGCAGTCCGGGAAAGCGTCTTTTCATCCTTTGCGGTCCTGCTGAAAAATACCAGGCTTCTGTCATGCTATGTGATTGCTTTTACTCTGCTGTTTTCGTTTGCAGCTTTCTATGACAGCCTTGCGCGGCAATTCAGCGGCACCTTCCAGGAACTGTTCCTTCTTAGGGCGGCAGGCATGGCAGGCGCCATTTTATCCCTTTTCACCGGCAGATTAATTGAAACATTCGGGGTTTACCGCACACTAATAACCGGCCTTTGGCTTGGGATCCTGAGCATGTGCCTTCTTCTCACAGGGGCGGAAATGCTTGTTATTCTATCAGTCTCTTTCGTCGCCTCGATCTCTCTCTTGATTCCTTCGATCATCACATTGATTGGATCATTGGGCGGAGAGCGGCGCGCCAAAGCTTTATCACTCTACTCTTTCGTTCTCTTAACCGGGGCGAGCCTTGCCTCGCCAGCTGCCGCCATCCTGCCTTTTGCAGGGGTGCTCATTCTTCTGCTATGCTGTTTTGCAATTGATTTGGTGATAGTTCATAGGCTTGAGAAGGCGGAGAGGGATTTGTAGGGAGAAGGGGAACGGGCAAAGCAACCCTTCTTGCTTCTGTCCGAGGCTGACCGATTTAATCACCCTGCCGGTCATTTCTGCCAGCCGCGATTATCCTGTCAGCACAAAAAGGCCCGGAATCTGTCATTCCGGACTTTTCTGCCATTCTCTGCGGAGGAGTCCATAGAGGAACATATCATATCTTTGCCCGTTTCGTTCCATAAACTCACGGAAGGCTCCTTCTTTTTTAAAGCCGAATTTTTCATACAGCCTGATGGCCCGGCTGTTATAGGAAAACACGGTAAGCTGAAGGCGATGGAGATTCAGTTCATTGAAGCTATAGTCAATCAGGCATTGAAGCTATAGTCAATCAGGCATTGAAGCGCTTCTCTTCCATATCCTTTCCCCCAGTGCTCTTCGCTGCCGATGCCCAGGCTGACCCAGGCAGTCTTATGCGTCCAAAGCACACCATTAACCTCAGCAAACCCGATTACCTTTTCAGTGTTTTTATGGATGACAGCAAATCGGAACGCATCACTGGTTTCCTCCAGCCATTGCTTTTTCAGGTCATCCTTCGTTCGCGGCTTTACAGGCACCGCATCAAGATGGCGCATAAAAAGCTCTCCTGTATGCCACTCTAATATGTTTTCCAGATCTTTTTCCGCAAAATAGCCTAGTCTGATATTTTCGCCTTCCAGCATTTTCTCTGTAATCATAAGGATCTCCCCAGTTGTTTCCAGCAGGCTTTCAGCCGCCGGGAGTACCCTTTTATTCGATAGGGATGCCGAATTATCCTTCTTTAGCAGCTGCCATTTCTGCCGCAGTCATTTTCAGCTGCTTTTTGTCGATCTTTCCCACATGGGTCTTTGGAAGTTTATCAAGAAAATAAATGAATTTAGGTACTTTATAAGCAGCGAGCTTTTGCCTGCAATAACCCTTTATCTCATCTTTGGTCATGGCAGCTGCTTCCTTCAGCACAATGAATGCCGTTACTGCTTCCCCCCATTTCCGGTCATCGATCCCAATGACAGATACTTCATCCACTTGCGGGCAGGAGCCCAGCCACTGCTCCACTTCGAGCGGATATACATTTTCCCCTCCGGTGATGATCATATCCTTCTTCCGTCCGACTATATAGAAAAATCCTTCATCATCGACTTTTGCGAGGTCACCGGTATAGAGCCAGCCATCTCTTACTGCGTCCTTTGTGGCCTCTTCATTATTCCAGTAGCAGGAAAAGACATGGCGCCCCTTTATCAAAACCTCTCCAACTTCTCCACTTCCTGCCTCGACGCCTGTTTCTGCCAAGACCTTGACTGTGTTGAACAGCATCGGCCTTCCGATGGATCCTTTTTTCAGCACAGCTTCCTGCGGGGAGATATAAAAATTATTCGGCCCGGCTTCCGTCATGCCGTAGCCCTCTTTGAAGTGCAATCCTTTCCTCCTGAATTCTTCATAAATCGAAAGCGGACACGGAGCACCTCCAGAAAGAAATACCCTCATGGATTCAAACGAGCCTTCCTTAAATTCATCTGTATCTATCAGCATATGGTACATCGTAGGCACAAGCAGGATGATGGTGCACTGATATTCCCTGATATAACGGGCTGCATCAGACGGATTGTAATTCCCGGCGAGCACGACTTTGCCTCCGGCCAACAGCAAAGGCAGAGTAAGGGCGTTGATGCCCCCGGTATGGAACATCGGCAGATAAGTGATGGTCGTATCCTGGTTCGTAAGCCCCCAGCTGACTGCCGTATTGACGGCATTCCACAAGATCGCCCGGTGGGAAAGCACAGCTCCCTTCGGCTTCCCGGTCGTCCCCCCCGTATAAATCATGGCAAGGGGATCCTCCTCATCGACCTGCCATGGAGGAATGAATGGGCGGCCAGGCATCCTGAAGGGTGTTTCATCCAGGCAGACAGACTCATATTGATGCAGCTGCAGGCGTGATGCGAGTTCAATGAATGAATAATGATAGCCTACAATTACGGGGGTGCAGTCTGCCAGTATAGCCTGGATCTCTTCCGCCGCAAGCCTCCAGTTGACCGGCACGAAAATAGCCCCGATTTTTCCGCAGGCAAACAGAAAGTCCAGACAGCTTATATGATTAGGCGCAAGCAGCGCGATCCTGTCACCTTTTGCAGCTCCCCTTTCAAGCAGCCAGCCCGCCAAAGCCTCCGCCCTGCTGTTCAACTCTTTATATGTCCAGGATTTCCCCTGTTCAGCGTCAATAACTGCCACGGAGCCGGGCGACAGCCCCGCTCTATTGGTCAGCCAGTCGATTTCCCTCCACAATGCAATCTCTCCTTCATCTTTGATATGGAGAGTGTAAATAACATCAGTTGCAGAAGAGTTACACCTGGATGATTTTCCATACTCCGGAAATAATAAAGCTGAGTTATTAATCCGAGAAAAGAGGTGCGCCTTTGAAAAAGATGGATTCTCCGCCAGCCCTGCTTGTCCTGGACGTGCAAAAGGGCTTTGACGACCCTTATTGGGGGAAAAGAAACAATCCCGCCGCAGAACAAGTCATCGGGCAGCTGCAGGATGAGTGGAGAAAAAGAGGCTGGAAGATCATTTACTCGCAGCATTTATCGGTTCAGCCGTCTTCTCCTTTGTATCGTGATAATCCAGAGGGTGTGAGCTTTAAAGATGCCAATGCCCCGCTGCCGGATGAGAAGGTTTTTCAGAAAGAAGTGAATTCTGCATTCATCGGTACAAGCCTGGAGTCCTATTTAAGAGGCGAAAATATCCAGAATGTCTGTATAACCGGCTTATCGACGCAGCATTGCGTCTCAACCACTGCAAGGATGGCGGGCAATCTGGGCTTCACCACCTATCTTGTTTCCGATGCTTGTGCCGCGTTTGAGGTTAAAGGTACTGGAGGCACGGTTTATCCTCCTGAGCAGGTGCATGAGATTGAATTGGCGATGCTGAATAAGGAGTTTGCGCAGGTTGTGACTGCTGGGGAGCTGATGGGGTTACTAGTTTAATTTGCAATAGTTGGACTTAGGGCAAATGCAGGGAAAAAGGATTTATTCACTAGCTTATGAATATCTTTTTGAATGGGGGCTGTTGATTTGCGTTCCAGGCACTTCGCTTTCCGCGGGGCGACGCTGAGCCTCCTCACGCTGGGCGCTGCGGGGTCTCAGCATTGCCGCTATCTTCCCGCAGGAGTCTGCGTGCCTTCCACTCCAATCAACAGGGTTTTCTATACTTTTTGGGCATAAAGTTCCCCTTAGAAAGACAGGATAATTTCACCCATCCCTTCTGTCTGTAAATAGAAAGAGAGGCATCTCGTGCCTCTCTTGTTATCTTTCTATAAAAACCGAGGCTCCCATGCCTCCGCCGACGCAGAGGGAGGCGATGCCTTTTTTCAGTTCTCTTCTTTTCAGTTCATGCACCAGGCTGACGATGAGCCTTGCTCCTGTGCAGCCGATCGGGTGTCCGAGGCTGATGCCGCTGCCGTTGACGTTTACCTTGCTCCTGTCCAGGCCAAGCTCCTTTTCAACAGCGAGATATTGGGCTGCGAATGCTTCATTCACTTCGATCAGGTCTGCATCCTCCAGAGACCAGCCAGTCTGCTGCAAGCCTTTCCTGACTGCCGGCACAGGTCCCCTTCCCATGATTTTAGGGTCGACGCCTGATACTGAAAATCCGGCAATCCGGGCTAGCGGCGTAAGCCCTTTTGCCATTGCCGTTTCTTCGGACATCAGCACCAGTGCTGCTGCCCCATCATTCAGGCTGGAGGCATTCCCCGCCGTCACGGTTCCATTTTCCCGGAAAACAGGCTTTAGGCCGGCAAGCTTTGCTGCTGTGAGGTCAAGCCGAGGGTTCTCATCCCGGGATACAACGGTTTCCCCTTTCCTGTGCTTGACTGTTACAGGGGCAATTTCTTCTTCAAAATAACCTTTTTCAATGGCGTTCAGGGCGCGCTGATGGCTCAGCAGTGCCATTTCATCCTGCTCTTCCCTTGTTATCCCATGAAGCTCTGCCAGATTTTCAGCAGTTTCACCCATCATAATATGGTGGATCGGATCCTCGAGAATTTCCCATACAGAATCGGTAATTTTACCATGCTGCATCCTCGCTCCCCAGCGGTGATCTTTTAGGAGGTAAGGGCTTGAACTCATAGCCTCCACACCGCCTGCCACTACGATATCAGATATGCCAGCCTGGATTTGCAGAGCTGCCGAAATGACCGCCTGCATGCCGGATGCACACTGCCTTTGGACAGTGAATCCCGAGGTCTCATCCGGAAGCCCTGCCAGCAGCGCTGCGGTCCTGGCCGTGTTGGGCTGGTCGGTCCGCTGGATGCAATGACCGAGGATCACCTCATCGATTTCATGATTTTCCAAACCGCTTCTTTTTACAGTTTCCTTTATGACTGGTACAGCCAGGTCGGTTGGCAGGAGATCCTTGAATGCACCTCCGAAGGTTCCGACCGGAGACCTTGCAGCTGATACGATAACTACAGTCCTCATTTTTCTACCTCCCGTCAAACTATTCTTACATCATAATGCCGCCGTCCACATGCAGGACGGTTCCATTAATATAATCAGATTCATCAGAGGCAAGGAATAAATAGGCATTGGCAATATCCTCCGGGCTGCCCAGGCGACCAAGCGGCACCATCTGTTTCATTTGCCCGATCACCTTCTCAGGCACCTTTGCTGTCATTCCTGTATGGATGAAGCCGGGGGCGACGGCGTTGACGTTGATCCCTTTTCGGCCCAGCTCCTTTGCCCAGGTTTTTGTCATGCCCACAACCCCGGCCTTTGCGGCAGCATAATTGGTCTGGCCGATATTTCCATAAACGCCTGATACAGATGAAGTGCTGATGACCTTCCCTTTCCCCTGTTCAATCATGCTTGGGATCACAGCCTGGGTGCAATGGAATACACCGGTCAGGTTGACGTCAATCACTTTTTGGAAATCCTCGGCAGCCATTTTGGCCAGCATGCTGTCACGGGTGATCCCTGCGTTATTGATCAGAATGTCGATTCTCCCATACTCCTCAAGCACCTGCCGGACCAGTTCGTCAATGCTTTCCCTTTTTGATACGTCTACCTGAATAAACCTGGCATGAAGTCCTTCTCTATTTAACTCCCCTTCTCTTTCCCTGCCGATTTCCTCATCAAAATCGGCCAGGACCACATTGGCCCCTTCACGTGCAAATCTTTCGGCTGCGGCAAATCCAATACCGTTGGCCGCCCCGGTAATAATGGCTGTTTTCTCTTTTAGTCTCACTTTAATACCTCCAGCTCTTTATCCAAAAATTCCGACATCACATCAGTCAGCTGCCCGATATCATCGACAAGCGGGGAATGGCCGCAATCCTTCAATTCTGCAAAGTGTGCATTGCTTCCGATGTCCTCAAGGATTTCCCGGGCCATCCCCGCTGTTATTACCTGATCACGGTCGCCTCTCAGGACCAGCACCGGCACCTTAATTTTATCCGCGTCCCCTGTTCCGGGTTCTTCACCATTCGGGACGGAACCTATATTGAAAATATTAAGAGAATGATAGACTTCAGCAAGATTCCGCTGTGTCAGCATATCATCCAGATACTCTTCATATCTTGCAGGCTCCGGCTGATTTTTATCATAAATAAGGGCATCCCACATCGCCCTTAGAAACATCCTGTCCCCTCTGTCATAAGCCGACTGCACAGGAATTGTCTTGCTCTTATCCGCCCTTATTTGTTCCAGGCTGGTCAGGCGTGCTAATGAATCAGGCACAGCATCCCCTGACGTCCCGTAAAACGGGTATCCCCTTGTGGAAGCTGAGGCCAAAAGAATCAGGCGATTGCATAGGCCGGGATTGTCTGCAGCAAGCTGCATAGCAACCGCACCTCCCGTCGACCAGCCGGCAACGGAAAAATCGGAGAGGCCAATGGCATCGCAAAAAAGCTTTACATCATCCGAAAAGTCTTTGATGGAACGGATTGGCTCGAAATAACTGGATTGGCCGAACCCTCTAAGATCGATCGCATACAGCTTATATTTCGGGTCCAGATGTTCAAACACAAGGTCCCAATGCTTCGAGGAAGTCATATTGCCATGGATGAGCAGCAGCTTCTGCCCGCCGCCTTCCCTTTCCCTCCAGCTGATGGTTTCCCCGCTGCTCAAAACAATCTTTTTCAGTTCTTCATTCTTGCTCACTTTCCATCTTCCCCCCATCTAATGACAGAAGCTCCCCAGGCATAGCCGATGCCCGCACTGACCAGGACAGCTATTTTCCCGGGTGCCAGCCTTCCCTCTTTTTCAGCAAGCTCCAATGACAATATTTGATCAAATTGGCCAATATGCCCAAAATCCTCCAGGTAAATGGATTGCCCCTGTCCAAGGCCAAGCTCCTGAAGGACAAAATCGTGGGCGGACCTTTTCATATGGAGCATCGCAAGATAATGGATATCATCCTCTGCATAGCCGCTTTTTGCAACCGCTTTCCTTATTACCTTCAGGAAGTTTTCCATGGACTTCTGCTCCAGCCTTTGCTTCATCCCTGCCGGATCCATTACATCAAGCTGGTAAAGACCGTTTTCAAGCGCCTCTGCCGTTAAGGGGTTCTTAGTCCCTCCGGCCACTACCGCAACATCCTCTGAAAAAGATCCATCGGTTATGATGGCGCTTTCAAGCAGCCTGTTTGAGGACAGTCCTTTTTTCAAAAGGATCGCACCGCCCCCTGCTCCCAGATTAAACATAAACCGGGTCCTTTCATTTTCGTAATTAATGAAGTCCCCGTTCCTGTAGCCGCCGGCAAGCAGGACTGTCGATATGCCGGGATCTGCTGACATCATATCCTTCGCTGTCTTCAGCCCCATTATAGCGGTCCCGCAGCGGAGGGCCATATCAAATGCATAGGCATTATAGGCCCCGACTTCATGCTGAAGCTTAATGCCTGCTGTCCATAAGGGATATTCTTTATATTCTTCGCCGATATAAATGACCAGATCAATTTCCAGCGGATCAATTCCAGCTTTCCTGATTGCTTCGCGGGCAGCCCTGATTCCCATCTCGCAGGTGTGATCCTCTGCGCCTGGAACCGGCTTCTTTTTGATACCCATTTTATTTTCAACAATATGAAGCGGGATTCCTGCTTTTTTGGCAATTTCTGCACTTGTTATATATGTTTCCGGCAAATAAATGCCTGTTGCCGCTATTCCGATATCCAGATTTTCCGCCTCCTTATTGCACCGGCCCCATCGCCCCGGCTGCCAATTTCATATAATCATTGGCTTCTTCCAGCGTTTCAAAGAATGTTTCCCTGTCTTCCTGCACATGCGTCACCTTAATCCTCCAATTCCTTTTGCCTGGTGTTCCTTCCTGATCACTCAGATAAATCCGGATAATGAACGAGGCAACCTGGCCATGAACCATCTTCTCCCCCCTAGCCGGCAATCTTTTCTTCTTTTTTGTCTGCTTCTTTTCCCGTGCGTTTCCATCGCTTCCCTTTGAGCGTCCCGAGAATCCCTTTCGGAAAGAACATCACGGCCAGTATATATATGATTCCAAAGAAGATGATCCACCGTTCAAAAATCCAATGGACCTTTGCAAGTTCTGTCAGCCCGTGGTGGGCAAATTCAATAATCCCCGCCCCGATGATAGCCCCCGCCAATGTTCCGACCCCGCCTATAATCGTCATCAGCAGGGCATCAAGAGTGATATCCATCGTAAATACGCTCGTGTTGACAAAGCGGAGGGATATGCTGTACAGCATCCCGGCAATCCCTGCTATAACACCGGCTGCAACACTTGCGGCAATTTTGTACTGAATTACATTATAGCCAAGGGACTCTGTCCGCTGTTCATTTTCACGGATGGCCTGGAGCACCCTTCCGAGCGGAGAATGGGTGAACCGCGACAATATCATAAAAACGAGAATCATAGCCGCCAGGCAGATGAAGTAGAAGTCTGTCCGGTCTTTTAATAGATCCGGGACCCGGAAGGTAAATCCGTCGTTTCCGTACGTAACGGTTCTCCACTTCTCGGCAAGAACCAGGAAAAGGCCGGCAAATGCCAGGGTCAGCATGGCATAAAAATGGCTTTTCAGCCTTAGTGTCAGAAGGCCGACTGCATAACTGAGGACTGCGGTCAGAACAATTGTCAGCAGCACAGCCAATAGGAGGTTCACCATCGTCGGTTCCATTCTTTTCATCATCACGCCTGCTGTATAGGCCCCGATCCCGAAAAACATGGCATGGCCGAAGGAAACAATCCCTGTATATCCAAGCAGGATATCGTAGCTCATGGCAAAAATGGCAAAAATAAAGATCTGTGTAAACAAGATCAGCATGGTCCTTGATTCATATACAAATGGAAGCAGCATCAATGCCGCTGCTATAAAGGTGTAGATCATGGCCTTTTTATTATCAATGGTATGCTTCATACTCCCCGCCCCTTCAATCTGAATAGCCCCTGCGGCCTGAAGATAAGCACGGCAGCCATCAGCAGCATGTTAACGGCCAGGGAAAGGGATGGAACATAATAGGACATGAAGGCTCCGGCAAGCCCTACCAGAATGGCAGCAAGAATGGATCCCGAGAAGCTGCCCATCCCTCCAATTACAACAACGATGAAAGCAAGGATGGCAAACTCCATCCCCATCTCCGCATGGATGACACCCGAATACGGGCCTAAAAGCACCCCGCCCAATGCGGCCATTCCCGATCCTGCCATGAAAACAATCATAAAGACTCTTTTAATATTGATCCCCAGGGACTGGACCATCTCTTTATCCATGACACCGGCCCGTACAACGAGTCCGATTTTTGTGTTGCGCAAGATATATTGCACCCCGAGGAAAACGAGCAGGCCGACGATGATGATGAATACCCTGTATTTAATAATGATCACTCCGCCAAGCTCCCAGCTTCCGGCCAGGTAGGATGGCGGAGAAGCTGACAGCTGATTGGGGCCCCAGACAACCTTAAGAAGCTCAGATAATACAAGCATCAGGCCAAGTGTGATCAATATCTGCTGGACATGATTCCCGTATACCGGCTTGATGATCCACCGTTCAGTCAAAAAACCCAGTATGAGCCCGGTCACGACTGCCCCGATGATCCCTGCAGCAAAACTGCCTGTCTGGGCAAATATCCATGTCCCGCTGTAGGCCCCCCAAGCAAACAGTCCGCCATGGGCAAAATTAAGGACATCCATCAGTCCGAATATGAGCGTCAGCCCTGCCGCCAGCAAAAAAATCAGCATACCGGTCGCAAGCCCGTTTATGGCAAGGTTAATAAGCACCTCCATCTTATACTCTCCTTTCTAGGCAATGCCCAAATATTTTTTCCTCATAGATTCATCTTCCTTCAGCACTGACATCGGGCCGCCCCCTACCGTTCTTCCATCATCAATAATGTAGAAGCGGTCGCCAACCGTACTCGCCATCATAAAGTTCTGCTCCACAAGGACGATCGTGGTTTTTTCCTTCATTTGCATGATTGAATCCATTACTTTTTCAACCATGATCGGTGCGAGTCCTTTGCTCGGCTCATCAATCAGCATTAAATCATTATCATTCACATAAGCCCGTGCGATGGAAAGCATCTGTTTCTGTCCTCCGCTTAAAAGGCCGCCCGGCTTTTTCCAGAATCGTTTTAAATCCGGGAAAAGGTCCAGGGTCCAATCCAGCTTTTCCAAAGCGGAAGGAGTCTCTTTCCGCATGGCCACCTTCATATTTTCCTCAACTGTCAGCCCCGCAAATATCCCCTGGTCCTCCGGCACATAGCCAAGCCCTTTTCTCGCAATCTCATAAGGAGGCAGTCCGCCGATTTCTGTCCCTTTCCACTCTATGCTTCCTTTGCTCAGGACATTGTGCCCCATGATGGTTCTGAGGGTGGAGGTCTTCCCTGCGCCGTTGCGGCCCAGAAGCACGGTAACATCCCCTTTTGCCACTTCCAGCGAGACTCCCTGCAGGATATGATACTGGCCTATATACGTTTCGACATCTGACAGCTTAAGCTGAGCCTGCATGCTCAAAACCTCCCAGATATGCGGATTGCACCGTTTCATTTTCCATGATTTCCCGAGGAGTCCCCTTAGCCAGAAGCGAGCCATTGAACAGGACCATGACGCTGTCTGATAAATCAAGGATCATATCCATTTTGTGTTCAATCAGAATGATGGTCCTCCCGCTCTCCTGCTTGATTTTCCTGATGACTTCAAGGATGGCCGGAACCTCTTCCAGCGACATTCCTGCTGTCGGCTCATCCAGAAGCAAAACCTCGGTATTCAGGGCGAGGAGCATAGCGATCTCGAGCTTCCTTTTCTCGCCGTGCGCCAGATTGGCGGCGGCTGCATCCTGTTTTTTATCAAGCAATACCAGCTTCAGCCATTCAGACGCTTTTTCTTCAAGCTCTTTGTACATTTTGAAATGGCGCAGCATCTGATAGCGGATGCCTGCCTGCGACTGGACTGCAAGCCTTACATTCTCCAACACAGTCAAACTTGGAAATACATTGGTAATTTGAAAGCTTCTTCCGATTCCCCTTCTCGTCCTTTCAACAGGAGAAAGCTTTGTGATGTCTTCCCCTCGCAAATGGATAGATCCCCCTGTAGGGGCGAGCTGACCGCTCAGCAGGTTGAAAAACGTCGTTTTGCCGGCTCCATTTGGACCGATAATTGATAAAAATTCATTTTCCGGGACAGCAAGCGAGACAGAATCCACTGCTTTATGGCCTCCGAATGATATTGATAAATCTTTTGTTTCTATGATTGGACCCACATGCCCACCTCCACTTTATATTCAGCTGCCTGCGGCATACTCCAAAAGAATGCCCGGCTCTCCCCGGATCCGCTTTGCAGCAATGGACTCAGGCCTGCTGCCGGAGTCCATTGCCATTACTGCATTTTATAATCCGGTTTTCACTTACTTGTTCAGTACAGGAGGCGCTGTCTCTTCAGGTGACAGTTCCCTCACAAGCACCGGTACAGGGTATGGGACACCATCCTTTTTCTCCAGCTTGATTGCGTACAATGCCTGAAGGGCCTGGTGGTCTTCTGCCCTGAATGTCATCTTCCCCTTCGGCGTCTCGAAGCTCATTCCTTCCATTGTCTCAATGAGCGTGTCTGCATCTGTACTGCCCTCCGTTTTCTTCAGTGCTTCAACGATGGAGATCGCGGCGCTCATGCCTCCTGGAGTGAAGAGATCCGGCACATCCCCGTCAAACCGCTTTTTATGCTCCTCTACCAGCCAGCTGTTGATTTCGTTATCCGGAAGATCGTGATAGTAGACGGAGAACCCTTCCATCCCGATCAATGGCTCCATTGTCGCAAGGGCAGCAATATCCGGTGCGCCTGTGGAAATTTTGATGCCTTTATCCTGGACCTTCATATCAGCGATCTGATTCCAGGGTGAGTTGGCCCCCGCCCAGATAACAAACAGATAATCCGGCTTGGAATCAATCACTTTCTGGATGTTTGCAGTAAAGTCGGTTGCGGCAGGATCCGCGTATTCTTCATGGACAATTTCAGCGCCAAGCTTCACCGCTGCATCCCGGAATGCAGCCACACCGTCGCGCCCGAAAGAATAATCAGGAGCAAGCGTCGCTATTTTTACACCTTCACCAGCGATGGCTGCAGCACCAGCGACTGCATCCTGAGAAGAGTTGCGCGCGGTCCGGAAAATATAAGGATTGAACTCTGAGCCTGTGATGCTGTCAGCTACCGCCGGCTCGACGACCATGATTTTCTCATATTCTTCTGCGAGGGGAAGAACAGCCAATGTATCACCGGAGCTGGAGGATCCGACCAGGAAGTCAACTTCATCTTCCTCAAGCAGCTTTGTCGCCTTTTGGACGGCCACTTCCGGCTTTGTTTCAGTATCCTCTACAATGAATTCAATCTTCCTTCCAGCCACTTCATTTTTACCGTCTGTTGCATATTCCAGGCCCAGCTCAAAGCCGCGGAGTGTCTGTTCCCCATATGACTCAAGCCCGCCTGTCTGCGAGGCCAGCACGCCGATTTTGATCGGATCGCTCTTCTCATCCCCGCTGCCTCCCGATTCTTCTGAACTGCAGGCACTCGAAAAGACCACCATCAGCGACATCAGGCAGCCCAATGCCATTTTCCCTGTATTCTTTTTCATCCTTTCTCCCCCTTGAAATCAATTGTTTGCTGCAAATCTTCCTGCCTTCATCCTAATCAGCCCCAGTTACAAATCGGTTACAGCCAAGATATATTCTTAATTTCTATTGCCGGATGAAATAGACCTGCCCGATCTGGAAATTCCTGCAAATGGTTTAATACTTAAGAAAAGCGGAAAAGAGATAAGAAATCTATTGATCTTAATTTCCGTCTGAGAGGAGACGAAAGATAATGAAAACAGTTTATGGATTGATGACACAGGATGGAAGCGCAAATGAACTGCTGTGGGACTTAGGCTTTTGGGAAACAGAAGAGGCAGCCAATGAATATTTAAAGACCAATCTTCCGCTTTCAAAAGGCATCTGGGTAGAGCTTATCAAGGTAAATGACCCTATTCCTGAAACTGTTGAAGCATTCGAAGAAGACAAAATGGTTGCCTGCTCATTCTGTGATATTGAATACAATGCCGCCGACATCCTCATTGCCGACGTCAATGTCCACATCTGTGTATACTGCCAGCCTGCTTATAAGGCGCAGCTTGTTAAATAGAAAAGCGGA
>NZ_JBEUMK010000007.1:0-206745 GCF_040492155.1 Cytobacillus sp. T106 | reverse complement strand
CGCTTACGCGCTGCGGGGTCTCAACATTTCCGCTGCAATCCCGCAGGATGTTGAATCTTCTTCCTGGAATCTGCATCGCACGAAGAAAATGAGCATGCATTTTATGAGGAGTCTTCGTGCCTTCCGTTCCGGTCAGCAGGGCTTTGAGAAAAAGATTCCTAAGCAACGACACCCCCTAATTGGTTTCTTCATCCGTTGTTGTGTTCTTAACTTGGGCTGATGGTTTCCGTTCCAGACACTTCGCTTTCCTCGGCGCTAAGCCTCCTCGCGATTGCGCGCTGTGGGGTCTCAGCTCTGCCGCTGCGATCCCGCAGGAGTCTGCGTGTCTTCCACTCCAACCATCAGCGGTTTTTAAATTTACTTGCCAGTTTTAACATAAAAAGAGTAAGCCAAGAAGCAGGGCTTTGATTCAAAGTTCAGCTACGACGAAAAATTCTCAAAGAGGGATCAGTGATAGGTTAGGAAAATAAGCGGAGAAATTCCCTCTAATTTCAAAAATGCCCTAAAAATAGCTCAAATAGACGGAGAAATTCCTACTATAAACTTAAAAAACAGGAAAATGGGCAACTTCGCTTCGCTTAACCGGAGATTCTCCGCTTATTTACACCCATCCGTGCCATATTCAGCCGTCTAAGAGGAGAATCTCCGCTTATTTTGAGGCTTGCTGCTCAAATCGGATAATATTATACTTCTTTTCTCCAAAAAGCCTTCCATCACTAAAATGTCCCATTAACTGAATAAGCCTCCATATATAATAACCTAAATGTAAACAGTCCCTTTTTATATTCAAATACAATAATCTTTACATAAAAACTTTATAAAAACAATTCAGCCAATAATTCCAGATTCCTTGCTCTGTCCTTGAAACTATAGGTATTATTGATGGCCATGATTTCATCGGTACCGTATTTTTCACTGATCTTGAGGAGCTGATTTCTCACTTTTTGAGGATTGCCTATGACCATTCTGCTTCGGTTGTGCTGAATCTTTTCTTTTTCGGCTGCCGTCAGGGTTCTTTTTTGGGCTTCCTCTGGTGAGATGATTCTTGTGTCGGCTCCTTTTTCGATGTCCAGGAGCCAGTGGTCCTGACTGGCTGCGAGGTGTTCGGCTTGTTCGTTAGTCGGCGCGCAGATGACGAATACACAGACGTTTGCCGAAGGCTCTTTCAGCATAGCAGACGGCTGGAAGTGACGGTAATAGTATTGGAATGCTTTTTCCCCGTTTGCCGGTGTGATGAAGTGCCCATAGGTAAACCGCATGCCGTTTTCAGCTGCCGCTCTAGCGCCGCGTTCGGTAATCCCCAATAGCCATAATTCCGGCAGAGTTTGCAGATCCGGGTAGGCTTTTACCTCCCTAAAAGGATGGTTATCCGGCAGAGTGTTGGTTAAAAAGCCCTGGAGATCTCTCAGCTGGCCGGGGAATTCATTCATGCTCCTCCTGATGCCGTCTGTCAGAGCCAGTCTTGTGTCTGCACCGCCGCCAGGTGACCTGCCGACACCGAGGTCAATCCTGCCCGGATACAGAGCTTCCATCACTTTAAAGGTCTCTGCAACTTTATACGGGCTGTATTGAGGTAGGAGGACCCCTCCAGAGCCTACCCGTATCTTTTTGGTTACTGCTGCTATATGGGAGATCAGGACATCTGGTGAAGATCCTGCCATCCCATTGGAATTGTGATGCTCAGCGGTCCAAAAGCGGGTGTATCCCAGATTATCGGCAATTTGCGCCAAGTGGGAGGTTTGCTTAAGTGCATCTCCCGGAGAATCTCCTTTTCGAATGACAGCTTGATCCAGTACGCTTAGTTTCATACTTCATCCCCTCTTTTAAATGAAAAACCCGCTGCACCATCCACAGCGGATTATTATAGCATTTGTTCAGCAATCAGTCTGTAGGAATGCAGCCTGTCTTGATAGTCGGTTGTCAGAGTGATGATCATAAGTTCATCTGCCCCTATCCTGCTGGCCAGGCTTTCAAGCTGTTCAGCAGCCTGAACAGGATTTCCGATGATCATTTTTTTCTTCATGTCCTGCAAGAGTTCTTCTGTGTTTAAGGACTCCTGTTCCAGCTGCGCTTCTTCCCCGCTCAGCAGATTCCTCCATGAGCGGCTTTTTATAGCCAGCTCCTCTGCCTGTTCTTCTGTTTCTGCACAAATCACATTAACAGCGGCTAGACAGTATGGGGCAGAGGCCATTTTAGAAGGAATGTAATTATTCTTATAGAGTGAAATAATCTCTTCGGGATTCTGGTCGCTCATAAAATGCCCGAAGCAGTAGGCTGTTCCCTTTTCGGCAGCCTGTATGGCGCTTTTCTTGCTGGTTCCCAATATCCACGGAAGAGGAGCAGAACGGGGTACAGGTGCAGGCGCCACTTTGGAGTACATATGGCCTTCAGGATGGCTGCCCACCAGAAAGTTTAAGAGCTCAGTGATTTTATCAGGCATTTCAGCGACGCCTTTTAAAAAGTTGTCAGATAGCGCCATGGATGTTTCGGCAGATCCGCCTGGCGCCCTTCCGATCCCTAAATCAATTCTTCCGGGAAAAAGGGTGGCAAGCATGTTATAGGTTTCCGCCACTTTGTAAGGTTTGTAATAAGGAAGAAGAACGGCTCCGCTTCCAATTTTTATATGTGAAGTCTGGGCGCCAATATAGGGAAGCATCACTTCAGGGGCAGAGCAGGCAAGCCCTGTCATATTATGGTGCTCTGCAATCCAATAGCGGCTGTAACCGAGCCGTTCCGCTTCCTGTGCAAGCTCGAGTGAGGCTAAAAGGGCCTCATGAGCCGTTCTCCCTTCAGGAACAGGAGATTGATCAAGTATACCGAGCTTCATCTTCCTGCCTTCTTTCTATTCTTGCTGTAACAGCATAGTTTTAATATTTCTTATTCATTCTGCCTTCGCTTGAAGGAAATGTACCGCTGCCGGCTGCATGTTCTTTTTTTTCAATGCCTGCCTGTTCAATACGATTCAGTGCATTTGAGAGCTCCATAAACCATTCCTTGTCCCTTGTAAGCAAAGCTGTGTCGATAAGGGAGCGAAGACCGTCGGCAGAAGGAAGAAGATCGTTTTTCATAGTCTCTGCCTTTTTCTTTTCAATATGGACCTTCCTGCCGATCACTTCCGGGTTGTCGCTGTCGACAACAAAAACTGTCACGAATTCACGCTCTGGCAATGCCGCTTCCACGAAGCCCTGAACAAGCTCCCCATTCCGCGACTTCCCTGTGATCCATCCGCCCATTTTAATGTCTTGATTGTTCATATCATAACACCGCCCTCAATAGATTATTTATTTTTTATGTTCAATACATTTAAGATCTTAGATTCAGGGCCGGTTCTTTTCGGCCGTATACTGTATCATTACCCGTAAATTCTGTGTGATAACGCAAACTGCAGATAGGCTTTTCATTGTATATCTGAGCAGCTGGTTAATACCGGGATATGTCCTGCTTATACTGTAATAATAAAAGATACAGTTTGGATTGTCAATGAAAGGGCAGGCAGCTCACGGGCTGCCTGCCCTTTTTAGTCATCTCCTGAAATATGAAGGTTTTCTCCTGGTCCTGAACCCGCCCTCATGGCATTCGTCGCATATCGGATAAGGATGCTCCCATGAAAGCTTCTTGCCGCATCTGCGGCATTTTTTAGTCATTTTCTGAACATCTGTCTTCAGCTTTTCATGGACCATTGTCCCCAGTTCATCCCGGACCCTTTCCCAGTATAAAGCTTCTGTCCTCTGGTCGAGCCTGTAAAGAAACAGCAGATGCAGACCGACAGATTTATACGTGAGCTCCAGGTCCTCAAGGGTCCTTTTGCGGATTGAAGGCTCAGGAAGGTCTTCGTTATGCACCGATGCCATCACCGACATCCTCCATTGCCTGACGAGTTCCGGCTCCCTGGCTGAAAAAGGCAGGTGCAGGAATCCATACAGGTCCCCGAGGCTGAGCCTGGCTTCCATTTCTGTTCCCTGGACGAGCTCATAAAGCTCCTTCTCTTCGGCAAGGGACGCTTTCACTGTTCCAGGTGGACTTTCGAATTTGTCCCAAAGTTCAAAGAAAGTTCCCAGATCATGATAGTATTTCTGGAAGCGGTCAAATACTCCGCTGGTTGGCGCAATCGAAAATGTATGGACCGGATCATCTTCCTGTTCCAGCAGGGAACCCATTTCCTTGATGTTTTCCATAAATGCGACCCGGCCTGTATTGTAGAGGCCTTTTCTGCCGGCCCTTCCGGCAATCTGTTTGACCTCCTGGGAAGTGAGCTGCCTCCTGCTGACTCCGTCGAATTTTTCATTTTCAAGAAAAACGACCCTGCGGATAGGAAGGTTCAGACCCATGCCAATTGCATCTGTACTTACTATAATATTGGTCTCGCCGTCGATGAAGCGCTGCACCTGTTTTTTCCTTGTTTCAGGCGGCATGCTGCCATATATCATGCTGACAGAGCGGCCATCATTCTGAAGCCGGGAAGCAGTCTCCAGCACTCTTTTCCTTGAAAAGCAGATCAGGGCATCCCCTTTTCTGCTGTGCTTCAGCCTGAATTCGTCAGGTTCGACGATAAGCGGTGTATCTCTATGGTATTCATGTATCTCCAAATCTGTCCCCTCCAAAAGCTGAAGGAGGATTGACTGAGAGCTTTTGCTGCCAATGATATGGACTTCACTTGCATTAGCCTTCGTTATGGCCTTATACCATGAGAACCCGCGGTCTTTGTCAGTGATCATCTGTGCTTCATCAATGACTGCTATATCAAAACGCTCTTTTTCACTGAACATCTCGACAGTGGAAGCAAAATGGCTTGCCCCGGGAGTCACTTTTTCTTCCTCCCCTGTCTTAAGTGTACAGGGAATAGCTTCCCCGTTCAGCTTATCGTATACCTCGAGTGCCAAAAGCCTTAAGGGGGCCAGATAAATTCCACTGTCCGCCTTTTTCATGCTTTCGAGCGCATGGAAGGTCTTGCCTGTATTCGTATCGCCGATATGAAGGACGTATTTGACGCTCCTGTCCACAGAAGGGCTGTATTCCCGGCCAAATATCTCATCGAGGATCCTGGCTTCCTCCTGCTTTCTCCGCTCTTCTGCTGCTCGCGCTTCTGCCTCTTTCCGCTCCCGGTCCTCAAGATCCATCTGATATATTTCCAGATGCACGGCTGGTTCCCATGGAAAAGAACTGAGGCGGAGCAAGTCCTCCAGGAATTCATTTTCAATTTCCTCCAGGAATTCTCCGGCGAGTTCCTCTGACGGCCATTCAGTCATGGAATGGATGGCTGCTTCCGGGTCGTTTTCCGGATGGAGCGATTTGTATTGTTCAAGCATGGAAGGATCCATTAGTTCCAATACGGTCTCAGGAACAATATCTTTCATAGAATCCATCAAAAGCTTTTCATATTTAAAATAATAGGTTTCATATTCAAAATACTGTCTGCCCCAATGGTTTGTTGAATGGATGCCGCCAGTCAGCTCTTCAAAGAACTCGGCAGCGAGTGTATAATGCTCCGGGTTAAAATGTCCTTCCGGCCTGAGCTTTTCTTCAAGTGCAAATGTATCCGCCTGCCCGTATTTGGTTCCGCTGCTGAAGTCCTTCTTTAATTGCCGGGCAGCCTCATATCTTGCCCTCAAATAAAACAGCCGGCTATGCTTCCTCATGATTTTCCCGGCAGCCTTATCGAGTGCTGTGTAAGCCTTGGCAATACGCTCGGCATTTTCCTCATGCTGAAGCTGAAGCAGATACTTTTCCCTTGCATCCCGATATGTCTGTTCCCATTTGCCTGGATCATGGGAATAGAGGGAAAGCAGCCATTTCTCTGCATTCCATGGTGAATAGTTCTTTACTTCAGATCGGAAAAGGCTGTTGATGACCTTCTTGTCGATTCCCTCTGTTGAAAATCCCTTTTCCTGAAGATATTCCTTTTTTAATTTCCGCGCCACTTTATTGTTGGTCATATTAAGCCAGACATTTATCCAAATCTGTTCATAATACAGCTTCCTGTCCTGAAAATATTCTTCAAAATCGGGAAGAGAATCTTTCGTTGATAAATAATAGTGAATATCCTCTAAAATTTTTGCTTTAGCTTGTTCTACTGCAAGAGGATAGAGAGTTTCCAATGCTTCCATGGAAAATCCCCCCTTTGAATATTAATCGGCGCCTTTTAAGGAGCCTGTATATTATATTATCATGTATTGGCCAGCACCCTATCCTTTAAAGTTCTCCTTAGAACTTTAACACAGAAAAGTTTTTCTTAACGAAATGGAGGTTAGTTGATAATATAATATTAGCCTTTTGAATGAGGAGTGAAACGATGAGTGTGCACCATGCTTTAACCGAACATGCCAAGAAATTAAACACAAGGATCACCCGCTTTCTTGAGCTTGACGCAAAAAGAGAAGCGTTTATTGAAGAAGCATTATCTCTGTCTAAAGCAGGAAAAGCTTTTTCTACAGAAAAAATCAATGAAGTGACAGAGGAAATCAACCAGCTTGCCAGACAGGGAATTGTTCCTTCCAGGAAGCTTGTGACCGCTGAAATGGTTGAGGAATATGCAGGGCGTACGAAATAAACCGTTATTATTAAAAAAAGAAGCAGGCAGACTCCCTATTGAAAGGAATCTGCCTGCTTCTTGGCGTTACGGCTGTTCTGCCAGAAGGATTGCAATCTTATCTTCTATAATTTTTGCCTTGCTGTCATCCTTCAGATTATTGAGGACAATGCTGAAAATGAGCTTTTCACCGCTTTTGGTTTCTGCATATCCGGAAAGGGAGCTTACGGTGGATATGGAACCTGTCTTGGCTTTAATCTTTCCTTCTGCTGCCGAGTTCTTCATTCTGTTGCGTAGTGTGCCGCCAATTAATCTGTCCTGGGCTCCTGCCAATGGGAGTGATCTCTCAAATGAGGGGTACCATTTCTCAGACTGTACGCCGTATAACAGCTGTGACAACTCATTAGGCGGAATAAGGCTGACATGTGATATGCCCGACCCGTCACGGAGGATCAGGGTGTCTTTATTGACTCCCCAGCTGGCAAGCTGTTCTGAGACAACTTCAAGGCCTTTTTCCCAGCTTCCTTCATTCTTCACCTTTTTGCCCATTTCCTTGACCAGTACTTCTGCATGGCTGTTGTTGCTGAGTTTCATAAAAGGTATCAGCAAGTCCTTCAATGCAATGGATTGATGTGCCAGAAGCAGAGAGCTTTTCTCAGGGGCTTTCCCCAGCTCCAATTTTCCGGTTACGCGTATCTCATGTTCCTTCAATGACTGGCTGAACAGATCAAGCGCATATCCGGCCGGCTCCCACACGGCAATCCATTCCCTGGACCTGCTTGCCTTTTCAGGTATTGTCCCGGTAATGCGGATCGTGTTCGTGCCATGGTCCCGTTCAATGGTAATGTCCTTTTTGCCGTCAGCCGGGACGGTCGCTGCCTCGTTGATGATTTTTACATAGCCTGTTTCAGGGGTCAGAGTGACTGCCGGTAGTTCTCCTGCAGATTTCCCCGGATTCACCTCTACAATGACCGTGCCTGCATCATAATCTTCATTTGGCGACGCTGTCAGTGCTGATACCTGGCCGCCGTAATAGTAGGACTCGTCGCTCCAGGGCAGATCCTTTGATAGCCTTATGTCATCATACCAGCTGTCATCAGCAATCAGGCTGCCATGAATCGTTTTGATGCCCTTTTGCTTTAACCCGGCTGCCATCTTGTCAAAGTCGCTTTTTAATAGGGTCGGATCGCCTTTGCCTTTCAAATATAGATTTCCATGAAGATTGCCTTTTTTGTGCAGTCCATCTGTCAGTACCTCAGTAGTAAACCGGTATTCTTCGCCAAGAACCTGAAGAGAAGCGGCGGATGTGAGCAGCTTCATATTAGAGGCCGGCCTAAGACGGATCCCGCCGATATGGTCATACAGCAGTTCGCCGGTCTCTGCATTTCTGATGCTTACTCCCGCAAGCGCTCCAGAGAGGATAGGATCATTATTCAGAAGCTGATTCAGGTCTCGGGTCAGTCCTCCTTCTTCAACCGCCGAAGCCTGGCGGGATAGTTCATAAGCGTATGGAGAGGCTGAAATGAATAATAAAGCTGTTATAAGGATGACAATTTTCCACTTTCTCAACAAGCAGCAGCACCTTCCTGTGGCAAAAATTAAGTTCAGATCCAAAACCAGAAGTTAAGCTTTGCCAGATTTAAAGTATTAACAGTTACTTCGCTTTGAATGCTGCTTTTCCTTTATTTTCATTGTGAGGAAAAAGTAGTGTTTTTGAAAGGTGCCGGCCAGCCAGTGGTTATGTCAATGAGACAGCTATCAGTTCCCCCCCAAGCCTGCCCTTCAGCATCGGAGCTTGCAGAGGCTTGAAAGCAATCCCTTCAAGAACGATATTGGCGTATAAAAGATCCTCAAATCCGCGCAGTATTCCTTCTGCTTCAGAGGTTGTATCGATATGCAGGTTAACTCTTTTGTCGATAGGAAGCTCCAGCTTTTTCCTTAAATCCTGTATTCCTCTGATAAAGTCCCTTACATAGCCTTCCCTCTTCAATTCCTCAGTCAACTCTGTTTTCAAAAGAACTGTCATATTTCGTCCGCTGCTTTCCGCGTAGCCTTTCTTTGGGAGCTTTTCCACCGTTGTATCACTATTTTCGACCTTCAGCAGTTCATTGCCAGCCTGCAGAACGAGGCTTCCTGTTTCCAGCAGCTGGCGGATATCTGTTTCAGAGAGCTGCTGCAGCGACTGATGAACGAGATTGGCATTCTTTCCGTACTTCTTTCCTGCTGCTTTGAAGTTCAGCTTCAGCCGGCAGAAGTATTTATCCTGCAAGCTTTCAGCCCATGAGATATCTTTTACATTCAGTTCTTCCTTGAGGATCCTGCTGAAAGCTATTAATTTCTCTTCCTTTTCTTTGCTGCATTGCACAAGCATTTCGGCCAGCGGCTGCTTTGTTTTCAGCTGCTTTGAATGCCGGATGCTTCTGCCCAGCTCAACCAGATCCATGACTTCAACCATATTGTCCTCCAGCTCCCTGTCAATCAAGGCGGTTTCAGCCTCCGGGTAGTCTTCAAGGTGGACGCTTCTGCCTGTCAGGTCTAAATAGACGCTTTCAGCTATGAAAGGCACGAATGGTGCCAGCATGCGGGAGATATTGTCCAATAGTGTATACAGTGTCTGGAATGCAGAAATTTTGTCGTCTTCCATGCCCTTCGCCCAGAACCTTTCCCTGTTTCTCCTGATATACCAGTTGCTGACCTCTTCGATCAGCGTGCCTGCTGCCCTGGCGGCATTTGTAGCCTGGTAGCTGCCCATCTCCTTGTTTACCGTTTCAATGACACTGTGCAGCCGCGAAAGAATCCACCGGTCCATGATGTTGCCGGAAGTTTGAGAGCTATCTGGCTCAAAATGATCGATTGTACTGTAGAGGCTGTAAAAATGGTGAATGCTTGCTAGCGAGTCGACCAGCTTTGATTTTGCCTCTGCCGCATTTTTTCCGGAAAACTTCTTGGGCTTCCATGGACTGCTGTCTTCCACCAGCGCCCATCTTAAAGCATCTGCTCCAAATTCAGTGATCAGCTTTGCAGGATCAAGGGCATTTCCTTTGCTCTTAGACATTTTCTGTCCATTTTCATCAAGGACATGCTCAAGGGCGAGGACATTTTTATAAGGCAATTGCCCCTTATATAAGACTGAAACCGCGAGCAATGAGTAAAACCAGCCCCTGGTCTGATCCACACCCTCTATAACTGCATCTGCAGGAAATAGCCTTGAAAATTCCTCTTTATGTTCAAAAGGGTAATGAAGCTGGGCATATGGCATGCTTCCTGAGTCAAACCAGACATCGATGACCTCCGGTGTCCTGGCCATGTAACCATCACAGTCCTGGCAAGGGATTTTCACTGCATCGACATAAGGCTTATGATAATCAGTGAGCTTTCCATTTGCTTCTGAAAGCTCCTGCAGCTCCTGAAAGCTTTTTGGGGCTTTCTCTGCCCCGCAATTTTCACAGACCCAAACATTGAGAGGCGTGCCCCAATAGCGGCTCCGGCTGATATTCCAATCCACCAGCCCTTCAAGGAAGTTGCCGAAACGGCCATTCTTCATGTGGCTTGGATGCCATTCTGCCTGGCTGTTGAGCTCAAGAAATTTCTCTTTCAGGGAAGAGGTTTTGATGAACCAGCTGTCAGCTGCGTAATAAAGGAGCGGAGAGTCGCACCGCCAGCAAAATGGATAGCTGTGTTCATACTTTTCTTTGTGGAATAACAGGTCCATGCTTCCCAGCATTTTTAAGATATCAACATCACAGTCTTTGACGAACTTCCCTGCAAGCGGCGGAAATTCATCAGTATAACAGCCTTTGGAATCAACGATATTGATAAAAGGAAGCCCCCTTTCCTTTATGGCCCGGTAATCGTCTTCTCCGTAAGCGGGAGCAAGATGGACGATACCAGTGCCGCTGTTTTCAGTAACAAATTCAGCTGCAATGACTCTGTGCGCACCTTCCAGCCCATCAACTTGAAAGGGAGGCTCATATTCCATTCCCGTGATCTCTTTGCCTTCAATCGTTTCAAGGATTTCATCAAAGCTGCGAAAAAGGTCTGCCACCCTGTTTTCAGCCAGAATAAAGATTTTGTCTCCATTCTTTACTCTTGCATAACGGACCTGGGGATGGACAGCCAGTGCAACATTGGCCGGAAGTGTCCATGGCGTTGTGGTCCAGCCCAGGATATATTCATTTTCCCTTCCTTTCAGCCTGAAGGTGACAGTGGCGCTTAAATCTTTTACATCCTTGTAGCCCTGCGCAGTTTCATGGGAACTCAAGGAAGTCTGGCAGCTTGGACAGTAGGGAGATACCCGGTGGCCCTTGTAAAGCAGCCCCTTTTCGTGGATTGTCCCAAGGATATGCCATACCGACTCGATATATTCATTGCTTAATGTCATATAAGGGTCATCCATATCCGTCCAGTAGCCTAGCTGCTCTGTGAATTCCCTCCACTGTTTTTCATATTGGAATACACTTTCCCGGCATTTTTCTATAAAAGCACCTACACCATAATCCTCGATTTCCTTCTTTCCTGATATGCCCAATGCTTTTTCCACTCCCAGCTCAACCGGAAGCCCATGTGTATCCCAGCCGGCTTTCCTGATTACCTGCCTCCCTTTCATCGTCCAGTAGCGGGCTGTCAGATCCTTGTATGTTCTCCCAAGAGCATGGCCGGCGTGGGGCAGCCCATTGGCGGTCGGAGGCCCTTCATAAAAAACGAAAGGAGTCCTGCCTGCACGATTGGAAACGGATTTGGCAAAAATATATCCTTGCCTCCAATACTCTCTGATTCTGTGTTCTCTTGCCTGAGTGCTTTCCATTTCAGTACCTGCCTTTCTTTTTAATTTTTAGGGAAATAAAAAACACCCGCCCCTGTATAAGGGACGAGTGTTATACCCGCGTTACCACCCAAATTCTATTGCATAAACAATAGCGCTCATCAACGTACCATCATACGCGTTCCTTTTAACGGCGGACACCCGTCAGGACTTACTGGATTTCAGCCCTGCATCTCAGAGATGGTGTTTCAGAAAGATCGTTTCCGCTGGCTCTCACCATACCCAGCTCGCTGAAGGAACATTCCCTTTCCTACTTGTTCTCGTCATAGAATTTAAGAATTTTTATTATCATATCAAAATCAGGTATTATTATCCAGCCCTTTTTTTGGCTCATGCAGAAAATTTTCAAGCCTGATTATTCCTTTGACGTCTACAGTGATGCCCTCCGCTTCAAGGAGAAATCTCTGTTCCTCCCGGAGCATAGGATCTTTCATGCTGATTTCGCCCATTTTGCTGATGACTCTGTGCCATGGAAGCTTCTCCTGCCTGCTCAGGGAATGAAGAATCCTGACGACCTGCCTGGCTGCGCGTGGGCTTCCGGCAAGGGCTGCTATCTGGCCGTATGTCATCACCTTTCCGGCAGGTATTTCTTTAATGATTTTTATCGTTCTTTGTGTAAAAGGCTGCATAAGGCTAAAAACAGTACCTCCGGAATTTTATTAATTTGAATCAGTCATTTTCCCTGCAAGTGCCGGAAAATCAATGAATGGATTGCGATTGCCCTGCAGCTCCTCAATTGCGGCATTCCTGTGCTTTTCATAAAGTGATACAGGAAATTCAAGATGCCATTTTTGAAGGAGACTGCAGCTGATTCCGTGTTCTGCAGGCTTAAAATTCTTATACCTCAGGAAAAAGTAAAAGCATGCCCGGGCTGCAATTCCTTTGCCGTATTCCGGCTCAAACTTCCCTTCTTCAGCCATGCCGCAGCCGCCTCTTATACCGAAAGCAGAAGCTTCCGGCTTATAAGAGGGGAAGTCTTCATAAGGAAAATTGCTCCTCATGCTATTGCAGGCGGGCTCACAGGCGAACAAATGATGGAGGTCCCCCTTCATCGGCTGCTGTTCACTGAACCAGGACTGCGGAACTACATGCTCGCAATTCAGCTTTGTCCGCGTGTCTCCAGTCCGGTTCCGCTCCAGCAAGATCTCCGCATCATGTTTAATGCTTTCAGCCGGATCCATGCTGCCGCCTGAATAAAGGCTTTTGAGAGCAAAGTTCTCCTGCAGGTCCACCCAGGGATATAAATAGAGATGAGGGGAATATTTCAGAATGGTCTTGTGGGTTTTCTCCACAAGCTTCTGAAGATCTTCTTTGGCCTCCGCTGCCTCAAAGTCGATTGAAGCATAATAGGCTTTGCATTTCTCAAGGTCAGCAGCTTCATCATAGTAGATCCGCTCCGCACTTTGAGTCTGCAGGTTTGCCAGTGCCGCCTCCTGTTCAGCAGCGAGCTGTTCAGCCAGGCTGTTCATGATTTTAAGACCATCGGCAGCACTTTAGATGTGAAAATATCTGAAAGATGTTCAAGCAAAGTTAGATAAACAAGGCCATTGCCTTCAAGCTTGGCTGAATTGCCAAGCGGAACGGTCCGTCTGATGAGCTGGGCGAAAAGCTCTGCCTCGGAAAGATTCCGGTCAAAGTTTTTGTTGGCCACATTCTTAATAAGCGCCATCGCACCGGATACATGCGGGGCAGCCATGGAGGTGCCGCTCAAAGTGGCATACTTCCCATTTAAATAGGTTGATTGTATTTCTTCCCCTGGTGCAACCAGGTCGATTTCATTATGTGAATTGGTAAATTGTGAAGAATTCCTGTCCAAATCGATTGCACCTACACTGATCACTTCGTTATAGCAGCCCGGATAGGCGAACTCATCAGTTGATTCTTTTCCGTCTCCTTCATTACCCGCTGCACATACAACAGAGATGTTGTTCCGTACGGCTTCCTTTATAACTTCATGAAGCTCAGGCATGTCATTCGGGCCGCCGAGCGACATGGAAATAATATCGGCTTTTTGGTCGATAGCGTAGCGGATTCCTTCAATAATCCAGTCATACTGGCCGGAGCCGTTTCTATCAAGCACTTTGACAATGAGCAGCTTTGAACCTGGCGCAACGCCCGATATGCCGGGCTCTTTGCCTTCTGCTGCAATGGTCCCCGCAACATGGGTGCCATGGCCGTTATAGTCTTTATAAATATCCGGATTTCCGGAATCATCGCCAGTAAAATTCCTGCCGCCGATGATTTGATTCTTTAAATCAGGGTGGCTGATGTCGCAGCCTGTATCGAGTACAGCGATTGTAATGCCTTCTCCCCTTGTTTCTTCCCAGATTTTTGGCGCCTGTATCAATCCGATGCCTTCCGGAATGCCTGATACCGCCTCTGATTGTTCAATTACCTGATACGGGATCACACGTACACATTCTTTCATTATTTTCCCTCCTTCAGAGTAATTCAGGATGCAGAAACAAGATGTATCTCCATTATACCAAAATCGAAGGAATATTCAGATAAGGAGATAGGCTTGATTTTCTTTTTTAGAACCGAACAAAAAAGCGAACAAAGACCCAGAAGGCCTAATTCTGCTGCAATTTGTCCCTAATGTTACCAGCCATGACGGATAAAGCATCCTTCATCCTTGATTCTTCCATCTGTTTCAGTATGCTTTCCCTGTGTTTACTTAAAAGGGCAATATACCCGGCTAAAGATGCGGCTGTCAGGTCTTCTTCCTGCAAGGTCAATGAATAGCCTCTTTCCTCAAAGCTTTTTGCATTCAGAATCTGATCGCCCCTGCTTTGTTTCCTGCTCAAAGGAATGATAAGCATCGGAATACGGAGGGCAAGGAATTCAAAAATAGCATTAGAGCCTCCTCTGGTTACCATTAAATCTGTACAGGCAAGTACATCTGAAAGTTCACTGTTCAGGAATTCAAATTGCCTGTATCCTGGCCGGCCTTCCAATGCAGGATCAAGATTTCCTTTTCCGCAAAGGTGCACGATTTGAAACTGGCCGCCGATTTGTTCAATTTCCTGCCGCACTGCTTCGTTAATCTTCTTTGCCCCTAGGCTGCCACCCATAATGGCAAGAACCGGCCTGGTTCTGTCAAAACCGAGGAATTCAAGCCCCTTCTCCTTGATGCCAGAAAGGATTTCCCTCCTGATTGGCGAGCCGATTGCCTGTGCTTTTCCATTTGGAAGGTACTGCAGAGTTTCTTCAAATGAAGTATAAATCTTTGAAGCAAACCTTTTTGAAATCCGGTTAGCCAGGCCCGGTGTTAGATCGCTTTCATGGATGAATATCGGAATTCCGAGGAGCTTTGCTGCCGCGATGACAGGTACGGATACAAAACCCCCTTTGGAAAAAACGAGGCCTGGCTTGAGCTGTTTAAGAATCCAGAGCGCTTCAGTACATCCTTTTGCCACTTTGAACATATCCTTTACATTTTCAAAGTCGGCGTACCTCCTTAGTTTCCCGCTTGAAATCGAATGATAGGGAATGGAAAGACCGCTGATAAGCTCTTTTTCAATGCCCTCTCTGCTGCCAATATAATGGATGTCTATATTTTCCCCCTCAAGTTCTTTAATCAAAGCCATATTGGGGGTAACATGGCCGGCTGAGCCCCCGCCCGTCAAAACAAGTGTCTTTTTCATAAAACCTTCCTGTCATGGCAGTTCAGGCAGGCAGACTCTCCTGCCTCCTTCACTGCGCCTATTTTTATGCTGATTCCATTATATACAGAAAAAAAGCCCTTTATCATCTAAAGGGCCATTTCGAGCATGATCGGGCAGTGATCGCTGCCCATGATGTCACAATAAATCTTAGAATCTAGTATATGCTCTTTCAGTTTATCAGATACTATAAAATAGTCGATGCGCCATCCGATGTTCCGCTCCCTGACCTTGGCCATATAGGACCACCACGTATAAGCGCCTTCCTGCTCTGGATAAAGGTATCTGAAGGAGTCTACAAATCCTTCTGACAGAAGAGATGTCATTTTTCCGCGCTCTTCATCCGTAAATCCGGAGTTTCCTCTGTTAGACCTGGCATTTTTAAGGTCTATGTCAAGATGGGCGACGTTCAGGTCCCCGCAGAGTATGACTGGCTTCTTTTGTTCAAGCTCAAGGATATATTCCCGAATCTCATCCTCCCATTCCAGCCGGTAAGGAAGCCTTGCCAGGTCCCTCTTAGAGTTAGGTGTATACACATTCAGAAGGTAAAAATTTTCAAACTCAAGAGTCAGGCTCCGTCCTTCTGGTTCTGTTTCTCTTCCGGCTATCCCATAGGATACATAGAGGGGCTTTTCCTTTGTAAAAACGGCGGTCCCGGAATAGCCTTTTTTCTCGGCATAGTTCCAGTACTGGTGATAGCCATCCAGATTGAGTTCAATCTGTCCCTCCTGAAGTTTTGATTCCTGAATGCAGAATATATCTGCATTTTCTTCCATGAAAAAATCCAGGAAGCCTTTTTTGACGCAGGCCCGGATTCCGTTAACATTCCAAGATACTAATTTCATTCTATATTCCCCCGTATTTTCCTTTAGCTGTCCTCTCCATGCCGGGAGGGTGCCTGTTCATACACGATGGCAGGCAATTCTTTATATATATCAATTACTTCGTCCATTTTCATCCGCACCAGTCCGCTGGAAGAAGGAGCTGCAAATTCAATAACCCCTGGAACAATAGAAATGTCCTGGCGTCCCCATGGTGCTTTTTTGCTGCCGCTGTACTCCAGGTAAACCCCTTTGCCGACAAAACAGACTGCCTTTGGCTTCAGCTCCGTAATGAGTGAGATGAGCCTTTCTCTGCCTTCTTTATATTCTTCCCTGGTTATTTCGTCTGCTGCTTTGGTCGGCCTCGGGACGATATTGGTCAGCCCTATATTCAAATCCAGCAGCAGGCTGTCTTCTTGAGGGAGAAATTTTTTAGGAGTGATGCCCGCTTCATAAAGGATTTTCCAAAACCGGTTATTCGGATTGGCGAAATGATGTCCGGTCTCAGCTGACCGGATGCTGGGGTTGAAGCCGACAAAGATGATATCCAAGCCTGGCTTGAGATGGTCTTTTATTGGTTTTAGCATACCTGCTCCTTTCTTTGAACAAAATCGGCCTGGTCATATTCCAGCCTGAAGAAAAGCTTTGTGAAAGTAAAAAAGAGCCAGAGGCTCTTTTTTACTGATTAGGCGTCGTATACTTCAACTTTTTCCATAACATCGCCGTTTTTCATCGCTTTAGCAGCTTCAAGGCCAGATGTTACTTTACCAAAAACAGTATGGACTCCGTTCAGGTGAGGCTGAGGGTCATGTACAATAAAGAACTGGCTTCCGCCTGTATTTTTGCCTGCATGTGCCATTGATAGAGACCCTGATTCATGCTTATGAGGGTTGCCTTCTGTTTCACAATTGATTGTGTAGCCAGGTCCGCCAGTCCCAGTTCCATTCGGGCAGCCGCCTTGGCTCACGAATCCAGGAATCACGCGGTGGAAGTTCAAGCCGTTATAGAAGCCTTCGTTTGCAAGCTTTTCAAAGTTAGCAACTGTGCCCGGAGCCTCATTAGGGTATAATTCAAACTCGATCTTCTCGCCGTCTTTCATTTGTATGTATCCTTTTTTCGCCATTGAAATCTTCTCCTTGGGTTGATGGCCAGCTGTATCCTGACTGGGTTCAGTACCGGCTGATGTTCCGGGGAACCAGCTTTGATTAACAGCATCGCCAAGATTTAAAAATCATTGATTATCATATCATTTTTTGCGGAGGAAATAAAATAACTTGGCTTTTTTTCCCCTTTTGATTTTCCATAATGCATATGTTAAGCTTAAAGAGCCCTTTCCGGACATTCGCTTGTTGCGGGACACTTAACCACTGTACGGACGGAAAGGGCTGGCGGCTGCTTTTGCGGCCGCCATTTTTCTTTCCTATAAAGTCAAAGTCAGTCCGGAAAGCATATCAGATGATGCAGCAACCTGGCCTGAAGCTTCTCCTATGTCAATAAATACTAAATTCAAATCCTCCATTTCCTTCACGATGGCCAGATTCTTTTCTTTTACCTGCCGCATTGACTCAAGGATAAGAGAGAAGTATTCATTAACTGCCTTGGACTGAACAGAGCTGGAATTGATATTTACGCCAGCCTCTTCGATGGATTGAGCCATGATGCCTGAACGGGTTTCCATTTCACCGATTAATCCTGAAACTTCTGAAACAGCATTTTTTGTATTCTCCGCCAGCTTTCTCACCTCATCAGCCACTACCGCAAAACCTTTTCCATGTTCACCTGCCCTGGCAGCTTCTATTGCTGCATTGAGAGCCAGAAGGTTCGTCTGATCGGCAATAGAAGTGACAATCGCAGCAATCTGCTCGATTTGTTTCGAACTGTCAATCAGCTGTTCCATGTTCTGGCTGATGCTGGCAATTTTGCCCTCGGCCTGAACTAAAGTCCTGCCAAGACCGATAAGCCTATTCATTCCTTCTTCCGATTTCTCCTCTGCAACAACAGCTATATCGGAGCCAGACTTTGTATCAGCCCTAATATCCTCTGTTCTTTCGGCTGCCTTCTGGATCGCGGCGCTTGTCTGTTCGCTGATGGCCGCCAGCTCTCCAGCTGCTTCTGTAACCTGATGCTTCAGCTGCTCTTTATAGCTTTCAGACTCTTTCCTGATGCGGCTTATTTCCTGTTCATAAGCTTCAAGCACTATCTGCTGCTCAAGGCTGATGATCTTTGAAACAGCCAGCATCGCCCCGGTGCACGGGCCCTTCTCTGAGATTGTATCTATGATCATGCTGCATAAGGACAAATAAAGATCCTGAAAGGCACACATATACCATTTTGGCTGCAGTCCGATTTTTACATGGACATGAGCAATGACAAAACGCTGCTGAATGAATTCTGTATCTATTTTTCCGCTGAACATCTCATAAATGTGGGCGCTCAAAGTATTTTTCAGCCTCTCAACTGAACTGTTATCGTTGATAATTTTCGTCAGTGTTTTTTCATTTTCTAAATTCTTATAGAATTGTTCTATGATAGCAGGGAGATTTTCTTTCACATAGGGCTGCAGGGAAAGTATATAGTTCAGGTCACTGTCCTGAAGGCCAATCATATCAATTTGCCTTAATACCTCTTCACTAAGAGACTGATCGATTCCAATATTCCCGTTATCATTAAGTTTGAAAGAATGCTCTTGCCTGTTTCTGCTTTTTTTAAATAAAGTGATTTCCATGCCGATTCTCCTATCGGAATATTTTTACATACCTTTGTATTTTAGTTTAAAAGAATCTGCGAAGGCTCACAATCTATTCATGGATAAAGTAGTAGGCATAAAGACCTATAAAGGAATGATTTTTAGACAAAAAGTTGAGAATAGAAGCCTTCAAATAAATAAAAAAAGGAATCTGCTTCATCAGCGGATTCCTTTATTCAGCTTCCAGAAGATTATCGATCTTCTTATCAAGCCTTCTAAGGCTTTCAAGGGCCCTTTCTTCATCAACTTTTCTGTAATGGTGGGCGCCGCCAGGTTCTTCATCAAATTCGTCGGCCAATTTTACAATTGTTTGAAGAGGCGTGCGGATGACTTCCCCCCCAGGAAGAAAGGAATCTGTATGAAAAAGAATAGCAAGAGCTATTTCTTTTGCTTTAACAGGATTTTCACCCAGCCTGATCAAAAGTTTATGTGCCCTTTCTGCACCTTTTATCGCATGTATATCATTCTTTTTGTAGAGATCATAATCCCACTTTCCATTTTTATACCAAGTGTAATGCCCCATATCATGAAGGAGCCCTGCTTTAGCAGCCATGTCAGGATCAGCGCCTCTTTCAGCCGCAAGCTTAAAACTGTGATTGGAAACCGCAACTGCATGGGCCACCCCGGATCGTGTCAAATACTTTTGGGCGATTCTGTGTTTGAAAATCTGTTCTAAAGTGACATCTCTCAATAAAACCATTCCTTTTAATTATTTCTATGAGGTACTTGCCTGAGATCGGCAAAGGGACTCCCAGAAGAAGTTCTAATTATTTTTTCCAGATTCAAGCAGTTCAAAACATTTAGTTGTCTTTTAAAATTTTCGGGCATTTATGGATTTCTGTTTCTTCATCACTTCATATGATTTTTCAATAATATCAGCAAGCACGTCTGCTTTGTATATTCGGCCAATCTTAGTGTTTTCCTGATAATATTCTACAATTTCATCCAGCTTCTGCAGCGTTTCTTTCTGCAGCCGGACATTTAATTGTGTTCTTTGTTCATTCTGCAATGATAGCACCTCCTATTTATAGGATAACATACAGATATCAAATAGCTACTCATTTGCTAGCAGTTTGATATACCCCCTGCTGCGCAAGAGTTTCGGAGATTGTCGAATAAGATGATGTGATATAAAAATTTGCCGAACAGAAAAAGGAAAACATTCGATGATGTTTTCCTTTTAGATCAACATATTGATTATATTAGTGATAGAACACAGCTAACTTCCAATTTTGTCCCAAATCTCATTTAGTTTTTCTTCTGTTTTATCGAGCAGCTCCCGTGCATCCTGCCATTTTTCTTTCCATTCCGGCAAATCTTCCTTCAATCGCTTGCTGAATTCCTCAGCCCGCTCCTGAAGATCGATATCAGGTTCAGCTTCTTCTGCGAGCTGATCATTAACTGACTCTGTTCCAAAATCTTTCTGTTCTGTATAAGGCAGCACCTGCTCCATGATGCTTTTGAAAATAGGCACTACAGTTTCAGAGCTGCTTGTTGATAAATAATGCTCCCTGTCTGTTTTATCATAGCCTAGCCATACAGCACCTACCAATGAAGGTGTATAGCCTACAAACCATTGATCCTTCGTGCCGTCGATATCATTGTAAGGCAGCTGTGTGGAGCCGGTTTTTCCCGCTATCTGTACTTCCGGAATCCTGGTCCTTTGGCCGGTTCCGCTTTCGACAACATTAAGGAGCATGGATGTCATCTCCCTTGCCGCTGCCTTGGAAGTGACTTTGACCGTTTTTTTCTTTCTTTCAGCAATAACATTCCCTGTCGGTCCGACTATCTTGGTAATAAAGTGGGCATCATGCCTTTTTCCTTCGTTAGGAAAAGCGGCATATGCTTGTGCGAGCTGCAGCGGCGAAATTCCTTTTCTCATTCCGCCAAGAGCGATGCCAAGCGCTCTGTCTTCCTTCTCAGTCGGGATTCCAAAGCGCTTTAAAGAATCCATGCCTTTATCAATCCCGATTTCATTGAGCAGCCAGACAGCAGGAATGTTAAGCGATTCTTCAACTGCTTTATACATCGGCACCTCGCCGGCATACGTCCGCGAGAAATTTTCCGGCTTATAATTCCCGAATGTCATCGGCTCATCCTTCAGGATAGATGAAGCATCATAGCCTTCTTCTATAGCAGGTGTATATACTGAGAGCGGTTTTAAGGTGGACCCTGGCTGAGCCTTTATATGTGTCCCTCTGTTAAAGCCTCTGAATACATGCTCACCCCGGCCTCCAACAATGGCACGGACACCGCCGGTCGACGGATCTAATAGGACTGAGCCGCTCTGCACCAGCTGTCCTCCTCTGCCTGCAGGGAAAAGGGAATCTCTGTCATATACCTTTTCAAGGCCGGATTGTATATTTTGATCCAATTCTGTATAAATGGTATAGCCTCTTGTAAATATCTCCTCCTGAGTAAGGCCATACTTGCTTGTTGCCTCATCAAGGACTGCATCTACATAATAGGGATACTTTCTTGCTTCTGTGTTTGAACTTCCATCTTCCAGGACAATTTTCTCCGCGATAGCCTTTTCATATTCATCCTTTGAGATGTATCCAAGTTCCTGCATTTTTCCAAGCACCGTGTCACGCCTGCTTATACTCCTGTCATAATGCTGGTAAGGATCTAATGCTGATGGAGACTGCAGCAGTCCCGCAAGCAGCGCTGCTTCGCTGATGGTGACTCCGCTTATCGGTTTATTGAAATATGTTCTTGCGGCCCTGTCAATGCCCCATGCCCCGCTGCCAAAATAAACCTGGTTCAGGTACATCAGCAGGATATCTTCTTTTTTGTAATTCTTTTCTATTTCGACCGCCAGGAAAATCTCCTCAGCTTTTCTTCTGTATGTTTGTTCCGGCGACAGCAATGCATTTTTGGCGAGCTGCTGTGTGATGGTGCTGCCGCCGCCAGTGATCCTCCCTGCAAACAAATTACTGAAAAAGGCCCTTGCAATCCCTTTTATATCAAAGCCATTATGCTTGTAAAAACGCTCGTCCTCAATACTGACGACAGCTTCCTTCATATGGTCAGGCAACTCTTCTATTTTTGCTCCCCCGGTCCTGTTGGCGGCAAGCTTTCCGGCCTCATCTCCGTCTTTATCATAAAGGACGGTCGACTGCTTCAGGCCATCCTTCAAGGATTGGACATTGGCCGTGGCTGCAAGGTAGGCAAAAAACAAAATGGCGAGCAGCAGGGCCGTCAGGGCGGCAAGCAGCAGGATCTGTGTGATATGCTTTCTCTTCCAAAAGCGTTTGATATATTCCCAGACCTGTTTGAGTCTTTCCATTTTAACTTTCTCCTTAAAAAATCATATTCAATACTCTATTTTAACCAACTTATACAGAAAAAAGGAAGGAAAATGAAATTTTCCTTCCTTCTGCTAATACTTTTCTTTTAAGTGCCTGATGGCTGAATCAAGCTGAGAAAATGTTTCGATTCCTTCCAGCCTGATTCCGGCCTGTACTGACTGAACTGCAATATCCGGCCGTATGCCTGCGAATACAACTTCAATGCCAATCATCCTGAACCCCTGCATAAGCTTTACAAACCCTGCAGCATTGGCAAGCAATTTAATAGTAAACAGTTTAGACATATCGAGAACCAGGGCCCTGATCTGCTTTTGGCTTGCTGATTGCATGGCTTTAGCAGTAAGGTCTGCCATTTTGGCCGGTGACACATCATATGGCAGCGCATGGAGAGAAAGCATTCCAATCTTATCATCTACAAGAATGATGTTTACTGTGCTTTCCTCGATGAAGTTTTTATATTGCTCCTCCATCTTGTGCCGCTCTGTGATGTCTTCAAATTCAACCATAGCACCTTTTATCTGGTTATTATCGTCCTTGAGCAAGGTGGAACGCTGGCTCAATGTCAATTCGTATTTACCCCAAGTATATGGGAACACATCGTATCGGAAGTTCTTTCCCTGTTCAAGGGTGTGCTGAACGGTCCTGGTAAATTCAGGCGGATGGCCAAAAAATTCGTCGATATTCTGCCCAAGCGCTTCTTCAGGATCTATTCCCAATATTTCCTTGCATCTTTTATTGGCTACTTTAATAGTAAAATTTTCGTCAATTGCCATGACAGCAACCGACAAATGATCCAAAACAATAGAATCCATCAGTTATCTCCCTAAATTTGTTAACTTCATCTTAACATAGCAGGAAAGAAAAGGAGATAATTATTTCAGTATAAAATACTGCCGGGTTTCTTGTTTGTCAGAAGCTGATTGAGCCGCACCAAAACTTAAAGAAATTACGAAGACTGTCGATTGCGTGCCCAAATGATTAAAGAGAGCACAAAACAGGCGGATTCCGCCTATCTTCCTGTATCAAGAGGCTTCAATTTAGCTTCTATCTCTTCTCTCCGGTCTTCAAAATAAGGCGGCAGTGCAAGATTCTGCCCCAGCTCTTCAAATGGCTCATCACTTTCGAACCCTGGTCCGTCAGTCGCCAGCTCGAACAGAATGCCATTCGGCTCCCTGAAGTATAGTGATTTAAAATAATAGCGCTCTACAAATCCAGAGCTGGGGATTCTTTTTTCTTTCAGGAGGGCAACCCATTTATTCAGCTCTTCCTGGTTTTCAACACGGAAAGCTACATGGTGCACGCTTCCGCGGCCTGGCCTTTCCTTTGGCAAGTCATCCCGAACAATGATGTGTACCTCGGTCCCTGATCCTCCCTTTCCTGTTTCATACACATGTGCTGTATGGCCGCCAAGCGCAGATGCGGAATAAGAATCTTTCTTTCGGAAACCTAAAAGGCTGACAAGGGTATCTTCTGTCCGGCTCAGTTCGGCGACAGTCAGGAATACGGGTCCAAGACCTATGATTCCATGCTCTGCGGGAACAGGGCTTTGCTCCCAAGGGCGCCCTCCTTCTTCCCCGGTGTTCGCTTCATCAGAAATAAGTGCAAGTCTTTGATCTTCAAAGTCAGTGAAAAAAAGCATGTTTCTACCGCTGTCAGAAGTAATGGCCGTATATTCGACCCCGTGTTCCTTAAACCGGTCCTGCCAATACTCAAGTGAGCGGTCACTCGGAACTCTTAGGGAAGTGAGGCTGATGCTGTTGGTTCCGGGGTAGGTGTGCCCTGCATTCTGTATTTCAAAAAAGGTTAAGTCAGTTCCCGGGTTTCCCCTTTCATCTGCATAAAACAAATGGTAAACAGAAGTATCATCCTGGTTCACCGTCTTCTTTACGAGCCTCATGCCTAAAGTGTCAGTGTAGAATTCATAGTTCTTTTTTGCGTTTGCTGTGATGGCAGAAACATGGTGGATGCCTTTCAATGCTAGCAAATTCATCAAATGCACTTCCTTTTCAAGAAAAAATCTTTACTTCGAGATAATTTTACTTCTTTTTCTGTTTTTATGAAACCTATATGTTTGTATAATAGACCCTGTGGAAAAATTTAATCTTGCATCAGCGGATGATTGGTGATATATTTATTGAGCGATGAGCTAATTGAATAAGCCGGCGGGCGCTCCTTTATTGGAAATGCACGATGTGGCGTGCAGCCTGCCGCCTCAATACGCAAGACCCCCTGTTTCAGGGGGTCTTTTTATGTTTAGTTGGCTTGCATGTACCAGGCTTTTTCACAGAAATTGCGATTCAACGTAGCCGGCAATGTTTTCCGATAGAAATCTGACAGCAATATATGGAGGCCTGATGCCTTCATGTCTGCAAAAAGGCATTCCCAGCCATAAGATGCTGCTGTCAATGCTGATGAAAGGAAACGGTACATCTTTTTGAACGAAAGCGGCATGCTTTAACGTCTCATGCCTTTTGTCTGAAATCAGCGTGACACTGGCCTTTCCAGTCATTCCGTTCACTATTTTTGTCCATTCTTCGTCCAATGCATGGGTGGCTGGCAGCGAAATGATGATGGCTGATTTGGCCTGTAATAAATCATTTTCAACTTTGCCGGTTTTCCTGCTGTGAATCCATTGCAGAGCCTGGTGCTGGTTCCTGATCCATCTTCCGATACTGGAGGGAGTAACAGCCTGATCCATCTTAAGCTGGTGTTCTGCCAGTTTCCGCCATGTTTTTCCTGTATATACTTTTTCTTTGATAAAACGGAAATCCCCTACCTGTATGAATTTTCCCCTTGTCCTTGTTACGGCTACATTGATCAGCCTTTCACTGTCTTTTCCAGTCATAAGCATCCCAGCTTTTTCAAAAGGAAAGCTGTCAACGGTGTCAAAGACCATTATATCTCTTTCGCTCCCCTGGAAACGATGGACGGTTGCCGCAATAATGTCTGCAGCAGCAGCTTCAGAGCTGTATACCTCTTCCATGAACTGTTCCATCAATGAAGCTTGAACCCTGTAAGGTGTAGCATAACCTATTGACCTGGCCCCATCCAGATATGCCTCGTGGATCAGCTGGAATGAAAGCGCAAGATGAAGAAGGTTGCTTCTGGATCCGCTGTTATTATCTTTAATTCCGTACTTTCCCATCTCAGAGCTGTCAACCATAATAGATGCCATGTTTTTGAACGGATTTAATTTGGAAATACCTGCCCGCAGCTCGGCTGTGCCTTCAAAATCAGTCACAAGGGAATGGTAAACATGTTTATTGGTAAAAGCAGAAATATCCGGATGCATCCTCCTTTGTTCTTTCAGCAAAAACAAATGGGGATGCATCTGGCCATTCCCAACCGCAGAAGCTGCACCTGAATGGTGGAAAATATCCTCTTTCAGCCATTTGACTGCCAGTTCGCTCCTGGAGGCGGCTATAGGCGGAAGCTGTTTGAAGTCTCCGCAAATGATGATCCTTTTACCCAGAGAGGCAGCAAAGGCAGCCTGCGGTACATAAGCCATGCTCGCTTCATCCACAATGACAAGATCAAATTGGCTTTCATAAATCGCCGGATCGCCTGCTGCCCTGGCAAGAGTGGTTCCAATGATGCCTGCATCCTTAACATATTCAATTTCCTTTTTGCGGATCTTCTCCAGAACGGCTGCGAGCTTAGTTTCAATTTCAACCAGCTTTTCAGAATCCCTTTTACTGAAAGAGCGCCCCAAATCAGATTTTAACAGCCTTTTTTCTTCCATCAGCTGAGATTTTTTATCTGCCAGATCCGGGTGGTGCTTTTCAATGAGCCTGTCGGAATGAAACAGCCCCCCTGCATGTGCTTCACTGCTGCTTCTCGTTCCATACCTGAGAATATCCCCGTCTTTGGTTTCGGATTTGCGGGACGAAAAAGAGGCAATTTCGGCCATCAGTACATCAACCGCCTGGTTGCTGTGTGATAGAACAAGCACCTTCAGTTTTTTGAAATATTTATTAGCTGCTGTCCGGGCAAGCGAATATGTTTTCCCAGTCCCCGGGGGACCCCATACAAATGTAACCGGGTTATATTTGGATCTCAAAATAAGTTCATGGACAGGGGATTTGGCCTTTCCTCCCGGATGGGCTGCCGGCATGGAGGGATCCATCAGTTTTTTGATCCGCAGCCTCTTCGTTTTGCTTTTTTTTATATCATCAAGCCGCTGTATGAGCTGATCGATCAGCTCCCAGGGATCATGGTGCAGGGATGCATATTGCAGTTCCTCACCCAAATACTGGTCCGCAGAGACAATGATATTCCGGCCTTCAGAAGACAGGATCCTTCCTTCAGCTTTTTTATGCCCCCAGCTGATTTTCACCTGTGATCCGATAGGCACATGCAGTGCAGATTCTGTCTCAAAAAAATAAACAAACCCTTCATGGCTTGATATCAGAATGCCATTGTGAAGGGGATATTTACTGCTTCCATAATTTTTCATATGCTGTATTTCTGATTGAAGGGCCTTTTGCCATTCTGCTATATATCTTTTTGTGCTGCTCATCATATTTCTTCCTTTACTCAACAATCACCATTTGCTTCTTCTTTGGAAGAAGCGCCGGCCATATTAATGAAAGATAATATAACACGGCTATAGCCAAAAATCCAATCTGGTTAAGCACTCCCCGCTTCCTGCTGATTTTTTGTCCTGGCAAATATGTATGTACGTACCATGATCAATAGCGTCATTACGATCAGGATGCCATGGAAGGATGCTGCAAGCACCGGCAGGCTGGTACTGTCAAGGACAGCTGGAGCCAGAATAAATCCGCATGCGAAACCGAGCGACTTCAGGAGCATGCCTACTCCAAATATCCTGCCCCTTATATGATTGGCCGATTTTTGGAGGATGGTTGCATGCAGGGTCGTAAAAGCTGCGTCAAAAATACCGGTTAGAAAAGCAACCAGTAATATTGCAGGGATATAGCTGCTTGATAAAAAGATGATAAACCCTGATGACATCAGGATGGCAGAAATGAAGCACGCAAGATAAATTCTGCTGCCCCTTGCCCACCGGAGCCTCGGCAGGAGGAATGCAGACAGAATAGACCCGATTCCCCATGTACTCCAAATCAACCCATAATAAAAGCTTTGTCTGTCAGGATTAAGGGCCTCTGCCAAAATCGGAATCCCAAGGTTATGGGAGCTTCCGGCAAAAGATCCTGCGAGGAAGACAAGGTTGACGAGCATAAGCATCGGAGCCAGCTTTAAATAGGCATAGACCTCTTTTATATCAGAGAAAATTGAAGACAGCTTCCCTTGAAGCGTCGATTGAACACCCGCTTTCCTGCCAGGTGCCGATTCCCATTTAAGCATCATCAACACAGCAGCAGACAGGAAGTAGGTAGCTGAATCGATAATCAGTGTAATATGGTAGCCTATAATATCTGTCAGGATGCCAGCGGCCAAAAATCCGGCGACCAGGCTGGCGGAAGTGAGTTTGGAAATAAGAGCATTTGTCTCAAGCACCTTATTTTCGCCAAAGATCTGGGGGATTTCCGCATTAAAGCTGACCATAAAGCTGCTGTTGGAGAACCCAATAGCAAAGGATACGAGTATGATCATATAGGGTGATGGAAAAGAAATCAGGGACAAAATCAGAATGCCCCTTGCCAGGTCGCTGATGATCATGATCTTTCTTCTGTCGAACCGGTCTGCCAGTATGCCGGAAAAAATGCTTGAAAACACACCGCCGGCTGTCCTGAATGCCATAGCGGCAGCCATCCATCCTGTGCTCCCTGTAGCAGCATAAATGAGGACGTTGAGGACAATTGTATCCATAAAGGTGCCAAAATCTGAAAAAGCTTTTACATATAATATTACTTTTCTGTTCATTCCTTTACTCCAGTGCAGTTTTTGTCTATTTTATCCGGTATCTGAAAGTTTCGCAATACGAAATTTTCAGGCAAATAAAAGAAGTGCCCATGAAAAGCACTTCTTTTCTCCTTCTATTTTCCAATGAACATTTGTGTCCAGTAATTACCTTCGCCTGTATGCCCTACTCCTATATGGGTGAATTTGCTGCTGAGGATATTCTTGCGGTGCCCCTCACTTTTCATCCAGGCATCGACGACTTCCTCTGCAGATCTTTGTCCCATGGCAATATTCTCACCTGCTGTTGAATACTCCACTCCAAAGTCCCGCATCATATCAAATGGGGAGCCATAAGTTGGACTAGTATGGGAAAAGTAATTCTTGGCCTGCATATCATCTGATTTTTCCTGGGCAACCCCGCTCAGAGAGCTGTCAGATTTCAATGCAGCAAGGCCGTTCTTCGTTCTTTCTGCATTAGTCAGCTCGATGACTTTGGATTCCATATCGCTGATGCTTTGGTCAGTGTCTCCTGCCTTTTGCTGTCCCTGTTCCTCAGCGCCATTCTGCCCCTGGTCACCCTGGCCGCCAGGCGCTGTTCCCTGGCCTGCCCCATACTGAGTGCCAGGCTCCATGCCTGCTCCCTGTTCTGCTTGATTCTGTCCTGGAGCTGCCTGCTGTCCTTCCTGTCCTTGCTGCCCTCTTTCTTCACCCGTATAAAAACGGAACATGCCATTATCCTGCTGTTCACCATGCGGGAATTCTTCGCTTGGCATGCCAGTGCTGTAAGCATTCGGATCAATCGTAATAAATCCATTGTTGATTTCCTGAAGGCTTTCCATCATTCCTTTTGACTGCTGGCTGCTGCGGTCATTTAAAAAGTTGGTCTGGCCCTGTCTGCCATTCCCGGCATTCAGTGTGTTGAGGCCGCCTTGCCTGTCATCTGCAGCATTATTAGAGGCGCAGGCAGACACCAGCATCACTGCAAAAACTGCTGGCAAAAAGCTGAATTTCATTTTGCTCATTCTGTTAACCCCTTTTCATAATAATGTAACGGTCTTATTTTGCACTGCATGACCGATCTATTATGAATGGAATTATTTACAGCAGAAAAAATAATAAACCTCCTATTCCTGCCGCACGACATGATAGCTGTTATAAAGGGCGAGCCAGCTTTGCGGGGCACGGAGGCTGATTTGCCAGAAAGTGGTGCCCAGTAGCTGATAACGGTCCATAAGAAGGTATTTCTGCATATAGCTGCGGATATCATCAAACCAGACGGTATGGAGCTGCCCCTCATCGTAATAAGTAAAGAATGGTGCTGCCCTGTTGCTGTCATACTGGATATTAGCGCCTTTTTCTATTGCCCGGTTCTGTGCCTGGAGAACTGACAGAGAGACAGTTTTGTTGTCCGGTCCGAATTTGTCATACCCGTATAAGGGCAGGGCAATCTGCAGCTTACGCGGAGGAATCTGGGTAATGGCGTACTTGACTACATCCTCCATCCATGGCAGCGGTGAAACAGGCTCAGGCGGCCCGCCGGGATAACCGTAATCGATTGTCATGACGGCAACAATATCTGCAGCAGCACCGATTGCCTCATAATCATAGGCGCCAATGATCCTGTTTGAAGGAATATCCTCTGTTTTTGCATGGACATTGACATGAAGAATCAGATTTCCAAGGGCAAGCTTCAGCTCAGCAAGAAATCGGGAAAAGCTGTTCCTTTGCGGCGGAGGTATGAATTCAAAATCAATGCTGACGCCGCTGTAACCCTTCTCTTTAGCCAGACTGGCAATACTGCTGACCAGATTGGCTGTATACCTTCTATTTCCCAGCACGCTTCCGGCCAGTTCCGGATCAAAGTCGCCATTCTGATAGTTGCGGATCATGAGCAGCGGGAGGATGCCCAGCTCTTTGCTTTTATTGATAACAGATGTGTCATCAAGGAGCCTGTAGGCAGTTCCCTCTGCCCGGAATGAATAGGCAGTGATGGCAAGATAGGTAAGGAGGGGCGAAATTCCTTCCAGTATGGGGAAAAGAGCCTCAGTATTGTAAGGCAATATAAAACCAAGCGTCTGAATGCCGTATTTAAGTGGTGAAGGAATGAATATGTTCTGTCCTTGCCTAAGATTATATGGATTCAAGCCGGGATTTGCTTTAAGAATAGAATCAATTTGTGTCTGATAAAAAAGAGAAAGCCGATAAACGGTGTCTCCCTCCCTTATTATATGAGAGCGGACAGGCAGAGTGTCCAGAGGGATATACAGCGCCAGCCCGGGCACTATTTCATTGGCGTCCTTCAATCCATTAAGAAGTAAGATGTCGGCTGGGGAAACAGAATATTCATTGGCAATCTGCCATATGGTGTCACCGTATGATACAACATGAATTCCCATTTCAGCACCTCAAATAGGTTTTTATACCATCATATGGATCTCCAATGAATAATAGAATATAAGATAACATCCAGGTCTCTTTTCATAAGAAAAACACAGGGCTTTCGGCGCCCTGTGTTGATCTATCCCTAATTTTTGCTGTAGTCATCCGTATCCGGTGAAACCATTCCGCCCGCCCCGGAAGTGTTAACATCCGGTGCAGCGCCTTCAGGCTGGGAAGGAAGCTTATGATGTTTATATTCTTTGTTGTTTTCATCTGCCAAAGGTGTCTGGCTGTGATCTTTCTCATCTATAGAAAGAATCTCGAACTCAGTCCCCTGCAAGTATCCTTCCAGCTTTGTCCTCATATCATCTCTATCTATCTTTCCTTCAAAGCGCAGCTCTGCATTAACAGTTATCATGAACGATCCGTCCTTTCGTTAATTAAGTTATTTTTGCTTAATTTATCACGAAGATGTGCCGGGGGTTGTTTCACCCTTCAGGGTTTCCTTTGCTTCTTCGATGGTTGTGAAAACGAGTACTTCCGTTACCTGCTGCCCATCATGTGATACTGCAAGGAATCCGTCTGCAAGCTGATGGATGTCAGCCAGCGTCCCTTCCTCGCCGCCATCAAGCTTGACCGATTCTTTAAATTCCAGCTGGCCTTTTTCAGCCCATGACTGAACCTCTGCTGAATAGGTCCCATAATCCATTCCTTCTGTGATGCGGTCATCCAGTTCTCCTGCGCTTAACTTTTCCTCCTCTCCTTCCGTATTTGTCTGTTCGTTATACCCTTCTGTCGTATTCTGCTCATCTGAAACGGTTTCTTGGTCATCCTCGGCACCGCAGCCTGAAAGTGCTATGGCTGCAGCGGCTGCCAGGGTGTATATCTTTTTCACCGGCTCCACTCCTCTGCAATTGGTTTTGTTACAATGTTAATACCCGTTTCTGCAAAGAACATTCGTCATAAATAAGGTTCTTTACAGCGTAAGGTTCAATAATACTCTGTAAGTGTTATGTGCTGATCCGGCATTTCTGTGAACTGTTGCTCCATATGCCGTTCAGGTGTCCTGAATGTGTGGCTAAGTGAGCCCTTAATCAGCAGCGGCGCTTAACACACAGCGCCAAGTAAGAATTCGTTTGTATATATGGAAAAATATTTCCTTTCCTAAAACCGTGAATTCAACTATAATGAACTGTTAGGAAAGGAGGGTGTAAAATGGCTGAACTGACGCAATATGTTTTTTTTGACTTTGAGATGCTCTGTTCGAACAAAGGGATGCTGTTTGAAGATATGGAGGCAATCAGGCTTGGTGCAGTAAAATATGATCTGATTACAGAGAAGCTTTCATTTTTCGATGAGTATATAAAGCCGGAAAATCATAAGCCGCTCAGTATGTTCTGCAAAAGGCTGACCGGCATTGAAGATAAAGATCTCAGGGATGCAGACAGATTTGCTGATGTATTTTCCACTTTTCTTTACTGGGTTAATGGAGTGAAGAAAACCAGGTTCTATTCATGGTCCAAAAGCGATCTGTCCCGACTGAATGCTGATGCAGCCAGACATGGGATCCCGTCTGCCACAATTGAAAAAATCAATTCCAGATATGTCGATTTCCAGGAAGTGTTTTCAAACCGTGCGGCTAATAATACACCCTCTGTTGAAAACGCCCTGGCACTGTATGGGCTGGATTTCGTCGGAGAAACGCATAACCCGATGTTTGATTCTTATAACACACTGCGGATATTTTTTGCATTTGAGCGCAATCCCCAGCTCACTGAAAAAATCATGGCTGAAAGATTTATACTGCCGGGGAGAACACTCACAGTGGATCAGATAAATGTAGAGGTGAAAAGCCAGTTCGCCAAGGATATGGAAGAGTTTTTTTCCAGTCTGCAATGGATCTACAAAATGAAGGAAGCGCAGCAGCTTGTCAAAAAAGCGAAAAGAATTTGCAAAAGGTATAAAAATGTCGCAGGCAGCAGCTCCGGCATCTTTGATGAAGAAATTCGAAGCGATACTAAAGACTTTATGCTTTTTTACGAAGGCCTTAAGAAGAATTACTTGGAGCATATAACCTATTCATCCCGCATACTGATTCTGGATGAAGAGAACTTTTCCTACAGGAAGACCCTTTTGGCAAGAGCCTCCCTGGATGGACAAGACCGTCAGGCCGTTTAAGGCTTTTCGGATACATATTTATTAACTTTACTCATGAGGAGCTGTATAAAATGGAAAGAATAAAACTGAATGAGGATTTATCTTTTTCACGGATCATCCATGGTCTTTGGAGGCTTGCTGACTGGAAACAGTCAGACCAGGAAACACTTTCGCTTATAGAATACTGCCTGGAGATGGGCATCACAACCTTTGACCATGCCGATATTTATGGTGGCTACACCTGTGAGGATCTGTTTGGGAAAGCGCTTGCTCTGAAACCTGAATTAAGGGAAAAGATGGAGATTGTCACTAAGTGCGGAATCGTCCTCCAATCACCCAACAGGCCGCAGCATAAATCACACCACTATAATACCAGCCGTGAGCATATTATAGAGTCGGTCAATTATTCTTTAAAGAATTTAGGGACAGACTATCTGGATGCACTGCTTATCCATCGTCCTGATCCTTTCATGGATCCTGAACAGACCGCACAGGCTTTCATTGAACTGAAGAAAGCGGGAAAGGTCAGAAACTTTGGCGTTTCCAACTTTAAAAACCACCAATTTAATATGCTTCAATCTTATCTGCCGTTTCAGCTGGTCACAAATCAGATTGAGCTTTCTGCTTACCATCTTGAAAATTTCGAAGATGGGACACTTAATCATTGCCTGGAAAAAAGAATTGCTCCTATGGCCTGGTCCCCTCTCGCGGGAGGAAGGATCTTTTCCGCTCAGGATGAAAGGGCAAAAAGGCTTCAGGCTGCCCTGAAAAATATAGCAGGGGAAATAGAAGCGGGTGACATTGATGAGGTTCTCTATGCATGGCTTCTGAACCATCCGGCACGGATTATGCCGATCATTGGATCAGGCAAAAAGCAAAGAATTGAAAAAGCAGTTAATAGCATGAAACTGAAGCTGGACAACCATCAGTGGTTTGAAATCCTTCATAGCTCCATGGGTCATGATGTTCCATAACTGAACAAACCGAAAGGCCGGCCACAAGAGTGGACCGGCCTTTCTGATGCTGCTAGAATTTCATTCTGATTATTGGAACATGCCTTTGAAAGCTGGAGTAGAAATATCAACACCCTCAAAGACCTTGGTCATGCCCGCAATATACTCTTCTTTGAATGTCTCAGCTTCAGCAAGGTCCTCTGACCCGGCCTTAAGAAGTTCGCCTTTTTTTGTGAAATATTGAACGAGGCTGTCAGATGCACCTTCGATATCTGCAGAATAGTCGCTCAATTCTTCAGGGATTTCAATTCCGTCTAAACCAGGTTCAAAAGCAGAAGCTGCTTCTGCAGGATCTTTGCCTTCTTCTGCAAAAGATGCCTCAGTACTGCGGATTAGCTTGGTGACTTCAGATTGGTAGCTGAGGAGCGCAGATTTTTGTTCTTTGCTGCTGTCAGCCTGTTCAGCTGTTTCAGTCTCGGCGGCTGAAGTGTCCTTTTCGGTGTCAGCCTCTTTAGACGTGTCATCGGAACACGCTGCCAAGCCGGCAGTCATAAGGGAAGCCATTAATAATGCCATAAATTTTTTCATTCTTCTCTCTCTCCTTTTTCTGTTGACCCTTTTTTTAAAAATAGGTTATTTACTGACAATTTATAATTTAACTAGTTTTCATACTTTTTTCAACCCTTTTTTGTTCGAAAGTCGAAACAAAAAGATATTTCTGAATAATTTTTAAATATTATGAATAGAGTAAATATTTAATATTTAAATACAAAAAATCCTGTGTTAGTGTACCTTGTTGATTTTGGGCTCATTTCAGCTGTGATGAAATGAGCCCAAAATCAAATGTTTAACAAAAAAGACCTCCGCCTGGAGGCCTTATCTAGCTGGTTCTTCTTCCTTTGATAAGATTGATGACGAGCAGAACAGCAGCAATTACGAGGAGAATGTGGATGATCCCTCCAGCAATCTTAAAAATGAAGCCAAGCAGCCACAGCACCAAAAGTGCCCCTATGATAAATTTCAGCATCATTATCTTCCTTTCTATTCATGGTAGCATTCAAATACCCTTTGATACTTTAGCATAAACACACGTGTTATCAGCTTGGATCCGCTTCATCCAGAACTAATGCAGTCACATTGGTATATTCGCCTTTCTGCCTTTCCTGTGCGGAAGCATCCTGGTTCAGTTCGTCACTGTCATCAATGCCCGGCGCCATAGTCGGTTCTTTTTTATCCTCAGGCAAGTTAATCACTCCCTTTTTAATGTTACTATCTCCTTTCAGAGAAATCATATTCCCGGTTTAGCAGGGTGCGGAAAGGGAAAAAAACCATTAAGAAAGTGAAAGGAGTTTTTTATATGATTAAAGAATATGCAGTTGTACCAAATAAGGATGAAAACCTCTGGCTGGTCAAGCTGGAAGATGCAGCACCTGCAGCACAATTCGGCAGCAGAACGGCAGCAGTGGAAGAAGCTGAAAAAATGGCTAAAGAAAATAAGCCGAGCAAGGTGACCGTAATGGACGATAATCATGAGGTCATTGACGAAAAATTATTTCAATAAAGTAAAAGCCCGGCCTATTATGGCGGGGCTTATTTTTTGCTGTTTAAATCCTCTTCAATCAGCGACTTTAGAAGTATCCTGTAAGAGCTGCAAAGTTCTTCCCCTTCTGTGTCCCCAGCTTCCCAGCAGTATTCCCTGAAAGTGTCCATTTCCGTAAAGATCAAGTATAGCAGCCCTTCGTCAAGCTTTAGATTCATTTTCAGACCAGATGCATCTTTCCACGGCAGCTGCATCAAAAGCTGCTGATAAAGATCATGAAAAATGCTGTACTCCCTTTTCAGCTGCTCCCTCTCACCTATTAGAATATCATCCCTGGTTTGAATCACTTCCCCCCTCCAGTGGATATTGAAGGTGCAAAATGCCAGCCAAAAAGATCTTTCTTCAGGCGCAATCATGATGGTTCCTGCAATGTCAGCCTGACTTCCTTCATCAAATGAAAATATTTCCATATCCGCCTCCCGATCTGTTCTTCCCTGAATGGGTCACCTGCCTATTATTTGCAGCTTTTCTGCAATCATTACATAGGATAACCTAAAATCAGAAAGGAGCTGTGCCCTATCAGCAACCATGCTAATTCAGGAAATTCGCCCATCATATTTACTGAGAATTTGGAAGTGTCTGCCCGCGGGAATCAGGTGATCTACAAAAACAGTCTATTCAGAGAGGCTGTCTCACGGTCAATCGAATCTTTTAAGGCCGATTTGCTTGCTGCAGCAGCCCGGCATTCTGAGGACCTGGCCGGGCTGGAGGAAGTTTATTTAAAACAGCTGAAAGAATGTATGCTAAAGCAGGAAGAAGCTGGCTTGAGAATCCTTCAGCGGCTCGAAATGATGGAAAGTCACCACCTGCAGCTTACAGAAAGCGTGGAGCAGAAAAGTGCCCGGCAGGAGAAATGGAATGACCAGCAAATTATCCAGGAAGCGATGATGCTGGAACTCTCCCGAAAGATGGATAATCTGCTTCCGCCTGACGGCCTTTTAGAAGAACACGAAGAATTGAAGAATAAAGTGGATTCTCTCGGAGATCTGCATGAAATGACCCATCTGACCATTATGGAACGTCTGGATAAACAGGAGGATCTGCTTCAGAAACTGGGCAGGCACTACGAAGATCTGCGTTCTGGCATGCATGATCGATTTGCTGCTGTCAGCAATTTTCTTGAAGACCGCTTTTATCAGCTGACACAGCCTGTGCAGCGTTTCGTGATTAAAGATAAACAAACGCAAAAAGAGGAAGATGAAAGAACAATAGTATAAAAAAGAAAGAGGCCGAATGGTGTCTCCGGCCTCTTTCTTACATTACATATATCAATCAAGTATCCTGACCGTCAATGTCTGTCTGCCAAACTTGATTGCTTCTTCTTTAGTCGGGATAAATACATCAATTTTATTGCCTTTAATGCTGCCCCCTGTATCTCCGGCAATCGCATTGCCATATCCTTCGACATATACCTTGGAACCTAAAGGAATGACATTGGGATCTACCGATATGACTTTCTGATCTGGATTTGCATTTAAATCAATTCCAGTAGATGTTACGCCGGAACAGCCTTCACAGCTGGCAGTATAGGCGGTTGCAGTAACGGTGATTTCCTTGCCGACCTCTTCCTGCGCTACTGGTGCACTGGCTTCAGGAGCAGGCTGGGTGCTTACAGTACCTTCGCTTTCAGCAGGCTTAGACTCAGCAGGGGCTGTTTTTTCAGGAGCAGGAGACTTTTCAGCAGCTTGTACGGCCTGCTGTTTTTCAGTCTGTTCCTGCCCTTTAGGCGCTGGTGCTGCCGGTTTTTCCTTTATGCTTCCTTTCGGATGAATGACAAGGGCCTGTTCAGGGTAGATCAAGTCTGACGACAGATTGTTCCAGTGCATTAAATCACTGACGGAAACGCCATGATTCCTGCTTATAGCCCATAGCGTATCCCCGGATTTAATTATGTATTTTTTTTCTGGAAAAATAGAAAGAGTGGTTTCTGCTCTGATCATGTCTGAAGACAAATCATTCCACTGCTTAATATCATTTACTGTTACTTCATATTTTTGGGAAAGCCCCCAAAGGGTATCTCCCTTTTCTACGGAAATTTCATCTGCTTGTACATTGGATCCGGCTGCTCCGGCCACGGCTGCTGCAGCCACTAATGATAAAATTTGTTTTTTCATCTGATTACCTCCTGATAGCTATTTCTCGCTAACGGAATCTATCATAGCATGAAATATTCTGAGAAAAAGAACAGGCAGATAATAAATCCTTTACGTTCATGACAAGCATTTAACAGCCATATTTCGCTTCTCGAATTTTTACCTAAATTTTGTATCGGGTGGAAAAATCTAAAAAATTTGCAGTTTATCCTTCACAAATAAATCAACTGAAGGTATACTGTACTATAACAGAAACAATATAAATTAGTTGTATTATAAAAGGAGGAATTATCATGATTAAGAACCCAGTTGAATTTTTCAGGAACCTTCCGAAGAAGGAATGCCCGGAATGCGGCGAACATATGGAAGAACAGGCAGAAGCCTATTTGCTGGAATGCGACAGATGCCTGGCTAAAAAACATGAGTAGTAATCGGAAACGGGCTTAGCCCGTTTTTTTTATGTACAAAGATTAAAAATATTTAGATAAAGGATAGGAAAATGCCTTCCGATGAAGTATAATTTCTTTAGGGTTTCGAAACATCTTCCCGTTTTATATAAAGGAGGCTTTTTATAAATGACTGAAAAAACACTTGTCAAAAGACTAGCACGCTCAGAGGTCCCTGAGGCTATTACATGGAATTTAAATGATTTGTTCTCTTCGGAAGAAAACTGGAAGAGTGAGCTTGAAAGCCTGGAGGCTGACCTGTCCCGGTTTGATTCATATAAAGGCAGGCTTGCCAGCGGCTCTGCTGTCCTGAAGGAATGCCTGCTGGCACAGGAAGCTTACTCCATCAGGATGGTCCAGGCCGGAACCTATGCTTCCCTGCGCCAATCTGAAGATGGATCAGATCCTGACAATCAGTCCAACGCATCGCTGGCAGCGTCACTCCGGGCAAAAGTGAACTCCGCCCTTTCTTTCATTGAGTCCGAGATCCTGGCTTTTGAAGATGGGCTGCTTGAGAGATACATAAAAGAACAGCCAGAGCTGGAAGCCTTCAGAAAAAATCTTGAAGAGCTTCTTGAAACAAAAAAACATAAGCTCAGCCCAGAGACTGAAGAAGTCCTTGCCTCACTTGGCGAGGTACATGCCTCTCCATATCAGGTTTATCAAAACAGCAAGCTGGCAGATATGCAGTTCGCTTCATTTAAGGACAAGGAGGGCAATGTACTGCCAAACTCTTTTGCCCTGTTTGAAGACCGTTATGAATTTTCGCCTGATACACATACAAGAAGAGCTGCTTATGAATCTTTCACTGATACACTGAAGCAGTATAAAAACACGTTTGCTGCCGCTTATTCAGCAGAAGTGAAACGGCAGGTCGTTCTGTCCCGGGCGAGAAAGTATGAATCTGCAACAGAAATGCTGCTGGAGCCTCAGCAGGTTACAGAGGAAATGTACCACAATCAGCTTGATATCATCGGAGAAGAATTGGCCCCTATTATGCGCAAGTATGCTGAACTGAAGAAGACGGTACTCGGATTTGATAGGATGACATTTGCTGACCTTAAGGCGCCGCTTGACCCGGAATTCAACCCGGCCACCACCTATGAGTCTGCCAGTGAAGTCATCCTGGAAGCTCTTCAGGTGATGGGGCCAGAATATACAGAAATCATGAAAAAAGGCCTTGAAGACAGATGGGTGGACCTTGCAGATAATATCGGCAAATCGACAGGTGCGTTCTGTTCAAGCCCGTACGGCTCGCACCCGTATATTCTGATCACATGGACAGATACAATGCGCGGTGCATTCGTGCTTGCCCATGAATTGGGCCATGCCGGCCATTTCTACCTGGCAAATAAAAATCAGCGTATTATGAATACCCGTCCTTCCACTTATTTTGTAGAAGCGCCATCGACGATCAATGAGCTTCTGCTGGGGCAGCATCTACTGGAAGGCACCGAAGATCCGCGGATGAAGCGCTGGGTCATCCTTCAGCTACTTGGAACCTATTATCATAACTTTGTTACACATCTCCTGGAAGGCAGATACCAGAGAAGAGTCTACGCTTTGGCGGAGCAAGGGGTTCCCCTGACGGCTGCTTTATTATCCAGGGAGAAGAAACAGGTGCTTGAAGACTTCTGGGGCAGTTCAGTTGAAATCGATGAAGGGGCAAGCCTGACATGGATGAGGCAGCCTCATTACTACATGGGTCTGTACCCGTATACTTACTCTGCGGGATTGACTGTATCAACTGCTGTTGCACAAAGGATCAAGGAAGAAGGACAGCCTGCCGTTGAACAGTGGATCGATGTACTGAAAGCCGGAGGAACGAAAAAGCCGCTGGAGCTTATCAAGGACGCGGGCGTTGATATGAGCAAGCCGGATTCGATCAGGAAAGCTGTTTCTTTTGTCGGTTCTCTTGTTGATGAACTGGCGGACAGCTATCAATAATGTAACAAAGGGTGAGCCTGATTCAGGCTCACCCTCTTTAGTCAAGAGATCTTAAAGCAGAAGTGCGGTCAATGAAAAGAAAACCATCGTACCGGTCGGAAATCTGTGAAGGAACGTAATTTCCATTGAGTTCAAATTCCGGATTATATACGACTCCCACCGCTCTGTGTCCAATCGTTTCTTGAAAAAGGCTGCGATTTTCGCTGCTGAAGAGAATCAGCTTATTATGTGCACCAGCCCGGTGCAGCAAATCCTCCCAGCTACCTTCTGCTGCAGGAGGCAGAAGCATCACTTCCCTTCTCTCTCCCCAGCTGCGTCCGGCAATCACAGTCCCGTCGTATGTTCCCAGACCGAGCGCAAATACTTTGCCGGCATACCTCTCCCTGAGAATCTGGCCGACATTCGTCATCCCATGCATTTCCATATCAGTTGCTCTTGCATCACCGATATGCGTATTATGCTCCCAGATGACGATCTTTGTAGCTTCACCATAGTATCTAATGATTTCCTCAATTGCGCTGACCATATGTCTGTCCCTAATGTTCCAGTCCTCAGCGCCGCCTTTTACCATTGACCGGTAATAACTTTCTGCATGAAGGGCAACAAGGCTGTTGACTGAAAGGTTAAGCGCCGTTTCATTTTGGGGAGGGTATTTTGCCAAGTCTCTCCGGATATTTAGCAGCAGCTCCATTACTTCTTCCTCGCACGATTCTCCATAAAAGCCCGATGACACCGCATAGTCCTCAGGATTCCTGTAATAAGGCTCAAAGCATGAAAAAGCTTTTTTGGCAGCTTCTGCATCATTGGAGCTGTCTTTTTCAAGATGCTGGATGATTTCCTCCATGGACTCCCATAAACTGTAGACATCCAAACCGTAAAAGCCAATCATATCTTTTTTTGCCTGCTCATTATAATCCCTGAGCCATACGATAAAGTCCTGGATCTCACGATTGGCCCACATCCACTCCGGCCATCTGTTAAATGCTGCTTTCAGTACATCCTGTGGCAGGCGCTGATTATACGACTTAATATAGCTGTTAACCTCAAAACATGAGGGCCAGTCCCCTTCAACACAGACGGCCTTGAAGCCATATTGTCCGATAAGCTTCTTCGTCAGCTCTGCCCTCCAGGTATAAAATTCAGATGTTCCATGGGACGCTTCCCCAAGGAGGACGAACTGGGAGCTGCCGGCAGCTTCTGCTGCTGCATCCAAGTCATTAAAATCATCAATCCTAATGCTGTGATTCTGGATATCTGAGATTATTCTTTCTGCATTATTTTTAAACATTCCCTGCCTCCTTTTTTTCTATCTGTTATGCGTATTCCCGGCTGCTCAGATCCTAAAGCCTCTGCTTTAATTTGGTCTTAATGCATAGTGGAGATACATCAGGAAAAACTTTTAAATAGATGGTTCGAAAAAAGGAGGGGATATACTTGCAGGAGAAAGAAACAGAAGACCCTAAGAATTTTGCACCTTCTGAGCCTGAAATGACAATAGACACTGATGCTCGCGGGATAAACGAAAGAAATACGCCCGGAGACTCTGTCAATGAGCATGAATCACTGGAAACAGCCAATAGCATCATAGCTGCAGGCGAAATTGGACAGCAAAACGAGAACTTATAAAGGAGAATGCCAATATGGATATGATCAATCCTAAAGAAGTAAAAGCCGGGGACGAGGTATTTGTTATATATAACAACCCCCATACCCCTACCGTCTCAAATATCCGGGCAGCAGAAATCGTCCAGCATCCCAAAGATCCCAACGCGTATGCCCTGTTCCTAAACGAAACCTTTCACGTAATCGAGGACGACGACGCCCTGTTCACCTCACAAGCCGCCGCAGAAAAAGCATTTGAAGAACATTATGAATAGAAAAGCGGAGGCGGCTGTTCGGATTAAGGAACGCAGGCTAAAGACGCCACGTCCTGTGGCAACGCCTGCATGACCCGCGTCCTGCGGGCCCAGCATAAGACGCGCAAGGATAAAAGGCGTTCTTTGCCTTTAATCCTTGCGTGGCTTATGACTCGAGGCTCTAGCCGCCGGAGCTGGACAAATAGAAAAGCGGAAGCGGCTGTTCGGATTAAGGAACGCAGGCTAAAGACGCCACGTCCTGTTGCAACGCCTGCATGACCCGCGTCCTGCGGGCCCAGCATAAGACGCTTTGGAATTGGAGGCGTTCTTTGCCTTCGGTTCCAAAGTAGCTTATGACTCGAGGCTCTAGCCGGCGGAGCTGGACAATAGAAAAGCGGAAAAGCCTTGTTCCAGGAACACGGCATAAATACTCTGCGTTATGCCAACAAAAAGAAGCCTGACAAAGGTTCAGGCTTCTTCCCATTAATCGTGCAGCATCAAATCTTTGGAAGCTCTCTTATTTCAGCAGTCATACCTGTTCCGCAAAGGGGGCATAATAAGTCATCGGATGCGAAATCTTTCCTCATCCACCCATTGCAGGATTCACCGGCGCAGGAGTATACTTCAGTATCCATTAAGATATCTTCTGGCTTTTCTTCTTGTGCTCTCTTGTTGAAAAAAATAGGAACCGCCTCCTTTTTTTCTAGTATGTGCAGGTTCTGCCTTTTTAACCTGTTAAATAAAAAGAACTGGAGGGAATATGCTTGGAGTCTAATAAAAGGTATACTGCTGCAGGAACTGATATTGAAGAAGTAAAGAAAAAAAATGCAGCTTCGGGACTGTCGTACAACGAAGTCAAAAGGCAGCTGGCAGAAATGCATCAGAACAGGAAAAAATAACAGCCGCATTTGACGGCTGTTATTTTTTAATCCAGCATCCATGGCCATATGAAGGCGGTCTGGCTCTTGGAATAATGGAAGATAGGTGTTTCTGCGGCTGCACCTTCAAGCTCCGGCGGTAAAAAGGAATTCTCTGCTGCCCTGCCCTCCGCCTGCATCAATCTCCACTTTTTATGATGGATATCCGTCCTTAAATATCGCCCCCCTATTCTATTGAATAAACAATATCTCTCAGTCAGCCACTCATCAAGTGACCCTTTTTCAGCTGTGTATGTTTGTCCGCAGGTGCTTAAGCTGCATTTGTATTTACGATGGCTGCTTTTCCTGGCAGCTTTTATGGTTAAGCTTTCATTATTTCTTTCTTTTTTCAAATCAGCCCAAAAATATGGGAGGAAATAAGCAAGTCTCGGACCAACTGTATTGAGCAGGGAATTCGTATCAAGGCTGAAAAAATAGACTCCCTGTTTTCCATTTCTCTTCACATAGGTACGGACGTTCATTTCATGGACTTTTTCTTTTAGCGAAAATCTCGGGGTGATTATCAAGCCTGCTTCCTTCAGAGAAAAGAAAACTACACTGATCCATGCCTGGCCTCCGTAAATATCTATTTCCATACCATCAGGCACGGAGCTTCTGATGGAAGAAGCCTCCACTGGCCAATGGACAAACACCACATCGGTCCAAGTCTGCGTCATTAGCCAGGGTAACTTTGGAAGAGGGTAGGGTCTATGGCTGATTACATTGAATACGCTCATTTTGATCCTCCTGCTGCTTTTTCATATTTTTCCCGGCTGCAGGAAAAAACCCGGAGCTGGATACCCCGGGCCATGACTCTTTCTTTATTGATTTTTTAAGTCTTCCGGCAGCGTATTATGAAGGCTTTTAGGAGCCGGGTTCAGAAATGGCTTCTCGGCATTCGGTTTAGGATCAGCAACATATTCATATTCTCCCTGGCCATCAAGTGCAGGTCCGCTTGCCCACCGTCCTGCGCCGCTTTCCTGGCCTTCAGAAAGATTATATAGTTTATAAGCAATATCCTTTTTCTCAAGTTCGCGAGGGAATGTGCTTGGTGTAATGATGCCTTCTTTTTCCTCAAGTTCAGCGATTGCTGCCATCCATTGATTCTGATGGTAAGAATCGCGGGCAATGAGGGTAGAAAGCAAATCTTTAACTCCAGCATCATCAGACATTTCATACAGGCGTACGGCCTGCAGGCGCCCCTGGGATTCTGCATTCAGGTTGGCCCTGAAGTCAGCCAGAAGGTTGCCGCTTGCAATGGTATAGCTGCCCATCCAAGGGTTGCCGACACTGTCGCTCGGGCGGGCACCAAGTCCGCTTACAATCGCGTGCTGCGGATTCATCCCGCCGAGGACTGCACCAATGACAGGATCTTTTGCTGCATCTTCCTGGTCCTTGACAGGTGCGTTATCTAGCAGGCGGGCAACCATGGTAGCAAGCATTTCAACATGTCCGATTTCTTCTGTACCTATATCCAAAAGCAGGTCCCGGTACTTTTCGTTGCCGCGTGTAGCCCATCCCTGAAACATATATTGCATGGCAACGGTCATTTCTCCATACTGCCCGCCGATCAGCTCTTGCAGCTTCTTGGCAAACAAGGGATCCGGACGTTCCGGCCTTGCTTCGAATTGCAGTTCTTTTACATGATAAAACATAAAATTCCTCCTCGACAGGTGTTTTTTAGTCTGGCTGGATAAGCCTTCCTAGAATAAGTACCCCTGGTGGAAAAACGTAAACTATAGAGGAAACAGGGAAAGATTTTACCGGTAAAGTTAAATTATTCCAGTATTAATAATGATTTTGTTATGTGACATAAGTCCTTCAATAGGTCTATGTTCTTAATCGAGAAGGTCCCACCTTTTACCCTTTTTATGCCAAATGTATTGTTTTTTGAGAAGCGAAAGCATACAATCCATTGCGGCAACGAAAAAGGAAAAAGGAGATTAAGAATTGAAATATACACAAAATGAAAAGCTGAGCATCTATAATGGCCTGGCTTCTACTATTTCTACGAATGCGGTCAACGGCTACATCCCCCTACTGGCCATCAGTGTTCTTGAGGCAACAAATCAGCAGATGGGACTGATAAGTTCCCTTCCTTCTATCATCGGCCTTCTGGCCATCATTCCTGGAGCAGTTTGGATCAATCGTTCACGGAGCAAAAAAAGGGTGGCTGTTGCTTCTACATTTGCGACAAGATTTCTTTTTATGCTGATTTTATTTGTACCTTTCCTGCCAAAGGAATATGCGCCATGGTTTCTTGTTGGGCTTATTGGTCTGCTCAATTTCCCGGGAGCTGTTTCCGGACTGTCCTGGCAGTCCATGATCGGAGATCTGGTCCCTGAAAAAAGACGCGGTGAATTCTTTAGCACACGCAACCGCCTTAATACAATTGCTGCCATGTTTATAACTTTCGGGACAGGATTTTTCCTGCAGCAGTATGACCAAGGTTCCCCTTTTCCGTATCAATTTCTCTTTGTGCTCGGCTTCCTCTTTGCGCTGCTTGAAGTTTATTACCTTTTTAAGCATAAAGAAAGCCCGGTGATAAAAGAAAAGCCGGAAGAGGGCATCAAGACAAAGAAACTATCATTAGCTGTTTTCAGGCACAAGCCATTCCTTACATTTGTTGTCTGCGGACTTTTATTTAATTTTGGTGCCCAGATGGCATGGTCCATTTTCAGCATATATCAAATAAAGGAAGCAGGAGCTACTGCCCTGTGGCTTTCCCTGTTTTCTGTAACCAACCAGCTGGCCCAGATTGTCAGCATTAAATGGTGGGCTAAAGCGGCGGACAGGAAAGGCAACAGCTTTATCCTATTCATTGCAGCAGCTGGCATGGCAACGGCCCCGCTCCTTACAGTCGCTTCATCCAATCTTGTTTACCTGACGCTAATCAATCTATGGATCGGCCTTTTTGTTTCGGGGACTAATCTGCTACTGTTCAATCAGCTTCTTAATGCTTCGCCGGAAAAAAACCGGACCAGCTATATAGCCAACTATAACTTTTTGTTATCCCTTGTCGGTTTTATCGCCCCGCAATTCGGAGTGTTCCTGCTTGATCATTTCGGTATGTTATCGGCTATGAGCATAACTTCTGCTGTTCGTTTTGCAGCAGCGCTTTCCTTCCTGTTTGCGGCTCTAACATTAGAAAGAAAAAAGATGGCTGCGGCGATTTAAGAGCAGGATATCCTGCTCTGTTTATCTTTAGACGGTTTTTGTGTCATTGCTGCTAATGATTAGATCATTTTTGTGAAACCAAGTTTTACAGACCTGTAAACACACTATTAGTCACGAGGATTATCCAGCTAAATGGTCCCATCACAATATGAAGCAGTAAAGCCATAGGAAAGTCGTTTTATTTCCGCCTATTAAAGGGATTGACATTTCCTGTGTTGAATAAATATTGATAACGCTTACAAACGGGGGTGGTATTGTTGCTTGAAACCGAAATAAAAGCAGATGAGATTAAGGAGGAAACCTCTCTCCTTCCCTCTTACAGGAGGGATATGCGCGAGTATACGGAAAAGCAGGCCGGCAGATTCATTAAGATGAACACTGTAAAGGATTGGTCCTTGCTCTCGTGGAAAGACATCGGGAAGCCGTACGAAGTGACATCATTTGCAAAAGAAAAGCATGACTGGGAAAGGGAGCATGAAAAGGAACTTCCCGTCCATACATCCTGGGAAATGTTCAACCGTTCCTTTCATCAGTGGTTTGTTAAGGATGTCCCAGCCGAAATGGACAGGTCTAAGAAGGAATTCTTGAAAAATGCAGCTATGATGAAGCCCCGTGCAGCGAAATCAGCTTTGGGCGAGCTGGTAAGGCTGTCACTATGGAATTATGTTCACAGGATTCAGGATGGGATTTGGGATCCGCGCGGAAAAAGAGGCCTATTTGCCAACTTGGACCTTGAAAAACCCCGTATCCTGTTTTTAGGTGCTGCAGAAGGATATGAAGCAATGCAGCTGTCTGCCATGTATCCAGGCGGAGAAGCAGTACTGGTGGATTATGATCCGTTTTGCAGGGATGCACGCTTTGAAGAATTTCCGGAATCATATCCCTTCCTTGGCCAAAATAAACAAACAGGGGGCAGAAAAGCTTTTTACAAAAATGATTTCCAAATTGACTATGTAGTGGAGGATATCAGGAATCTGCCTTATGGGAAGGAATTTGATATTGTCTTGAGCGTGGGGCTGCTGGAGCATTTCCCTGACAAATTAAAGCCCGAGGTGGTCGATTGGCACAGAAGTTTTGTGAAACCATCAGGGTATATCATTATGACGACTCCAAGAGCACAGCTCAGGTCCAAGCTTTATTATGAAATAATGGCCGATGTTATGAACCACACGTACCGGGAGCTTATGACAGTCGAACAGATGGGGCTTTATATGTATGAAAACGGACTGGAAATTCTTCAGCACGGAATTATAAAAGTGCACAATGGCATTGTAGCAAGAGCAAGATAAAGTGACAGAATCAAGCTGCATAGCGCAGCTTGATTCAAGTCAATTCTTATAGTCTGCCCTTTTGCCCACTTCAGGTTCTCCGCCGGTTTGATTGCCTGTTGTAGCGGTATAGCCGACTTGGTAGGATGAATTGCGCTGTTTCTTTAACGCATCCGGCATTTTGTATTGTGACATGTCATCCTGTGCTTCTTTTGGCATGATGAATCCCTCCTTGAGGCTGTCATTATATTGTTTTCTTTTTCAGGATTTTAATTCAGGGAGATCATCCATGCGAGCAAGAATGGTTTAGGGGGAAAACGCAAAAAGGAATCTGCCTGAAAACAGATTCCTTTTGCTCAAATGCAGAAAGGATTAGAAGCCTCCCCCAACATAAGCAGCGCCAACAATAATCAAAAGGATGAAAAGCACGACGATAAGGGCAAACCCGCCGCCGTAGCCGTATCCAGCTCCACCGCTCATTCATTGCACCCCCTTTATGCACGACCTAGGGTATTGTATGAGAAGGATGACTGTTTTGAATGGGCTAATAGTATCTTTGTGCTTAATTGAGCTCTTACCATAGAAATGGGACAAAAGCTAAAGCAGCAATTGCTCCGAACGCAATGCCGATGCCAAAGCCTCCCCAACCCCAGCCCCAGCCGTAAGGATACGCAAATCCATCAAACTCTCCATAGCCGTGGCCGCCGTAATTCCTGCCGCCTGCAGGTCTGATAAAAACCTTTGAAGGTGTAACACGTTCAATAACTCCCACATGCTCTCTTCCATGCACAGTCCGGATCCGCACCATTCGGCCCATGCCGCCTCTGCACTGATTGTAATAGCTTCTTGACATTTCAATCACCTCCGATATGTTGTCCGCTAACATCATATGCAGGAGGGCCTGTCAGCTAATGGACAAACGTCCGGGGACAAGTGCGGATATTCCTAAAGCTGGACCAGTATATGTTGCGAAAAAAAGTGCGGAGCAATTTCTGCCCCGCATTTTTATACGGCATTCCTATCCAAATATTTTTTTGTCAAAAGCAGGCTGGCAATTAAGATTAGCTCAAACAGATTCGTAACTGCAGCACTGCCTGGATCAAATGGTACAGCACTTCCTGCAGCCATAATAGCAATTCCGGCAAACATCCAGAACCAGCCTGTTTTTTTCCAGACAATAACTCCGGATATCAAGAGAAAGACCGATACACCGATCACCATTATTGGAGGACCGTGAGCATGCAATGGTGCATATTTCAGCACCCCGTATTCAGTTACTGCCTCAAGCTGAAGATTCCTGATGGCAAAGAATTCTATAGACATTAATACAATGGTTATGATCCAGGCAATCCCCAGGCTTTTCTTTTGATCAAGCACCCTTGCACCCGATTCTTTTGCAGCATACCAGGCAAAGAGAACGAGGAGAGGTGTTGCGGCGGCATGTAAAATAAATCGCATTCTATTGAGAGACAGAAGCATGTCAGATTCTCCGGCTATCCGTCCTGCTGCAAGGATGCTATTATCATAGATCAGGCCGGCAATCACAACTAGCAGCACATCTCCGTATGTGGACCTTCCCTTTTTAAATAAAAGAAAAATTCCCCAAACCAGCAGCAGAGTGTAAATGATAGCATAAATACCGAAAAAATAAGGATCCATCCAATCCCCCCTTTGTTTTTTCTTCTGTTTCCCTGAACCTGCTCAGACTAACCATATTTAATTTTCCGCAAAAGCGAATATGGAAAATAGAATCCATGTATTAATTTTCTAAACAATTTTATTAAACAAAATACTGGACTGTAAACGGATTCATGTTAAAATGAAACAGGTAAATTAGTTGGATGTCTGACGTCTGTTCTCATACAACATTTGGAAGACGTTTATGAATATTTTTATAAGCTAGAGATTACTATTAGTTGTTAAGGGGTGGAACTGATGAATTTACTTTGGGGACTATTTGGGATTGCAGTCGTTCTTGGAATCGCACTTCTCTTCTCTTCAAACAGAAAAGCGATCAATCTAAGGACGATAGCTGGCGGACTTGCCATACAGCTTATCTTTGCTTTTGCTGTTTTAAAATGGAATGCGGGGAAAAAAGCACTAGAGATGCTCACTGAAACGGTGAACAATATCGTAGGCTATGCGAACGAAGGAATCAACTTCCTGTTTGGCGGCCTGTTTGCCGATGGAACGAATATCGGGATGGTATTTGCCTTTCAGGTTCTGCCGACTGTCATATTCTTCTCATCTTTAATCTCTGTTCTTTATTACATTGGTGTCATGCAGTGGGTTATCAAGATTATCGGCGGAGGACTTTCAAAACTGCTGGGGACAAGCAAGGCAGAATCCATTTCTGCAGCAGCAAATATTTTTGTGGGCCAGACAGAAGCTCCTCTCATCGTCCGTCCATTCATCAGTAAGATGACCCGGTCGGAATTATTCGCTGTCATGACGGGCGGACTTGCTTCAGTTGCAGGTTCAGTCCTTATCGGTTACTCCCTGCTGGGGGTGCCGCTGGAATATCTCCTTGCTGCCAGCTTCATGGCTGCTCCTGCAGGCCTGGTATTAGCAAAGATCATGATTCCGGAAACAGAACAATCACAGACAGATAAAGAGATTACTATTGAGAAAGATACAGAATCTGTCAATGTAGTAGATGCAGCCGCAAAAGGCGCCAGTGTCGGCCTTCAGCTTGCATTGAATATCGGTGCCATGCTTTTGGCGTTCATAGCGCTTGTTGCTATGATTAACGGATTGATCGGCTTTGCCGGCGGGCTATTCGGTGCAGACAATCTGTCTCTTGAAATGATTCTCGGCTATGTATTCTCGCCAATTGCATTTGCGGTGGGTGTTCCGTGGTCAGAAGCGGTTCAGGCTGGGGGATATATCGGTCAAAAGCTTGTTCTGAATGAATTTGTGGCCTATTCTTCCTTTGCCCCTGAAATCGGGAATCTGTCTGAAAAAACTTCAGCCATCATCAGCTTCGCTCTATGCGGATTTGCCAATATTTCATCCATGGCCATCCTTCTTGGCGGTCTTGGAAACCTGGCTCCCGACCGGAGAGGCGATATCGCTAAACTCGGATTCAAAGCAGTCGTAGCAGGTGCGCTGGCTTCATTGCTGAGCGCAGCAATTGCAGGAATGCTTTTGTAAGTATGCAAAAAGGAAAGAAGCACTTCGCTTCTTTCCTTTCTTTTTATATGTTAATCATCAGCATCTGCACTTAAACCTTTTACATGCTTCTTACCCATCTGCTTCAGAACTTTCCGATTCTCTTTTGTATCAAATATGATGGAAAAATCATATTCTTCCGATATAGCTCCTCTGCCTTAATATACAGCTTGAGTCTTTTAGAGTTGATCTCCTTTTTCTCTCCTTTAATTTGCACAATATATTGATCCCGGCTGTCTGGTCCTTTATAAATAATCCCCAGTTCACCTGTACTTGTATAGAGTACATTGTCACCTGTTTTAAAGGCGGCAGGCTTTTCTATTTTTGCTGTCTTCTCTCTTTTCTTTTCGTGCTTCTGAACAAATATTTGCCTCTCCATCTTTTTCTTTGCTGTATCATCTGAAAGTTCCTGTGGATAGCTCTTCTCTATCCCGTATGAATAGTAATGGGCCCTTTCAATCAGCTTCGGATGGATTCCAAGCTTTAAAGCGATGGCAAATGCCTGGCTTTCTCCTGACTCTCCTATTTTCAGCCTGTATGTTGGCTTTAAGGTGGCAAGATCAAATTCCATGCTTCCATTTATAAAGCCTTCATGATGCTCTGCAAAAGATTTGATCTCTTTATAGTGCGTTGTTGCCAGGATAGCAGCTCCTTTCCTGTGCAGCTGCTCCAGAATAGCTGCTGCCAGCCCCATTCCCTCCCCCGGGTCAGTGCCTGAGCCAAGTTCATCCAGAAGCACCAGGGAGTCAGCAGTGGATTCTTCTAAGATTTCGCCTATATTTTTTATCCGGGAGCTGAAGGTGCTTAAGTTTTCTTCAATGCTTTGGCCGTCCCCTATATCAACCAGGATCTTCTGGAATATGCCCATTGAGCTTCCCTGGGAAACCGGGAGAAGCAGGCCGCATTGAGCCATCAGGGCGAGCAGGCCGACCGTTTTGATGGCAACTGTTTTGCCTCCTGTATTCGGTCCCGTTATCACAAGGGCTGTAGTTCCGCTCTGTCCAAGCTCTATTGTTAGAGGGACTGCTAAGCTCCCCAGCGAAGGATGTCTGGCATCAAGGAGGCGGAAAGACTGATCATCCTGAAAACAAACTGGGATGCCCTCAATCGCCAGCCCGTATTTTCCCTTTGCAAAAACGATATCATAATGGATCATTGTCTCGGCCGCCAGCTTGATTTCTTCATGCTTATCCTCCGCCAGCCCTGTCAAGTACAAGAGAATGTTAAGGATTTCCGACTCTTCATCTGAATGCAGCCAATTCAGCTGGTCCTGGTGTGCTCCGATTTCTTCAGGTTCAATAAAAAGGGTTGAACCTGAAGCACTTCTGTCCAGCACTGACCCTTTGATCTTATACCTGTATTCCTTCTTTACCGGCACCACATACCGGCCATTCCTCTGGCTGACTACCCGCTCCTGCAAAACCTCTTTATATTTAGCTGATTTCAGGATCTGGTTCAATTTTTCCTTAAGCCTTTCTTCCTTGATAGCAATCTGTTTGCGGATCTTCAGGAGGTCCTTGCTGGCATGGTCATCTATCCCCCCATTCCGGATGCAGCGCATTAGTTCTTCTGCAAGGAAAGGCAGCTCGTCAACAGAGAGTATATAGGAAGATATTCTTGGAGCAAGGTTAGACTTGTCTTTCATATACTTCTTAAGCTTCTTGCAGGATTGCAGAAATTCATATAGCCTGCTAAGCTGTTCTACCCGCAGCACAATTCCTTTGTGGAATGATGACAGCAGGGCTTCAACCCCTTTCATACTGCCGATGGGAACACTGCTTCCGGTTTTAAGAATTGCAGCTGCCTCAGCAGTTTCGTCTGCCAGTGCTTCGATCTGGCCTTTTAGAAAGGATGGCTCCATGCTGAGTATCTTTTTTCTTCCTCCTTCCGTCAAAGCGAATTGAGCCGCATTTTCTTTTACCACATGGAAATCTAAAGACTCATAAGTGTGTGAATTCAATTTTTTTCCTCCTTTTTATCAATACAAAAAGCCGCAATGAACTATATCATTGCGGCTCCCAAAAATAGGATTCAGCATATATCAGTATTCAAAAAAGCTGTGCTCAAAGAACACAGCTTTCCACTGATAGAAAATGCTGCAGGCTATGACCGAGTTCTTAACTCTATTCCATGGGCACACTTAAATAAAAGTTCCCTTCCTTAATCTTTTAAGAAAGAGCCCCGGAATGACCGTATTTGATTAACGGTTTAGTTAAGAACGGCACCTAACATACAACATACCCCTTTTGCTGAACAAATTATTTAATACAATATAATCATATACAAGGGAGGCCACAGAAGTAAATAGAATTTTTCTTTTTATCAGAAATTTGAAGGGATAGACAAAAAGCGCAGAAGAATATTGTCGAAAACTATCTGAAAATTTGTTCTCTTTTTATTTGAATAATAGAATCTGTAAATGCTAACATAGTTTATGGAAGCGCTATCAAAATAGGCTTTTGGCTACATAAATTAATTTCAGGGAGGAATTGCAATGACCCAATTAACAATTAATTTGAAGGAAAAAGTAGAAAAGTTCCTGGCCGGAAAGAAAAAGCTTTTCATTAATGGAGAATTCGTGGAAAGCGCCTCTCAGAAAACATTTGAAAGCTATAACCCTGCTACCGGTGAAGTTCTGGCGACCCTGTATGAAGCAGGTCCTGAAGACATTGATAGAGCCGTGCTCGCTGCAAGGAAGGCATTTGATGAAGGAAAATGGTCCAAGATGGGCAGCGCTAAAAGAAGCAGATTAATGTATAAACTCGCAGATTTAATGGAAGAACACAAAGAAGAGCTGGCACAGCTTGAAACCCTGGACAACGGTAAGCCAATCAGGGAAACCTCTGCAGCTGATATCCCGCTTGCTGTTGAGCATATGCGCTACTATGCGGGCTGGACGACAAAAATCGTCGGACAGACAATTCCGGTAAACGGCCCATTCTTTAACTATACACGCCACGAGGCTGTTGGAGTGGTCGGCCAGATCATCCCTTGGAACTTCCCTCTCCTCATGGCAATGTGGAAGCTTGGGGCGGCACTCGCCACAGGATGTACGGTTGTTCTCAAGCCGGCAGAGCAGACACCTCTCTCCGCTCTGTATCTGGCAGAATTAATCCAGGAAGCGGGCTTCCCTGAAGGAGTCGTGAATATCGTCCCCGGCTTTGGTGAAACAGCAGGCCAGCCGCTTGTGGATCATCCTCTGGTCGATAAGATCGCGTTCACCGGTTCTACAGAGGTCGGAAAAATGATCATGCAAAGGGCTTCCAAGACACTGAAACGTGTCACGCTGGAACTTGGCGGGAAGTCGCCGAATATCATCCTTCCTGATGCCGACATGACAAAGGCCATCCCAGGCGCATTGAACGGAGTCATGTTCAACCAGGGCCAGGTATGCTGTGCAGGATCGCGTGTGTTCATCCAGAAAAAGCAGTTTGATAATGTAGTGTCCGATATGGTAGATCATGCCAAGAAGATCAAGCAGGGTGCCGGCCTGCATGCTGATACGCAGATAGGCCCTCTCGTTTCAACAGAACAGCAGAACAGGGTCCTTGGATATATTGAAAAAGGCGTCAGCGAAGGAGCGGAACTGCTTGTCGGCGGAAATAAGCCATATGAAGAAGGTTATTTTGTCTCCCCTACTATCTTTGCCGATGTACGTGATGAGATGACGATTGCCAAAGAAGAAATCTTTGGTCCTGTCATCTCGGCGATGCCGTATGAAGATCTTGATGAACTGATTGCCAGGGCAAATAACAGCGAATACGGCCTGGCGGCGGGCGTCTGGACGAAGGACGTCTCCAAAGCCCATTATATCGCCAGTCAGCTCAGGGCAGGAACTGTTTGGGTCAACTGCTATAATGCCTTTGACGCAGCCTCCCCATTCGGCGGCTATAAACAGTCTGGCATGGGCCGGGAAATGGGATCCTACGCTTTGAATAATTATACAGAAGTGAAGAGCGTCTGGATCGGAATGAACTGATCCAATCATTAAAAGAGGGGCCCGCGGGCTCCTTTTTTTCTTTTATAACTCTACTTGAGAAATTATCGAATCACCCAGATAGTGCTGTCCATATGCCACGGAGCCGGATGAATATTTTTTTGCTCCTGCTTTTAAAATTTCACATAATATCCATGTCATTTTTTCCTTCTCTTCCCTATTCTTAAGTGGGAGGGAACGAAATGAAGAAACTTTATTGGATCAGCTCTATCCTTATTATTGCCGGGATTTCTGCAGGGATTGCTTTTTTTGTCATCAGGGATCATTCAGCAGAAATTCCTGAAGATCTATCATTGATTAATGAAAATGGTGAAACCTATGATTTCAGCGAGCGTGGACAGACCTTAACATTAGTTGAATTTATCTATACCCATTGTCCTGATATCTGTCCCACAACAACACAAAAAATGAATATGCTCAGAAGCGATCTGGAGAAAGATCATGTTTTTGGCAATAAAGTAAAATTCATGACAGTAACCATTGACCCTTATCGCGACACACCTGAAGTGCTGAGTAAGTATATGGACACTTTTGAAATTAATAAAGACGGGAACTGGGTGTTCCTGACTGGAGATCGAGACAGCATGAAAGAAGACCAGCAGGAAATACAGGAGCTCGCCAATGCCTTCCAGTTTCAGTACCGTGATCCCGGGGATGGCTTCTATGTGCACAGCACCTATGTTTATCTCCTGGATAAAGACAATAAATATATTAAAAAGTTCCCAATGGGTGAAAGTTTTGATAGAAAAGAAGTATATAAGAAGATTTTAAAGGAGCTGTAAATCCAGGGTTCCCACGGCCTGGATTTTTTCTTAAGCACGAAAAAGGCTGACTGCCGGAGAGGCAGGTCAGCCTTTTGTATGTATATTCATTCGTATGTTTCTTATGTTCTTCAGGCTGCACAACAGGAGACAGCTGTATATGTGCCTGTCTCCTGTACCTCTCTAGTCTCAGTTCGTGGAGGAAGATATCTTTCCGGCCTGGTTAATGTGCAGCAGGTAGTCAGATTTTGGCTTAGTGAAGCTTATCTTTATGCCGGATTTTTTCAAACGGTTAACTAAATCGACGAGCTGCTTTTTAGCCATGTCAAAAAACTCCTTTGTTTTGCCTGTATGTTTTCATTTTACATGAAAAATATGAAAAAACTATGACATTCGGCAAATTAAATGTGAATAATTTTTGATAACTTTATTTATAAAAAATTGGCACGCATTCTGAGTCAGCTGATTTACTCTATCTATTTCCCATTTCTTCTCAGCTGAAACTTTTTCTCTTGCCTTTCTTCTTATTCTGCCTTTTTCTTTTCATAGGCACCTGTTGGAAAGATTCGCTCTTGGACGCTGAAAGTGTTATAATTCTTACGATATTGTTTTTTTTGGAGGAATCAAACCTATATGATAACTGTCAGCAACGTAGGTCTTCGTTATGGCGACAGGAAGCTGTTCGAAGATGTTAATATTAAATTCAATCCCGGTAACTGCTATGGCCTTATCGGCGCCAATGGTGCCGGGAAGTCGACATTCCTGAAAATCCTCTCTGGAGAAATCGAGTCCCAGACGGGTAATGTATCACTTGGCCCAGGAGAACGTCTTGCAGTATTAAAGCAGAACCACTATGAGTATGAGGAGCATGAGGTACTTACGACGGTCATCATGGGCCATGCCCGCCTATACCAGGTTATGCAGGAAAAAGACGCCATCTATATGAAAGCTGATTTCTCTGATGAAGATGGAATGAAGGCAGCTGAGCTGGAAGGTGAATTTGCTGAACTGAACGGCTGGGAAGCTGAATCTGAAGCGGCCATCCTGCTTAAAGGCCTTGGAATTGGCGAAGAGCTCCATAATAAAAAGATGGAAGATCTTACAGGATCAGATAAAGTAAAAGTCCTGCTTGCACAGGCTCTATTTGGCAAGCCTGATGTCCTTCTGCTAGATGAGCCTACAAACCACTTGGATATCAAAGCAATCCGCTGGCTTGAGGAGTTCCTGATCAACTTCGAAAACACAGTCATTGTCGTTTCCCATGACAGGCACTTCCTTAATAAAGTTTGTACGCATATTGCCGATCTTGATTTCGGAAAAATCCAGGTTTATGTCGGGAACTATGATTTCTGGTATGAATCAAGCCAGCTGGCTTCCAGGATGGCATCTGATGCAAATAAGAAAAAAGAAGAAAAAATCAAAGAGCTGCAAAGCTTTATTGCCCGTTTTAGTGCAAATGCATCAAAATCCAAGCAGGCAACTTCCCGGAAAAAGCTGCTCGATAAGATCTCCCTTGATGATATCAAGCCTTCTTCCCGCCGTTATCCTTATGTTGGATTCACGCCGGAGCGCGAGATCGGAAATGATCTTTTAAGGGTAGACAGTATCAGCAAGACGATGGACGGTGTCAAGGTGCTCGACAATGTCAGCTTCATTATGAATAAAGACGATAAAATTGCACTTGTCGGTACAGATGAAATTGCAAAAACGGCATTGTTCAAAATCCTTACCGGAGAAATGGAACCGGACAGCGGTTCATTTAAATGGGGCATCACGACTTCACAGGCGTATTTCCCTAAAGACAACTCGCAGTATTTTGAAAACAGCGAACTTAACCTTGTTGACTGGCTGCGCCAATTCTCCCCTCAGGATGAGAGTGAAAGCTTCCTGCGCGGATTCCTTGGCAGAATGCTGTTCTCAGGCGAAGAAGTGCTGAAAAAAGCCAGCGTGCTTTCTGGTGGAGAAAAAGTCCGCTGCATGCTTTCAAAGATGATGCTGAGCGGTGCGAATGTGCTTCTTCTTGATGAGCCGACAAACCATTTGGATCTTGAATCTATCACAGCATTGAATAACGGATTGACCAGCTACAAAGGTTCCATGATCTTCGCTTCTCATGACCATCAGTTCATCCAGACCATTGCAAACCGGATCATTGAAATCACTCCGAACGGCACTGTTGATAAGCAAATGACTTATGATGAATACTTGGAAAACACAGACCTGCAAAAACAGGTAGCTGAAATGTATAAATAAAAGTGAACCAGGAAAGCACTGCTTTCCTGGTTTTTCTTATTCCTGATCAAGTTCCGGTTTAGTATCAGGCTAAGATTTTCAGGGGTCAGACATCTTGTTTTTTTGTCTTTTTTCTTGCTGAATCAGCTTTGAACCTGCCTGTTTCATTATTGGTCGTGCCCTGTCCCTCAACTTCAGGCGAGCTTAAGCCGGTTTTGGAAGGATCTTTTTTATGTTTGGCCATCTTAAACACCTCCGTTTATTATTTTAACTCCCAAGCCCCATCTCATTCATGGGAATAAGACCACGCTCTTTCAGGCATCATAACATTCAGAGGAGGTGTAAGTTATGGCGAAACGTATTGCGGTAGAACAATCTCTTACCAATATCCAGGAGGCACTCCGTGCGAAAGGTTATGATGTAATTGACATGAAAACTCAGGAGGATGCCCAGAATTGCTCCTGATGTGTAGTGACAGGACTGGACTCCAATGTTATGGGGATGCAGGATACTTTCACACAATCTTCAGTCATCGAGGCAAACGGGTTATCGGCAGATGAAGTTTGCCAGCAGGTTGAATCAAGGCTTCAATAAATGGCGCAGAAGACTAAAGGTTACTCTTTAGTCTTTTCTTTTATAAAAAGGCATTGAATCAGCTGATTCAATGCCTTTGTTTGATTCTGCGGTATAGTTTCCGTGACATAATGTAAAGAGAAGCCAGTAAAAGCACAAATACCATGTAAAAGACCCCTGACTTAACCGGTGTCTCCTCAATTTCCTGTGCCTGGACCGCTTCAGAAGGACCTGCAGCTTTTACGGCCTCCGGCTCGAGGGGGAAGATTTGAATCAGTTTTCCGCTTCCATCAACGATTTTCAAAAGGCCTTCTTCTGTGACGATTTTTTCAAAATGATTCAGCGGTAATGTGACAAAGCGGTCTTTTCCGCTAAAATAAATCTGGTCCCCTTTTTGAAAGGAAGTTTCTTTGCTGATCACAGAAGACTTGAAACGGCTGAAGCCGTAGTCAAATAAGGTTTTTGTATCATTATAGATATCCCTCTTGAAATCTGCTTTCATGACGATGGCAGTCAGCTGGATTTTTCCGTTTTCTGCGGAAGTGGCCAGCGTCTGCTTGCTTTCGTTCACAAACCCTGTCTTTCCGCCGGTTATCCCGGTATATGGCACTTCCCCTTTTAGCATCCGATGGTGGGTAAATATCGTTGTATCCCAGCTTTCTCCATCCCATGCGAGCTCTTTTGTCCCGTAAATCGTTCTGAAGGTATTGTTTTTCAAGGCATAGCTGGTAATAAGAGCCATGTCTTCAGCTGTCGTATAATGCCTTTCATCAAACAAGCCGTGCGGATTTGTAAAATGGGTATTATGGACATGCACTTCTTTTTCCAGGAATGTGTTCAAATTTCTCTCATACTCTTCTATATTTCCGTCAATATGCTCGGCAATAGCTGCAGCAGCATCATTCCCTGAGTTTATCAGCATCCCCTCGATCAGATGCCTGAGCGTTGTCTTTTCGCCTTCTTCTAAATAAACCTTAGTCCCTTCTGTTTCAACAGCACTCCTGCTGACAGTCACCATGTCATCCAGATTTCCTTTTTTTATAGCATAAATAGCGGTGGCAATCTTTGTCAGGCTGGCTGGATACATCCGGTCAGATCCATTTTTGCTGTATAAAATAGCATTTGATTGCGAATCAATTAAAACCGCAGCCTCACTCACTATGGCAGGTTCTTTTTCTTCTTTTGCGACAGCGCTCTGTCCGGCGTGTACAGTAAGCATGAAAACCATTAAAGCGGATAAAAATTTCTTCATCTGTCAATCTCCATTTGCTGATTTTGATAGTGCTAAATTCCCTAATTTTGATTGTACCAAAATATTTTGCGGCAAATGGGCTTGTTTATGAATTGTTACAAAAATGAAAAATAACAGGTTTGGTGAATGTTGAGGCTGGGTATATAGCCGGCCAAATTGAAAAGCCATCTATTAAGATGGCTTCAAACAGTGTGCTTTTTTAAAAGCTGCATATTTAGTTTAAAAACACTTTTTATCCAGGGCTGCAAAGGTCTAGCTTCCCCCGCAGCCGCCTCCTCCTCCGCAGCTTGAGCAGCTGGATCCGCCCGAACAGTTCGCCCCCCCTGAACAGCTGCCGGAATCTGAATCATGATCAGTGCTGCAGGCAAAACCGGAACAAGAGGTCGCACCCGCATACCCGCTCTTCATCATTTCTACAGGAAGCACCTCTTCAATATGTGATGAATAATCATCATGCTCATATATCGAGAAAAATACGGCTGCCGGAAGAAGCATGCTCATATCATGTGAAGAAGAAATCCGCGTGAATGGCTTTTTTTCATTTTTGCTGAAAGTCATTTCTGCTTCCCTGATAGCATTTTTGAGCTGCCGGATCAGATAAAGCTGAATTTCTCTTGCAGCTTCTCCATCCCTGAAATACTTTGCTAGAAGCTCTCCTTCAGATTTGGTTCTGAAATCATGCAAAATGCCCTGCTCAATCGGTGTTCTCAAAAATTCTCCCCAAATCAAGCGGCTGTTTCTTGCCGGAGAAAAGACCTGAAGGTAGACCCAGTCGAAAAAGGCTCTTTCCCCTGGGATGGGAACTATCTCCATATTGGGTGTGTGGTGCAAAAAGCTGTTGTAGAACTTTTTCGAGAAATCTTCATAATCTCTTGTGAACATAAGCATCTCATGCCAGACTGCATCCACTTTCCCACTGAACATCGGCACCGATTTTAAGATGCTGCTTAGCACAAAGAATCTTTTAAGCTCAAAGAATACCCAGTCAAAATGCTTTTCCGACCAGGAAGGATGCTCTTTCAGCATTCTATTTTTTATATTGGACTGAAATCCGTCAGACATTGCTTTTTCTAAATGCTGTGCAAGCGGTTTGGCCGCATCTTTTTCGATGCCAAGCCCTTCAGGCAATTCATCCGCATACAGTCTCGGACGCCTTTTTCCTTTATTGCCGCTGATGATAGAAACCGCCATACCAAAGATGAATACGAAAACGATGATAAATACAATGAAACCTGCCATTCTCCCCCTCCTTATGACTGATACTACCATTATATTCTGTCATGCATGTTTTTTACAGGAAAAAACCGCCATATTATCAATGGCGGTTTCCCTTGCTGGAATTCAGTTTTGCTTCAAGGAAGAAATCTTTTAAATAATCGATGAAATTTTCGTCTCTGGCCAGCCAGGCGGAATGGTTCCTTTTGAGGTCATGTTCCGCAGCCGTAAAGCTGTCATATTCTTCCCCTGCTGTTCGGCCATTCACATCAATTTTCCATGAGTCGTTGTCCTTGAAGATGAGGAAATGATCTCCCTTTCTGTTCTCATAAAGAGAGCCTGAGCCGGATTCTTTGTGATTATGTTCATTTTTATAGGCGTCACCCTTAATGGGGTCTTCTGAAAAAACGTCTTTCACAAAAAGGGAAAATGCCTCTTCAGTCATGCTGCTGCCTGATGCTTTGGCATGCCCGCCGCCTCCGAACCTTCCTGCTATTGCTGAAACATCGATATGATCATGGATGGTCCTGTAGCTTATCCTTTTTCCGCCTATGCTGAGCAGGGCAATATAGTCCAGGTGAGGGAATTCCTTTCCAAGCTCATTGCCAAGCTCGGAGTGGTAAGACTCTGCGTGGACAATTCCCGCACAATGCTCCCCTATAAAAGCCTGGACGATTTCCCGCTTTTTTCTTCTCATATAACGTTCAATCTTGTCTTCTTCCATTTCGAGAAGTTTTTTCTCAAATTCATCAAACTCGAATGACGCGCTATCTTTCAGCCGGTCGAGCATCTTCTCTTCAAATTCTTCAATGGAAAGAAGGAAAAAGAGATCATTCAGCTGTTTTGCCTTCATGTTCCCGTTCTGGTCCCATTCCCATGTATCATATTGCCTGACGAGCTCTACAAATTCTTTAAGTGCTTCTGTTGGGGTTATGTGGTCTTTCTTGATCAGATAATCGAAAAACAGGGACGTTGCAGAAGCAAGCCGTCCGTCATCATATTCCACGGTTACACTCGCCCAGCTGCTGCTGTTCAGATGCAGAGCGGATTTATGGTGATCGATCAGCTGCACGGAGCCTCCCTCCTTCTGCAGCTGGCTTAGCCGCTGTTCATTTTCTTCATTAACAGATAAATCTGTGATCAGCAGTATATCCTGTTTCTTTTCTTTGTTTTTCAGCCGGTCCAAATGACGGCTTATCTGTATATCCAATCCGGAGACCGAATTATAGCGGACCTCTGCCTTGTCACCATATGCAAGCTTTGCTAATATTCCGCAGCCTATCCCATCAAGATCATTATGTGTAAATAATCGGTACATACTACACCTCGCCAAAAATGTTGTCCTGAATAGTGTGGTGAAACTTTCCTGTTTTATGCCTTTTACCCAGCTGGAACAAAAATTAAAAATATTTTGTGGAATAAGACAAGTTCCCCCGCCCCCCTGGCATATCTTTAATATAGATCAATTCAAAGGGGGATCTGTATATGCCATTTTTAGTTTTAAAAAGAAGTACCGTTATTTTCGCACTGGTTCTGCTGGCAGCTGTCGTGTCGGCAACAGGCTGGTTTTTGCTGGGCAAGGACAGCATAAGTGTATTCAGCCAGGATAAAGCAGCGGCGGCTCCAAGAGAAATACACATGGTCACAGGCGAATTCAAGGCGACGCTGCCTGATGGAAAGGAACTTGAAGCATACCGCTGGGATCCTGGAACGATTTTCATCAAGGAAGGCGAAGAAGTCATTTTAAAGATTTCCGGCATCAACGGCATGGAACATCCGTTCATCATTGAAGGAACTGATATAAAAGGGATCGTGAAAAAAGGCGGTGAAACATCAGTGCCGGTCAAGATTGATAAAGAAGGCATTTACCGCCTGGTCTGCCTTACCCATCCTGATAGAGACAGCAACGGGCCGATGATCGGGTATATTGTTGTGGATTGAAAGGAACCACCGCACCTTTTGATGGCGGGTGGACAGATTCGGGAATAGAATACGCCGGCATTGTGTTTTTTCTGCTTGAAAGGAAGAATAAAGAAGTGCCTATTAGATTAAACAAAACGGCGTTTTTTGAGGAGACTAGTGTGGAATAAAGAATCTAAGACCGGAGGGCTTCATGGATTCTTTCTGAGACCTTCTGGCAAGCATTTTACGTTACAGAGTGCTTCATATCATCCAGATGAGACACTTTGGCAAGTATTATACAAATTAGCGAGATCCAGTACAGCCGACTAAGACCCCCTGGCAAGCATTTTTCAAATCAGAAGGTACTAGTTCAGCCGACTAAGACCCTCTGGCTAGCAATTTTCAAATCAGAGGGCACTAGTACAGCCGACTAAGACCCTCTGGCTAACATTTTTCAAATCAGAGAGTACTAGTTCACCCGACTAAGACCCCCTGGCTAGCAATTCTCAAATCAGAGGTTACTAGTTCAGCCGACTAAGACCCTCAGGCTAGCAATTCTCAAATCAGAGGGCACTAGTACAGCCGACTAAGACCCTCAGGCTAGCAATTTTCAAATCAGAGGGTACTAGTTCACCCGACTAAGACCCCCCGCAAACACTCCACAATTCAGAGGGCTTTTGATCAGCCGACTGAGACACTCGCCCTATACAGTCCAGTTTGCCCGAGCAAAATTTCAACTCAATGAATAAACCTCTGTTCTGTTCCCCGATTAAATAAAAAGAGGGTTCCAGCGCATCAGGCTGGAACCCTCTTTTTCCAAGATACATTTGCTGTTCAGTATAGCCAATGCCTTCCTATCGCCCAATAAACATCTGTGTCCAGTAATGCCCGTAGCTGCCTCCTTTGGCATATCCGACGCCGATTTCGGTGAAGCTGCTGCTGAGGATGTTTTTGCGGTGGCCTTCACTGTTCATCCAGGCGGTGACTGCAGCCTGTGGTGTGGATTGTCCGGCAGCGATATTTTCCCCTGCTGTCCTGTAGGAAATTCCAAAGCTCTTCATCATATCAAATGGTGTACCATAGGTTGGAGAGTTGTGATCAAAATAGTTTTTGTTGATCATATCCTGGGATTTGTACCTTGCAGTCCTTGAGAGCTCCCAGTTGGACTTAAGTGGCTTCAGGCCGTATTTCGCCCTTTCTTTGTTTACCAGCTGGACTACCTGTTCTTCGGCAGATTGTTCGGCTGCTGCTGAAGGAATGGTGATCCTCTGGCCCGGATAAATGAAATGAGGGTTTGTGATATGGGAATTCAGATTGATGATTTCTGTAATGCCCGCCTGATACTGCTGGGCTATTTTCCACATCGTATCCCCTTTTTGTACTGTATGTACGGTTGAAGCGTCCGCTGTTAAGCGCGTTCCAAAGACAAAGGTGACGGAAAGCAATAAAATGATAGAATATTTCAGTAATGTTTTCATACTGCTATTTAACCAGATAGATAGTCTCAGAGCCAGCGGTAATTCCTGGCCATTTTTGCGGGATTTGCCCTCTCTGATGAAACCTGGAAGTGGAGTCAAATATTCATAAATGTTTCACAAAGCTGCACTCAAAGGCCTTCTTGCACTCCATCAATTCCTATATAATGGAAATGAGGTGAGAACTATGTTGTTGTCCATTAAAAGGTATGATAAAGCTACTTTTGCAGTACTTGCAGGCATGGTAATCGCAGCAAATTGCCTGCTTTATCGGACATCTTATTTAGCTCCTGTCCCTAAGGGAGTTTATTGGGGCACTTTGGCGGATTTGTATATTGTCCTGCCGGCTTTGGTTTATTTTCTCCTTTTAAGGAGAAAACACTCTATTCTATATTTAAGCCCCGTCCTTTTTGCCGCTTATGTACTCTCACAAGTGATTATCCCTGACGGACACCTGCAATCAGCCAATATGTTGCAGTTTATGCTTATTCTCGGGGAAATCTTAATCTTCTCGGCTGCAATACTGGGAAACAAACAAAAAATATGGCAATTTTATAAAGAACTTAATAGGCGGAACACCCATGATTCTTTTCTGAAATACAATTTGGACAAAGCAGCCGGAAAGTATTTTTCTGATTCAGCGGCTCTCAGGCTTTTAATGTCTGAAATCGCCCTTTTCCACTATTCCTTATTTTCTTGGAAAAGAAAGCCTCTGACAGACACTGGCACTGTATTTACCTATCATAAAAAGAAAAGCTCAACGGCCGTTTACATCATGCTGATTCATGCAACAGTTCTTGAATCGGTTGGACTGCACTTCTTTCTGCATCAATGGAATGCGGTTATTTCTTATATTCTTCTTATAGTGAATGTGTATGCAGTTTTATATTTCATCGGAGAGCTGCATGCAATGCGGCTGACCCCTTATCTATTGACACAAGAAGTCCTTTTGCTGCAAACAGGGCTTTCCAAAAGCATGGAAGTGAAGCTCAGCAATATTGAAAGCATATCTTTCTACGAAGGTCCCGAAAAGTTTACAAAAAAAGAACTGCAAACTCTCTATGATGCAAGGGCCATCGACTTTATGCAGGAAAAGCCTCAGATTGAAATCAGGCTTAAAGAGCCGGGAAAAGTACTGATGCCTTTCGGAATAGTCCAGCAGGCTGACCGGATTGTTCTGGACGCTGATGAACCGCAGGCATTCGCTGAAGAACTTAAATCCAGACTTCCAAAGTAAGAAAAGCCGTCCACTGATTGGACGGCTTTTCTTAGTATTTACTGGCTCTGTCCGGCATTTCTGCCATAGGTCCGTTTTTTATTTTTTCCACCAGCTGTCAAACATGGAAGCAGGCAGCTGTCTTTTATGTTCGGTGATCAGGTATCTCTTTTCGATCTTTTCGGCAGATTCAGGTGAAACCTCTTTTCCTTCCAGGTAATCATCCAGCTCATCATAGCTGATCCCCAGCTCAGTCTCATCCGCCTGTCCCGGCTTATTATCTAGAAGGTCGGCGGTAGGGGTCTTGAGATAGAGGCGTTCTTCTGCACCCATTTCCTTCAGGAGCGCCTTACCCTGGCGTTTCGTGAGACCTGTTAGAGGAAGTATGTCTGCTCCGCCGTCGCCATATTTCGTAAAGAAGCCGGTAACTGCCTCTGCTGCATGGTCTGTGCCGATGACAAGAAGTCCTTCCTGGCCGCCAATAGCATACTGGGCAATCATGCGCATCCTGGCTTTTACATTACCCTTATGATAATCAGACAAAGGCTCGCCTTTTGTGATGGTGTCAAATTCTTCTTTAACGGCATCTACAGCATTTTTTAGATTAAAAGAGTATTCAGTGTCGGCTTTGATGAATGAAAGAGCAAGCTGTGCGTCATCCTCATCCTGCTGCACTCCATACGGAAGGCGGACGGCTATGAAGCGCACTTCATGCCCTTCACTCCTCAATTCCTCCACTGCCATCTGGGCCAGCCTGCCGGCAAGGGTTGAATCCTGTCCGCCGCTGATTCCGAGCACATAGCCTTTTGCCTGGGAGGCCACCAGGTAATCTTTCAAAAATTGGACTCTATTTCTGATTTCTTCAGAAGGATTAATTTCTGGCTTTATATTTAACTCTTCCATAATTCTTTTTTGCAGATTCATTTTGTTTCTCCTCCTCTATTGATTCCGTTTCACCTTTTCTCTAACTTGCTCAATATTGCGCATTTTGTTTTCCCAGCATAATGTGCTCAAATCAACCGGATATTCCTCAGGATTGAGGGAGCGCTTGTATTCATCCCAGAGCACATGCAGATTGCTCTTTGCAAAAGCTTGTATTTTGTTGAGCTCAGGGGTTTCATATACAAGCTTCCCATCACGGAAAATATCATGATGCAGCTCCTGTGCCTTAAAGCTGGTGATGAATTTGCTGATAAAGGTATGGACCGGATGGAACATTTTCAGCCTTTCTTCTTCTTCGGGCCGTTCATTCTCCATAGCAATATAGTCGCCCTCTGATTTTTGATTAGCCGTATTGATGATCCTGTAAACCTTTTTCAGGCCAGGGGTTGTGACCTTTTCAGGGTTGCCGCTGATTTTGATGGTGTCTTTCATGTTACCTTCTTCATCCTCAATGGACACAAGCTTATAAACGGCACCCAGGGCTGGCTGCTCATAAGCCGTGATAAGCTTTGTCCCGATGCCCCATGTGTCTATTTTTGCACCCTGGGCTTTCAGGTTCATGATGGTGTATTCATCAAGGTCATTTGATGCTACTATCTTTGCATTCGGGAACCCGGCTTCATCCAGCATCCTTCTGGCTTCTTTTGAAAGATAGGCAAGGTCGCCGCTGTCCAGCCTTATCCCTATAAAGTTGATTTTATCGCCAAGTTCCTTCGCTACCTTAATGGCGTTTGGAACCCCGGATTTCAGGGTGTCATAAGTATCTACCAGGAATACACAGTCTTTATGCCGGCGTGCATATTTGTGAAATGCAGTATATTCATCCCGGTAAGCCTGTACAAGCGCATGTGCATGTGTACCGGAAACAGGAATGCCGAACAGCTTCCCGGCCCGCACATTGGAGGTTGCGTTGAAGCCTCCGATATAGGCCGCTCTTGTTCCCCAGATGGCAGCATCCATTTCCTGTGCTCTTCTCGTTCCGAATTCCATCGCAGTTTCCTCGCCGACCACCTGCTTGATGCGGGAAGCCTTGGTTGCAATAAGGGTCTGGTAATTAATAATATTCAAAAGCGCCGTTTCGACCAATTGCGCCTGGGCAAGCGGAGCTTCAATCCTCATGATCGGCTCGTTTCCGAAAACAAGTTCACCTTCCGCCATTGAACGGACAGATCCGGTGAATCGCAATTCTGCCAGATACTCAAGGAAATCTTCTTTATAGTGAAGCTCATCCCTTAAATAATCGATATCTGTTTCAGTAAAACGGAAATTTTCGAGATAGCCTATTACCCGTTCAAGGCCGGCAAAAATACCATAGCCGTTTCCAAACGGTAGCTTCCGGAAAAATAGCTCAAACACCGCTTTACGGTTATGAACGCCATCCTCCCAGTATGTTTCGGCCATATTGATTTGATATAAGTCAGTATGAAGAGTCAAACTGTCGTCCAGATACTTTCCTTTCATGTCCTACCTCCAATGATTACTCTATTACCAAAGCATTCAGGCTGCCTTTGAAATGCTCCAGTGCCCAGCTGTGTCCTCCCTGGTTAAAGCTTGCGACCGCCTTCTCATGCACGATGATTTTATACCCTTTATTATAAGCATCCACAGCTGTATGAAGAACACAGATATCGGTACAGACCCCTGCCAGATGGAGCTCTTCAATCCCCCGCTCCCTCAGCTTAAGTTCAAGATCAGTTCCTGCAAAGGCACTATAGCGCGTTTTGTCCATCCAGTGGACATTTTCCTTACTCTGGTGCTGCATAAACACATTTTTCAGGCTGCCATATAAATCCCGCCCTTTAGTACCTTCTATGTTATGGGGCGGATAAAGCTCTGTTTCAGGATGAAAAGGATCATTTTCTTTGTGGAGATCAATGGCAAAAACGGTATAATGCCCTTCCTTTATGAAAGTCTCAGTAAGGTTTGTTATGTATTCTTCGATTTCCTGGGCAGGCTTGCCGCACGGCAGGGCTCCGATTACAAAATCATAAGTGTAATCAATATTGATTAATGCTTTTTTCATACAGAATTCCTCCCTTGCTCTTTAAGAATAAATCTATTATAAGCCAATTCATGGAAGGAATCATCCCGGAGCTTTCTCCAAAATGGTTCATCTTTTACGATGATACCCTAACTTCAAGCTATTTACTCTTATAAAGCCCTGCAACCGGCTCAGAATCTTTGACAGCCCAAGCACACTCCCGGGCCTGAGAATATCATGTAAAGATGAAAGGAGTGTGACAGATGATTAATTGGAAGCAGTTCTTTGCTGTATTGATCCCGGTCCTTCTGATAGCGGCCATTCCTTTTATTATTTTCCACTGGGGTCCTTCAAAGGGAGATGACAGCGGCGGAAATGAGACCGATCCCGAATCGGTGGTGTGGGGAGTCGATTCCGCCAGCCTGACGACAGAGGAACTATTTTCCTGTGTTAGAGATAACTTTGGGAACCCTCAGATCTGGGGAAGATATCTGGGAACTAAAGAAGGAGTTTCACAAGGACTGACAAAAGAGGAAGCGGCCTTTCTGCAATCCAATAATGCCGGAATCCTGCTGATCAATAACCAATTCACAGATGCTACAGGCATGGAAAATGGAACAGAAATAGGGAATCTGGGGATTCAGCTTGCCAGTGAGCTGGGGGTTCCGGAAGGTACAGCCATTTTTGCTGATATAGAACCTGACTATCCGGTTGACTCTGACTTTATTAGAGGCTATTACGGCGCTATGAGTGAATCTCCATATGAGGCAGGGATTTATGGTGTTTTTTCCAGCAACAGCACTCTGTATGCCGCTTATAATAATGCTGCCGCAGACTCAGCCGGATTGAAGGAGAATGTAATTATTTGGACAGCTTATCCTCAAGCTGGGATTTCCACTGAAAGCGAGGCACCTGCCTACAGTCCGGAAGCACCGGAAGGGTCAGCTGTGTTGGGCTGGCAATATGGACTAGATGCCGAAGCCTGCAATATTGATACCAATCTATTTAAGGGGCGTATGATTGAATATATATGGAAGTAGAACCGTCAGTCCGGCTTAAGGAAGCCGGACTTTACTTTTAAGTAAACTTATATATTTTTTGGTTGACATTAAATTCTGAAAGGTTTACATTTTAATTGTTAACATACATAAGATTATAGTTTACTGAAAAGGAGAATCATGATGACGAAAGATCAACTTAAACTTAGGTCAATGATTGTGACTGCATTATTTGCAGCGATCATCGGGGTGCTGGCACAGATTACTGTTCCGCTGCCTCTCGTGCCAATTACCGGCCAGACGCTGGCAATCGGACTGGCAGCTACCATACTTGGCTCCCGTTACGGAACTTTATCGGTTATTCTTTATCTGATTATCGGCGCTGCCGGTGTTCCTGTTTTTGCTGAATTTTCAGGAGGCATTTCAAAGCTGGCCGGTCCAACGGGAGGGTATCTTGTCGGCTTTATTCCTGCCGCTTTTATCACCGGGCTGTATATTGAAAAAACGGGTTTTACCTTCAAGCATGCTTTAGTGGCCAACATAATCGGGATGTTCGTTACCCTCATTTTTGGAACTGCCTGGCTTAAGATTGCAGCAGGGCTTGGATGGGGTGCTGCAATAGCAGGAGGATTTACGCCTTTCCTTGCTGTAGGAGTCATAAAAGCGGCCCTGGCAGCCTGGGCCGGGATCATTGTAAGGCGAAGGCTTGTGAGTGCAAGGCTCCTCTTCACGTCAGGACCCGCAGTAAAAGAGTCTGCATAATATAATAAAAATTGAGGGCTGTCCATTATGAGGGCAGCCATTTTATTTTCCCAGTATTTTCTTTACAATAAACGGTGTTCCTAGAAGGACTGGGAATAGATAATAGCTGAGCCTGTACAAAAACAGGATGAGCATGGCAGCTTCACCTGCAACCCCCTCCCTCTGCATCATTAAGAGGAAGATCAGATCAAAAGATCCTGCTCCGCCCGGAATCATGCTGATAATTCCAGTACACAGCGCGATGATGACGATTGGGAACAGCTGAAAAAAGGATATGTTCACCCCGATTGTATGGGATATCCCCCATATGCATAGGACGATGAACAGCCATTCAAAGATTGAAATGGCAACCAGCTCAGATACAAAGCCTTTCCGGTTTCCGGGAATATCCCAAAAAGGCTTCCGGTGCCAGTAAAGTGCCAAAAAAAGCGGGTTATAAAGTGCAATCGCCCATAAGGGCACACTCTCCCAGCCATCCAGCGGCCCTGCAGAATTGGTTAGGACAGCAATTGCAAAAAGAGAAAGACCGGTTAAAAAGAAGAACGAGAGCTTGGCAGCCGTCAATACCAGCGGACTGTCCTTCGGCAGATATTTCTTATAGAAATATGTCCTGAGGGTGGCACCTGCTATGCCTCCCAGACCCACGATATTGGAATACGCGTTAGCTGAAAGTGAATAAAAGAATAATTTTGTTTTCGGTATATGGACAGAAAACATCTGAAGCAGTACAACATCGTAAAAGTACATTGGAGAAAGGGCGGCGATTCCAAGAGCAAATATATAGAGCAAATCCAGGAATGAAAGACTGCGGGCCAATCCGGCAGAAGCATCCCAGTCCAATTTGGAGAGCATGCCTTTAGCCTCATATCCTAAGACAATGAAAAATAATGCTGGCAGGGCAAGTTTCAGTAGAAAGATATATTTATTTTTTATTGCCACCCTTTTCCTCCTCTCTGTTAATCTGCTATAACTTATCCTATTCATTCTTTCGTTTAAAAAGAATCTGCAGCCTGCTGAATCAGTTGGGCCGCCGCCGGGCAACATTGCCTTTAGTGCTGAAATAGCATATAATGACAGTATTGGCCTACTAATGTATGGGGTGAATGAATGTTTGATCTTTTAATGGATTTTACAAATATTCCGGCTGAATATACTTTGTATGCGAGCTTCATGCTTGGCCTTACAGTAAAGTTCTTATGGGCATGGAATATTGAATACTCTTTCATGGAATCTACCTGCAAGCCAGCCGAGCTGGGCGCCGGTTCTGGAAGCCTTAAGCTTTACGAAGCATGCGGCAGGCCCTTCAGCCCGCTTCTCCGCTGGATTGCCAAATATATACGCGCCAAGGAAGGATCGGGCAGCGACTCCGAGGATGCAGACTCCTCCATTTTGCTTAAATTTGCTATCTAAAATTTAAACTAATGGAGGAATTAAATTGAAATTGAAAAAAAATCCTGCTGCATTTCTTGTTCTATCTTTAACAGCTATCCTTCTTTCCGCATGCCAGGCATCACAGCCCGGCCAGCAGAGTGATGGCTTTTTCAACACCTATCTGGTCCAGCCTTTTGCAAGTGCCATCCATATGGTCGCTGAATTATTTAATGGCAATTTCGGTTTATCCATCATCCTTATTACGCTGATCATCCGCCTGGCCCTTATGCCGCTTATGCTTAAGCAGTACAAAAGGCAGCAGGATATGAAAGGAAAAATGGATGTGCTGAAGCCGGAAATGGATAAGATCCAGGCCCAGTTGAAAAAGACGAAAGATCAAAAAGAACAGCAAAAGCTGCAGCAGGAAATGTTTGCCCTTTACCGCAAGCATGGAGTCAACCCGCTCAATATGGGCTGTCTTCCTATCCTGATTCAAATGCCTATTCTGATGGGCTTTTACTATGCCATCAGAAGTTCTCATGAAATTGCTACCCATTCTTTTCTATGGTTCAACCTTGGACAGCCTGATCTGCTCATAACAGCTGCAGCAGGCATAGTCTACTATCTGCAGTTTAAAGTGACTCAGGCCAATATGCCGGCCCAGCAGCAAAACCAGATGAAGTTCATGGGACTGCTCTCGCCGGTCATGATTGTGGTCTTCTCCTTCAGCGCTCCAGCAGCCCTGCCATTATACTGGACTGTAGGAGGAACATTCCTTATCGTGCAGACCCTTATCGGACGCAGGCTTTATCAGACGGCTCCTGCAGCCAAAGAAGCGGAAATATCTAAGTAATATTGAAAGAAGCATGAGGGAAACCTTCATGCTTCTTTTTTGTATAAATGGCATGGAACTCTGAAATAATGAAGAATAGAAAGGATGTGGGATTTTGATCAGCAAAAGACTATTTCTAACGGGATTTGCAGCCCTCTCTGTTCTCCCCGGCTGCGGAATTAATGAAAAAGATACATATGATGATACTGCTATCAGGGATATGGGAAGCAAGCAGACTGAAAATCTCATCAGCAGCCCGAAGGAAGACAGTGAAACAAACACAAAGCTGACAGATCCAACAAGGACATCTTATGAAGGGAAAAATGAAGCGCCCAGGCTGATCCTGGATGAAAATGCTTCTAATAGGATCAGCAGTATGGACATGGTTAATGATGCTGTCGTGATTAAAACGAATAACCGCACGTTTGTTGCGGTAAAGCCAGGTAATGATTACCAGCTTGCCGAAAACTCCAGACAGGAAATCAAACAGGCAATGCAGGGAGAAAACTCTGCAAGAACGGTTTATTTAACAGAGGATGCAGAGTTTTATAAGCACGTAAAATCCTATCAGGATGCAATCATTGCCGGAAAACCGGTTGATCAGCTATACCAGGAGTTTATAATGCTTGCAGAAAAAACATTTCCAAGTCTTAAATAGGATAGATATGCACCATTTTCTGTATGAGCCTTTCTTTTACTTCCGGCCATTCTTCTTTTAAGATGCTGTAAAATACAGTATTCCTGGCGTATCCATTTGCTATGATCCTGTCTTTCCGAAGAATGCCCTCTTTAACTGCACCGAGCCTTTCAATTGCCTTCTGGGATCTGACATTCCTGCTGTCCGTTTTTAGCTGGACCCTGTTCATATCCCATTGTTCAAAAGCGTGCCTAAGAAGGAGAAACTTGCATTCCGTATTCACAGATGTCCTCCAGACATCTGGCGTATACCATGTTGAGCCGATTTCAAGCGTTTTATTTTCCGGCAGGATGTCCAGAAACCTGGTGCTGCCCACAAGCCTGCCGGATTCCCTCAGGGCCACCGAAAAAGCCAGGTGTTTCCCTTCCTTCTCCAAATCCGCCGCTTTCTGGATATCTGCCTCCATTTCATCAAGGCTAAAGATTTTTGACGCCGTATATTCCCAGATCTCCTTATAATCAGCAGCCTCCCACAGCAAACTGCTTTGTTCTTCATGCATTGGGCTCAGCCTGACGGTCTTTCCTTCAAGGATGGGCGGTTCTATCCATAATGCCATAAAAGTTCTCCTCCTGTTCTGCTAAGAAAAACTATATTCGACAATGGTTGAGAAAAATCCTTTTTCAAAAATAAAAAGCCCCAGGCATATGCCCGGAGCTCTCTTCTTAAGCTTCCTGAAAGTAATCTTTATAAAAACCGCTCACTTTTCCGGAATTGTCTACGACAAAATAAAACTCTTCTGTCTCATTTTTTACTTCATACTCTTTGCCCTCAGTAAGCGCCCTGTTCACAATATACTTGGCTGCATTCGTATGGACGCATTTTACTGTTTTTAATGTTGGCCGTTCATGCCAGTCTAAATGGATCATCTTTTGCCACTCCTTCAGCTTTTTCACCTTTTAGTATAAAGAATCGGGAGCCTATATAGCAACTGGATTTTCCTCTTCATCCGGTTTTGGCTGGATATTAGTAATGATGTTATCAATATATTCTTCATCGAAAGTGTACATTTCACCTGTCACTATATTCTTGCATGTTACATATGTTTTTTGGCAAATATTATCTAGCCGGATGAATTCTAAGTATTGATAAAGCTTTTTCTTATAGATTACTTCAATCAGCAAGCCATTATCCATAATCATATTCATATGCTGACCCTCTTTCTGAGATGATGGCAAAGGTTATTTACCACCTTGGGAGCCAGTATTAAACCTATGGATAGGCTTTAGCAGAAATTTTTATTCCTTTTGGCCAGCTAAAGGGCTTTGGGAACGGAGCGCAGCGATCTTTCCTTCTAGCTTCTTGAAATATTCCCCGCTTAGCCTCCCCTTTGCACCCCGAAGGATCTCTGCAGCATAATGGTCAGGAGGTGCAAGCTCATCCCGTTTATTATAAACATGAAAGGAAAGGACATTTTTATGCAAAATGCCTTCTGATTTGATATCAACGAAAACGGGCCTGTACAGTCCTCCATGAAAACCTTCACGGATGAACAGGTATTCGACTGCATCATATGGCAATCGGTAAAGGATCCCCTCAGTCAATCCGCCATCCTCAATGATATCTCCCCTGCCCCCGTCCGGCCTCTCCAGAAGATATTTCATTGAGTAGCCTTCTAAGGTGCCTGATCCAATAATCTGCTGAAAAAAATGATCCACCTTTGCCAGTCTGAAGCGTTCATCGTCCATACAGGAGCCGTAAGCAAAATATAATACGTCTGCAGGGCGTTCTTCCATAAATCTGTAAAGTTTCCAATCGCCATGAAGGATAGGTTTCGCCAAAAGATCATCTCTGTTGGATATATAAACAAAACCGCTGAGGGAGCCGGCATCCGTATGGATGTCCTGCTCCACCCTGTCATAGAGATTATCCTTCCGGCCAGGAATATAATCCTCCAATTCATCAAGGTCCTTGAATTGATCCAAGTGCACTTCATATAATTCCCCGTATACTTTCTGATTGGCTGAAGCCTTCATGGAAGGATAGCCCAGCCCTGTGTCATACAGTTCCCCGTAAACCCATGCCTGCTCTGCCAGGCACCTGCCGGTTTCCAGCAGATAGTGATTCTCTTCATGCTTTCTCAATGTACCGTACACAAACAGCTTTACGTAAGACAATGTCAAACCTCCATATTGATATAAAATGAAATGTTGATTCCCGTCATTCCTGCCTTACGCCTATTATACAGAATATAGAAAGCAGGGGCTAATGAAGACCCTGCTTTACCTGGCTACAGATTAAGCTGGCTGCAATGGCATGCCGGCCTATTCTTAAATAGTGAAAAGTGGCAGTAAAAAGGATATTTTTCCTTTTTTTCCTTTTCTAAAAACACTATACTTGCCAATTCCTTTCCCCTGTATTGACTGAGCTTCTCAATTACATAAGTATCTTCATACATCATGCTGCGCCTCCCGCTTTTTGATATTCTCATTATAATCTGCAGAGCATTCTGCAGCATTGGCGGGAAGGAGGAACAGTATTCAGACTTTTGATTGAAAAAGGAAGTATCTTATTTATGCCGTAACAGGGCTCCTTGTTCTTTTTCTGCAATCTCTCTTGCTTTTTCCCTTAATTTAAACTTTTGGATTTTCCCGGAGGCTGTCATCGGATATTCTTTGACAAACTCAAAATACCGGGGAATTTTGTGCCTGGATATTTTTCCCCGGCAGAATGACCTGAGTTCCTCTTTCCCGGCGGTTTCCCCTTCCTTCAGGATGATCCATGCCATCAGCTCTTCCCCGAAAACCGGGTCAGGAACCCCGGTGACCTGCACGTCCAGTACCTTGGGATGGGTATATAGGAATTCTTCAATTTCACGGGGATATATATTTTCTCCTCCCCTGATCACCATATCCTTCAGGCGGCCGGTGATGCTGCAATAGCCGTTCTCATCCATAACAGCAAGGTCCCCTGTATGAAGCCACCCTTCACTGTCAATGGCCTCTTTTGTTGCATCAGGGTTGTTGTAGTAGCCTTTCATGACATGATAGCCCCTTGTACATAGTTCCCCTTGGGTCCCCCGGGGAACTTCATGTGAAGTCCCGGGAGTTACAATCTTGACTTCGACATGCGGCAGCGCCTTCCCAACTGACTCTACACGAAGCTCTATGGGGTCGTCTGTCCTTGTCTGTGTGATGACTGGGGATGATTCTGTCTGTCCGTAAGCAATCGTAATTTCAGCCGCTCCCATTTTCTCAATGACAGCTTTCATCACCTCAATCGGGCAGTTGGAGCCGGCCATGATCCCTGTCCTCAGTGAAGAAAGATCATATCCGCCAAAGGATGGGTCGTTAAGCTCGGCAATGAACATCGTCGGTACACCATGAAGGCCGGTGCACTTTTCGTTTTGGACAGTCAGCAGCACCTCTTTCGGGCTGAATTCCCGGACAGGGAGCATAGTAGCTCCGACAGAGACACAGGCGAGGGTGCCAAGCACACATCCAAAGCAGTGGAAAAAAGGGACAGGAATGCATAGACGGTCCTCTTTTCCCAGTTCCATGCAGCCTGCGATATGGTAGGCGTTATTGATGATGTTAGCATGTGTCAGCATTACGCCTTTAGGGAAACCGGTTGTCCCTGAAGTATATTGCATGTTAATGACATCATCTGGGTCCAGTAATTCCATCCGGCGGTCGAGATCTCTGTCTTTTACTTCTTCTGATAATTGAAGGATATCTTCCCAGCAGTAGGCTCCAGGATATCTGTTTTTACTCATGACTATAATATTCTTCAAAAAGGGAAGCTTCTTGCTCTTCAGCTTGCCGGGCTCAGATTTCCTCAGCTCAGGTACAATTTCATAAAGCATGTCTATGTAAGAAGAACCCCGGTAATTCTCCTGAAGGATCAAAGTGGAAGACTCTGACTGCTTAAGCAGATACTCCAGCTCTGAAGCCTGGTAATTCGTGTTCACTGTGACAAGGACAGCACCCATCTTGCCTGTGGCAAATTGGCAGGCAAGCCATTCTGGTGTATTTGCCGCCCAAACAGCAAGGTTTTCTCCTTTTTCAATGCCCAGTTTCATTAAGCCTTTTGCAGCCTTCCGGCAATATTGGTCAAACTCATGGTATGTCATCCGCAGCCCTTCTGTATGATAAACGACAGCTTCATGCCCCGGATGCAGCCGTGATTTCTCTTCCAATAATTTTCCGACTGTTGTATTAAGCAATCCCTGCATATTCCCCACTCCTTCTAATGTGTTGAAAAGGCTTACAAATATGTTATCATATTTTACAGAATATTCAATTATTGAGAGAGGGAAATAACCCTGCATCCCCGGCAGGGCTTATCAATAATTATGGCTTGCTGCAGGAAAACAGCAGGAATAATGGTATCCTTCTTCTTCGTTCATACTCCGATTTATCCATAAATAATCCTTCCTGAGGAACTGCTTCTTTCAAGCTTTCAACAGTCAGTCCTGCCTGCTGGAGGAGTCCAAAATAGTTCTCAACCGTTCTGTGGTATTTTACTACTAAGCTCCCCATCCATGGCTCCTCCCTTTTTCCAGTCAGAAAATAGTCGTCAACGATCCATTCGTTTCTTTTTCCATCACTGTCCGTGCTTTTGAAAGAAGAAGTCAAAAGGGGGTGCTGCAGGCTGATGACTAGCCTGCCCCCAGGCTTCAGGGCTGAGCGGATGTGGGATAAAACCGGGCCAAGGTCTTCTATGTAATGAAGGACCAGCCTGGATAAGACCAAATCATATTTTTCCTGCTCCCACTCATAATCTTCTATCCTGCTATGAATCACTGTTCCATTGGAGTTCCCCATCCGCTTTTGTGCAAGTCTGGCCATATTTTGCGACCCTTCGATTCCAGTATAAGAAGCACATCCCGCTTCCAGCAGGCTGGCAGCATATGAGCCATCACCGCACCCAATTTCGAGTATTTCCTTGCCTGAGGGGCTGCCGGCCAAAGAATAAAAGGCAGGCTCTTCCATTGTATGATTCGGACTCTCTGCCCGATATCTCCTGGAAAGATAGCTGCTGAAAAACCCTTCCTCATCATAAGCTTCCGGTCCCTTAAATGGCATCATTCCACCTCTTTCTTCATAAATTCAAATCTTTTGAATTTTATCACAAAAAACCAAAACAAAAAAGGCGCCTTAGCGCCTGCCTACTCTTTTGCACGATTATGAATGGCCTTAAGGTAAAATGTTCTTTCCCGGGGACCATCGAATTCACAGAAATAGATGCCCTGCCATACACCAAGCAGCAGACTGCCGCCGGTAACGATGACATGCTGTGAAGCTCCCATGCAGGAAGCTTTCAGATGGGCGGCCGTATTCCCTTCCTCATGCCGGTCCTTTAAATGATTCCATGGAAAGGTTTCATCGAGACGGTTGATCATATCAATTTTTACATCTGGATCTGCATTTTCATTAATTGTCAGTCCTGCCGTTGTATGAGGGCAATATATAAGGATTGCTCCTTCAGTGAGCTCCTGATCTAAGGCAAATTCCCTTACAGTATCAGTAATTTCTGCTAATTCATCCCGCATCGAGGTAGTTATCGAGTATTTTTTCAGCACAAGCATCCTCCTTTGTTTTTATTGATAGATACCGCCATAAATATGGATCCGGTTCTCTTTCAGGGACGGGCTGTAAGTGACTTGCCAAATCGTTTCCCCAAACTCTGAGAAGATGTTTTCGGTTTCTTCGCTGTATGGTTCACTAAAATCAATCCGGCACCCTCCTGCCTGAACAATTAACGATTCACCCGCAGTCTTTTGCTTAACTGGGGAGGTGCCTCCCAAAAGCTTCGCCCAGGATTCTGCTGTTTCGCTCTTATTCTCAGTCAATATCTTAATGGTCTTAACCGCATGTGACTCCTGGCTGGGCAATAAGATGCCCGTATTTCTTAAATCATTAAACCTTTCTTCATCCTTCTGTTCCCACTCGATGAAAAAAGGATATGGAAGGCGGCCTCCCCCTTCAGCAAAAAGCATTTTCCATTTAATCAATTTACCATCTTTCCTTGTTCTTCTTCCTTTATGGATGACTGTTTTGATGCCATTACTGGCCATTTGCTCCTGCAGCTTGCCGATATGTTCGGTCCTGAAGCAAAGCTGGCCGATTCTTTCTCCTCTTTTTACCCCTTTTATGAGCTGCTGAATCAATGGATTATCAGAAGAAGCAGCAATCTCCGCCTCCTCCACTGCCAGGAATTCTATATATGAAGAATTGAAGTAAATGACACTGTTATAGGTTCCCCAGAGCGGATGCCGGCCGCCCATATATCCCTTCAGTCCCTCTTGGTTCAATTTATCAATCGCTTCAGCGGGGTGCCTGTCAATAAAGTGCACAATATGATCAAGCTTCAAATTCATTTATTTGGCCTCCTTTTTCTTTTTGCAGCCATTTTACTGTAAAGTCAACAATATCCCTTTGACTCATCATCAGACAGTCTGCCTGCCCCAGCTTCCCTTTCATGACAGAATGCTCTTTTTCAAAAGCCCGTCCGATTTCAGGGAAGCGGTCTGAATCAACCTCTGCCTCTGTATAAGTCTTCCAGATCCTTTTCCCGCCCTCCATCATGGCAGAACTTTGCTTATAGGTTTTCAGGCCGCCTGCTCTGTACTCTCCCAAATGCATGCTTGTGCTGTTGTCGTAACCCACTCCGATCAGGAGTACCATGCTGCCGGAATCATAAAGCTTAGCCAGCGGAGATTCTTCCCCGAATGGTAAATCGGTGGAATGAGTCTGTGTCATTTCCTCTGCCAGGCGGCCGATGGCTGAAAATGAAACGGTAGGATGTCCGCTCCTTCTAGCGTCCGGAAAAGTCCTGAACAGCTCAGCGACCCTGCCCATTCCTCTTGTAGGAGTAGTCGTGGGATCATAAGCCGGCATGCCTTTCCTGATACCATCCCACCATTCTTCAGGTACAGCAGGATTCTGCCAATATTTTGGATCACTGTTTCCCAGTGACTGAGACGGCATCACAATTGTGCCTTGTTCGCCGACGGCGCTAAGTAATGCCTGAATGACTGCCTGTTCTGCACCGCATACCCAGCCGATTGAACTGAGGCTTGAATGTACAATTAAAGTCATTCCTTCACGCACACCGAGACTTTCAAGATCTTTCCTGAGCGTCTCTGCTGTTATCAGGCTTGTGCTTCTGCTTACTGCTTTTTCTTCACTCATTATGCTTTCACTACTTCCCTGTCATTGTATGTCTCTCACAGTCTATTTTACTTTTTTTTAATAACCAGAGTCTATCTTCCGCCAGCTGTAAATTTCTATTCATACCCTAAATCGACAGAAATAATCGATTTGAGGAAGGTTGCTTAAAATAGGTACTTTAGGACCGATTGTAAATTTTTTTACCATATTGCTTTTCAAAATGAGCACAATCATTTACAATAAATTAATAGTAAGAATATTCAATTCTTTTTCTGGGAGGAATGCAAAATGAAAATTATGAGTAATGAACAACTTGTCGTCTCGTATCGTGATGCATTGAAAACTGGTATGGAAAAAGAATGGATCAACATACTTAAAGGTGAAATTCAGCGAAGAGGACTAAGGCCATTTAAAAATTAATGAAGCATTTTACCCGTTTAGAATATTCTAAACGGGTTTTTTAGTATTAACCCTAATGAATTTTTTTAACTGTGCAAGGACTCATGTTCAGCTGCTGCTTCTTTTTCCGCCGCAGCAACCCTCAATTATCTTTTGATATTCTTCTTCACTGATGATCCCCGCTTTTTTCATTAAAGCTGAATAGCAGTATATTTTCTTCTGAATTCGTCCCACTTTTCTCACTCCTGCTTTTTATATAGCTTATTCAAAAACGATAAAAAGTTTCCTTCGGGAAACTTTTTTAGACACACAAAAAAGCAGAGCCTGTTAAGGCTCTGCTTCCTATCTATTAAGCTTCAAAAAGCAATGATTCCGGATCTTCGATCAGCTCTTTTACGCGCTTTAGGAAGGTAACTGCTTCTTTTCCGTCAACGATGCGGTGGTCGTATGATAATGCTATATACATCATTGGGCGGTTTTCCATCTTCTCGGCATCAATGGCAACCGGGCGCAGCTGGATGCTGTGCATTCCCAGGATGCCTACCTGAGGGCCATTCAGGATCGGTGTTGACAGCAGTGAACCGAATACTCCGCCATTTGTGATTGTGAATGTTCCTCCCTGCAGGTCATTCAGTGAGAGTTTATTGTTTCTTGCTTTGTCAGCAAGATCCATGATGTCGCCTTCTATTTCAGCAAAGTTCTTCCGGTCCGCGTCCCGTACGACAGGAACGACGAGGCCTTCTTTTGCAGAAACAGCGATGCCGATATCATAGAATTTCTTGAGTACCAGCTCGTCACCCTGTATTTCCGCATTCAACAAAGGATTCTTCTTCAGGGCAGCAACAACTGCTTTTGTGAAGAATGACATAAAGCCCAGCTTAACGTCATTTTCTTCAAAGAACTTGTCTTTGCGGCGCTTGCGCAGGTTCATTACATTGGTCATATCAACTTCATTGAACGTTGTCAGCATGGCAGCATTCTGCTGAACCTCAACAAGGCGATTGGCAATCGTCTGTCTGCGGCGGGACATGCGGACGCGTTCGACAGGCTTGCTGTCCTGTGCCGGCTGTGCAGCAGGTCCTGGTGATGCAGCTGCTGGCTTTGATTCTTGCTTTGCTGCCTGTGGATTGTATCCGGAAACATCCTGTGCCCTTACGCGGCCAAGAGGATCGGCTGTCGGCACCTGGCTGAGATCAATGCCTTTTTCCCGGGCCATCTTGCGTGCTGCAGGAGATGCGATCGGACGCTGCTTCTTTTCCTGTTCTTCTTCTGTTTGCGGCTTAGCTTCGTTTGTTACAGGCTCTTTCGGAGCAGCCGGCGGCTCAGAAGCCTGAGGCGCTTTCTCAGCTGGTGCTTCTTCAGCAGGAGCACTGCCTTCTGTCGCTTCCGTATCAACTGTCGCAATCGTTTCGCCAACCTGGACAGTGTCACCTTCTTGTGCGCCGAGATCCTTGATGACTCCGCTGTATTCAGAGATGATTTCAACATTGACCTTGTCGGTTTCCAGCTCTACGACATAATCCCCTTTATTGACAAAGTCGCCCGGCTGTTTCAGCCATTGAGCCACCGTACCTTCTGTAATTGATTCCGCCAATTCTGGAACTTTAATTTCTGCCACTTTAAAATCCTCCCTCTTCCGTACGTGTTAAGACTTCATTAATGATGCGCGCTTGTTCTTTTTTGTGGACGTTCGGGTCACCCTCTGCCGGGCTTGAACGGCGGCGTCTTCCGGTATAGGAAACTTTTGCACCGGCTGGAGCCAATTCGGAAAGGCGCGGTTCTACAAAATTCCATGCTCCCATATTCTTCGGCTCTTCCTGAACCCATACGATTTCCTCAACGTTTGGATACTGTTCAAGGATGCTTCTGATTTTCTTCATCGGGAACGGGTAAATTTCTTCGACCCTTAAAATATGAAGCCAGTCAAGGTTAGCTGCATCCTCAATATTCTCATGAAGGTCGATCATGATCTTTCCTGTACCAAATACAATCCTTTTCACCTGATCTTTTGCCTGTCCCAATCCAGGCTGTTCAATGATCGGCTGGAAGGCTCCTTCGCTGAGCTCCAGCCCGTTGGAAGCAACATTCGGGTTGCGCAGCAGGCTCTTAGGCGACATGAGGACAAGAGGCCTTACTTCTTCCCTGTTCAGGATGGCAGCCTGTCTCCTCAGAATATGGAAGTACTGTGCAGATGAAGTCAGGTTGGCAACTGTCCAGTTGTTTTCAGCTGCTAAAGTCAGGAATCTTTCAACCCTGCCGCTCGAGTGCTCTGGCCCCTGGCCTTCATAACCATGAGGCAGAAGCATGACAAGACCGGATTTCTGTCCCCATTTCGCTCTTCCAGCGGATATGAATTGGTCGAACATGACTTGTGCAGCATTGGAGAAGTCACCGTATTGTGCTTCCCACAGCACTAAAGTTTCAGGTGCGAATACATTGTAGCCGTATTCAAAGCCGACAACAGCCATTTCTGACAGCGGGCTGTTATGGACTGCAAATGAAGCTTTAGAAGAAGAAAGCATATGCAATGGTGAATAAGCTTTTCCTGAACTGCTGTCATGAAGGACAACATTTCTCTGGGCAAAGGTTCCGCGTTCTGAATCCTGCCCGGACAGGCGGATTGGCGTACCATCCTTCAGGATGGAGGCGAATGCCAATGTTTCTGCAAGGCCCCAGTCAATTTTTCCGTTGCCTTCGAGCGCTTCAGTCCTGCGCTTCAGGATTTTGTCCAGTTTATTGAAGACCTTGAAATCTTCAGGCCATGTCAGAAGCTCTTCATTGATTTGCTTTAATGTCTTCAGTTCAACAGCTGTGGCTAATTCAGGAATACCTTTTTCAACCGTTTCAGGCGGATTGGTTTCCTCAACTTCCTTTTTCTTATCTGGAACTTTATTATAGGCCTCTTTCAGCTTATCAAGAACCTCAGCATCCATTCCTTCCAGGCTTTCCCTGGAAAGAGTGCCGTTTGCAACCAGCTGTTCACTGTATAGTGATTTAATGGTTGGGCGCTTATGTATAACATTGTACATAAGCGGATTTGTCGTCATCGGCTCATCCATTTCGTTGTGTCCGAAACGTCGGTAGCCGATCAGATCAATCAGAAAATCTTTATTGAATTTCGCCCTGTATTCACAGGCGAGCTGGGCGGCAGCTACCACAGCTTCAGGATCGTCAGCATTTACATGCAGGATCGGAATTTCATAGCCCTTGGCAAGATCGCTTGCATACCGGGTAGATCTGGAATCCTGGGATTCTGTTGTAAATCCGATCGTATTATTTGCAATGATATGAATGGTTCCGCCAGTACGGTAACCAGTAAGCTGGCTGAGATTCAATGTTTCTGCCACAGTTCCCTGTCCCGGGAAAGCTGCGTCACCATGAATAAGGATTGCCATAGCCGAGCTTGGATCTTCCTTCGGATAGCCGGAAGCGCTTCTGTCATCCTGGGCTGCCCGTGTGAAGCCTTCAACTACCGCGCCGACGAATTCAAGGTGGCTCGGGTTATTAGCAAGCGTCAGCCTTGCTTTAGTCGTGTTTTCCTTCTTGATCTGCCTGTCCAATCCCAGGTGATATTTTACGTCGCCTGTCCAGCCGTAGTTAATGCCGATAGAACCTTCAGAAGGCACAAGCTCTTTATTCGGCGCATGCTGGAATTCAGCGAAGATCATTTCATACGGCTTACCAAGCACATGGGCAAGCACGTTCAGGCGGCCCCGGTGAGCCATTCCGATATTGATCGTCTTCGCGCCGTCGACAACAGATTCTGCAACCAGCTCGTCCAATAGCGGCACAAGCGTATCAAGCCCTTCGATTGAAAAGCGTTTTTGCCCGACAAATGTGCGATGAAGGAATTTTTCAAACTCCTCAACCTCCATCAGCCTTTTCAGGACTCCCACCTTCTTTTCATTTGAAGGTTCGGCAAGCAGTGTGCCTGTTTCCACCTTGTTCCGAAGCCAATTCTTTTCGTTCACATCGTATACATGATGAAACTCATAAGCTATTGTTTGGGTATATACATTCTTAAGATGCTCTATTGCTTCAAATCCATTGCGTACATGTGAAGGGGCATCTGAACAAATGATCGATGCCGGCACCTGCTCCAGATCATTCCGGGTCAATCCATATTGCTCCAGCGCAAGGATGTCTTTCTCCGGCTTATTGTTTTTTAATGGGTAGATATCAGCCGAGATATGGCCGTACGCCCTGATATTATCCGCAAGGCGGATAGCTGCCAGCGTTTTTTCCAGCTGTCCGGGAGCAGCAGCCTGGACAGGCTTATCATTTTCAAAGGTGTCAATCTGAGTTTGTTCAGGAGATCCCCACTTTTCAAAGTACTCTCTCATTTCAGCGTCTACTGATTGAGGGTCCTCCAGGAATCTTTCATATAATTCAATAACATAGCCAAGGTTTGGTCCATGAAACCCCTGTAAAGGTCCCTCGCCGTTGGATGGCGTTTTCATGAAAATTACCTCCGAGTGTTTTTTTAAGAAAACATTTAGTTTCCGGCATTTTATCCCGTAAATTTTTACCCTAATATATGAAATAGTAACGCAAAATTGTATGAATAATAATTTTATTCAGAGGATAAAACGTTTTCAATGACATTTTACCACGCAAATCCCTATCGTACAAAGGATTTAAACTGAAAATTAGAAGAAAAATGTAATTTTTTTTCATCACCTTAAAATCTATATTAAAAAAATGATTTTTCTATTTTTTTTCGCTCCATTATGAATATAGTAATGTTATAATAGGTAGATATCTAACTTTAGGACTGTAAAGGATTAAGGGATTCTTGTGAATAAACAGCGATTATTATTCTAATAGTAAAAAATAAAACCGGGAAAGATTCCCGGTTTTATTTTTTTCCTATGTTTCAACTTAGTAATCTAATACAATGCCTGACCCGGCGTTTTTATGTGCAGTCCCCCATTATATTCTTTCTATATTAATGCCCAGCTGTTTTGTTTTCCTGCTCTTTATGCTGTGCAGACATTCTTGTCTTCTGTCCAAAGGAAAGTCATAAGGGCCCTTGACCAGGGTGTCCGCATGCTGGAATGGAATATGGCCTGCCTCTTCGATCAGCTCTCCGTCTTGAATGCATTCATACAATAAGCAGCGATTTTTTATATGTTTTTGCATGGACTCACCTTCACTTTCCTTTTCTTGCTTCTATTCTAAAGCAAAAGAGCTGAATTTTCACAAAAATAAATTCCCATTTTTTCTTTTCTTCCGCATAAATTTCTCCCGGCTGTACAAAAAATATAACGATACTTTCCAAGGAGGAATGAAAATGAATATTGGCAGGGCAAAAGAAATTCTTATGTCTGCTGATCCTATTAAAGTCAGCTATGAAGGTGAATCTGTAATCATACAGCATGTGGATGAAAGGACAAGGACAGCGAGGATATATTCCAGGGCTGAACCTGAAAAGGAATTGGATGTATCTGTCCTGAATCTGATCGAGGGTTGAGATCATATTTTTAAAATATTATGAAAGTTCATTGACTTTTACTGGTTTAATATTGTAAAGTATAGAAAATTCAATAACTGTATTTCTTATCAAGAGAGGCAGAGGGTATGGCCCTGTGAAGCCTCAGCAACCTTCAATGGATAATATTGAAAAGGTGCTAATTCCTGCAGGTCCTTTATGGGCTTGAAAGATAAGAAGAATGACAAGTGCTGCATCCAAAAAGTCTTCTTCTTATAGAAGACTTTTTTTATTTTCCATGGAGCATGAAAGCATTGTGCAAAAAAGGAGTGAACATATTGGTGAAAACAGAAACATTATTGGCGCAGCTTGGCAATCGAAGCGATCAGCATACAGGAACCGTCAACCCTCCGGTTTATTTTTCTACAGCTTACCGACATGAAGGAATCGGCAAGTCCAACGGCTATGATTATGTCCGGACGGGAAATCCAACTAGGGAAATACTTGAGCAGGCAATTGCCAGCCTTGAAGGAGCTGATCAGGGTTATGCCTGCAGTTCGGGCATGAGCGCCATCTCCGTTGTTTTATCTCTATTCCGTTCAGGTGATGAGCTGGTGGTGTCAAAGGATCTTTATGGAGGCACCTACAGGCTGCTTGAGCAGGGTTTTGCCAAATGGGGGCTGGTTACAAAATACGCAGATACCTCTGATATCCATGCGGTAAGCAGGCAAATCTCGCCTCATACGAAAGCAATATTCCTGGAAACGCCGACCAACCCGCTCATGCAGCAGGCTGATATTGAGGCTATGGCTGCAATCGCCCGCCAGCATGGAATTCTACTGATCGTCGATAATACCTTTTTTACGCCGGTCCTTCAGCAGCCAATCAGACTTGGGGCCGATATCGTCATACACAGTGCTACAAAATATCTGGGCGGCCATAACGATGTGCTCGCAGGCCTTATTGCGGCACGAGGAGAGAAGTTATGTGCCTCCCTTGCCCATCACCATAATGCTGCAGGAGCAGTGTTAAGCCCATTTGATTCCTGGCTCCTGATGAGAGGGATGAAGACCCTTGCCCTCCGGATGAAGAAGCATGAAAGCAATGCTCGTAAACTGGCTGAATACTTGAACAGCCATGAATATGTAGAGGAAGTGCTGTATCCCGGAAAAGGCGGAATGCTCTCCTTCAGAATCCTTGAAGAAAATTGGGCAGATCTATTCCTGCAGAAGCTGAACCTTATTACTTTCGCCGAAAGTCTTGGCGGAACTGAAAGCTTTATTACTTATCCTGCCACACAGACACATGCTGACATCCCGGAAGAGACCCGATTAGCCAATGGAATCTGCGGCAAGCTCCTTAGATTTTCTGTTGGCATCGAAGATCCGGAAGATTTGATGAAAGATTTGGAACAGGCCTTCAGTGGCTGTGTGGAAGGGGAGAATGCAAAATGAACGAAGACTGTTATAGATTCGAAACAAAGCTATTGCACAATAAACATAAAACAGACCCGGTTACAGGGGCTGTAAGCGTCCCGATTCATCATGCCTCCACCTTTCATCAAAAGGATCTTGAGTCTTTTGGCAAATATGACTACTCAAGAAGCCTAAACCCGACAAGAGAGGCGCTTGAAGAAGTAATTGCAGGACTTGAAGGCGGAACCAGAGGATTTGCGTTTTCTTCCGGTATGGCGGCCATCTCCACTTGCTTTCTTCTTCTTTCCCAGGGAGACCATGTCGTCATTTCAGAGGATGTATACGGAGGCACCTACAGGATGGTCACAGAGGTCCTCTCGCGCTACGGAATTGATTACACCTTCGCAGATATGACTAATTTAGAAGAAGTAAAAGAGGCTGCCCTTCTACATACAAAACTATTCTATGTTGAAACACCTTCCAATCCCCTCTTGAAGGTTGCCGATATTAAAAGCATTGCTGAGATTGCCAGGGAAAAAGATGCTTATACGTTCGTTGACAATACTTTCATGACCCCCCAACTGCAAAAGCCGCTGGACCTTGGGGCAGATATTGTCCTTCACAGTGCGACGAAATTTATCTCCGGACACAGTGATGTCGTTGCCGGCCTTTGTGCAGTAAAAGATCCAGTGCTGGCTGAGAAAGTGGCCTTTCTGCAGAATTCCTTTGGTGCTGTCCTTGGTGTGCAGGATTGCTGGCTGGTGCTGAGGGGTTTGAAAACCCTTCATGTCAGACTGCAGCAGTCCATGATAACAGCAGAGAAAATTGCTCTTTTCCTTGAGAATCACCCACTTGTGAAAAAAGTGCATTACCCTGGGCTTGAGAGCCATCCGCAGTTTAAGCTGCAGAGAGAACAGGCTGCCGGGCCGGGAGCTGTGCTGTCTTTTGAGCTTGAAGACGAAGATGCGCTGCGGAAATTCTCTGATGCTCTGGAAATCCCGGTTTTTGCAGTAAGCCTGGGCGCTGTCGAGTCGATACTCTCCTGGCCAGCCCGGATGTCTCATGCCTCCATGCCTGCACCCGAAAGAAGCAGGCGCGGAATATCTGACTCCCTTCTCCGCCTTTCTGCAGGCCTCGAAAATCCGGATGATTTAATACACGATTTCAGCAGAGCACTTTCTGCCGCAGAAAGAACATGCCATACAGCGAGGGTAAAACTATGAGTCTGCTGGATAAAATGGAAAAAGAGATCATCATAGCAGATGGAGCGATGGGCACTCTCCTCTATTCCTATGGTACAGATTTCTGCTTTGAAGAACTTAATGTATCACAGCCAGGCCATATTCAAAATATCCACCAAGCTTATATAGATGCAGGTGCAACTTTGATCCAGACCAACACCTATGCAGCCAATTATCTCAAGCTGCAGCGCTACGGACTGGAGGACCATGTAAAGGAAATAAACAGTGCCGCTGTCACTGTTGCGAGGAAGGCTGCGGGAAATCATGCCTTTGTGGCCGGAACGATTGGCGGAAACCGCGGGATCAAACCCCACTCAATATCTATAGAAGAAATAAAAAGGAGCTTCAGGGAGCAGCTCTACTGCTTGCTGATGGAAGGGGTGGATGCGATCCTTCTTGAGACCTATTATGATCTCAAAGAACTGGAAACTGTCCTTTCGATCGCGAGGAAAGAAACAGCCCTCCCTCTCATTGCCCAGGTGTCACTGCAGGAGACGGGTATTATGCAGGATCACACTCCCATAAGCGAAGCGCTGTCCAGGCTGGATGCGCTCGGCGCGGATATCGTCGGGCTCAATTGCCGGCTTGGCCCCCATCATATGCTGCTGACGCTTGAGGAGGTGCCCCTGCCACAGAAGGCTTACCTGTCCGCATATCCGAATGCCAGCCTGCCTGCATACACGGATGGAAAATTCCATTACGAAGGCGATGCAGAATATTTCAGGCAGTCTGCCAAAGCTTTCAGGAACCAGGGGGTAAGGCTGCTTGGAGGATGCTGCGGCACCACTCCTGCTCACATCCGTGCATTTTCAGATGAATTAAAAGGATCTCCTCCTTTAGAGAAAAAGGAAGTCAGGGAACCAAAGGCTAAAATTCGGATTATGCCAAAAGAGGCCCAAAGGGATCTTCCCCCGCTCCAGGATCTTGTGAAAAAGAGACAGTCAGTCATCGTTGAATTGGATCCTCCAAGGAAATTGGAAACGGATAAATTTTTTGCCGGGGCCAAGGCTCTTCAAGACGCAGGCATTGACGCAATTACACTTGCCGATAATTCGCTTGCATCCCCCCGGATCTCAAATGAAGCACTCGGCTATTTGGCAAAGAACAGGCTGGGGCTTCGTCCGCTCATTCACCTGACGTGCAGGGACAGGAATATCATTGGGCTGCAATCCCATTTAATGGGCCTTCATACACTGGGACTCCATGATATTCTTGCCATTACCGGAGATCCTGCAAGGGTCGGCGATTTTCCCGGCGCATCTTCCGTATATGATATGTCCTCCTTCGAGCTGATTCAGATGATCAAGCAGCTGAATGAAGGCCGCTCGATTTCAGGCAAGGATCTTGGACAAAAAGCTGCATTTTCTGTTGCTGCTGCCTTTAACCCAAATGTCCGTTCTCTTGAGAAGGCAGTTCAGAGGCTCGAAAAAAAGGCGGAGTGCGGAGCGGATTATTTTATTACCCAGCCTGTATTTTCGGAAGAGAAGCTTATGGAAATATATGAGGCTACCAAACATATGGAACAGCCGATCTATATCGGCCTCATGCCTCTGACGAGCAGCAGGAATGCTGATTTCCTTCATAATGAGGTGCCGGGCATCAAAATATCCGACAAAATCAGGGAACGTATGAACAGCCTGAAAGATGACCCCCTCCAGTCAGTCCGCGAAGGGATCAGCATAAGCAAAGAGCTGATTGATGCAGCAGCAGAGCTGTTCAATGGCATCTATTTAATCACCCCGTTTATGAAGTATGAACTGACAGCGGAGCTTGCCGCATATGCGCGCAGCGAGAAGCTGAAGACAGCCAGGAGGAGCAGGAATGCCAAAGATTTCTCTATCTGAAAGAATGAATAATAAAATCCTGATCATGGATGGCGCCATGGGAACGATGCTGCAGAGAGCTGATCTTTCTGCTGAAGATTTTGGCGGCGAACAGTATGATGGCTGCAATGAATACTTGAATCTTACAGCACCGGGGGTTATTAAAGAAATCCACCTTGCCTATCTTAAGGCCGGTGCCGATATAATTGAAACCAATACTTTCGGGGCCACAAGCATTGTCCTTGATGAATACAGCCTTAAAGAAAAAGCCTATGAAATCAACAGAACTGCTTCTTTGATTGCAAGGAAAGCGGCTGATCAGATCAGCACTCCTTCATGGCCGCGTTTTGTTGCCGGATCTATGGGACCTACTACAAAAACACTTAGTGTCACAGGAGGAACGACATTTGAAGAGCTGGCATTGTCATATGAGGAACAAGCCTGCGGATTAATTGATGGCAAAGCGGACCTCCTCCTTCTTGAGACCAGCCAGGATATGCTCAACGTGAAAGCAGGATATATCGGGATACAAAATGCCTTCAAAAAAACCGGCATCACTCTCCCCCTTATTGTTTCAGGTACAATTGAACCTATGGGGACGACACTCGCGGGCCAGTCAATTGAAGCTTTTTATATTTCCCTAGAGCATATGAAACCGCTGGCTGTCGGCCTTAATTGCGCTACAGGACCTGAATTTATGCAGGAGCATATCAGGTCATTATCTTCGCTTGCAGATGCTGCTGTCAGCTGTTATCCAAACGCCGGGCTGCCTGATGAAGAAGGGCGCTACCACGAAACACCTGAATCGCTCGCAGAAAAGCTTGCAGGGTTTGCCTCACAGGGCTGGCTGAACATCGTCGGCGGGTGCTGCGGAACTACACCGGAGCATATCAAGGCAATTGCAGATAAAATGGAACATTTTGCACCGCGGAAAATCTCTGCAGCATCTGCCCATAAAGTATCAGGCATTGAGCCGCTCATCTATGATGACCCAACCCTCCGCCCCATCATGGTCGGCGAGCGGACAAATGTCATAGGATCCAGGAAGTTCAGAAGACTGATTGCCGAGGGAAAGTTTGAAGAAGCGTCAGAAGTCGCGAGGGCACAGGTCAAGAATGGCGCCCATGTTATTGATATATGCCTTGCTGACCCTGATCGGGATGAACTGGAAGATATGGAAAATTTCATTAAAGAAGTAACTAAAAAAGTAAAAGCACCGATTGTAATAGATTCTACAGATGAGAAAGTTATAGAAAAAGCCCTTATTTACCTGCAGGGAAAATCCGTGATCAACTCTATCAATCTGGAGGATGGCGAAGAAAGATTTGAGGCTATTGCCCCTCTTATACGCCTGTACGGGGCAGCAGTGGTAGTCGGAACCATAGATGAGAAAGGCATGGGAGTGAGTGCAGATAGAAAGCTTGAAATTGCTTCCCGCTCCTATACCCTTCTGGTTGAAAAATATGGGATTCCTCCTGAGGACATCATTTTTGACCCGCTCGTCTTCCCGGTTGGGACAGGTGATGAACAATACATCGGTTCGGCAGAAGCGACTGTTGAGGGTATCCGCCTGATAAAAGAACGCTTTCCAAAGACACAAACGATTCTTGGCATCAGCAATGTTTCTTTTGGCCTGCCTCCGGTTGGAAGGGAGATTCTTAATTCCGTCTTCCTCTATCACTGTACCCAGGCGGGATTGGACTATGCAATTGTGAATACAGAAAAACTTGAGCGGTTTGCCAGTATAGCAAGTGAAGAAATTGCTTTGGCAGAAAAGCTGTTATTTGAAACTACGGATGAAACACTCGCACAGTTCACAGAATTTTACCGGGGCAAGAAAAAGGAAGAAAAAAGCCTTCTTCCTGATATGAGCCTGGCTGAACGCCTTGCCTATTATATAAAAGAAGGTACAAAAGAAGGCCTCTTGGAAGACCTTAAAGCAGCCTTACTGGAGTACAGTTCCCCTCTTGAAATCATAAATGGACCCTTGATGGATGGGATGAAAGAGGTCGGCCGACTGTTCAACGACAACCAGCTGATTGTCGCCGAAGTGCTGCAGAGTGCAGAAGTGATGAAGGCCTCGGTTTCCTATCTTGAGCCATTTATGGAGAAAGGAACTTCATCAGGCAAAGGGAAAATCATTCTTGCCACTGTAAAAGGAGATGTTCATGATATAGGCAAAAACCTTGTTGATATCATTCTCAGTAATAATGGGTACGAAGTAATCGACCTTGGCATCAAAGTATCACCTTCTGAGCTAGTTGAAGCAGTAAAAAAGGAAAAGCCCAATATGGTCGGACTCTCTGGCCTGCTTGTTAAATCCGCACAGCAGATGGTCATCACCGCTTCTGATATGAAACAGGCAGGCATTGATATCCCTATTCTCGTCGGCGGTGCGGCACTATCAAGGAAATTCACAGATACGAAAATATCGAGAGAATACAATGGCCTCGTGATGTATGCCAAAGATGCGATGAATGGATTATCAATAGCCGATCAGCTCCGTGATGAGCCGGAATACAACAGGCTCCTTGCCGAGCAAGAGGCAAAGCGGTCCCTCCCCCTCCCTTCTGCTTTAACAGAAAGAAAAACAGGAGCTCTTGCTGCACTTAAGGTGAGGCCTTCAGTCCGGTCTGATGTACCGGTTTTTGTTCCGCAGGATTTGGAGCGGCATGTCCTAAGATCCTATACACTTGGGCATATTGAGCCTTATATTAACCGGCAGATGCTTTTAGGGCATCATTTGGGGCTTAAGGGCAATATCAGCCGTCTCATTGAGTCAGGTGATGAGAAGGCATTGAAATTGAATGATACTGTAGATTCCCTTATCGTGCAGGCGAAAACTGAGGGCTGGATCATACCTAGTGCTGTCTATCAATTTTTTCCTGCTCAATCTGACGGGAACAAGGTCATCATCTATGATAAGGACGACCACAGCAGGATATTAGAGGTATTTGATTTTCCAAGACAGCAGACTGAGCCATTTTTGTGCCTTGCCGATTATTTGAAGCCTGCTGGTGGCGGGGAAATGGATTATGTCGCCTTTTTCTCTGTTACTGCAGGCAATGCTGTAAGGGAGACTGCCGAAATACTTAAAAAGGAAGGCCGCTTTCTTGAAAATCATGCCCTGCAGGCTTTGGCGCTTGAAACGGCAGAAGGTTTTGCTGAACTTGTCCACAGGCAAATACGTGACCGCTGGGGCTTCCCTGATCCTGTAGACTTTACTATGAAAGAGAGGTTTTCAGCAAAATATCAGGGACAGCGCTTTTCATTCGGCTATCCCGCCTGCCCGGAGCTTGAAGATCAGCGGAAGCTTTTTGATCTGATCAAGCCGGAGGAAATTGGCATAGACCTGACAGAAGGATTTATGATGGAGCCGGAAGCTTCGGTTTCAGCCATGGTTTTTGCCCATCCGGAAGCACGCTATTTTAATGTATTGAAAAACTGATATGGAGGCCTGCCAGTAACGGCAGGCTTTTTCGCTGTGCAGGCATTTAAAATTTTTAATCTTGTGTAATTAATGTTTGATTGACATACAGGAGCTGCGATGCTGTATTTTTTGTAAGGCTCTATTCGCATTGATTGTTGCTTTTTCGCAATCGTTATTTAAGATCAATCCCCGCCCATCCATTAAAGAACGGAGCCTTCCCGGACCTGAATGGTAGATTGAGTGACAGGCTGAAATATAAGCGGAGAAATTCCCTCTGAGCTTGAAAAGCCTTTAAAAACAGTTTAAAAAGAGGGAGAAATTCCGACTAACGACTCCAAAAACAGGAAAATGGGCTACTTTGCTCTTCTTGAACGGAATTTCTCCGCTTATTTCATGGTTTGCTGTTCCCTCAATCATTAAAATAGACAATCTTTACGAAAAGAGCTCTAACGGGGGTGTATTTTTTACAAAAAAAGTAAATTATATAATGACTTCTTCTATTGAGGTGCAGAAAATGAATATTACTTTATCCATTATCCTGGCTGTTTGCGCCGGCTATTTGAAAGCATGGAAAAACTGGCGTGTCTTCCACCCTACCATGCTTTATACCTCTGTATTGGTGTTATTGTATAATTTTATCTGCAAAGATCATCTTTTGTGGAAGCACAGAAGCATTCCATTAGAATCGCATTTTGCTGGCGAGCTGTTTCATGCATTCGCCATACTTCCGACCATAACAGTATTATACTTGACATTCTATCCGGAGAAGCATGGCCGGCTTCGGTATATTATCCTTTGGAGTGTTCTTTCCTTTGCAGCTGAATTCCCCTTTGCTGCAACAGGGATGATTGTTTTTGAGAATGGCTATCAATATTGGATGGAGCTTCTTTTTTACCCGGTGATGTACATCATGATCAGGCTTCATCATATTCGGCCATTAGTGTCCTACGGCCTGTCAGCTGTGATCATCCTTTTGATGGTCTGGCTTTTTAAAGTGCCGGTCCAGCTTGCCTTTTAAATCAGGTGGCTATCTTGTACAATAGTCAGTATACTCATTTGTTTCTGACTACTTAGAGAAAGCTGGTGCAAATATGCATTATCATACATATGCTGCAGGCGACAGCTGCATCATCCTTGAATTTGGCAGCAGCATCGACCCGGGAAGCAATCAAAAGGTCAGGAAAGCGGCTTCCCTTTTATCCAAAAAACCTTTCAGGGGCATGATTGAATGCGTTCCTGCCTTTCATACACTGGCTGTTCATTATGATCCGTATGCCGTCGGAACCTTATCTCCCTTTGAAGCAGCCTCATCCTTGATTGCTGAAATGCTTGCAGAGAAAATACAATTGGATGTCCAATCTCCGCGGCTCTTGGATATCCCCGTCTGCTATGAAGGAGCCCACGCCCCGGACCTGGCTTTTGTAGCCCGTTCAAATGGATTATCAGAGAAAGAAGTTATAGAGATACATAGTAAAAGAGACTATGAGATTTACTTTCTTGGCTTCTCACCCGGCTTCCCTTTCCTGGGCGGGATGGATCCGCGCATAGCGGCTCCGCGCAAAACTTCCCCAAGATTGAAGATTCCCTCCGGCTCGGTGGGCATTGCCGGCGGGCAGACAGGGATATATCCTTCGGAGACCCCTGGAGGCTGGCAGATTATCGGAAGAACACCGATAGCGTTATTCGATCCAAATAGGGAAGAACCCAGCTATCTAAAGCCCGGAGACCGTTTGCGTTTCATTCCGATCAAAGAAGCAGAATTTCAGTCAGGGGGCGGCAGCCTATGGGAATAAAAGTTCTGAAGCCGGGACTGATGACAACTATCCAGGATGCAGGGAGGAAAGGATACCAAAATCTCGGCGTATCGCCTTCAGGTGCGATGGATCTTTTCTCTTACACGCTTGCCAATCTGGCAGCAGGCAATTTCAATGATGAAGCAGCTCTTGAAATTACCTTGATTGGCCCCCGGCTGCTTTTCGAAAAGGATATCATCTTCAGCTTCTTTGGCGCTGAAACAGAAGCAAAGCTGAGCGGCAGCAATATTCAAGGCGGAAAGCCGATCGCCGCGAAAAAAGGAGATGTTCTTTCTTTTGGCAGGATGAAGGCAGGGTGCCGTACATATCTGGCCTTCCATGGCGGCATCTTGGTGCCTCGCCAGATGGGAAGCAGGAGCACATATCTGAAAGCAGGATTCGGCGGCCTGGATGGCAGGATATTAGAAAAGAACGATGTCCTCCCCATCAGACAAACCTCCTGCAGATTCAGCAGAAGCTGGAGCTTCTCCCCCTCGCTCGCCTCTTATCTTCATCAGGATCAGATCAGGGTGATGCCCGGCAGGCAGTCTGAATGGTTTTCTTCTGATGCTATAAACCAATTTTCAGAACAGGAATTTACGATTTCTCCAGATTCTGACAGGATGGGATACAGGCTGAAGGGACCTTCACTAGCAAAGGCAAGGGAAATTGAAATGATAACTGAACCAGTATCATTTGGAACAGTTCAGGTGCCTGCTGACGGCAATCCGATCATTCTGATGGCTGAAAGGCAGACAACAGGCGGGTACCCGAAAATCGCTCAAGTCCTGTCGGCAGACCTTCCTATCCTGGCACAGAAAAAACCGGGAGATAAGATCAGGTTTGCGCCTGCCTCCTTGGCTGAGGCACAACTGGCATATTTGGAACAGGTAAAAACAATAGGATCCCTTACAAAAACCGTCAATGAAAAATGGCAGAAAGAGGTGCACATTGTTGAAGAAAATTGACTTGAACTGTGATCTTGGCGAAAGCTTTGGAAGCTTCAAGATCGGATCTGATGAGGAAATCATGGCTTATATCACATCCGCGAATATTGCCTGCGGGTTCCATGCCGGAGATCCAGGGACAATGCGCAGAACAGTGAAGCTTGCCCTTCAGCATGGGACTGCCATTGGTGCACACCCGGGTTTGCCTGACCTCCAGGGGTTTGGCCGCAGAAAAATGGAAATTAGTCCGGAAGAAGCCTTCGACCTTGTCCTGTATCAAATTGGCGCACTCTCAGCTTTTGTGAAAGCAGAAGGCGGAAGGCTCAGCCATGTAAAGCCACATGGGGCGCTCTATAATATGTGTGCGGGAGATAAACGGCTTGCAGAGGCGGTAGCAAGGGCTGTCCAGAGTGCGGATGAGGAACTCGTGCTCTTTGGGCTCCATAACAGTGAAAGCACCTCGGCAGCGGAAAGGATTGGAATCAGAGCTGCGCAGGAGGTGTTTGCGGACAGAAGATATGAAGATGACGGTACGCTTGTTTCGAGATCAAGCAGTGATGCCCTGATCACTACTGCGGAAGAAGCAGTCGGCCAGGTACTGAGAATGGTTCTTGAAAACAAAACTGTCAGCCGGAACGGAAAAGAGATCATGATTAAAGCAGACACCATATGCCTCCACGGCGATGGTCTCCAAGCGCTCGAGTTTGCCGCGACGCTTCATGCCGCCTTAAAGGACAGAGGCGTTGAGGTTGCTTCATTCACATAAAAAGGGGGTCTCCCCCCTTTTTTCACCCTTCAGCATTGTGCTCTTCCCTGGATCTTTCTTCTTCTTCATCAACAAGAATATATGCAATCTGTTCTTCCATTACATGATGGAGGGCATCAAGCTCTTCCTCGCTCATCAGCTTCTTTTCATCCTTCATCTTTCTTCCTCCTTTTCGATAGGCATATGACAGGGCGCAGCCCTTTTGTACTTTCTCCTTATTTTTCCCTAATTAAACTTAAGCTGAAACTCTCATCCTCTTCTTATTCTTCCAGATAACGAAGCTCCGTTATTAAAAATGTCCCTTTTTCCCCCTCCTATGCAATAAGAGGTTTTCTTCGCTCCGTCATGTGCTATGTAGTAAGTAAGCTCGAAAACGTTATCCAGCAGAGAGCCAGTAAAAAAAAATCGGGGAAGTGTTAAGATGCAAAGCGTCTATAAATGCAAAAATTTTACTAAGACCGGAAAAGTCCTTCTTCCAAGTCCCTGGAGAAAAAAATTCGACCTTCTTCCAGGCCGGCTTGCCGACCTGGAGTTTGAAGATGAAGACAAGAAGATCTTAATCAGAAAAGCAGATCCGAAGAGTACTGAAAATAAAAGGCTTGTTTCTGATAATGGTTCCATCCATATACCAATGGAGCTGAGAAATCTGCTCGACCTAAAGGATCAGGAGGAATACTGCCTCTTCATTGATGAACAGGCCAAGCAATTCATTTTGCAGATCATGCCGGGCAAGACGGGTTAGCCCCCTTTTCTCCCGAAAAACAATGTAGGCAGCACCTGCATCAGGTCTGAAGCAATCTGTTTTTCTATTTTCCACCGCTTTCCTGGATAGCGCATTCCTGCCGGCAGCAACCTAAGATCAGGAGGTGGAAGCATGGACCCCATTAAGCCGGGAAGTGAAAAAATGCCAGATTTCAGGGAGCTGGATGACAGGCTCATTGCAGAGCATTCTTCGGTGCCTTTCCTCGTCATCAAGACCAATCTGGATCCTGAGAACTCAACAATAGAAAATCCATATTACAAAAATGAAAAACTGACAGACCGGATTGCCTTTGAGAGTTATTTTGATGAAGAGCAGCAGTAAGAAAAGCCCTGGATAACCAGGGCTTTTCTGCTTTTACAGCTTCAAAAGCCTGTCAGTAATATTCATAGCCGCAGCTGCCATGGTCCCCATACAGCATTGAGATCATCTTTTCTGAATCCTCTTCTGATACCTGCCGGTAATCATGGGCAAAAGCCTTGAATGTGTCGCAGAATCCTACATTATTTTCGCCTACACTCTCAGCCCAGCTGGAAAAATTACGGTAATCTTCAAGCGGATCATAAGATTCGAATTCGGCCACTTTATCATTGGATCCCAGTGTGGTGACTTCAATCCCTTTATAAGAATTAGGATCATGTTCTTCATACTTCACGCATGCATAGAAAATCATGCAGTCCAGCCCCTTTTTAATCTCTAGTTTGGGCCGGACAGGACATTTTATGCATTCCCGTCGACATATTTGCCATGGTCCGGTACAGCCAGATCGCCAAAATGATCGGCAAGCTTCTGCAGACCCTCAGCCAATTCCGGGCCTGACATCGGACGGCCATGCCCTGTTCCAGCGGCCGAAGGGTTCAAAGCAGCCAGCTTGATGACAGATGCTTCTGCGGCTTTCCAGTCGGTAGTCAGGTAACGGGGCGGCCCGTTCACTTCTTCTTCCTGGACAAGAACTTTATAAAGGGAATCCTGCCTCACCGTCACAAAAGCATCCCCTGCAATGAGCAGGCTGTCATCTTCTCTGAACAGGGATACATGGCCAGGAGAATGTCCTGGTGTATGGATCCATTTCCAGCCCGGCAATGGAGGAACAAAACCATTAGAAGGAAGCGGATGGATATATTCACTAATATCAATCCCTTCATGCGGAAAGAGCGGTGACATCTTGGCAATCATCCCGCCCTCGACACTGGCATCAGGCTTAGGATAATCTTTCTCCCCTGTCAGATATGGAAGTTCAAGCTCATGTGCATAAACTGGCACTTTCCAGGTTTTAAGCAGTCCGATTATCCCTCCAATATGATCAAAATGCCCATGGGTCAGGACGATTGCTTTCGGTGCGGCTCCTACGCCATAGAGATCTTCTGCTGCTTCAATAATTTTTTCAGCTGATTTTGGCATGCCTGCATCTATCAGCACCCAGTCACCTGAGCCATCGCTTAGCTCAGCATAAAAGACATTAACAATTTGAATCGGCAGGCAATGGACATCAGGGGTGATATTTTTCATATCTCCGCTTGTTGCAGAAGCAACCGGGAGAAAACGGTTGGATGATGAACTTTCTTTCATGAAATCAGCTCCTCTGCTAGTCTGCCTATCTTTACCCTTCTGAAGCCGAATTAGTCGCTCATACGCACTGTTTCAGGCGAAAAAAAAAGCACCCTGCCAGGATGCTCAGCCAGCCTGATTAATAGGCCTTGCCCGCAGCAATGCGGTATTGCCTGATGAAGTCCTCAGGGCTGATATAAACTTTATAGGGATAAAGGCCATGGTTTGTATGCAAGTATAAAAACCCGAAAGAAGACTGTTCCCGGTAGGAGACATCATAGATATCAGCCAGCCGGAACTCGCGGTCTTCTGCAACGACCCGGTCATCATAAAGGTGGAGGTGATATTCCGTTTCAATCACTTTTTGTACATTCCACTCCACTTTTCTGCTGTATATTCGATAAGGATGCGAACAGCGGTGTGCCAAATCGGTCAGTTTCCCTCCTTTATTAATATAGAGACAGGATTGCCTGGAACCCGGTTATGTATCATGGTAAATGAAGCTGCCCCGCTATTTCAACTAAAATGCGGCCCGGCTCAATGCCGGGCCTTGCCCTGCTAACGCCTGCTCTTGCTTTTTCGGTAGACGAGAAAGGCGACCACAATTGCCGCAATAATAATCAGCGGCAAGAATGAAAGCACAGTCTGCCAAAACGGATGTGTAGAGTCCATAAAATAATTCCTCCCTGTCCTTTTTATAGGTTTTACCCTATCCTGATAAGAAAATTCCATTACCGCCAAAACTTTATGATTGTGATTTTAAATAAATAGGATTATCATTTTCACTATAACTAAAACGTTCTGCTGGGGAGGCGATGAGTTTGGGGCAGAGAAACTGAAAATCGGAGAGATTGCAAAAAGGGCGAATGTAACGAAGCGGACGGTAGATTATTACACACAAATCGGCCTTATTAAAGCAAGACGGTCTGCTTCCAACTACCGCTACTATGATGCAGAAGCTCTTGACACCCTTAAATATATCGAACAGTGCAAAAGGAACAGCTTTTCACTGGAAGAAATAAAGAACAGGCTAAAGGAAAAAGAATCAGATCTTATCGATTATGAAACACTTAAAGTAAAGATATCCGGTTTGGATAAGGAGCTTTCCGAGCTGCTCCAAAATCTGGAGGATAAAGGACTGAAGAAGGAAGCTCTTAAAAAGCACCTTTCTGCTGAAAGCATATCCCTCATGCAGACCATTCTCCTGTTATTGATGTAGCCCTCCTGCCGGAACTTACAGTAGACTTTTTTACTCATCCAGGAGGTGTAAGCCTTACTCTGTAAGGCGATTCGTTGGACATATTTATCAATTTGGTATTAGTTGCACTTTTAATTGCTTTAACCGCTTTTTTTGTGTCAGCAGAATTTGCAATTGTCAAAGTCAGAAGTTCGAGGATTGACCAGCTGATTGAAGAAAATAAACCTGGGGCCCAGGCGGCCAGGCATGTGATTACCCATATGGATGAATATCTTTCTGCCTGCCAGCTGGGTATCACCATCACAGCGCTGGGTCTTGGCTGGCTTGGAGAGCCCACTGTCGAGAAGCTGCTTCATCCCCTTTTTGAAAGTTTGGAGCTTAATCCATCGCTAACCCATCTTTTATCTTTCGGAATTGCCTTTGCTTCCATTACTTTTCTGCATGTAGTGGTCGGCGAATTAGCTCCAAAGACCATGGCCATTCAGCTATCAGAAAGAATTACCCTGTTGTTTGCAAAGCCGCTGATTTTGTTTTATAAGCTGATGTTCCCTTTCATTTGGGCGCTCAATGGTTCAGCCAGGATCCTTACCGGCCTGTTCGGGCTTAAGCCTGCATCAGAAAATGAACTGGCCCATTCAGAAGAAGAGCTCCGGATCATTCTTTCCGAAAGCTATGAGAGCGGAGAAATCAATAAATCAGAGCTGACCTATGTAAATAACATCTTTGAATTTGATAACAGGCTTGCCAAGGAAATCATGGTGCCGCGGACTGAAATCGTCAGCCTTTCAATCGATGACAGCGTGGAGGATATCCTCGGTACCATCCGCGAGGAAAAGTACACACGCTATCCGGTCATAAATGGAGATAAAGACAATATTGAAGGAATCGTCAACATCAAGGACATCCTGACTGCCACTGTAAAAAGGGAAACGCTGACAGGTTCACCCATCACAGCTTTCATGAAGCCTGCCATCAGGGTCATTGAGACAATACCGATTCATGATCTTCTCCTTAAAATGCAAAAGGAGCGCACCCATATGGCCCTGCTGCTGGATGAATATGGAGGGACAGCGGGGCTTGTGACAGTAGAAGATATCATAGAAGAAATTGTCGGTGAAATCCGTGATGAATTTGATGCAGATGAAATCTCCGACATCCGCAAATTGGCTGAGGGGCATTATATCATCAGCGGAAAGGTTCTTATTGAAGATGTCAATGATCTCCTTGGCACAAACCTGCCTGAAGAGGATGTTGACACATTTGGCGGCTGGTTCCTTTCCCAGCGGTATGATGTCGTTCAGGGGGAAGAAATCATCGAGGAAAACTATTCCTTTACAGTCAAAGAACTGGAAGGCCATCATATTGTTTTTATAGAGGTCAGGAAACTGGCTGAAGAAGAAAGCCCTGAGTAAGGGCTTTTTTTTTGACTCCAACACTGCCCTCCTTACTCTTTTGCTGCCCGATAGGTGCATAAGCTTGTGACCAGCCCTACTGTCAGGACCGTGATAAGGGACAGCATGAAAGTATCGCCTGAAACCAGCAGGCCTCCGATTGATATGACAAGGCAATCAATCAATAAAATCACTATTCCCACATTTATTCCTGAAAGGTCTGCGATAAATTGCGCCAGCAGGTCTGTTCCCCCGGTGCTGGTGCCATAGCGGAGCATTAAGCCTATGCCGAGGCCGACCAGCGCCCCGCCGGCTATAGAGCCGATTGCAGGGTCGATATATGGAAGTGACCGGCTGACCGGGTTCATGATATCGATTAAAATGGAAGACAACAGCAAACCGTGCAGGCTGTTGAAAAAATAACCTCTATCCTTGAACCAGGCAAGAGCAAATATCGGAATGCTCATCAGCAGGATGGACAATCCTGCTTCAAATCCCCATAAGTAGTTGCAGATCAAACCCAGCCCGATGACACCGCCGTCGAGAACCTTGTTAGGGATTAGAAAACCGTTTATTCCCAAAGATAGAAGTAGGCATCCAGTAAGGACGATAGCCGTTTTTTTTAAAATCATGATTGAACACTCCTGGCTGATGCATGTCCTCTAGTATATGAAGCCAGTCCCCGGGATAGTATGAGCTTTTTTCATAACTGTCCTGGTTTAGGTGAATAGTAAGGAAAGTAACCTAATCTTAGGAGGATATTATGGTAAAGCAAACGCCAGATATGCCGGCATATGTTGGAAGCGAATATGACCGGCTGAAAAAAGTGGTTCTATGTGAACCGGAGCATATGACAATCAAAGATGTGATCAACGAGACCCAGCGCCATTTTCTGAAAGAAGGCATTGATATTGACAAGGCATTGGAGCAGCACCGCAATTTTGTCAAAACACTAGAGCAATACGGTGTGGAAGTTTCCCTCCTACCGGCCAGGGGCAAATATCCTGAACAGGTATTCACGAGGGATATCGGTTTTACGCTTGGCCAAACGGTGTTTGTGGCCGAAATGGCAAGCAGGATCAGGCAGGGAGAAGAGGATGTGTTCAAGGAATGGCTGGAGAAGGAGAGAATTTCCTATTTCAACCTGATAGGAGAAAAAATTGAAGGCGGAGATATCGTCATAGACCGCGACACTGTTTATGTTGGCTTGAGTGACAGGACAAATGAGAAAGCCGCTGCCCATTTGAAATCACTTCTGCCTGATCATGAGGTAATTACGGTCCCTTTTACAGATAAATTCCTTCATCTGGATTGTGTCTTCAATGTCATATCTGAAGACGAAGCCTTGATTTTCCCAGGAGAAATTGAGCCGAAAGCACTGGAATACATCAAATCCAGGTATCACCTGATAGAAGTAACCAAAGAAGAACAATTTTCCCTGGGCACGAATGTATTATGCATCGGGGACAAAAAGATCTTCAGTCTGACGGTAAATGAAAATGTCAACAGCCAGCTGAAAGAAAGAGGCTTCGAGGTGATCGAAGTGGATATAACGGAAATCATTAAGTCCGGGGGAGCCTTCCGCTGCTGCACCCTTCCTGTGTTGAGAGAAAGTCCCGGAATCAGAGGATAAAAATGATCATCAAGCCTCCCTTCCTTTCATAAGATTTATATATGACTGGTTGGGAGGCATAATCTGTGATAAATCTTTTACCTGCAATCATCCCTATACTATTATTGCTTATGATCATTGAAGAGGGATCCATATTTGGAATTTGCCGCTATATGAATGGACCAGGTAAATTCGAGAAATCATTGGCCGCCGGACTGAAACAGGCAAAGCAGAAGTTTTCAGAAAAAAATTAGCTCCGCGGACCAGGAACCCATTGTTTGAGTGACCTGGATATTATAAAATAAATACATTCCATAAAGACAGGAGTGTAGATTAAATGGCTAAATCCAAAGCGAAGAAGCTGCGCGCTAAAATGGTGCGTGAAGGAAAAAGAAATCCGGAAAGCAAAAGAAGCCCTTATGCATTGATTGATATGTCTGAGAGAAGGACAAAAACAAAGAAAGATCTTTTATACAAATCCAAACATAAGGGCCAATCTGGGTCTTTTTATTTTGCACTTCGAATGGTGATGTCCGCCTAAAATACATAGCCTGGCAATTATCAGGAAAATTATCCTAACTTCTGTTATACTTTTTACAGGAAGAAAGCGAAAGCGAAAGGTGAATTCTGTGACAAAAAAAAATATCCAATTCTGGTCCCTTCAGATCCTTCTGATTGTGGCCATCATTTACGTATCATCCAAAATCTCCTTTTTATTTGAACCAATCGGAATCTTTGTGTCAACCTTGTTTTTCCCGATTATCATCTCAGGCTTCCTTTATTTTCTGCTTAACCCGGTCGTCAATTTCCTCCAGGCAAGAAAACTGCCGAGGACCCTTGCCATCATAATCATCTACCTGATTATCATCGGGCTTATCGTCCTGGTGATCGGCAGCCTTGTTCCTATCATTTCAAAGCAGGTTACAGCATTATTCAATGATCTGCCGACATATGCACAAAGAACAAGAATCTACATAGAAAATCTTTCAAGCTCGCAGCAGTTCAAATGGGTTATGAACCAGGACTATGTCCCGATTGAAAATCTGGAAAGGTCATTGATGGAGTTTGCCAACACAATCCCTGACAGGGTGACAAATGGAATTTCCAATGTATTCAGCCTTGTCGCCAATATTACAGTCACGATTGTAACGGTTCCCTTCCTGCTCTTTTATATGTTCAAGGATGGCGGAAGATTTCCGGCTGCCATATCCAAATTCCTCCCTCTTTCTTATCGGAGTGAAGGTTTAAAGACACTGAAGGAGACAGGTGAAACCCTGGCAGCATACATACAGGGACAGGTGACCGTGGCTTTATTCGTTGGGACTCTGGCCTTCATCGGCTATATGATCATTGACCTGCCATATGCCCTCGTTCTGGCGCTGATTGTCGCTGTTACGAATATCATTCCTTACGTCGGTCCATTTCTCGGCGGGGCGCCTGCTGTATTGATCGCACTGTTCGATTCCCCGGCCAAGGCCATCCTGGCGATTATCGTCATTGCCGTTGCCCAGCAGGTTGAAGGGAATATCCTATCTCCTCTGATACTCGGCAAAAGACTTGATACACATCCTGCTACCATTATCATTCTGCTGCTTGTGGCAGGAAACCTTGCAGGAATTCTGGGCATGATCCTTGCAATTCCGACGTATGCGGTTGTAAAAACAATTGTCATGAACTTTGTCCGGTTCCTTCGGGCAAAAAGAGAAAGTGTTGTCTCGGGCTCAGATACTGCCCTATAAAAAAGGAAGCAAACTCAGTTGAGTTTGCTTCCTTTTTATGGTGTTCTTAGCTATTTTCCTTTTTTACAAGTATATCGCTTTTTTTGTCATATTCCATCAGCCAGGCATCTCTCCATTCACCTTCATGGTATTCGTTTTTCGGGAGAAGCTTTCTTTTTTGCAATCCGCAGCTCTCATAACAGGCAATGGCCCTTTCATTCCATGTCTGGGGATCCATGACTACCAAGTCTGCTCCCTTTTCTTTTATTAAATAGCTGATCATTGACTGAACGAGCAGCTTCCCGATTCCTTTTCCCCAACATTTTGATTCCCCGATGAACTGGTCTGTACCATAGACAGAAATACCCGGAAGGTATCCGTATTTCTCCCTTTCTTCTTCTTCCAGCGGATAAAACTGAATATATCCCAGTTCTGTTTCTTCCCATTCAAAAATACAGGCTGCCACATGCCGGTCCCGATTATAGAAATGATCATCTACCATTTGCAGTGAATGAGGATTGTCTCTGCCTTCGTAATATTCCAGTACTGACGGATCCTGCAGCCAGCGTACAAGGTGTAATTTATCCCTTTCTTCCAGTTCTCTTACTTTCAGGCTGCCATTTTCAAATAATACACTCATTATAAGCCTCCACATTAATATTCACTCTATTATAAGAATTCTATAATCTTCTGTTCTTTCCTGTATGAACTCAGTTTTTTCTGTCAATAGTGGTAGAAAACACAGGAACGGGGTTCATAGATGAAGAAAGGCATTTATTTTATCAATGAAAAACTGGCAGCCGGAGATTATGCGCCTGAAATTGTACAGGAAATCCAAAAGAAGGCAGCGCAAAATTATATGAAATTAAACGGGATATCTCCTGTCAAGCTGAACCGCTGGCAGATTAATGAGCATTATGAAAACCTGCATGCCCTTTATTATGACTTAAAGGAAGGCAGAACGATGCTGGACTGCCTCGTATGTTATAATGAACAATCTGCTTCTGACTTCGCTGCTGCCTATCCAGCCAGATGGCTGCTGCTGAAAAGTTTTTTCCATGAAATATGCTTTTCAGAGGACCGGCTGCTGCCTGCAGCAGAGTAGTTCAGAACAGAAAACCTCACATATGCGTTTTTAATATAGCGAAATAGGAAATATACATATTATAAAAACGAAATAGGAGGTCTGTCATGAAAAAATCGAAGTTATTGAAACCAATAGCAGCCGCCCTTCTGATGCTGCCGCTTGCTGCCTGCGGGAATGATGAGAATGAAGTCCAGGATCCGCCCCCTAGCGCACCTAGCCAGGAAGATGATTTGAATACAGATAATAAACAGCCGGTTGAGGATTTCTCCCGCATCAATTTTACAGATTTTGAGCTTGATGCTGAGTATCCGGATATGAAATCGTATGAAGTTGATTACGAATATGATCGAAATAATACGATGGAAGCTGAGATCAAAGATGGTTTAAATGATGAAGAATTAAACGGAGATGAAGCGCTGGACAAGCTGCTGGAAGCATTCAAGCAATTTACTTTTGATGAAGAGTCTTCTGAGGATGAGGTACTGGTACAGGTAATACAAGGCCTTGATCTTAACGAAGACTATGAAAATATTGAAGTTGAAGTAACTTTTACGGATGGTACAGAAAAAACTTATTCAAAATAAACGAAATCTGAAGGGACAGCTGGACTTAGCCCTTCAGATTTTTTACTGTGTTCCTGAATGGGAAATAAAAGGCTCTGCTGCTGAAAGCGGTATTTGCGGCCCTCCTTCTATAATCTGAACAGTTATCCTCCGCTTAACTTTCTGGCATGATTCTTTGTGTTTAAGGCACAATAACAGAATCACGGGAAGGCGGTGAGCCATGTTGAAAAAAGAATCCATTTTTATTACCGTGTTTGTTTTATTAACCATGCTCCTCTGTGTTCCTTCAGGCTCAGCTGTATTCAGCGAACACCATCCCAACATGCAGCTCAGGATCATGGAGACGACGGACCTTCACTCTTACATATTGAATTACGAATATAAAAGCGGAAAAAAAGTGAAGAGCTTCGGATTTGTAAAAACCGTTAGCTTAATCAAAAAAGCGCGCCTGGAGAGACATAATACCCTTCTTTTTGACAATGGCGATCTAATCCAGGGAAGTGCTCTGGGAGATTATATTCATGAGCATCCCGGCCTGCCTCACCCTATTATCAGCATTATGAACGAGCTGCAGTATGATGCCGCGGCACCCGGCAATCACGAATTCAATTACGGGCTGGGCTATCTTAATAAAAAGCTGAAAGAGGCAGCCTTTCCTTATGTTAACAGCAATCTCTTTATCCAGGGTACAGAATCATTCCAGGAAGAGCTTCCCTATTTCTCCCCTTATGTGATTCTTCATCGGAACTTTACGGCAGATGATGGCAGAAAATATCCTGTCAAAATTGGTGTGATTGGTTTCATTACACCTGTTGTCCTGAAATGGGATGAAGAACATTTAAAAGGAAAGCTCAGCAATAAATCTATGGTCGAGTCAGCTGAGCATTATATTCCGATTATGAGGGAAAAAGGCGCAGATGTCATAATAGCACTGGCACATGCTGGTCTCGAAGCTGATGAACAGGTTAAGGATAAAAGCAGGAATTCAGTGCTCGGGCTGAGCAAGGTGCCTGGAATTGATGCCATTATGTTCGGCCATACCCACCAGGTCTTTCCGTCTCCTAAACTTAGGGACAGCAGCGGTCTGATCGATTCGGAAGCAGGGACAATCAATGGAATTCCGGCTGTACAGGCAGGTTCCTGGGGAAGCCATTTAGGGATTATAGATTTCAGCCTGGCTCTTGATGAAGGAAAGTGGAAAGTTGTATCAGCAGATTCCGTAGTCCGCCCCGTCTTTCTGCCTGATACACCGGGCCTTTCAGGCGGCATTGAAAACGATCAGAGAGCAGAACAGCTCGCAGAGGAGGTTCATACTAAAACGAAAAAGCATAAATGAGTGAACTGCAGGTAATTTTACTTTACTTCCAATCTCTGCTATTTTATACTAAAATGTATGAAATTAGACCTATTTCGATAGTAGGGGTGACTATTTATGCTGAAAGACAGCGAATATTTGCTTTTTATTAGGGAAATTGGCAGATTGATCACTGACTTTGAAAAATGCAAAGAGCCTGATATCCAGCAGAAAATCCTCCAGGATATAAAACTGCTGGGGTTTGCTCTCCAATAGTATAAGGTTAAAGATCTGCATTAGACTTTAAGACAACTAATGAAATTAGAAATCCCCTTCAGGCAAACAGAAGTTGTGATTGGGGGAAACCCTCTGCTTCTGTTTTCTATGAGCAAGTGGGCTTTGGCGGCCCTGACTAAGACCCTCTGATTTACTTTTCTGTGGCTAGATGGTGTTAGTCGCACTGACTAAGACCGTCTGATTCGCTTTTCTGTGGACAGACGGTTTTAGTCGCTCTGACTAAGACCGTCTGATTTACTTTTCTGTGGCTAGATGGTGTTAGTCGCTCTAACTAAGACCGTCTGATTCGCTTTTCTGCGGCTAGAGGGTATTAGTCGCTCTGACTAAGACCTCTGAATCGCTTTTCTGCAGCCAGAGGGTGTTAGTCGCTCTGACTAACACCCTCTGATTACTTGTCTCCGGACTGTTTTGAGTTTACCCCCTCTCTTTTTGTTCTTCCCTCCTCTTTTCATATACCTGCAGATTCATATAGATGGTATTCAGAACTGGCACTGGTAAACGGTGTTCAGCCGCTGCATCCAGGAGATATTTAAAGAAGTGGGCTGACTCGGTCTGCAAGCCTTTTTCCATGTCTCGCTGCATGGAAGATTTCATATGATATCCGACTGCATTTATTTTCTTAATGATATTTTCTTTTGCATCATCCGGAAGATTCGCTCCCAAGCTTTTCATGACAGGAAGGATTTCCAGAGCAAGCCCCTCTATGATGCTTCTCCCCTCTGCTGTATCCCTTATAGGACCGACTGGCGAACGTGTCAGCGTTGTAAGCCCGGACATCATGCTGATAAAAAGATACTTGCTCCACATTTCACTCACGATCTCACTGCTGTACCGGAAAGAAGCCTTTGTTCCGGCAAGTGCTTCACGTATTCGGGAAATCCGCCCGGTCTCCCTCCCGTCAATTTCGCCAAAAACAACCTCCTGTATATCGCTTTTCTGAACAATTTCTCCTTTTTCATCCAATGTTGATTCTATGAAGCAAAGACCTCCAAGGAGCCTCTCCTTTCCAAAGGCCCTTTCAAGCGTGTCCATATGTGCAATGCCATTCAGCAGCGGAAGGATGCATGTACCTTCTCCAGCAAAAGGCTTAATATTTCCGATGGCTTCCTCAAGGTGATAGGCTTTCACAGAAAGCAAGATCAAATCAAAGTTTTCTTCTGAAGGAAGCCCTGTTCTCAGAAGCTTTGGTTTCAACATCGCATCTCCATGTACGCTGTTGATGACCAGGCCGTTCTGCTGAAGCTGATCGTATTTCTTTTCCCTTACTAGAAAGGTAACATCTTCTCCTTTTTCAAGGAGCCTGCCTCCGAAATACCCTCCTACTGCTCCTGCCCCTGCAATCAATATACGCATATTCTTACCTTCCTTTCTCAGAAAACGGCTGCAAAACTAAATCCTGCATCATTCCGTTTATTTCCAGCATTATTTTTAATTTTAGCACAGCATCTAAGCAGAAGAGCCCGGAAATGCTCATCCAGGCTCTTACGCATAATTGATCTTAAGCAACTCTTCCTGTGATATCTTCTTCGAGTGCGATATTGTTCTTTCTTGCCCTTCCTGCAGCGTTATAGAAAAGAACAGTGATAATAACCGTAGCAATCGCAGCCCCTAAATACGATATATTCATTGAAAGGCCAAATCCGATTTTTGCGTTCAGGATATAAGTGACGGTGGCCATTGTCATGAAGATGCCCGGTATCATGGCAATCCAATAATTTTTTCTGGCAATGAAAAGGTACATGCTTGCTACCCAAAGGGCGATGACAGCAGTAGACTGGTTTGCCCAGGAGAAGTATCTCCAAAGAATCTCAAAGTCAATCTTTGTCAGTGCAAATGATATTACAAACAGCGGCAGGGCGATAACCAGGCGGTTGCCCAGCTTCTGCTGGCCGAAGCGGATATAGTCGGCAATGATCATCCTTGCACTCCGGAAAGCAGTGTCGCCTGATGTGATCGGCAGGACTATCACTCCGAGCACAGCCAGTGTTCCGCCGACAGCACCAAGAGTCAGTTTTGAAGCTTCACTTACTACTGCGGCAGGCCCGCCTGCTGCAAGCAGTTCATTCAAGCCTGCAGAGCCATTGAAAAGGCTCATTGCAGCTGCAGCCCAAATCATGGCAATAACGCCTTCTGCAATCATCATGCCATAGAAAATCTTTCTGCCTTGGTCCTCATTTTCTGTTGTCCTCGAAATGATTGGGGTCTGGGTCGCATGGAATCCGGATAAAGCCCCGCAGGAAATTGTCAGGAACAGAAGCGGGAAGATCGGTGCATTATCAGGATGCATGTTTGTCAGATTGATTTCAGGGATAGGCGCACCGCTGATGATGAGCGAAGCCCCTACTCCAAGCGCACTGATCAAAAGCAATGCTCCAAAGATGGGATAAAAGCGTCCAATGATTTTGTCAATCGGCAATAGTGTCGCCAGTATATAGTAGATAAAGATGGCACCAAGAATCAGGCCCATGCTCATCCACCCGTTCATCAAATTGTGAAGAAGCCCTGCCGGGGAAGTAACAAATACAGTTCCCACAAGAAGCAGCAGCAGAATGGCAAATGCATTCACAACATGCTTCATAAAGCTGCCGAGAAATTTTCCGGCCAGTTCCGGCAAGTGTGCACCCCTGTTGCGGATGGAAATCATACCTGTCAGATAATCATGGACAGCACCGGCGAAAATGCAGCCGAGCACAATCCACAGGAAAGCAACTGGTCCATATAATGCACCCATGATAGGTCCAAAGATCGGACCAACACCTGCTATATTCAGCAGCTGGATGAGAGAGTTTTTTTTCGTATTCATCGGCAGATAATCAACGCCGTCTTTGTGCGTATAAGCTGGAGTCTGCCTCTCCTTTTTAACGCCGAATACTTTTTCTACAAATTTTCCATAAGTGAAATACCCTGCTATAAGTAAAATGATGCCTGCTATAAAAGAATACAATTGAAATGCCTCCTTTTGTAATCGCTTACATAAAGTATAAGGCACCTGGAGGAAAATGTGGCGGAATTGTGGCCAACATGTCAATAATCTGTCTTAAGATGCTGAAATAGAGAGGTGAAATGCAGGCACAATACTCCTGCCTGCATCACTAAATTTCCAGCATGCTCCTTAATCCTTTGGCATAATTCCGGCTGACAGATAATATTTCTTCAGACCCCTCCACTTCAAGCTGGTAAGCGCCGTTAAACCATGGAGTCAACCTTGATACATAGTGCAGATGGACGATTGTGCTTTTATGTATGCGGAAAAAAGGAAATTGCTGCAGCCTGCTTTCAAGCTCCTTTAAAGGAGTTTTAACAGAATAGCTTCCGTTTTTCGCAACAATCCTTGAAACTTTATCATCACGAGAAATATATAGGATGGACAATGGGTCTATATAAGAGATATTGCCATCTTCCTCCACTGCCAGTTTCCCCGGGCTCACGGCTGCGGCTGTGCTGTCGCCTTCTTCTGCAAAAATCTTTCTGAGTCTTGATACAGTTTCTTTAACCAGCTCTTCGTCAAAGGGCTTCAGCAGATAATCAACCGCTTCATAGCGGAAAGCTTCTGCCGCAAACTGCGGGTAAGCTGTCGCAAAGATTATTTTTGGCACTTTTTTTAAATCATTCAACGATCGGGCGGCTTCCATGCCATTCATTTTTGGCATTTCAATATCCAAAAATACAGCATCCGGCTGCAGCTGCAGACACTGGATGACTGCCTGTTCACCAGATTCTGCTTCCCCTATTACCTGAAGGTCTCCATATTCGTTCAGCAGGTGAACAAGCTCCTGCCTGCTGTATGGCTCATCGTCCGCAATCAGTATGCTGATTTTTCTTTCCATGCTATTCTTCTCCTTTGTCCGGCAGCACGAATGAGACTGTCGTCCCTTCATTCAGCCTGCTGTCAAAATTAAGTCCGGCTCTTTCCCCAAAGAGCATCGCCAGCCTCCTGTTTACATTATAAATTCCAAGTCCTGTCCCAGTCAGGGAAGGTACGATGCCCCTTGCCAGCTGGTGAAGGCGTTCTGTTTCGATACCTGCTCCATTGTCAGAAACGGAAACTTTTGTCCCTTCTTTTTTAACAGCAGCAGAAATAATGATCCTGCAGTCAGCTTCCTTATCCTTGATGCCATGCTTGACTGCATTCTCTACTAGCGGCTGGAGTGTCAGCGGCGGAATTTGAGCAGAAAGTGCTTCCTCTTCTATCCGGAATTCAGTTTTAAGCCTGTCAGAAAATCTTGCTTCCTCTATTTCCAAGTAGGCTTGTACATGCTTTAATTCTTCCTTCAATGTTGTACGTTCCAAAGTTGTACCCGTAAGATTCTGCCTCAGGAAATGGGAAAGCGACAAGAGCAGCTTGCGGGCTTTCTTTGGATCAATGCGAATCAGGGAAACAATTACATTCAAAGTATTAAACAAAAAGTGCGGGCTGATTTGTGCCTGCAGTGCCTTGATTTCTGCATCCTTCGCAAGCTGGTATGCTTTCTCTCCCCTTGCAGCATCGAGCTGATTGCTAAGGAGCATGCTCAGACCGGAAATTAATTCAATGACTACATTGGTAATTTCTTTTTCTGACTTAAAATAGAATTTCAAGGTGCCGATGGTCTGTCCCCTTTCCTTCAGCGGAGCAATGGCGGCAGCACCAAGCGGGCATGACGGACTGCTGCAGCTGATATCATTCCTGCCGGCAATGATCAAGGCTCCTTGGCCAAGAACCTTTCTGGTTATATCTGTTTGAATCAGATGTCCTGATTTGTGATGGTCATCAGCCACACCAATATGAGACAGGATGCGTTCATCATCTGTAATCGACACGGCGCTTGCATTGACTTCGTGGTAAAGGATGCGGCATACCTCTTCTGCCGCATCGCTGGTCATCCCTTTTCGCAGATGCTTCAAAGTCTGGCGTGCCAGGCGCAGGGATTTCTGCGCCTGGATGGCTGCAGCTTTTTCCTCTTCATTGACCACGCTTTTGATGATCAGCAGGAAAATGGCACAGCCGACTCCATTGGCGAGAATCATGGGCAGACCGATGGTTTCGACCAAAGCTGAAGCTTTGCTATAAGGCCTTGAGAGAAGAAGGATGATAAGCATCTGCACACTTTCGGCCAGGGCTCCGATAAAAAACGCTGTCGACAGCTTCACATGCCTGTTTCTCTTATGCAGGATGCTTGCAATGATCCCAGCAAAGATTGAAGCCAAGCCGCAGGAAAAAGCTGTAAAGCCGCCCAATGTAAAACGGTGGACTCCTGCCACCAATCCGGAGCCAATCCCTACCCTGTACCCTCCGAATAGTCCGGCAAGAACCACGCCGATCACCCTGGAGTTTGCAATGGCTTCATCTGAAGATAGCTCTGACGCCCAGCGGCTGAACTGCAGGGTATCCGTGTCAAAACTGACACCGGTATAGGTGCCGAATATACCGAAGAATCCAAAAAAAAGAACAGCGACCCACCGCTGTTTTGCCGTCAATGATTCCTGGTATATCATTTCGCGGAAAAAACGGAATCTGGTCAAAATGAAGGCAATGGTAACAATCAGGCCAAGCCTCTCGAGCATTGTCAGCAGCAGCTCGAACATACGGACACCTTCTTCCTACCAGTTAATTGCCCCTATTTTACTATAATTTCTGAAGCTTTACTATTATCCAGAAAAAGAGAACATAAAAAAGCACCTGCCGGAAAGGCAGGTGCTTCACTATTCAGGCTAATATTAAAAGCGCAACCATGACAACAGATGGGAGGCCGTAGTAAAGAGCATTTTTGAATAAGATCTCATTAGTATCCTGGTTCTCCCACCCTTTGTATTCTGGACGCCTGCGGGTATACCACTCGCCATATGTCTGCATGATTATCACCCTTTCTTTTATTAGTTCTATACCCGTGCAGGCAGAAAAGTACACATTTGGATTACAAGAAACGGATTAGATAATTTTCAAGCCCGGCTGGAAAAAGTACTTCCCTCTCATCAATAAAAGAAATAACCGGTATCCATTTTGCTTCCGACTTTCTCCCATTTTCGTTCACTGGAATGGACTCTTTTTCGTATAGTGACTCATTCACAAGCTCGGCCTCATAAAGCTGTGTCAATTCATGTCTCGTGATTCCATTAATAGAGTAAATGTTTTCTATGCAGGCAATATAATTCACTATATTGATCTCTGCTCCTATCTCTTCCATGAACTCTCTTTTCAAAGCATCTATCGAGGTTTCCCCAAGTTCTATTGTTCCTCCGAGCGGGCGGTAAAAGACTCCCTCACCCTTTGAATGCTTCCCGCTGAGCTTTTCCGCCAGGATGCGGCCGTCCTTATAAATAATGCCCAATGTATTTGCTCTTGGCCTGTCCACCATCATTCGAACTCCTTTAGTAAACTAAATATAATTTCAGTTGACATATAGTCGTTTTCCATCTTATTCTTATTTTAGTATAAAACAATTCTGGGAGGCATAATTCATGAAAAAGAAATTGACGCCGCTACATCTTTCATTGGCCGGTATGTTTACTGCCCTGATGGCAATTGGAGCAAATATCACATCATTCGTCCCATTCATGGTTATCGGAGGGGTCCCTATTACCCTGCAAACATTCATCGCGATCCTCTCTGGCGCCATCCTTGGCAGCAGGCTGTCAGCCATCGCCATGACTGTATATGCCTTGGTTGGCATCGCTGGTGTCCCTGTGTTTGCAAAATTCGGCTCCGGCTTTGCGACTGTCATCAGCCCGACATTCGGCTTCATCCTTACATATATTCTTGCAGCTTATGCAACAGGGAAGATAATTGAAAAGAATTCAAGCAAAGCATCTTATATCACAGCTGCGCTTACGGGACTGGCCATCAATTATATATTAGGGACAAACTATATGTATCTAGCCTATAAACTATGGTTTGCAGCACCGGAAGGCTTCACTTATGCGATGGCATGGATCTGGATGCTGGTTCCGCTGCCTAAGGATATCATACTTTCCGTACTGGCCGGCCTTCTTGCACTAAGACTGAATCGGAATGCGCTTTCTGGCAGCCGTTTGAATAAACTGAAACAGTCAGCATGATGCCATAAAGATTCTGTCATGATGGGCAGAATCTTTTTACTTTCAGCAGGTGCTGGAATTGTTTGTCCTTCCCGGCAGTCCGGCTGCATATACTATAGCAAACTGCTTTTGGGAGGTACTTATGTTTCAGCTTTTGGAAAAAACCATAATCATGATGGCTTCACTGAGGATTTTTTCGGGAAGCCTTGAAATTTTGGCTGCATTTCTGATCATTAAATACAATGATATTGAAAAAGCACTCGTATTGAACAGCTCTCTCGCCCTCGTTGGCCCGCTCATCCTGATTGCAACAACCACTATAGGGCTCATTGGCCTTGCCGATAAGGTTTCATTTACCAAGATGCTCTGGGTATTTGCCGGTGTCGGCTGCATTTTGTATGGAGTGAAGAGCTGAGCGCAGCCAAGGCTCCATAAACTAAGCTTATATATGGATTGTAGGCTTATTAAAAGCTTAATTAGTTAATTTTCATTTTTCCTATCCCTTAGCTTTCAGCTGGAGTGGTGCCGTTGATTTCCGTGCACTTCGCTTTCTGCGGGGAGGCGCTGCTTTACCGAAGGACTCTGCGTGCCTTTCACTCCAATCAGCAGGGGTTTAATAATTTTTTAGGTTTTTGATGAGGCTCTATAGGAGCTGCAAAGACTAAAAGCATTTTTATTTCAAGCAACGGCTTTACCTCTGGAGAAAAAGTATATCCAATTAATGTTATCCAACATGGAAAAGGACCTGCCCGCTCATTACCGCGGCCGGTCCTTTTGTTATTATTCAGCAGCTGCAAGTGCAGCATTGATATCAATCAGGCCATTGCCGAAGTAAGCATCCCTGCCTTCTTCCCCAATATCCCTCGCTGTACCTTTTATAATATTCATGACCTCTCTATTGGACAAATCAGGATTGACTGAAAGAATGAGCCCTGCAAGTCCTGCGACATGCGGGCTTGCCATGGATGTGCCTGAAAGGGCTGCATACTGATTTTTAAAATAGGTGCTTGGAATATACACACCTGGTGCGGTCACATCAATATAATAACCATAATTAGAAAAATCAGCTTTTTCACCCGTATAGCTTACAGCCGATACACTGAGCACTTCCGGAAAGGCAGCCGGAAATGATGGCTGTTCAGAGTTGTCATTCCCTGCAGCTGAAATGAGGACCGCTCCTTTGTCATAAGCATACCGGATCGCTTCCTCCAGGAAAGCAGACGGCTGGTAGTTGCCAAGGCTCAGATTGATCACATCTGCTCCGTGATCCGCTGCCCAGATAATGCCCTTGGCGATATCGAATGTATAACCGTAGCCCTTGCTGCCCATTGCCTTAACCGGCATGATCCGATTATTCCAGGTTATGCCTGCAATACCTTCCCCATTGTTTGTTTCAGAAGCTATAATGCCTGCAACGTGAGTTCCATGGCCATTGTCGTCGTCAAAATCGCTGCTGTTCTGCATAACATTATAGCCCTTCATCAATCGTCTCCTGAGATCAGGATGGTCTATATCCACCCCTGTATCGACAACGGCAATAATGATATCTTCGTCACCCTTTGAGATATCCCAGGCTTTCTCAATATCGATGGCAGGCAGGTTCCATTGGTACTTTTCTCTATAAAGCAGGTCATTCGGAAGCTGAGTTTCATTTTGCATCAGGATGAAGTTAGGCTCTGCATAGGCGACATCAGTCCGTTCCCTGAAAAACTGCAGAAGGTCTGCGGTTGTCATACTGTCAGACTGAAAAACAAATATGGAATCCATGTGCCGGAAGAATTCTGCATCAAGTCCGGCTGCCAGACTGTCAAGCTCATCATCATCAGGAGGAGCGGAAAATTTAACAGTAGCTTCATGCTCTTTATAGTGGCTTTTCTCCTTCAGGTTATGATGGATGATCTTCACATCGTCATCCCCGTTCAGGATTGTTTTAATTCTTTCGCCCTGTTCTATTGCATTGATTCTCAGCAGGCGGCTTGAGCTTTGTTCTAAAGATTGTGTACGACCGGAGAGCTCCCCTTCATCTTTCCTTTCCTGGTTGTTGCCCGGCAGCTGGAATAACATCATAACAGCCGCAAACAACGCTGCAGCACTGATGAGGGCTGTGATTATTCTTTTCATTAAAGTGCACCTCGGGTTGTCAGTTTTCTCTTAGCGTGCTCATGAATGCTGCTAATCATGATGGTAAACATTCACATCGGACACAGCCTTAAGTTTGAATACAGGGAGTATACAAAAGCATCTTTTATAAAAAGCTAACAAAAAATCAACATCAAAGGAGACTGGAATGATCATTCGTATCTGGCTGATTTACTTATGGGATTTCCTTGATCCTGTCTATTATTGCTGTACAAGGTTGTTTCATTTAAAGCTGGAGGAAAAGTACAGCGTATTCCGGGTCAGAAAGACGAAATATCGAGGTCCCGATATCATCCTCTCAGACGGCTCCTCCCTCAAAAAAAATGATATTGTCATCAAAATCCATCTTCATAATTCGAGGCTTCTCAAGCAGCTTGTCCACATTAAAAGCCCGGTATCCAGAGGCAGAGCTTTAATCAGAATTGTCGGCGAATCCATGCCCTGTCTGGCTCTGCATCTTGAAAAGCATCCTGACAGCGACTTAATCAAGGGTGTCATAGGCATCACCATGATTAACAAAGGCTACCAGATTCTTGGCTTTGAACGTCATCCTTTGACACACAGGGGGTATATTCTCCTTAAGCAGCTGATGCAGGCACCGATTTATTTTTTGTCCCAGCCTAAAGCTAAATGGAAGGACTTAAAGGATGCAGCTCCTGCGTATCTCGTCATGACAAAGCAGCAGCTCGCAGCAAAATATCGTCAGTCCCTTTTACAGCAATAATAGCTGACTATTTTAGATCCTGCATTTACAGCTTTCTGCTGCATAGAAAAGGCACACTTCTTTTGGAAGTGTGCCTCATTATTATCTAATCCCTTTTCCATGTGGTGATGTTGTCAGTTTCAAGGATTCCCATCCTGACATCCCCGACATCCGGATCTTTGAAGAGCTTATCCCGGACCCTGTAGATGATATCATCTGCTATGGCCAGGGAAAGGCCGGCTTTCAGCTCAATATAGCTTTCAATATGATACTTCCTTCCTTCCTGGAGGATGCGCATATCTTTAATATCAACCACGTCCGGATCTGATAGGATGGTATCTGCCACCCGGTCTTCAATTTCCTTTGGTGCCGCAACACCAATCAGTCCAAGAGTATTTTCATATCCAATTTTGATGGCAATTCCCACCAGCAGGAATCCAATCAGGATTGTCCCTACCCCATCCAGGAAATAGAAGCCTGTCAAATGGGCAAGGATGATTGAAATAAGTGCCAGCAGAGCCCCGAAGGTCGCGATGATATCTTCATAAAAGACAAGTCTTGTAGGCGGTGCAGCAAGGCGGACATTCTTAAATGAAGTCGTAAATACGCTGAATCCCTTTGCCCCGCTTTTTGTTTCATGGGCAATCTCTTTCATTGCCTTCACAAGGACCCCCCCATCTGTCAAGATGGCAAGAATCATGATAATGATGTTCAGCCACAAATCAGAAGACTCATGGGGATGGACAATAAGGTCCCATCCTTTATGAATGGTTTCGTATGCCATAATGGAAATCACAATAACCGCGATCAAAACGAATAAATTGACCACACGGCCAAATCCGCTTGGAAATCTTTTTGTTGCTTCTTTCTCGGATATGGCGCTTCCGAAGAAGACGAATCCCTGGTTCAATGCATCCGCAACCGAATGAAGGGTCGTAGCAAACATGGCACCGCTGCCGCTTATTGCTGCTGCGACTCCTTTGGCGATGGCTAAAGCCGTATTCCCTACAGCTGCAATCCCTGAAGACTTATTCCCTCTTTTTAAAAACGCAAGCAGTGACATCACCCTCTATCTCTGTAGTCTTTGTTTTAATATTTATTTACCATGATAGAGCGAAAACCAAACCTCTCAAATAAAAGGGTGGCAATCATTAATTGATGATGCCGTTACCCGAAATAAGGATGCGGACCTCCGGTTTTACATCCACCTTTGCATAATAATCACTCCCCTTTATGTTTTCCCATATATCCGGGTGAAAAGCGATCAGTTCCCTTCCAACTCCCAGTAAGTCAGCTTTTTCCTCTTTAAGAATACTGAAAACCCCCTTTGCATCATCAGACATTTTTTGCGAAATTTCCCTGGCAAGCTCCTTGGCAATCTTTTTTTCGTGCAGATGATCGAGGGGAAATTCCTCAATATTAATGTCAATCGATAAAACTGCCTTGAATACTGCCCTGCCGTAGCTATAGGTATAATGAAGGTCTCTTTTAACTTTGTTGACAGCAAAAGTGACTGTTTCGCCTTTTGACAGTTTATAAGCGAACCTGCATTCTTTGTTCATCTTGTCCATGAACAGCATCAAAAGACTGCTTTGCTCAGGGGTTATGACCTTTCCGGTAAATATCCTGTCATGAAACAGTGCGCTCCCGCTGACTTCAATCTTTTTATTCTCATCATTATTTTTAATAAAAGGAACCATAAAGTCTTTGCCCTCGTCGAAGAGGATGGTACAGATATTCTGCACTGTCAGCTCCTGGATTTCGGTGCTTTTTTCACTGTTAAGAAGCAATTCATACAAAAACTCCCCAAGCAAGGGTTCATTTTTATGATTCTCCGCCAGCAGAGCGCCTGCACTTCCGTCAGCTACTGCTACTTTAGCAATGATGGGCGTCCGCGGAATACGGTAGACGATATCAAGGACTGTATAGATATCCCTTTTAGCCAGCTCTTCTCCAAGGATCAGCACTTTGCTTTTGGAAGGGTCAAATTCCCCCGCAAGTGACCGGTTGATTGTAAGCCTTGTATCCCGTATATTCAAGCCCTCTCCCTTTGCAATTTCATTGGTGGCCTCCTGCTGGGGATTAGGAACCTTGGTTGTATTGCGGATGATTGAAGTAGTTTCGTATTTACCGTCCTCAGTCAGATCAAAGGCGGAAATATAAACAAGGCGGGAATTTTTCAATAGCCTTTCATCCCAGCAGCCGCCTAGAATCAGCACTATGATAAGCAGCCATGCCAGCTTAATGGTCCTCAAAGGCCCGCACCCCCTTTCTTTAAAAATGCTGCTGCGATATACATGACTAAAGGAAGGGCAGAACTGAAAATAAGCCCGGCAAAGGACACCGCCCTGCCAATGCTGGTTATCTCCATTTCCCCTTGCGGAATAAAGGTTAGGATGAAAATGATGCCTGTAGCAGCAAGTACGGCTCTTCTGTGCTTGATTTTAAGCAGCTTGGAGAGGCCCATTCCTGCCAGGTATGTATAGCTGATAATCGTTGTTGCAGCTGCCGTCATCCAAACGGTTATAAAGACGAGATCAATCCTTTCTATGATCTTGAAGGTGATGGCTTTAAGCATGTACAAGACAGGTTCCGGGATGAGAACGATCTCCTTCGGGCTGAACATGATAATGCTTGCCATAAACAGATATAAATAAAATACACTGATCACTATCTGGGCCAAAAAGGCTCCCTTTACTGCCCCCTTTTTTTCCGGCTCCCTGACGAATGCCAGGAAAAACAGTGCCGTTTCTGCGCCGAGAAAACCATATACTGCTTCTTTTGCCCCCCTTAAAATCGGGAGAACTCCTTGTGAGGCAACAGGGAACATATATCGATAATCAATTTCAGGCTCCTTAAAAATGAATAGAGAAAGGATGAAAAGAAAGACAATGAATACCGAAGTGAATGAAAACAGAGAGACGATGCTGCTAAAGGAGCCGCTGCAGGCAGAAACGGCTATGAACATCAAAAGAAGAATAAGAAGCCAGCGAGGTGTATCAAGCAAAACCCACCGGCCGATGATATCGGCAAAGTTCAGATAAACCAGCAGAGCTGTAGATACAAAATAGCTTATATAGCCGAGATTGATCAGAGCCCCGCCCCATTTTCCAAACACCTTCCCTGAGAAATCAAACAGTGTCTGATGGGGGAAGCGCCTGCAAAGCAGCCAATAGAAATAAATCAAGGAGAAAATAGCAGCGGCTGCCAGCAATAAAGATATCCATCCGTCATTTTTTGCGGCCATATAAAGTGAATATGGCATGGACAGAATACCTGCCCCTATTTGGGTCTGCAGCAGGAGGAAAAATAAATCCTGCTGGTCAATACGTGTCTTCACTTTCATTTCTTTTCCACCCCCTCGAGCTCCCCTGTTTAGTTAAAGAAGCTGCCATTGAATCCTTCGGCCTATTCTTCATAAGCCATACAGGGACCCTTATGAATGTGTCTTTCAGCTCCTTCAGCCTGAGTGGTGCAAAAGGACTGAAATACGGAACACCAAATGATTTAAGCTGAGCTAGATGGATCACCAGCAGAAGCAGGCCGAACACAATGCCGATGAAGCCGAATATGCTTGCCAGAAGCATAAGCGGGAACCCGATAAACCGGAGGGTATTGCTCATTTCAATAGATGGAATGACAAAGGATGCAATTGCGGTCAAGGCCACTACTATGATCATGACATTGGAGACGAGGCCGGCTTCCACCACTGCAGTCCCAATAACAAGCCCTCCGACTATGCCAATGGTTTGTGCAATCGGCTGCGGCAGCCGTACTGCCGCTTCCCTCAGCAGTTCAAGGGCCAGTTGCATGAACATTGCTTCTATGACTGGAGGCACCGGCACAAAATTCAATGACGCCTGAAGTGTGTAAACAAGTTCAATTGGCACGATTTCATGATGATAGGAAACAACCGCCACATAGAAAGCAGGCAATATTAGCGACAAGATAAATGAGATAAGCCGCAGAAACCGGAAAAAGGAGCCCAGGTACCAGCGGTTGTTATAATCTTCCGGAGATTGAAAGAAAGCAAAAAATGTCACTGGCATGATCATCACAGAAGGGCTGCCATCCGTAATGAGCACAGCCCTTCCTTCCATCAAATGTGCAGCAGCTCTGTCCGGCCTTTCTGTATTCAATATCTGTGGAAACGGAGAAAAAGGATGGTCCTCGATGCAATCCTGGATAAATCCTGGACTCTGAATGCTGTCCATGGAAATGCTGGCAAGCCTTTTTGTAATCTCGGTTATCAGTTTTCCGGAGGTGAGGTTTTCTATGTAAATAAGTGCAGAAGCGGTATTGGTCGCTTTGCCGATCGTTATATATTTTACTTTTAAATTGGGATTCTCGATGCGCTTCCTGATCAAAAGGAGGTTCTTGCCGATGTTCTCAATGAATCCTTCGTGAGAGCCCTGGATAATATGTTCATTGGCCGGGTCAGAAATTTCTCTGGAAAGGCTGGAAGCTGCAGAAAGAAGCACACCCTCGGAAGAATCATGCTCCATGGCAAAGCAATATCCTGTCAGAATCCCTTTCAGTGCATCACTCAGGATAGAAGTGCGTTGAACCTCCTGTGTTTGCGCCTGTTTCTCTATGAGATTTCCTGCTGATAGTGAAAGCGGCTTGATGATTCTTTCCTCAAGCCTGGCATCATCAACCATGCTGGAAAGAAAAAAGAGATAAAGAGTCCTTCCCTCTGCTTCAATGATCCTTTCCTTGAAGTCATCAGAGCCTTCCATCTTCTTCCTGACATGATCAGCGGATACCAGCTCTTCAGGCATTTCTTCAGGCTTCCATTGATACTTTTTTTCAGTAGTGTTTTTCTTTTTAAAAGCCATTGCTTACACCCCGGTTATGCTCTTTCTTTCAGTGCTGGATGTTTTTATTATGCAGTTTTGCCGGTAATTTACTCGTGTACTTTTTCCTTAACAAAAAAAAAGAATGGGAATTCCCATTCTTTTTTCAGTCAAGCCTTGATAAGGCTTTGCGGGCAAGCAGCGATATGGTCATATCATCCATTGGAGGATTATGAAGGCCTGCCCTGATATCCAGATAATATTGCTGCAGAGGATTCTGTTCAGAAAGGCTTCTTGCGCCAACGACCCGAATTGCAAGGTCAGCAACTGTTAATGCTGCATTTGTAACAGCCAGCTTTACAGCACCGAGAAGAGGCTACATGGACTCCCTTTCATTTTCTGCGGCCCTGTCCCATCTGTCTGCCGCTGCATAAAGAAACTCTCTTGCCCGCATCAGTTCAAGCTCGATCTCCCCTATTTTCTGCTGGACAGAAGGGATATCGCTGATGGTTCCCTGGATGCTATTGGGAGAATAACTTTTAGCAAAGCCAGCCGCATAATCCTGGGCTGCTTGTGCAATGCCAAGATATACCGCTGGAATATGAAGAAGCCAGCCATTCGCCTTTTTGTCCTGCCCCAATATTTCAGCCAGGAATGTCTTATCAATGGAAACCTCATCAACCACAAGATCATGACTGCCGGTGCCTCTCATACTGACACTGTCCCATGTCTCCTCGATCGACAAACCTTCAGCCTCTCTAGGAACAAGGAAATTTCCTGTCTTGTCTTCACTTGGAATAAAGGCGCTGACAATAAAATAATCCAGAGCCGGAGCCATCGTTGTAAAGGTCTTTCTGCCGCTGATCACCCAGCTTCCACCCTTGAGGACTGCTGTAGTCTGGGGCCGTCCGCCCCGTGTCGGGCTGCCTGTCTGCCTTTCCGTTGCGGCACTGTTTATCAGCTTCCCTTCCAGGATTTCACGGCAAAGAAAGGAAAAAAGTTCGTCATCCCACTTCCTTTTCTCTCCCAGATTTTTCGTTATCCCCATATGCCACCCGATTGCAAGTGCAGTAGAACCATCTCCTTCTGTGAGCTTTTCCTGCAGCCTGATCATTTCTAGCAATGAGATACCCTTTCCGCCCCGGTCTGCCGGAACAGTAAGGGATGTGTAGCCGGATGCTTTCAGGTCTAAAATATTTCTATGTGGGAAGCTCCCTCTATTTTCCTTTGATCGGCTCCGCTCCTTGAAGATGGCGGACAGCTCTTTCATCAGTTCGTATCTATCTGCTTCACCCGCAGCTTTGATAAAATCGCGCACATTACTCCTCCTTAACTTTTCCATTCAAATCTCGTTACTACTATTATTAATCAGATGGGGTTAGTGTGCAATTATTGTGAATTAAAATTGGGGGCAGGATGTGCTTGGTGCCACTATAGTGAAATGAAATAAAAAATAGTGGTCAAAGCCGGTGGAGGTAAAACCACTACCGTGAAGAAAATCGAAAATAGTGGCTTCAGCCGGTAGCGCTGAGACCACTATTTTGAAGAAAAATGAAAATAGTGGCTCCAGCCACAGGAGCTGGGACCACTATCCTGAAGAAAAACGAAAATAGTGGCTCCAGCCACAGGAGCTGGGACCACTATCCTGAAGAAAAATGGAAATAGTGGCTCCAGCCGGAGGAACTGGGACCACTTTCCTGAAGAAAAATGAAAATAGTGACTCCAGTAAGATGTGCAGGAATCAACCACAATTTATTAAAAAAGAAACTCGATACCTCCGCTTCACTGACTGCTAGTGCTTCGGATATTTACTCACCACATGAATCGCATTGATGATTCTTTTATTGATCCATTTCCGGTTTTCCTCTGTGTTCAGCTGTTCAAATACCATTTTCCTGCCTTCTTCTGTAGTTACATAATGGTTTGGCAGATTATTGAGGCTGATGGCGATAATATCGGCGCGGCACTTCATACATTGGCAGAAGGTTTGATAATCCGGGCTCAGCATAAGGACTTTTACGAGTGTTGCGACAATTTCTTCCATAACATTAACGTATTCCGGTTGTTTCAATCAATCTCCCGCCTTTTACAAGATGTCTGGTGGAACGGTAATTAAGTAAATAACGAATAAGGGCATAGACTGCACTCTTTTTTTCAATACTAATACACAATGATGACAGGCTAACTAATTATAAAGGAAGTGAGCGGTTTGAAAAAGTCGATACTGATTATATTATTGTTAAGTTTCCCTGCTCTGCTTTCCCCTTCTGCTGCAAATATCCGGCATATCTCAGCTGCACAGCAGACGCCAGCATATGCCAAATGGGGAAAGCTAGCGATGACCAATACAAAAATAAAGTATCCCGGAGCAAGAATCCTTGATTATCTTCATGTAGGCAGAACAACACAGGGATCCAACTGTACAGAAACCTTCAAACTTTGGCTTGCCAGGGACAATCGGGAATTCGGTGTCTTTGTCCGTATAACTTTTGATGAAAAAACAGAAAAAATCCGAGCAATTACCTATCAGGAGACGCCAAGATAGATAGGAGAAAAAATGCTGATAAGCATTAATTTATACCTATATGGCCCGAAAAGCAAGAAGCACGAAGAAAAAATCCGGGAAAAGTTCTCCGGGATTTTTCTTCGTGCATTTTTTCTTTATAATGATATAAAAAGGAGGCTGAATCAATGGCAGAAGAAGAAAAGACACAGCCGCACATTATGAAGGATCTGGATGAAGAAACCTTATTCATTGTATCGCAGACATTTAAAGCATTATCCGATCCGACCAGGCTCAGAATCCTGAACCTGCTTTTTCAAGGGGAGCACTCAGTGAACGAAATTGCTGAAAAACTTACTCTGCTTCAATCGACGGTTTCCCATCAGCTGCGGTTTTTAAAAAATCTCAGGCTGGTTAAATTCAGGCGTGAGGGCACTACCTTATATTATTCCCATGATGACGAACATGTGATGGGGATCCTCCTGCAAACCATCGAGCATGCCAGCCACCATTAATTGCATGTGCCATGCGCACTTGGGCAGCCTTTTTCATATCTTTCCACCTGGATGGTGCTGTGGTCGATTCCGTACTGGTTATGAAGGGCAGTCTGTGCTTCCCTAAGGACTTCATCGTGACGGCCTTCCTCTGTAATAGCGATATGGCAGCTGAGCATCGGCACTCCTGATGTGATCGACCAGATATGGAGATCGTGAATTTCTTTTACAGATGCGATGCCTTCCAGAGAGCTGCGGATGCTGGAGGCGTCAATCTGTTCAGGTGCTCCTTCCATCAATATATGGAAGGAATCCTTTGTAACTCTCCATCCGCTGATAATGATCAGGATGGCAACGATGACGCTTGCAATCGGATCTGCAATGCCCCAATTAAAGAAATAAATCAGCAAAGCTGCGGTGATGGCACCTACAGAGCCCAGCATATCGCCAAGTACATGGAGAAAGGCGCTTCTTACATTCAGGTTCTCATCTTTGTCGCCCTTCATCAGTATCCAGGCCGCAATGATGTTGACAATAAGGCCGAGAACCGAGATAGCAAGCATCCCCATGCTTTGGACGGCCGGCGGGTCCATAATCCTTTGGACGGCCTCATAAAAGATGTAAATGGAAATCGCGATCAGCGTCAGGCCATTCAATGCAGCTGCAATGATTTCAAATCTCTTATAGCCATAAGATTTTGCTGCAGTTGCCTGCTTTTCTCCAAGCTTTATAGCAAAAAAGCTCAGTCCCAGGGCGACAGCGTCGCTGAGCATATGGCCGGCATCTGATAAAAGAGCTAGGCTGTTTGTCAGGATGCCCCCTATAACTTCAACGACCATAAAAGAAGCGATGATGATAAATGAAAGAAAGAGCGCCCGTTTGTTGCTTGAATGTCCGTGAGAATGTCCGTGTCCATGATTATGATGGTGTCCCATTTCATTCCCTCCTTATATGAGTATATGTACATATATTATGCTATAAGTATGAAGGATGTTCAAATATTTTCTGGAGCTATCATTTATTTTCCCTGCTTTTTTCCGCATTTAAACCGTTTTATCTTCTGTTTCAAAAACCAGGACTAAATGAACTCATAAAAAGACGCCCTATTCCAGGCGCCTAGTCAGCTGTATATTCCAGGTAATAGATTATATTTGCCTGCTCTCCAAAGCCGTACCGTTCCCCTCATATTTGAGGGATCCTGTATACTTCACAATATCAGCAATGGCATTTTCACCTATCACAATATGATTTCCCCTTACCATCTTCACATTCGTATTTTCGAGATGTATATCTTCACCTTCTATCAAAGCTGCTTCAAGCCGGGAAGGAAAAAAAGATTGGAGCAGCCCTCTGAGCGGATTGTCTTTCTTTTGCCTGATTAGAATGCTTTTTCCTCTCATCTCTTGCACTTTGCACTCGCCCATGATAAAAGACTCTATGCTCTCTGCCGCCAAATGGCTGCCGATTATAAATTTGCCTTTTGATTTAAATTCCTCTGTTTCCACACCGCCGCCTGCAGTAAGCCTGCCATTAACAATAATTTTTCTGGATGCGAGCCTTCCGCCGATTCTTCCTTTTCCATTTACCTTAATTTCGTCCGCAACAGCACATCTCCGGAAAAGCCTGCGCTCCCGTCGATAGACAGCGCTGCCCCTGAGAAGCTTCCGGCAATCGACGCATTTCCATTGATTTTAGCTTTTTCAAAAGATAGCGTGTCCGTTGAATTGTCCTGAACCATTGCAATCAAATATGCGGCATTCAATATTGCCATTGACAGTGCCTTTTCCGTTGATGCTTACCTTATCATAGCTCCCGCCGTCCGAAGACCCAACCCCATTTATGGACAGCTTCCCTGCTCCTTGTAAAATCATTATGATCTCCTTTTAGAGTAGATTTTTGTATATCATATCATAATGATGGAATATTCATTATAACATTTTGAATATTTTAATATTTAATGAAACATTTTCAGCTCTTTCATCGTATAGATGACGAGGTGATAGTTATGAGCAGGAATACGATTGTCTTTATAGCTGCTTTAGCAGCTGAAGCTTTGGCCGCATGGGGAGTGGCAGCATATTTTTCTGTAAGGTTTATTGAAGTGCTCTTCTTTATTGGTGCCGCATTTGCTGCAGTCACTTTTATTTTTTCAACAAGCGGCGGTTCGCCCCAGAGGCACATCAACAGCATGGTGGGCGCCCAAACGGGGATCATCCAGAAAGATGAACCCTTCTTCTTCAGAAAAGGCCCGGTCTTTTTTGCATCTCTCGTCCTTGCTGTCATCGGCTTGATCTTCTTCGTCCTTCTTATTGCAGGAATCATTCCGCCAGCCTAGAAGAGTTCAGAGCATCGGGCGCGCCTAACGGCTTGCCTCTTGCTGCATAAAAAAATGCACCTCACGCTTAAAAGCAGGGTGCATTTTCTAATTATAATTCAGGTTTCATGCTCAGCCCCATTTTCGCCAGGGCATTTTTCAATGTGCTATGTGTGTTGATTTTGCTGAAGTCGATTCCAAGCTGGATAGATGTCATGGCAACTTCCGGGCGGATGCCTGAGATGGTGGTCTTGATGCCTAGCAAGTCCAGCGTCTGGACGATATGATAGATTTGCTGCGCTACCATTGTATCAACGATCGGTACACCGGACAGATCGATAAACAAATAGGAAAGCTTAGCTTCTGTGCACTGAAGGGGCACGCTCTCTAATATTGCTTTGGCTCTTTCTGTATCAATATCGCCTATCAAAGGAAGAACGCCAATGGATCCGATGATCGGGATAATGGGTGCACCAAGCTGATGAATGAGATCCTGCTGTGCTCTCAGCCTGTTTCTGGTAATTTTGTAATACTGTTCAGCAAATTTCTGTGTGAGAATGTCAAAAGCTGAATGAATGACCAGACTCCACTGGAGGATATCCTCCTTGACAATCTCATCGTTCTTTTTCGCAAATTCCTCCACAAATTCCCAGTATGTATCTCTCACCTTGCCTAAAGCTGATATTACCTCATAGATCGGAGTATCGGTATCTGCCCTGCTTTCAGCAACTGTGCTCGCCCATTCCTGGACCAATTTTTCGAATAAAGACCGGTCATCCAAAAGAATGGTCGAAACGGTCTTATTAGTGAAGGCATTTTGCTCACGGAGCATTCTTTCAATCTTTATATCCGCTTCTGCTGAATAAATCGATCCTTTATCTTTTGCCCTGGTGCTCAGCCATTTGTCAGTAATTCTCTGAGAATTATTGCTGAGATATTCAAATAACATTTGGTTTTTCTGCATAATCAGCCTTCCCTTTATCTGGACTATTCTATATGAATATTATCATTATCTGCCTTTTGTATGATAAAGGTTTGCTTTTAAACAGTCAAATATTTGCAATGGGCATCATGCTGATACAGCCAGATTTTTTCCCTTCCCCTGTTAAATTTTGCTGGACATTTATGCTGCCCGTGAATATAATAATCTTTAAATCATTGGCAGATATTAACTCTTATACAAAGGCATTGAAGAGAAAAAGTAAAACAGATCCGTTTTTCCCAGAGAGCTTCGGCAGGTGAAAAGAAGCAAAAGCGGCTGTTTGAACAATGGTCTCCGAGCCCCGTACTGAACGCGATCTTCGCCAGTAGGCTGCGGCAAGTAGTGGTACTTGTTATCAAACCCACAGTATAAGGGCATCTATATGCCCCGTACTTGCAGAGGCCGAAAGGCGAATAAAGGTGGTACCGCGGGCAAGCCCCGTCCTTTTCTATATGTATAGAAAAGGACGGGGCTTTTTTATTTTATCCTAAGATCTGCCAATGGAAAAATGAGGAGGAGATTGAACATGGCAATTTTTATTGGCGGGGCATGGCCCTACGCAAACGGTTCCCTTCATCTTGGGCACATTGCAAGTCTGCTGCCCGGAGATATCCTTGCAAGATATTACAGAATGAAGGGCGAAGAAGTCCTGTATGTTTCCGGGAGCGACTGCAACGGAACACCCATAGCGATCAGGGCAAAACATGAAGGCAAATCAGCGAAAGAAATTGCTGACCGCTATCACAGGGATTTCGCAGCAAGCTTTGAACAGCTGGGTTTTACTTATGATTTATATACAAGGACAGATGCCCCGCATCATCATCAGACTGTACAGGAAGTATTTCTGTCGCTCTTGGAAAATGGCCATCTTGTTCCAAGAACGATAGAACAAACTTATTGCCGGACATGTGTCCAGTTTCTGCCTGACAGGTATGTAGAGGGAGTCTGCCCTTCCTGCGGCAGCCAAGCACGCGGGGATCAATGCGATGCCTGCTCAGCCATCCTTGAGCCGGCCGACCTTCTGGATAAATCCTGTAAAATATGCGGGACACCGCCGGAAATGAAAGAAACTGATCATTATTATTTCAGGCTGAGCCATTTTCAGAAGCAGCTTGAAGAGCTGTCCGAGGAGGCACGCTCCCGCCATTTGTGGAGGGACAACAGCAGCAGCCTGACAAGAAGATATTTAACTGAGGGGCTTCTGGACCGGGCTGCAACTAGGGATTTGGATGTTGGGGTGCCAGTCCCTATTGAAGGAATGGAGAAGAAAAAAATTTATGTTTGGATTGAAGCGGTGATTGGCTATCTTTCTGCCAGCAGGGAATGGGCCCGCCAGCACGGCAAGGATGGCAGCAGGTTCTGGGGTAGTGATGTTATATCCTATTATGTGCATGGGAAAGACAATATCCCTTTCCATACCATCATCTGGCCAGCTATTCAAATGGGGATAGGGCTGCCTGGGGAACCAGCGCGGATGGTTTCCGGCGAATATCTTACACTAGAGAAAAAGAAGCTTTCAACAAGCAGGAATTATGCAGTCTGGGTCCCTGACATACTTGAAAGATATGAACCGGATTCAATCCGGTATTTCCTTGCTGTCAATGCTCCTGAGAACAGGGATGCTGACTTTTCCTGGCGGGAATTCGTTTACAGCCATAACAGTGAGCTGCTTGGGGCATATGGCAATCTGGTCAACAGAACTTTTAAGTTTATCGAAAAATATTATGACAGCATGATACCGGATGGAAAATTAAGTGAAGCTGTACAGGAGGATATTAAGCATTTATATGAGAAAACCGGAGAAAAGATCGAAGGCGCAAAGCTAAAAGAAGCGCTTGAGGATATTTTCGCCTTTGTACGCTCGGCCAATAAATATTTTGACAGTGAACAGCCTTGGAAAACGATTAAAAGCGACCCGCAAAAATGTGCAGATGCATTGCAGACCTGTGTGTACATCATCAAAAATCTGGCAAGGCTTCTGAACCCCTTCCTCCCTTTCTCCAGCAGGAAGATAAATAACATGCTGCAGGTGAATGCGCATACGCTGGAATGGAAAGAGGTTCGGGCTGCAGAGAAAAGGCTCGGCACTATCGCCCCCCTTTTCAGCCGCTTAGAAGAAGGAAGGATCCCAGAGGAGCTGGATAGGCTGGAAGCAGCCCGTAGGAAATAGCTGCTGAAGAAGGTGCCTTATTTCATGAATACAGAGGTGGCTGAAAGCCACCTTTTATCGTATAAGCATTCTGTTTTTTCTATGCTCCTTTCGTGCCCCTGCTGAAGCAAACAGCCTGATTTCTTCCTCAGAATGAGGCAGCACCCCGGATACTGGAATGGGCTTGCCGTTTTCATCCACGGCAACCATGGTTAAAAAGGATTCGGTCGTCAGCGTTCGAATCCCTGTTAAAAGATTGGCTGCATGCACTTTCACATAGACTTCCATGGAGGTTCTCCCTGTTGAGGCAACAAAGGCTTCAAGAGTAAGGGCGTCACCGACTGAAGCTGAAGACAGGAAATCCACAGAGTCGATCGAAGCTGTTACTACCATGCTGCCGGAATGCTTCATTGCAGTAATGGCAGCAATTTCATCAATATAGGATAGCACTTTGCCGCCGAAAATTGTCTGAAGATGGTTTGTATCCGGCGGAAGCACCAGCCTGGTCTGAATGGTGCGGGAACGGTCTGCTGGATAAGCTTTTTTCATAGGTTTCACTCCTCGGGCTTATTGTATGAAAAAAATAAAAGGCATCCTTCATAGAGGATGCCTGCACATAAAAAATTTAACAAATAACAAAACTTTACCATATTAAAAGCGCATCACTCTCCTATCACCCGTAGGACGGTTGTGTACTTCTTTATGGCAGGTCTCCTGGCTCAGCATCACAGACTCCTTCCGCCTTCCCGTCCGCTAAGGAACAGTGGCATCGAGGGAGGAGCCTCCGCATTACAGTGGCGGGACCGCGCCGGAATTCAACCGGCTTCCCTTTTAAGTTTGCAGCATGCTGCAAAGCACCATAAAGCATTTATTCAATTAAAGAAATCATATCATATTCTATCATTATCGGATATAGATTTCGGAGAACATTAAAAATGGGATTCAATCTTTTCAAGATCAAGTATCAGGGAATTGATCTCCTCGGAAGAGATGCGCAGCGGCATCTGGTCATTCAAGGTGATGACCTGGCCTCCCTCTTCGTCCCTATGCCTGTAGAGGTAGTCAAGAAGCTGGATAGCCTGATCCTTGGTCAAAATGGACTGAGTCTTAAAGTGTTTGATCATGCTGATGGAAAAATGTTCTGCCTGATCATCATATTCCCCTGAAATGATGTTTCCGCTGATATAATACATGACTGCCTCCTCCTGTTTTTAAGACTAGGATCCCCTGACAGGACGGAAATCATGCTAGAATGCAAAAAAGCGGCCGGAGACTCCTCCAGCCGCTGCTATTATTTACTATGCATTTTGAATTCCAAAAACAGTTCATTATAATGTGCGAGCATTTTTTTCCCAAGGTTCTCGTACACTTCCAGCTTTTCGGTCATTTCCGGGTCCGGATAGAAGCGCTTGTCACTGACAATTTCCTCCGGCAGGTAATTCAGCGCCTCTTTATTCGGCGTCGAATAGCCTACATATTCGGTATTCTGGGCAGCGACTTCCGGATCAAGCATGAAGTTCATGAACTGGTGGGCGGCATCCACGTTTTTTGCCGTTTTTGGAATGACCATATTATCAAACCACAGGTTCGTCCCTTCCTCAGGGAGAACATACTCAATATTGTCCTTTTTCCACATCAGCTCTGAAGCAGTTCCTGACCAGACAACACCTATGGCTGCTTCATCGTTTTCAAGCAGCATCCGGATTTCATCCCCGACAATGGCTTTGATATTCGGAGTAAGGGTATCAAGCTTTTCCTTCGCTTCCCTCAGATGCTTCTTATTTTGATCATTAAGGGAATAATTGAGGGAATTCAAGCCCATTCCCATAACTTCCCTTGCACCATCAATTAGGAGAATCTGGTTTCGCAGATCTTCATCCCAAAGGTCATTCCAGCTTGTAATTTCTTTGTCCCCAAGCAGATCTGTGTTATAGGCTATGCCGACCGTCCCCCAGAAATAAGGGATAGAGTATTCATTTTTTGGATCGAATGCCAAGTCCATGAACCTCGGGTCGATATATTTCAAGTTTGGAATTTTTGAATGGTCTACCGGTAAAAGCAAATCTTCTTCTTTCATTTTTTCAATTGCATATTCAGACGGAACCGCTATATCGTAGGCTGTCCCGCCCTGTTCAATCTTGGTCATCATGGCTTCATTGCTGTCAAAGGTTTCATAAATCACCTTGATGCCTGTTTCTTTTTCAAAGCGGTCCACGAGTTCTGCATCGATATAGTCTCCCCAGTTAAAGACCGTCAGCGTATTTCCGCTGGAATAGCCTTGTGAGGAATTAAGCCGGGAGACTGCATACAGCAGAAGTGCAGAAATGACAGCAATGACCAGCAGGGCTTTACCGAGCTGTTTCATTTTTTGACCCCCATTCCAGTCGGCTTCGCATTTTTCTGGGTGATAAAATAATAGCCGATCACCAGTATAAGTGTGAACAGGAACAGCAGCGTGGAAAGTGCATTGATGTTCAGCGAAACCCCGCGCCGGGCCAGAGAGTAGATTTCAACCGATAAAGTGGTGAAGCCATTCCCTGTTACAAAGAAAGTAACTGCAAAATCATCAAGTGAATAGGTTAGGGCCATAAAAAAGCCCGCAAAAATGCCTGGTGTGATATATGGCAGAACGACCTTGGACAGAACATCAAAGCGGCTTGCCCCTAGATCCCTCGCAGCGTCCACAAGTGTAGGGCTCATTTCCTGGATTTTAGGCAGCACCATTATAACTACAATCGGAACGCAGAAAGCAATGTGAGAGAGCAGGACCGATGTAAATCCGAGCTTGATTCCGATCATCGTAAACAAAATCAGGAAGGAAGCACCGATGATAACATCGGGGCTGACGATCAGAATATTGTTCAAAGATAAGAGTGTGCTCTTGACCTGCCGCTTTCTTACATAAAAAATGGCAAGTGCACCGGCCACTCCGATGATCGTTGATATGGCAGCCGACAACAGGGCAATGATGATGGTGTTCAGCACAATTATCAATAGCCTTGCATCAGCAAAAAGCTCTTTATACCAGTCCAGCGTGAACCCTTCGAAATGTGACATTGTCCCGCCGCTGTTAAAAGAATAAAACATTAGATAAAATATTGGCGCATAAAGAACAAAAAATACAAGGATCAGATAAAGTGATGACCATTTAGATAATTTCCCCATGCTATGCCCCCCTCCTGCGATTTCCGGTCAGCAGCATGATGATCACCATCGTAAGGATCAGGAATACGGCAATGGTGGAGCCCATCCCCCAATCCTGAGTGACAAGGAAATGCTGTTCTATGGCCGTGCCCAGGGTGATGACCCTGTTCCCTGCAATCAGGCGGGTAAGCATGAAGAGGGAAAGTGCAGGGATGAATACAACCTGGCAGCCGGATTTGACGCCATCCAGCGTCAGCGGGAAAATAACCCGTGTAAAAGTAGTCCAGGGTGATGCCCCCAAATCATTGGATGCATCGATGAGCGATGAATTCAATTCGTTAAGCGAATTGAAAATCGGCAAAATCATAAAAGGCAGGAAGATGTATACCGATACAAAAACAAAACTGAAATCGGTAAACAGAATCTGCCTTGAACCTATTCCAATCACCTCAAGGAAGCTGTTGGCTGCCCCGTAAGTTCCAAAAATGCCGAGAAAAGCATAAGCCTTGAGCAGCAGATTGATCCAGGAAGGAATGATGATCATCAGAAGCCAGAGCTGCTTATGCCTGGTCTTCGTAAGCAGGTAGGCAGTCGGATAGGCAATCAGTAAAGAAAAGGCAGTGATCAGGAACGCATACCAGAAAGAGCTCAAAGTCATTTTCAGGTAAACGGGCGTGAAAAATTTCTGGTAGTTCCCGAATGTGAACTGCCCTTCTATATCAAAAAATGAATAATACAGCACCAAAAACAAAGGGGTCACGACAAATAAAACGATCCACAGCAAATATGGGATCAGATACAGGTTGCGTGTCTGATTAGTTCTCATGGCTTTCCTCTTGATAAGCCTCCAGCCTGCGGTCAAATTCTTCCTCAGATTCTCCCGGCCTCATGACATGGATGGCTTCCGGATCAAAATGAAGGCCTATTTCATCCCCTACTTTTGCCTTTCGTGTAGAATGGACAAGCCATTCATTCCCATCTTTATCAAAGCAGGAAATTTCATAATGAACTCCCCTGAATAGCTGTGAATCTACACGTACCTGAAGTTTGCCCTGCTCGCTCGGAGTAATTTCCATATCCTCCGGCCTGATGACCACTTCAACCCTTTCATTCAAATCGAAGCCGGCGTCTACACATTCAAATTTCCTGCCTGCAAATTCAACCTGATAATCGGTTAGCATGGTCCCTTCGACGATGTTGGACTCACCGATGAAGTCGGCCACAAACCGGTTGACAGGCTCATCATAAATATCAGTTGGCGTTCCGCTCTGCTCAATCCGGCCTTTGTTCAGCACAAAGATTTCATCAGAAAGAGCAAGCGCCTCTTCCTGGTCATGGGTGACAAATATAAACGTAATGCCAAGCCTTCTCTGAAGCTCCCGCAGCTCGTACTGCATTTCTGTACGCAGCTTCAGGTCCAGTGCAGAAAGGGGCTCATCCAGCAGGATGACTTCCGGTTTATTGACAATCGCCCTCGCAATCGCGACACGCTGCCTCTGCCCTCCTGACATCTCTTTGATTTCCCTCTGTTCATATCCTTCCAGGTTGACAAACTTGAGCGCCTCTTTCACCTGCTCATTGATTTCCTGGTTTTTCATTTTTTTGATGCGCAATCCGAATGCCACGTTTTCAAATACATTCAAATGCGGGAAAAGTGCATAGTCCTGGAACACGGTATTGACCTGCCTCCTGTTGGCAGGCACTTTATTGATTTTTTGTCCATTGAAGAAAATGGATCCTTCTGTCGGTTCGATAAAACCCGCAATCAGGCGCAGGATCGTCGTTTTTCCGCAGCCTGAAGGACCAAGGAGCGTGTAGAACTTTCCCCTTTCTATATCAAAGCTGACGGCGTCCAGAACCGGACTGTCATTGTCATATTGTTTTGTAACATCTTCAAAGCGGATAATAAACTTATCTGTCATTTCAATCTCCTTTACTATATTAATAGTCGATGTACCTCTAGAAGTTAAGCCTTGTAGGCCAGTTTATCACTTTAGTATAATAGCGTAACTTATTATATACCAAAATTTGTCGAATGAAAGCATTTTTCAGCAATTCTCTTCAATTTCCCTTTTTTAAAAACAAAAGCAGTCGCTTCTGGCCGATTCGCCAGAAGGGACTGCTTTGTGCACATGGTTATCAGTTCGCCAATTTATGCTCTTCCGCAGCGGAATATACCTGTTTCCTCTGTACCAGGCGCGGCGCTGCAGAAAGGAGGAGCCACAATACGGCTGTACATAAGACAGCTGACCCGAGCATCGTTATCCCATTAATCATGAGAGAATATACAAAAGGAGACATCCCTTCAGGTGCATAGCTTCCAAAGAAAATCATACCTGCAAGAAAGTGCCAGAAATATCTGCCCGCACTGCCAAGGAAAATGGCTGCAGCTGCCCATCCCAGAGCCTTACCCTTCCTGCCTTCAGCAAGGCTTTTTTGGAGGGCAAGAGCTAAGAAGCCGGCACAGCCAATAAAGGCGAAAGCAACGAAGTATTCAATGAAAGTCTGCAGGGGCGTCACTATCCAGGCGTCGCCCATGACAATCTGGAGAATCCCCCATAAGAATCCGGAAATGAAGCCCGCTTTCCAGCCCCATCGCAATGAAAGTATGAAGATGGGCACCATTGCAATGGAAATGGATATTGCAGGCGTTAGTTTAATAGAAGGAAGCAGATCAAGAATAACAGCGAATGCTGCAAAAAAAGATGCTTCAATCAAGGCAACCAGCCCTAATTTTTTCATAAAAAATTCTCCCCTTTTGTCCGAATTAACGCAAACCTCAAGGGAGAACTGATCAGGAAGCGGGCATACCTTCACCCATCCATCCACATCCCTGCGCTAGAATTATCTAACAGGTTCAAAGGGTCAGAACAAAAGTTCACTCTCAGCATTAAGCTCCCCTTGTGGTTACGTTATGTAATTAATACTATAATGCATTATATCTCATTCCATCAGGCAGGAAAAGAGCATATTCTGAAAAATCGTTTTGTCATGCCGGTCCTCCTTTCTCTTTTTCGAGCTTTTCATAAAGTTCAAGACTTTTGCTGCTGAGATACTCCAGCAGCTTAGGGTGCTGTCTGAAATAGTCGACAAATTCCCTTTGTTCTCTCTCCTGGAACTTAAGCACCTGTTCATAATGCTTGCTGCAATAATAAATCGTCCGGTCCCTGTTCCACTCCTTGAGGGGGATCAGGTCCCCCGCTGCCTGGCAATAAAGGCATTTTTTCATATGATCCTTCCTCTAAGTACAGATTAAGCTCCAGGCAGGAAAAGTTGTTTCCCGTCCATACTTTAGTATATTACAGAACGTATGTTCTATTCAATTCATCAGTTTTACTGGTTTTTATATGATCTAATCGGGTATTCAATTAATATATGAAGTATTCTGGTAACTGTTTAAATTTTCAAATAATCAGATTTTACATGCATACAGGAAGGAGGCTTTAAGATGAAGAATATCCTTGATATAAAAGGCAGGCTGAATCCATATTGGTTCAATAAAGTTATTTTCAAGGTTTATATCGCTGACGCAGTGGATGAAAAAACAGTGGAATTGGAAGGTCAGAAGCTTGTTGTGGTCAATGAAACTGAAAAATTGAAGCCCGGCGAGAAGCTTAAAGTCGAGTTTCTGAACATGTGGTTTGTTTATAGCCGGATACCACGCGCAGATCAGCCAGCCAAGCAGCCGCTTTAACTCAAAAGCCGCTTTTTTCTTCTCCTTCCTTCTTTTATTTTTATATTTCACTAGTGATGTTCTTCACTTTCTTTTATAATATGAAAATAAAAGAAAAAAGGAGATTTAACCTTGGATAAAGAAATCATTAAGTTTATCAGAAAGAATTATAATCTTTCACAGCGTGAATTCGCCAAAATGATTAATTGCAGCTTTTCACTGGTTGCTTTGATTGAAATCGGGAAACGCAATGTTTCAGACAATATAGAAAAAAAGATTAAAAATGCGTTCGGACTTGAAGCGCAGGATATTGAATCCATTACCAGCATCATTAAGGAAATCGGCCGCGGTATGCCTCCTTTCAGCTAAAAAGCCTGGATGGGAGGAAATACCTCTGCTTAGCCCTCCCCGCTTTGGCCGTTTTCCAGCTGGATTACTTGATACAGCGCAACAGATTTCCCTCTTTTAATAATATTCTACTAGTATTCAGATCCCCTTCAGATTTGATTTTCTCACCTTTCAGTTTTAATCTTGATTCTGAACCTGTCCCTTGCCAAGGAACATCCCTGATGCAGTCCTGACAGGAGAAATAAGGTGAAAATAGTTTGCCTCCCCAGGGGAAGAGATTAGGATTGGCTTCATTGTCCCATAAAGCCTTATTTTAATATATTCTGACTCTGTTCCTATCAGCGCATCCGCCAGATAACTCCCATTTATTACTGCTGAAGCTTCTGTTTCTCCTCTGATGCTCTGCAATTCCTGCACCTCCTCGATCATGCCCATTTCAGACACTGGGGAAGATATAGTGATGGAGTTTTCATCCTTGGCTTGGATGGAAACAAGAGAGCTTCTTTTTTCTCCAGCAAATATCATTGTCCGCTTGACACCTTGAAGAAGGTGCTTCCTATTGATGACTAACTCTGTTTTGCACCCTTCCGGCTTCAGTTTCTCAGAAGAGGGAAATCTGCCGGTCAAAAGCGAAGAGCAGAAACGGAATGTTGATGTGGCGAATACGGCCTGTGAATCAGATATATAAATGGCTGCTTCTCCACTTGGTGACTTGCCTATCAATTTGAGCAATTCTGCTGCATTTCTTGCCGGGAGAGTAAATGACTGGCTGAACCCAGCAGAGCCGTCAGCTTTCCACATGGCAAGCCGGCTTGAATCTGTCGCCGTGAATGTCAGCCCGTTTTCATCAAATGCCAGATTGATGCCTTCCAGGATTGGCCTTGAGCTTGTTTTGGCCGCAGATGCAGCTGTATTCCTCAATCCTGCTGCAAGATCAGATGCTTTCAAAGTATATATATAAGGAAACTCTGCATCTGCTCTATCAGCAGACTGGTCTAACGGGAAACCCGCAATCGCTGCGGAAATCTGCTTGTCCATTGAATTAATCAGGATTTTATGTGAAGTGGAAGCTTTGATGCTTAAACGGCCAGGTATTTTCCTGATGACTTCAGAAAGCATTCTTCCATCAGCTGCCAGCTTTCCATATTCCAATATATCCAGGCCAGAATCCCTGCAGTTTATTAATGGGTGCTCAAAGATCACAGAGCGGTCCCCGTTTCCGGAAGAGACAGAAAGGCCTCCGCTGTGTGCTTCTATCATAACGAGTTTGCCAGCGGCACTATGGCTTCCCCCTGCGATTCTTGCCGCCTCACTGATGCTTTCAAAAATACTCTCACCATTTACTTTAAATTCCATCAGGTCCACCTCCTTTGATATGAGAATAGCTCTCTTTCACTGCTAAATCCGCCTGCCTCTTTTAGACATTTCTTTTTTCCGCAATAAATCTTCTGCAGCCGTAAGGCTCCGCGTCAGCCATTCAGGTGCATCCGGCTGTTCAAGGATTTCTCTGATGCTCATCCACATCACTTCCTCGTTTTCATCAGGACAAACTGGACTGGCTTCACCGCTTTTGTATTCACACAGAAAAACAATGTCAATCACATGATATCCGTCATCCGTAATGAAAGAACTGCTGCATACATACTCCATTCCATCTTTAATCAGTACACCTGTTTCCTCCAGGATTTCTCTTTTTACTGTTCTTTCCAAAACATCTGTGGAATGACCTTCCTTCTCCGCCTTGCCTCCGATCAGAGCCAGCATTCCCCCGGCATGGCTTTCCTGGCTGCTTCTTTTTCCGATCAGCCATTTACCTCCTCTGTGGACTGCTCCTTCAACATTTACTATGAACGTCACTTTCACACCTCTGCTTTATGTTAAATTTTCTTTCAACACCGAAGCTGCTATATAGTTCTTCAACCGTCCGAATCAAATAAGTCGGCGATGCATCAGCAGATTGAAAGAATTCATCCTCGGTACCATATCCGTAAAGGACAGCAGCTGAATCAATGCCTGAGTGATTTGCGCCGATCACATCATATTTCCGGTCACCAATCATTAAAATATTTTTCTTTTCATATTCCCTGAAATGCAGAAGCACGGATGATATGATATCCTTTTTATCCGAATAGCTGCCATCAAGCGAAGCACCTTCTATGTAATCAAAAATATGTGAGATTTGAAAATGAGATAAAATTCTTTCAGCAAACGCTATAGGCTTTGAGGTGGCGACGCACAGTTTGCAGTCTTTTTCTTTTAATGATAAAAGCAATTCTGATATTCCGGGATATAATTCGTTTTCATATAATCCTTTTTCTGTGTATCTCTCCCTGTAAAACTGCACCGCTTCGTCTGCTTCCTCTCTGCTGAAAAGGCAATGTTCCTGAAAGGAATGGTGAAGAGGCGGGCCGATGAAAAGTTTGAGAATCTCCACGGGCGGAACAGGCCGCCCCATCTTTTCTAAAGCATACCTGATCGAGCGTGCTATTCCCGGATATGGATCTGAAAGGGTCCCATCAAGGTCAAAAATAATAAGCGAATATGGTTTCATGTATTCCTCCTTTCCCTCACTTAATATTACCATAATTATCAAAACATTCAGGGAGTTATATAAGGGAAAAAAATAGACAGCTTATTAATGGAAGCTGCCTACCTTTTAAATACAATATATTTCTGTCCCAAATAATTCAACACTGTATATAATACAGTTCCCAACAGGACTGCCGCCGTTTCTGGATAGAATGCCAGATGATTGTCCAAAATCAATACCAGCTTCTTTGATAGGCTGTAGGAAATAAAATAGCAGCTTGCCGCAAGGCTCGCAAAGAGAAGACCGCTTTTTATAAAAGGCTGTGAGCTTTTAAATGTATAAGCTTTATTAAGAAAATAGCTTGTCACAGCACCAGCAGCATTTCCGAGGAGCGTGGAGAACCAGTACCCTGTCCCTGCCAACAGGAGAATATAAATGCTGCCTAGCCCGATCAGTGTATTGATTAGGCCGACAAGGAGGAACCGGACAAGTGTATCAGTTGGTTTCAGGAAGCTGGCGATACTTGATGCTGAATCCTTCATCCTGCTCCATCTCCCTGTTTTTCAGCTGAAGTGACGCAGGCAGTGTGTAGGTATCAATTTCGACTATGAATTTTGGCCGCCTTTTAGTTTCTTTGTAGATCTTCCCTATATATTCCCCGATCATTCCTATTGCGGTAAGCTGCACTCCGCCTATGAGCCAGATGGATGAAATGAGAGATGTCCAGCCGGCTTCAGTGCTGCCGGTAAACTTTAGAAAAAGAAAATAAGTCCCAAAAAGGATGCTGATTACAGAAGATACAAGACCTGCCATTAAAACGAGCCGGATCGGTGTCACCGAAAAGGAAGTCAATCCATCAAGGGCAAAGGATAGCATTTTTTTCAGCGGATACTTCGTCTCCCCGGCCATCCGCTCTTTCCGCTCATACATGACCTGGTCTGAGCGGAAGCCGATCAGGGGTATAATGCCTCTCAGGAACATATTTGCCTCCCCAAAATGTGCCAGCTCCTCGGCAGCGCGCCTGCTTAAGAGGCGGAAATCAGCATGATTATAGACCAGGCTGGCGCCAAGCTTTGCCATCAGTTTATAAAAACCCTGGGCAGTCGCCCGTTTGAAAAAAGTATCCTTTTCCCTTTTACTCCTAACTCCGTAGACTATATCACAGCCTTCATGATATTTAACCAGAAATTCCCTGATGGCACAGGGATCATCCTGAAGGTCTGCATCGATCGTGACAATGCAGTCCGAAGATTTCATGCTGGTGAAAATTCCTGCTAAAAGGGCATTTTGGTGCCCTGAGTTCCTGGACAGCTTAAGCCCTGTCACCCGTTCAGATTTCAGGCTTTCTTTATGGATGAGATTCCATGTCCTATCCCTGCTCCCGTCATCAACAAACAGAAGCTTGCTCGAGCTGGAAATCAGTCCTTCAGTTTCAAGGTCCTCCAGAAGCCTGCCAAGTTCCGCCATCGTATATGCCAGCATCTCTTCTTCGTTATAGCAGGGTACAACGATAGTTAATATAGTTTCAGTCATTCTGCTTCCTCCTAGATGTCTATATTGCCTTATACAAATAAATCTTCCAGGCAGCATCCCCGGATGTGAATTCTCTCTCCAGCTCCAGACCGTTTTCCATGCTGTTCATAATCGGCACGGCAGAAAAAAAATATTCACCTCCCATTTCTTTGAAAACAGCAGTATCCAATTTGAGATTTTTGAGCTTTTTATCAGAAGTTTTTTTGAACATATAATGCTTCCCCAGTTCTGCTGTAAAGATATAGCATCTCCCTCCCCATTCATCAAAATAGCGGCGAATGGTCTTATTTTTTGCCAATTCCTCCGCAATTATTTTCCTGAACTGGTGCTTATAGGTGAGCGGGTAGAAATTATTATACGTGTCCAGCGTATAAAAGCCGTTATACTGGGCAATTGCCGGATGGATGCCTATGCTTGCAACCCGGTAATCCTCCTTTGGCCTGTCTATGTAATTTCCTATTTCTTCGAATAAACTTTCTGCGTAGAATTCTTTCACCGAGGGCTTTCTGCTGTAAATAATTTCGTCATTGAAAGCTCCAAGCAAAAGAATCTGAGCGATAATGACGGCAAGGATGCTTTTTCTGCTTTTCGACGATGTCCAGACGATCCTTAAAGCGAGCGCAAATCCTATATATATGACAAGCGGCCGCAAAAAGTGAAACCTGGCAAAATTGAAGGTGTCCATAAAATGAAACCGCTCTGTCAATGGAAGCCATCCTTTATAAAACCAGAAAGCGTACCAGAAGGACAGAAGAAAATTAAAGGCAAACAAACATACGTAAATTCGCTCCTGCCTCCAGCTTTTATTCTTCCAGACAAGGAATAAAGCATAAAGGGTGACAGGCAGGATAATGAGCCCGTGAACTGTCATGACATGGGTATGGCCCAGAACAAAGTTTTTAAAGGCAAGCCTTACGCAATGGGCGAACGTAAGCCGAGCATGAAAATATTCATCACGGCTGTTGTCTTCTTCCAGAAAAAGAAATGAGTGGACAAGGCGGTATTCAACCAGCAGATATAAAAATGTCATGCCTGCAATAGCCGCAAGAAATCGCAGATTTGTGCCTTTTCCCCTGAAAAGGTCAACCAGCCATAATCCTCCCATTGCTGCAAGGAAGAAGAAAAATCCGAGAACAAAGCTGGAGTAAAAAGGAAGCAGGGTGAGCGCCAGATAGCTTTTCCAGTCTGACTTCCCCTTCCGTATATTCAAAAATGCCCATAAGGCGAGGGGCATACCGAGAGTGCTCAGCATTCCGGATGGCCAAAATGGAGTCAGCGCGAATGCAAGTGCTGCCCCCACCCTGATGGCTGACCATTCAGGTGATCTGATAAAATGAGTTTTCAGCAAAAGATACATGCCCATGAATGCAGCACATCTTGTAAGGAGCTGATTAAGGGCATAGGCTGTCATGGTCGGAAAAATAGAAAACAGCCAAACGATGCCGCTGAGTTCAGTGCCAAAGGCATTGCGCGGCAGGCCGTTGATGACCTGCGGGATGACAGCCTCTGCCGTTCCATAAGTCTGCCCGCTTTCTCTGAGGACTTTATACCATGCCAGGTTAGAATCCAGGTTGTCATGGACTCGTATATGCGCAGCTTCCCCGAGAATGAATAAGGGACTTACATACAAGGCAATGGCAGCAAGCGCCATGATGATATTTTTTCGGTCTTTCAGGAATAGATTTCCGGTCAATTCATACACCCCGCCAACTCTTGCATTGGTATTAAATTGTGCGGGCATCAGGAGAACTATTCCTTTTTTTCCTGATTAAAAGGTGCATATCCCGTTTGTCCCTGTTCATATGTTCAGTTGAGTGCACTTAATTCAGCTGAAATTCTGCTGGGAGGTATCAAGCATGATCAGAAAAGCGGTCATTCCGGCGGCCGGTCTTGGCACCCGTTTTCTGCCCGCCACCAAAGCCCAGCCAAAGGAAATGCTGCCGGTTGCCGACAAGCCTGCCATCCAATACATCGTGGAGGAAGCCATTCTTTCCGGCATTGAGGATATTATCATCATTACGGGAAGAAACAAACGTGCAATTGAAGACCATTTCGATAAGTCTATCGAACTTGAACTGATACTGAAGAAAACCGGCAAAACCGAACTCTTAGAAAAAGTGGAAGCAGCTTCGAATCTTGCTTCAATCCATTATGTAAGGCAAAAGGAACCATTGGGACTCGGGCACGCAGTTCTTTGTGCAAAACAATTTATCGGGAATGAGCCTTTTGCTGTCCTCCTCGGTGATGACCTGGTTGATTCCGGTACCCCTGCTCTCTTGCAGATGATCAGCCAATTTAAAGAAACTGGAACGTGCATGATCGGTGCAAAGGAAGTTCCCTGGGAGGACGTTTCCAAATACGGGATCATCGACTATTCCTTCAAAGCAGGCAATCTTTGTAAAATCGAGCAGCTGGTCGAAAAGCCTTCGAAGGACTCTGCTCCGACCAATCAGGCTATCATCGGGCGCTATGTTCTTACACCAGAGATATTTACTGTACTGGAGTCCCTTCAGCCTGACTTTTCTGGAGAAATCCAGCTGACTGAAGCTCTTTCGCAGCTTCTGAAAAAAGGGCCCATGTATTCATGTCTGATAGAAGGCAATCGCTATGATACCGGGGATAAATTCGGTTTTCTTCAGGCTTCAATCGAGTTTGCGCTTAAGAACGAAGAGATTAAAGAAAAGCTGGAGCGATATTTGTATAGTTTGCGGGAGAGAGAGAAGAGACCGGAGAGCTGAAAAAAGACACTCTTTGGTGGAGTGTCTCAGAATCTAAAAAAAATGAAGCCAAACTGAGCGGCAAAATTAAAACTGGGAATTTAAGGGGAAAACTCGTTCTGGGAAAAAGTGAAGAGGACTTTCTAAAAACGGTAAGGCTTGAAAAAAGTTAATGACACATCAACGTGCAGCCAAGTCATGTATCCCCACGATGGATACATGATTTCTTTTATTCTTCCTAGTCATGTATCGCAGGAGCCTGATGGGATACATGACTTTCTTTTTTTCTCCCCACTCATGTATCCCAGGAGCCTGATGGGATACATGACCATCCTTTTTTCTCCCTACTCATGTATTCCGGGAACCTGATGGGATACATGACTTCCTTTTTTTCTCCCCACTCATGTATCCCAGGAGCCTGATGGGATACATGACTATCTTTTTTTCTCCCTACTCATGTATCTCAGGAGCATGATGGGATACATGACCATCCTTTTTTCTCCCTGCTCATGTATCCCAGGAGCCTGATGGGATACATGACCATCCTTTTTTTTCTCCCCACTCATGTATCCCAGAAGCCTGATGGGATACATGACTTTCTTTTTTTCTCCCTACTCATGTATTCCGGGAACCTGATGGGATACATGACCATCCTTTTTTCTCCCTACTCATGTATTCCGGGAACCTGATGGGATACATGACTCTCCTTTTTTCTCCCTACTCATGTATTCCGGGAACCTGATGGGATACATGACTCTCCTTTTTTCTCCCTACTCATGTATTCCGGGAACCTGATGGGATACATGACTCTCCTTTTTTCTCCCCACTCATGTATCCCAGGAGCCTGATGGGATACATGACCATCCTTTTTTCTCCCTACTCATGTATTCCGGGAACCTGATGGGATACATGACCATCCTTTTTTCTCCCCACTCATGTATCCCAGGAACCTGATGGGATACATGACCATCCTTTTTTCTCCCTACTCATGTATTCCGGGAACCTGATGGGATATATGACTCTCCTTTTTTCTCCCCACTCATGTATCCCAGGAGCCTGATGGGATACATGACCATCCTTTTTTCTCCCTACTCATGTATTCCGGGAACCTGATGGGATACATGACCATCCTTTTTTCTCCCTACTCATGTATCCCAGGTGCCTGATGGGATACATGACCATCCTTTTTTCTCCCCACTCATGTATCCCAGGAGCCTGATGGGATACATGACTATCTTTTTTTCTCCCTACTCATGTATTCCGGGAACCTGATGAGATACATGACCATCCTTTTTTCTCCATGCTCATGTATCCCAGGAGCCTGATGGGATACATGACCATCCTTTTTTCTCCCTACTCATGTATTCCGGGAACCTGATGAGATACATGACCATCCTTTTTTCTCCCTACTCATGTATTCCGGGAACCTGATGGGATACATGACCATCCTTTTTTCTCCCTACTCATGTATTCCGGGAACCTGATGGGATACATGACTTTCTTTTTTTCTCACTACTCATGTATCTCAGGAGCATGATGGGATACATGACCATCCTTTTTTCTCCATGCTCATGTATCCCAGGAGCCTGATGGGAAACATGACTTTCTTTTTTTCTCCCTACTCATGTATCTCAGGAGCCTGATGGGATACATGACTCTCCTTTTTTTCTCCCCACTCATGTATTCCAGGAGCCTGATCGATATATGACTTTCCTTTTTTCCGCACGCCAAAAGACACTCCGCACAGGGAGTGTCTTTTGGCGTGTCATTTTTCAGTTGAAAACAGCTTTTTCTTGTCCCATCTGCCGTATTTATAGTACGAAAAAGCAATCACGCTGCTGATCATAAAGCTTGTTCCCATTCCGTATGCGATCCCCTCTTCCCCCATCCATTGTGAGAACAGCCAGGTCAAAGGGTATCTCAGCACCCAAAAGGAGATGATATTGAGCACAAGCACCTGGAACATGGCACCTGCAGCCCTTACTATGCCATTTAATACAAAATTAAGCCCGAGGAACGGATAAAAGAAAGCAATTGATACAAGATAGCCTGTACCAAACTCAACGGCTCCAGGCTCGGTAATGAACAGGGATATTCCCGCTTTTGCTAATAGCACAGCCGCTCCGGCAAACAAGAGCATTATGCCTAAATTGTAGAGTGAACCATAGAGCGCAATCTTATGGACCCTTTTCCACCGGCCTGCCCCAATATTCTGTCCTGCCATGCTGTTGACGGCTGTGCCGAGCGCCGAAGCCGGCAGCATGATCAGGCTGTCAATCCTCTGGGCTGCCCCAAAGCCTGCAACCGTGTCCGCCCCGAAGGAATTCACCACACTCATAATGGCCATTACACCCGCTGAGATCACCATCATCTGGAGTCCTGATGGTATGCCTAATTTTAGTATCGTCCACACTTCATCTTTACCGGGCATGAACGGTATCGAAAAAGGTGCGAGTTTTCTTTTTAAAACAATATACATGCCAGATATGAATGCGATCCCCTGGGCGGCAAGAGTGGCATAGGCAGCTCCATCGATCCCCCATCCCAGGATAGAAATGAACACAGGGTCCAATATGCTGTTTAGGACCACCGCGACCAGTACAAAAATCAGCGGCGTCCTGCTGTCCCCCAGAGAACGAAGAATCGTCCCGATAAAATTGTAGCCGAACAAAAAAAGGATGCCGAGGAAATTAATCTTTAAATACGAGTCTGCTTCAGCAATCATCGCCTCTGGGGTATCAAGCCACTGGAGAATAGGCTTTGAAGCAAAATAGCCTGCCGCTCCCAGCGCAAGGGAAAGCAGTGTGAGGATAATCACAAAACTGTTTAGATATTGCCTCAGACCTTTCTCATCATCTCCTCCTTTTTGCTGCGACAAGATTGTCAAAGCTGCATTATTGATACCGATAATAAATGACAGCACCGTAAATATGACGGTGCTTGAAACAGCAATGCTGCCGAGTGACGCGGCTCCAAGCAGATTCCCCACCCAGAGGCTGTCAACAAACTGGTAAGAAACCTGCAGCAAGTTCGTCAGCATGATGGGAGTAGAAAAAATAAACATCTGCTTCAGAATATTCCCTTGTGTAAAGTCTTGCTGGGACATAAAAACCACACCTTCAATAATGATTGCTTCTATTATTTCTCTTTTTATGTATAAATTCTACTCAAACGTTTCGAATATCGGATTATTGCTTCACCATGGAATTTTTTGGTTTATATTTCGGTATAAGGGGGAATTTTCCATTTGGTATCTACTAAACAATCAATAAGGAGGACAAGATGGAAAAACAATTTTATGCCGCGAAAGGAAAATTCTTTCTGTTTATGCTGGTTGTATTGGCTGCAGGTGTATTTTTTGCCTGGCTGGCTGCAGATATGGTTTTACATGAAGAAAACAGGGAAACTTTTATGCTGATTATCTATATACTGTTTGCTGTTTTATTGTTTGGATGTGCCCTGCTTTTTGCAGGAATGATTTATGACAAAGCCCCCTTGGTTTCTTTCAGCACAGAAGGTCTGGAAGTCAATGGTCCAGGCGGCCCCGGGCTCATCGTCTGGGAAGATTTTGAGGGTATCTTTCCATATGAGGTTCAAGGCAATGCTTTCCTTGGGGTTATCGTGAAGGATGAAGAAAAATACATTGAAAGGCTTCCAGCGAGAAAGAAAAGATTGGTGAAGATCAATCAAGGAACCGGTTTTCCACCTTTTAATATTAGTATGAATTCCCTTAAACAACGGAAGGAATTCATTGAAGAGCTGGAGAAAAGGGAAATACCGATTCTGGTTGTTGAGGAAGAACTGGAAAAAGAAAACATATAAAAGAATATCCCTCCTCTCTGATTGAGGCGGGATATTCTTTTCATATATTCATCTCTTTGCTTTTTTTAGGGGCCTTTGGCCAGATAAAATAACTAATGCAATAAATCAAATCTGCTGCTAGAACAATCGACCATATTTTCACGACACCGGATAGTGCTTCCGTTCTCCCAGGATCATCTATGATTAGCACGGTTCCCATCAGCAAGGCAGCTCCGATAAGATATGCGGCCCCATGCCTCGCAAAGCCTTTTATATTATGCCTTGCATGATCCATACCATATCTTTTTTCCGGCCGTTTCCCCTTTTTGGCGATGTAATATAAAAATCTTTCATCCGCCCACTGGATCATACTTTTTCCAAAGGCTATCGACACACCGATATATACGGCAGCCAATGCATGTGCCTGTGTTGCTTCTGAGCCTCTGTATAAGTCCGCACCCGCTGCTGCCAGCAGGATCAGATCTACAACAGGAGTCATCGCGAGCAGGATGAGACCGGTTTTCTTTTTTCCGAAAAGATAACGCATACAAAGACCGGCCAGGATTAAAACCCAAAAGCCGACTTCACACCCTATGATAACCCACAATATCCAGTTCATACTTTCCCCTTCCAGTACTATTGTTGTTTAAACTCATCATAACACCACACTTTTAGTGATACAAGTGTATTATTAAAAATTGAAACCTGTTTTACGGTCTGCTACACTGAGACTATGCCTAAAATAGTTGATCATGAACAAAGGAAAAAAAGAATCGTCCAGGCCACCTGGCAGGTTATTTTGGATAAAGGGGTGGAAGGTGCGTCTGTCCGCAATATTGCAGCGGAAGCCGGTGTTTCTCTTGGCGCCCTGCGCCACTATTTCTCCACACAAGATGAACTGCTTGTCTATGCAATGAAACTGGTAAATGAAAATGTGATAAACAGGGTTTCGGAGATTGCATTGAAGGATTTGCCCCCAAGGGAAAAGGTTTATCAAGTCCTGCTTGAAATTGTTCCAACCACTGATGAGAAAATGGCAGAAATGGAGGTGTGGTTTGCGTTTGTTGCATACAGCAGGCAAAAGGAAGAATTTCGAATCCTGAAGCAGGGAATATATACGGGGATTGTTCAGATGATGGATTTTCTAAAGTCCCATGGAGAGCTGAAGGATGGCCAGGATCATGATCTTGAGACTGAAATGTTATACAGTTTCATTGACGGGCTGGCCCTGCACAGTATGCTCGAGCCTGAACGTCTGAAACCGGACAGAATAGAAAAAACTCTCCGCCGCTACCTGGATAGAATCCTAAAATGACCACAGATGACCGGATCTTTTAAAATCCGGTCATTTTCAGCATTGATTCAGTTCATGAAGATGCATATGACTGCTGCTCCCTGAAAGCTTTGAGCCATTCTGATGTGCATTCGATCAGCTCCGCAAAGCAGCGGCCGGCTGAATAGGTATGGCAGGCTCCTGTAACATAATGCAAGGAACATGATCCTTCCTTCCGCTTCCTGAATTCTTCCGCATATCTTCCTGAGTGGGATACCGGAATATCCTGGTCTGCTGTTCCATGTACAATCAGGACATCGCCCCTGTATGCCGCAAGCTCTTCCAAAGGTTCATATCTCTTCAGCGAAGAAAAGTAATTGTCCGTTAGCTGATAGCCCAAATAATCAAGTGAAGCTCCCTTGTCCAGTGCCTTTACCTTTTCACTGCCGACAATGCAGACGATATCCTGATATGGTCTTGCAGAAGCCGACCATATGATAAGCTTCCGGATGCGGACATCTTTTGCAGCAGCCAGCACGGCAACGGCTCCGCCGAGGCTATGGCCGATGAGAGAAATTGAATGAGGATTTGCATAATCAAGCTTCACTGCAAAATCGATAGCAGATAAAGTCTGCTCCAGCAAATCGGGAAGACCTGTTTCTCCGTACTCACCCGGACTCTCCCCGCAGCCCTCATAATCAAAGCGGAGGACAAGATACCCCTCTGCAGTAAGACGGTTGGAAGTTTTAACAAATAGCCTGTCGACACCAATACGGCTTCCTGTAAACCCATGGCAGATGATGACCAGGGGATAGCGGCGGTTCTTGCTGAATCCTGCAGGAAAATCCAGCGATCCGCACAAGTGCTTATCCTTCCAGGGTATTAGAATACTTTCTGACATATATAGTCCCTTCCCTCTATTCATTAATATGTGATCTGTTTTCCTGATAAAGTTTTAACAATTCTTCGTACGGCACCTGAAATAGCTGGCGGCCTTCTTGTTTGTATATACCCATGGACAGCAGCTCTGAAATCAGCTGGTCCTTTTTCTCTTCTTCTTTTATCATTATAGTTTCTTCCTTCATTAAAAAAGCCCCTTCTGACCGGTGGCCCGGAAGCAGAAGAGGCTTTATGCGCGTATGGCTGCCGCTTCTCTCATCTTCCAAGCTTCCGCTTGTTGGATTTGGCACAGTTCTCGCAAGGAGTCTGCTGCCGAGGCTTCATAGGGCCAATTCCCTCCGCCTCTCTGGATAAGAGTATTCCTATAAGTTTTGTTGGAATTAAATATACGCTACTTTCTTTTGATTGTCAAGATGTACTGCTGCAATTTCCTGTTCAGCTTTTTATTCAGCTGATATAGCCAATAGGTTTCCTGTCTGAAAGTGAAATGCAAATCACAAGTCCCGATTTTAACGGCATGAGTGTATATATAATGCCCCCTCTGGAACATCGGAAACCAGGAGAACTCTTTTTCAGTTACATCCATATGGAGTCTAAACCCTTGGATGAAGTCATCATATTCAAAGGCAAATCTCTTGAAGCGAAAGCAACAGTCTATCACTTCTTTCAGTCTATTTTCTATTCTACTTGAATAAGAATAATAGAAGGTATATGGGAGGTGGGAATGATGCAGGGCAATCGCATTCTATCTTTATGGTACGCCCTTCTGGCAATTGCGTTCTGGGGTGTTTCATTTGTTTCAGTCAAATGGCTGGTATATTATTTGGCACCGGGTGCCCTGGTTTCCTTAAGATTTATGATTGCTGCCATCTTCCTGGGCTGCCTTCTCACAATATTCAAAGAATCCTTTTACATAAAAAAAGAGCATTTCGCCCATGTTTTTATTCTTTCGGTACTTGGGGTGTTCATCCATCAAATGGTACAAGCTTCTGCCATGCTCACCCTGGATGCCTCTGCTGCCGGCTGGATGATCTCTTTCACACCTGTTTTTACTAGTTTGCTTTCCTTCCTTTTCTTATCTGAAAAGCTTTCGCTCCTTAAAATTGGGGGAATGATGATTGCCGTTACAGGGGTTCTGGTTATCTCTGCAGAAAATTCAGGGGGTATGCTTCAATTCAGCCCTGGTCTTGGTTATTTCCTCCTGCTTTTCAGTACCTTTAATTGGGCTGTTTATTCGATTTTGTCCAAGAAATTTGCACTTCCCTATTCTTCTCTTGCTGTCACCTTTTGGACAAGCCTGATAGGCTGTTTGGCGACTCTGCCATTCCTTTTGAGAAATCGGGGGTATGAATTACTGTATACCCTCCCTTTGGACGGGTGGCTGCACCTGCTGTTTCTAGGCATTTTTGTATCGGCCCTGGGCTACTGGTACTGGGGAAGGGCGCTTGAGGTGCTCGAAGCGACACAGGTTTCGGTCATGATGTATTTGGAACCGCTGTTTACACTGCTGGCAGCAATCCTTATTCTCGGGGAAAAAATCCCATTATACAGCAGCATCGGCGGAGTTCTGATCATCATGGGAGTGTCGGCTGTTAACAAGCCGGTACTCGGCTTCCTTATGAAAAAGCTTTTTAAATACCCTGTAAAATAGAATTTAAAACCCTTTACCAAAAATTACATGTTTTTTCCCTTGCATAAATCTATACAGTCCGAACAAGTTTTCCTATAATGGAGATAGATTCATTTAGGAGGGAAATTGTTGAAATCCACTTTCAAAAAAATTTCGAAACCTGTCCCCCTTATTTCATTGGCCATTCTAATTGCTGCTGCTGCGCTGTGGTTCAGCCTATCCGGCAGCAAAGAAGTTACCATTCCCTTTTCTTCCATAGAAAATATCATTCAGGATCATCCTAGTGAAACTGTCCTATTAAAAGAAATGAAAAATGGCACTCTCCATTTGACCGCAGGTACAGCTGAGTATGTGTCACAGGTGCCTCCAAACAGCCAAATGGTTGCTAAACTGATTGAAAATTACAATATCCAGTACAGCTATTCTTCCGCAAATCCATTTACATTCTGGATTTTGGGTGGAACACTGATCCTTTTTGCAGGGATTGGCCTTTACCTTCATAAATCCGGCAAAGGAATATCCACCGCCAATTCGATGAAAAACAGCGCCAGCAAGGCAAAGCCCCTTCCTTCCATCACAATGGATAATATTGGCGGCCTTCAGGATGAAATGAAGGAGGAAATCCTCCAGACACTTTCCATCATTAAAGACAGGGAAGCATCAATCCAGCTTGGTGTGAAGCCGCCAAAGGGAATCCTGCTTTATGGACCTCCGGGTACAGGCAAGACGCTGCTTGCCCAGGCGATTGCCAAGGAAATCGGCGCTTCATTCTTTTCAACCAGCGGATCTTCTTTTAATGAAATGTTCGTCGGCGTAGGCGCCTCAAGGGTCCGAAGCTTATTCCAGAACGCCAGAAAGCACTCACCTGCAGTTGTCTTCATTGATGAAGTCGATGCCCTTGCAGGCAAGCGGAAGCAGCATGGCGGGGACGAAAGCGAGAAAACATTGACTGAGCTGCTTGTCCAGCTTGACGGCGGCCATTCAAATGACGGCATCCTGTTCATCGCTGCTACAAACCGCAAGGATATGCTGGATGATGCATTCCTCCGTCCAGGCAGGATTGACTTCTCTTTCCTAGTTCCGCTTCCGGATACAAAAGGAAGGCAGGAAATCATCAGCATTCACACAAAAGGCAAGCTTCTGGCAGAAGATGTAGCAGCTTCCCTGCCTGCACTGGCAGAAAGCACTTCCGGCTTCTCAGGGGCTGACATCAGCTCTCTCTTTGAGACAGCCAGCAGAAGGGCCATCCGGAACGGGAAAGAAAAAATAGATAAAGAAGACCTTGATTTTGCCATTGACCGGACGGTGCTTGGAAGCACAACACGCCCGCTTCAGGACCCCGAGACTAAAAAGAGGGTTGCCATCCATGAAGCCGGACATGCCTTGATTGCCGCCATCACCAAGCCTGGCTCAGTAAGAAAAGCAACAATCATACCACGTGGACAGGCGCTCGGATATGTTGCACCCATACCAAAGGAGCTTCATCTGTCCACCAGCAGTGAGCTGCTTGACCAGGTCAGCATGATTCTTGCTGGCGGAGTTGCAGAAAGGCTGTATCTCGGCGAGCATAGCATCGGTGTCAGCGGCGATGTCCAGCAGGCCAAGCATATACTTGAGCAAATGGTGGAAATCGGCTTATTCCAGGACGGTTTCAACCTGACCTTTGTCAAAGCGGAAAAGGAAGCCAAGATGCAAGAGCTGTTCCAGCAGGCTCTAGCTAAAACAGAAATGCTCATTAAAACGAATGAATATGAATTTGAATGCCTGGTTGCGGCCCTTCTGAAGAAAGAGACACTGGAAGGTGCAGAGGTTCAGGAAATTGTTGGCGAACCATCGAAGCAGCATGAGGCAGAACTTGTGACAGTATAGAATCAGCAGAAAGCAGCCCTCGGCTGCTTTCTTTTTTTTGATAAAAAGCGCTTTGCCTATATTCCAGTATAAAGCATTGAAGAACAGCCATACTAGCGGTGTAGGAATTGCAAAGGTTTATCAGATAAAATAGAGGCTCCTGCCGGGTACAGTCCCTATAAGCCATGCCTCATTCGTTCATTGATGAAGAATAAGTTGATGCTGTTTCTATTTAGAGTCTGAAAGGAGAATTCAATATGAAAGAACAATTAGAGCACATTAAACAGCTGCTGGAGGAAAATTTTGATCATCCTGAGTCACTGGAGCTGGATTCGTGCATCCAAGAACTTGAAGCACTAAAAGAAACAGCCGGGAATAAAAAGATTATGATCCAGGATCTCATCAACAGTCTGACCCATGCCCGAAACAGCAGTAAAGAGCTTCTGAATGAAGGGACCCCTTCCTCATCAGCAGCCTTCGGCCAGGCGTACCGGGCAATTGAACAGGCCATCTCTTCGGTTTCTTTCACAGATAACGACCCATATTAAAAAAAAGGAGCGTTTCCGCTCCTTTTTTGCTGTTTTTCTCCATCTTAAAACAATTCAGCAGCTGATGCACCTGCAGGCAGCTCGAATGGATTTTCTTTGTTGATGCGGTCATAAAACATGATGCCGTTCAGATGGTCAATTTCATGCTGGACGATGACAGACGCAATCCCTTTTAGGCGCATCTCTACCTGCTCCCCTTTTTCATCGGAATATTTGATCTTGATTCTTTCATAGCGGGGAACATAGCCTTTAACCTCCCTGTCAACAGAGAGGCAGCCCTCACCCTCCGGAAGATAAACCATTGCAGCAGAGTGGCTGATGATTTTAGGGTTAAAGACCCTCAGCTCTTTTACTTCCCCTTTTTCATCCCTGAAGAAGGCAGCAAACATTCTCTTATCCTCCCCTATCTGGTTGGCTGAAAGGCCGACTCCGGGCCTGAGCTGATATTTGTAGGCCAATTCAGGATCCTGGCTGTTTTTTAGATATTCCATCATCATCTCCATGATAACATGGTCTTCCTGATTGAGAGGGACCGCCACTTCAGCTGTTTTTTGCCGAAGTATAGGATCTCCTTCTCTGACAATGTCTTTCATTCTAATCATTTTTCTGTCCTGGCTGTCCATAACTACCATTCCTTTGTTTTTTGTAATGTGTAAAGTCCTCTGCAGGCTCTTTAAAATGCCGTCTATCCATTTTCAAAATATTTGCTATAATGTTTTTGACAGGACTTTAAGTGTGGAGGCTGATGAAGTTGCGGGAGTTTGCTGAAAATCTATTTCTTCATTTTTTTATCATGATGATCATCCCGCTTATGCACAATGTTAGCATAAAGCATGAAAAAAGAGCATGGGTCATGTTTTTTGCTGCTGCTGCCTCCCTGGTGCTGACACTGGCATTTCCTGTGAGAATGTCCAATGGCCTTGAATTTGATATGAAGTTCATACCTGTATTTTTTTGTTTTTTCTATCTTGGACCTGTCGGAGGGTATTTGTCAATCGCGGCCCTTCTGATTCTCATGGCCCTTTTTAATATAGATAATCTTTATGTAACTCTCATAAATTATTTTATTATATCAATACCGATGCTGTTTATCCGGAAAAAATATCAGAAGATCAACATCCTTGGTAAAACCTTGGTTGCTTTTGCTTTTTACTTTTTAATCACGTTTACCAGGCTGATATATTTCCTGCAGACTGGCCATATTCAGCATGCAGTGAACCTTGCCCTTTTCTTTCTTTTATCATTTATAAGCCTTTGTGCTGCCATTTATATTATGGAAATGTACAGATTGCACTCAGAAATGGCTGAGAAACTACAAACAGCAGACAAATCCAATGCGATCAGCCAGCTTGCAGCCTCTGTTGCCCATGAAATCAGAAATCCCATGACGACAATCAGAGGATTTCTGCAGCTTATGAAGGAAGAGCAAAACCTGACGGACGGCCAGCGGTCATATGTAGCAACTTCACTTGAAGAGCTTGACAGGGCGAATCATATTATTTCAGATTTCCTTTCGCTCGCAAAACCTTCGATATCCTCAAAGGAAAAGCTGCCGGTAACAGATCTAGTGAGGGAAATTTCCGAATTCATCAGGCCTTTTGCCCTTTTATCCCAAGCAGAAATCAGATGTCGTACCCAGGATGATTTATATATATATGGCAATGCAAATGAATTTAAGCAGCTGATGATCAATCTTATAAAAAATGGGGTAGAATCAATGCCTGACGGAGGTTCTATCATTGTGACCGCAGAGCAGGATCAGAAGGAAGTTTCCGTAAAAATAAAAGATGAGGGCTCAGGTCTTTCACCTGGACAGCTCAAACAGCTGGGCAGCCCCTATTATTCAACTAAAACGAAAGGCACTGGCCTGGGGCTGCTTATTTCATTTGATATCATCAAACGGCTTGACGGGCATTACGAAATTATCAGCGAAAAGAATAAAGGGACTGAATTTATACTGATCTTCCCTGCAGCTGAAAGAGAATCCAGCGGACAGCATCCAAATCAGCCATTGTAACCAAAGGAATTCTGCCCAATAAGGCAGCGTTCCTTTTTATATAAGCAGTGCGTCCTCAAACGGAGCAAAAAAGACTCCTTTTGGCCCCAGCATATCTGTTTCTGAATCTCTTTTTTCTCCTTTTACCTCATATTCACCTTCAGGGAAATAATCGAACATTCCGCTCGATTTATGAAGCTCTATAAAACAGTCATGAAGCTCACACATTAATGTCTGGTATTCTTTATTGTCTAAGGGGTCTCCGTATTCATCCAGCTTAAAATTGGCCTTTATCAGCTCTTCAAATTCCAGATTGCCTGAAGAAGCTACATACAGGTCTACATCGCTGCAGTCTATGCAGAGCAGCATCGGGTCGTCCTTGATGTCCAAATACGCTTTTTCCACCATCTTTTTCAGCATATCCTCTATTTCATCTGCATTTATAAGTGTTTTGGCTGTTTGCAGCATGAATATTACACCTCCAAAACCGAAACCATCCAATAGTACATGAGGTTTCGTCTGGGTTCTATTATAACAAATCGCACCCAATAAGTCGTCTTTCGAGCTGATGCGCCATAAAACGCCAGCATGCTTATTTTTTCGGTAAGAAAAAGGGCAGGCGTGTCAGATTATGCGCTTTCCCAAGAAATATTTCTTATTTCCTGTTAGGGGATATGCTGCAGGCGGAATGTTTTGGGTCTATCAGGGTAGATTGTTATTATACAAATGTGTACTTGGAAAGGAGAATGCACCATGAAAATCCTGATTGTTGGAGCAAATGGGCAAATAGGCAGACATCTGATTGAGAAACTGGCAGAAACTGAACATAAGTCAGTTGCCATGGTTCGTAAAGAAGAGCAGGAAAGCGAATTGAGAGAACTCGGTGCCGATGAAGTGGTCATTGGTGACTTGGAAAAAGACTTCTCGCACGCTTTCGAAGGAGTGGACAGTATTATATTCACTGCAGGTTCCGGCGGGCACACAGGTGCGGATAAGACCATACTCATAGACCTTTGGGGTGCAATCAAGACGATTGATCAGGCGAAAGAGCATAATATCAGCCGCTTTCTCCTTGTCAGCAGCATGAATGCGGACACTCCTGATACAGGGATAGAATCCATGAAGCATTATTTTGTGGCTAAGAAACTTGCTGACGATCATCTGCGTTCATCAGGGCTGGATTATACAATCGTACGTCCGGGCGGACTTCTTAATGAGCCTGCGACGGGGAAAATTCTGCTGGAAGAAAAGATCAAGGAATTCAGCTCAAGGGAGATCACCCGTGAAGATGTCGCTGCGGTCCTGGCAGAAGCGGTTGACCTTGAGAATACCTATAAGAAAACATTTGAAATCCTGAACGGGGAAACACCGATTAAGGAAGCATTGAAGCAGGTATAAGGAAGAAAGCCAAAAGCAGGGTTGCTGCTTTTGGCTTTTTATATTTGTGTGAGATAGGATTTAGAAAAAGAATCTTTAGACTTTATCAATACTCCACATTGGAATGATATAGATCGTTGAAGATAAGATACCTGGTAAAAAAAGCCAGTGTAGTCTGCTTCTATTTTGGTTTACCAGTAATAGGTGTGTTGATTTCCGTTCCAGGCACTTCGCTTTCCGCGGGGCGGCGCTGAGCCCTCTTCGCTCCGCTCATGCGGGGTCTCAGCCTTGCCGCTATCTCCCGCAGGAGTCTACGTGCCTTGCACTGCCATCAACTGTTCTCTATTATTTTTTCTCAATACTTCTAGCCGATTACGGCTGTACTATAACCGCACCAATCATACCCCTCTCATATTCCCCCACACAAATGTATGCAGCTGGGGCAGAACCCTGACTTCTTTCATTTCTTCTTCAAGCATTGCTTTTTCGATCAGCCAGCTGTATTTCTTCAGCTGCTGGCTCAGGAATTCGTCATTATTTGCAGCAGACAAATGTTCGTTGCCTGCCTGCAGGTAAAGTGGAATTCCTGGATATCGCTTCATTACCTTTTTGCTGTATTCAAAATCATTCTCGTCAAAAATAACCACCTTCAAGCTCACCTGGTGTGTAAAGCGATCTGCCAGTCTTTCAAAAATATCATCAAGAATTTCGAAGTCTGTTATCATGCCAGAGCTTGGCGGCTTTGGCGAGATTGTCAGCTGATCTATGGAATAGAACCAGTCCTGCCAGCGGCTGCCCTGTGTTTCCAGACAGAGTTGAATATTTTCTTTTTTTAACAGGCTAATCAGTTTGTCGAGATTTTTAAGGAGGGCAGGATTGCCGCCGGAAATCGTGACGAATGAGAAGCCTTCCCCGCCGATTGCCTTAAGTTCATTCCAGATTTCTTCTGCATCCATCTGTCTGATCAGCTCCTTGCCTGTTCCATCCCAAGTGAAGGAAGAATCACACCACGAGCATGAATAGTCGCACCCGGCGGTCCTGACGAACATTGTCTTCTGGCCGATGACCATCCCCTCACCCTGGATGGTAGGCCCGAAAATCTCCATGACTGGAATCTTACTCATTCTCCATCCACTCCCTCCTCGCCTCTGCATAACTGGTCGGAGTTTCAAACAATCTCACGAATTCGACCCTTGCATCCTGCTGCGGCGAGTAATCCTTTAGGCAGGCAGACATTTGCTCATAAATCCAGACAACCATATTTTCAGCTGTGGTGTTCATCGGAGGAAGTGTTTCATTCAGATATTTATGGTCAAGGTGGACTTCAATTTGTTTTTTCCATATTTCTTTAATATCTCCAAAGTCTATCAAAAGGCCAATTTCATCCACATACCCGCTGATTCCGAAGATGACCTTGTAGGTATGCCCGTGAAGGTTTTTACATTTGCCTTCATAGCAATGGAGATGATGGGCAGCATCAAAAGTGAATTCCTTGCTTACTAATACTCTTTTTCTATGATATTTTAGCTGGTTTTGCTTTATATCTTCATTTATCTTCTGAAGCTTGTCGACGATCCGGAAGCCATACATATCAGACTCCCTGCCTTTCAGCAAGATAGTCTTCCAATCCGCGCTTGCGCAGCCTGCAGGCAGGACATTCCCCGCAGCCGTCAGCGATAACACCCTCATAGCAAGTCAGAGTCTGCTTTCTTACATATTCAAGCGCCCCCAGCTCGTCAGCCAGCTTCCATGTTTCCGCCTTATTCAGCCACATGAGCGGTGTGTGAATGACAAATTGGCTATCCATTGAAAGATTCAATGTGACATTAAGCGATTTAACAAACTGGTCGCGGCAGTCGGGATAGCCGCTGAAATCTGTTTCGCATACGCCTGTAATGATATGCTTCGCTGCAACCTGGCTGGCAAGCACCCCTGCAAAAGATAAAAACAGCAGGTTTCGGCCTGGGACGAAGGTTGAAGGAAGCTCCCCCTCCTTCTCCTCTACCTTGATATCCTTCCTTGTCAAAGCATTAGGAGCCAGCTGATTTAAAAGGCTCATGTCAAGGACATGATGCTGGATAGCTAGGTCAGCGGCAATTCTTCTGGCGCATTCGAGCTCTGCAATATGCCTTTGGCCGTAATCAAAGGTGACTGCCTCCACCTCTTTGAAGTTCTTCTTAGCCCAAAAAAGGCAGGTCGTGCTGTCCTGGCCGCCGCTGAAGACGACGATTGCTTTTTCGTTTTTCATGGTTTGATCTCCTTTAACAGAAAAACAGCACCACTAAGAAAGCGGTGCTGTTTTCCTTAGTTTTTTTGAGAGGGTAGCTAGAACCTCTACCGTTTCAAGAACGGATTTTTATGCAGTTGTCAAAAATGACAGGTTTTATTCTACCATAAATATATGAGTCTATAAAAGATTGATTCTCTTTTTCTTAATAAAAATGTTTGATGCATGAGACACGTGGTATATAAATGATGCAAGCCAAAATATTAAAGGAGGGACTGGAAGCGATGGATCGCAGAACAGCGACTTCAAAATTGGTATTTGGCGCTGCACAAGAGGAAACTTTTACAGACAGGTCAATTGGGACACTTGTCCTGAATCGATATACGTAAACATCGATTCGGCTGTGATGTCTGGTTTCCATGATCCTTTTGGAGGATTGAGAAAAAGCGCCTATTCAGGGAATTGGCGCTTTTTCTCGTTAATGGCTATTACGAAGCTGTCTTTGCCTTTTAATCCCCATCCTCCGTGACATCGAGGCAAGGCCAAAACTAATCAGGAGGGACTGGTATCGATGATTCGGTTAACAGCGACTTCTCGTTTATCGTTTGGCATTGAGAGAAAGATCAATTTTGCTTACCGGTCAAAGGGTCCGCAGTTCTATGGCCGCTATATGATAATACGGTAAGGAGCAGAAAGCGCCAGCAGAATCCGGCGCTTTTTGTTTTATGCCGGAATAATGGATTTCTCCCCTTTTTTGTGCTAGAATCCCCTTTAAATAACCAGCCGCAAGGAGTATTGACATGACAGCTTATCAAATTATTTTTTTGGATATTGACGGCACCATTCTTCGTCCTGATGATACCATACAGGAATCGACCAGGCATGCAGTCGCACAGGCAAAAGAAAAAGGCATCGAAGTGTTCCTTGCCACCGGCAGGCCATTGCATGAAATAGCAGAAATCGGAAAAGAGCTGAACATTTCCTCTTTTATCGGATATAATGGGGCCTTTGCCGTCCACAAAGGCAAAACGGTCCTGGATAAGCCGATGGACCGGCCAGTGATTGAAGAGTATTTGCAGACGGCAAAAGAGTATAATCATCAAGCAGTGCTTTATTCGAGTGAACAAAACTTATTGACCGACAAAGATGCCGGTAAAATGAAAGACTTCCTTGCCAAGTTCCATCTTAACAAAAACGCACTGATCAAGCCTGAGCACTTCGATCAGATTCTTGGAATGACAGTCCTCTCTCTTAAAGAAGGAGAACAGCATCTTTATGAAAGGAATGGAATTCATCTTTCCCAGGTTAATGTAGATGGAATGCGCGACTGTTATGACGTGATCCGCGATACAGTCAATAAGGGTTATGCCCTGGAGGTCGTCATGAAAGAGCTTGGCATCCCCCGGGAGGCCTCGATTGCTTTTGGCGACGGAATGAATGATAAAGAAATGCTGAAATATGCCGGTGTAGGAATCGCAATGGGCAATTCACATCCTGACCTGTTGGAGTATGCAGACAAAAAGACGACCACAGTGTCAGATTCCGGCATTTTTAATGGGCTGAAAGAGCTTGGAATAGTAAATTGAATTGCAGCCGGAAACTATTTCCGGCTGCTTATTTTATTGGATTTCAGCTCTTCTTCCAAAGCCAGCATCGTTTCAGAGAGCTGCATCGTAATTTGCGACAGTTCATCTTTATCTTTTTTGCCGCTGCTCAGGTCGATAGGCTGTCCGATTTTAAGCAGGATAGGCTTGCCTGACAGCAGTGCTTTGACGCTTTCAGGTCCATAAAAGGCAGCAGGCACGATCACCGTCTTTGCCATGCTTGCAATTGTGACAGCCCCCCTTTTCAGGGATGCCTCCTCGCTCGACCTTGTGCCTGATGGAAAAATCCCGACTGTCTTCCCCTTTCTCAGAAGCTGGAGAGGAATCTTCAGTGTGCTTGTGCCAGGGTTTTCCCTATTAACAGGAAAAGCATTGATGCTTGTCAAGAACTTGCCTGCCAAACTCTTTTCAAACAGTTCTTTTTTTGCCATGAAGTGAATCTGCTCCGGGAAAACTCCTGCACCAAGTGCAACTACATCGACCCAGCTCCTGTGTGTACAGGCAATTACATACCCTTTTTCATCCGGCAGATTTTCCTTCCCTTCTATAATGAACTTCCCTCTTGATTTAAAAACTGCATTAGCCAGCCGGGCAAAAAAATTATACATCATGCTGACCCTCCCTTGTTGACAAGATTTATCATTATTTTAACACCAATTATTAGTATCTGGTACTAAATTTTACGAAAATAAAGAACGGGCTATTTAGGAGCCCGTTCTTTCCTCATTCAAATGAATCCACTTCAAGGAGGTCCCAGGAAGTAATGAAGCCTTGCGGTTTTTCATTATATCCGCCATGCTCTGTAACAATGATCCCTTCCAGCTTTTCATTCTTTGCATGATGGTCCTCGAACATATTTTCAATTTCAAAGATATCTAAATCTGCTGGAGCAAAGGCGATTTGATGCTTGAATTTCTTGTTATAGAGTTCCTTGATTTTCACTTCCTTAAGGCTGACAGTATCCTCAGAGAAATGCTCAGACATCCATTTTACGATTTCTGCTGAAGTAAGGAGCCAGCTGTATTCTTCTTTTTCGTTATAAATTGGGAATTGTGAATGCGAGAAACTATTGATAACCGAAAGCACATCTGAAAGCTTCCCTTCTTCATAAAAATAAAAGACCGGCTTGGCTGCTACCGAGATTGCAGTTTTAGGCTTTTCAAAATAATCGGCAATCTTTTCGATCTTTTCAACTGTTTCCAGATGGGGCTCTGCAATATAATAGCCAAGATCTATTTTTTCATGGACGATTGCGTTTCTCAGCTTGGCGAATTGGAAAAGATCAACCTCGTAACTTCTTACAAGTGAATGGCTTTTCCCCAAATCGACCAGCTTATGGAATTTGTCAGTGCGCGCGTTTTTAACTGATTGCTTCAATGCTTTGTGAATACGATTGAACGCAGCTTCAAAGCGCTCAGACAGGTTTTTCTCTGCTGTTTCTGCCATTATAATCTCTCCCAGGAATAAAATCTTTCGTTCATTTATTCCCTGATTCGCTGAAAAACTAACATCGGAAAAGAAAGTATTGATCTTCCTCATTAATATAATCTCAGCAAATATACTGAATGGATACTATTTTGTGACAATCTCAGATGGTTTAGATTCATTGCCGGATGAGCTGACTGCTGTGATATAGAAGGATGTTGCTTCTTCATTATCAATAACCATGCTCTTTCTTTCATGAGATGAAATACTGGCTGCATGGATGAAGTCTCCATTTTCTGTGCTGCTGTAAATGCGGTATCCTGAAATCTCACCGCTTCTGACTGCATGCCAGGTAAGCAGGCCCCCGCTTATTTTTACATGTTCAGGCGGTAGCGGTACTACCAAGGTTTCTGCTTTGTCTTCCTGTCCTGACTTAAGTACTGTGTAAACCACAAGCCTTTCTTCATGCGTGTTTGTTTTACGATTGTAAGTACCTGTGCACGTTATAAGGTTAAGCCTCCGTTCGTCTGAAGGACCAAACACTTCGCTGATGGGTGCGCGGTCATAAGGATAGCTTTTTAATTGCTGAACCTCAAACGTATAGCTTAGTCCATCCTGTGCTGTTATAATCACTGCATCCCCTTTTACAAGATCTTTTAAATAGAAAAAAACTGCGGGTCCTGCTTTACTGTCTACATGCCCAGCTATGACACTGCTTCCTTTTTCTCCAGGTTTTATTCCCGGTTCGAACCATCCGGCGGATTTGTTGTCATCAGGAACCCCCATTGCGCCATTCTCCAGGACGCCTACCTTGCCGACCGGGGCCTCGATTCCCAGAGAAGGGATTTTTATTGCTGCTGGTTCTATCCCTTTCAAATTCTCTTCTTCCTTGGTTTGAATCTTTATATCTACTGAATGGAATTCGTTTTTAATTTGTGACTTTTTTAGTTCCAGCTCCTGCTTTTGTTTAATTATGGGGGGATCCTCTAATTCATTGCTGTCCTTATAGCTAAAGCCTCCGATGATAAAACAGATCAGGCTGCCGGCAAGCAATACGGCTGGTTTTTTCATGGCTTCACCTCCCAGCGTCGCGGTTAAATCAAAACCGGGAAGAGGCCAGCGAACTTCCCAATTTTGCTGCAATTATTTTACTGCTTTTTTTCTAAGAGAAAATACTCCTCCTGCTGCAAGCATCACACCGAGTACACTCCATAAAATTGTGGCTGCATCTGCAGGATTGCTTGCTCCGCCCAAGCCTGTCTTGGGCATAGTTTCCGGCATGGCTGCTTCTGCAAACTTATCAGGCATCTGTGTGACAATTGCATTTCCCAGTACTTCCCCGATCGTGAACATAGCAGCAAATCCTTCACGGAAAGTTCCTGCTGACTCCTCATAATTGCCGGCTTTATATTGGTCAAAAGCCATGAGGACCTGGTTTTCATGGGCTTTTACAGCTGCTTCAGCGTCAGCTGCAGGAAGATTGCCATCTGTTGCCGCACCGAGGAATCCGCCGAAATCTTTTGCAAATTTGTCAAGCTGTGCCCTGGCTGCTTCGGCAGCTTCTTTATCTCCTTCAAGCTCTGCTGCTGCAATTTTGCCCTGGGCATTAATGTGGTCAGTCTGCCAAACTTTTTCAAACTGCTGTGCACCAGCTTCACCGTAAATGCTGCCTATGGCCGCCTTGAAGTCTGCAGTGTTGGCATTTTCTGCCCAAGTGATGAAATCATAATCCTCTGACTGAGTATATCCTTTTTCCATTCCCATGACTGCCAATGCAAAGTGTTCGGAAGCGAGGCTATTAAGGGCTGACCTCAAATCGGCCGCTGGCGTGTCAGAAGAAGAATTTGCAAACTTTTCCGGCATTTGAGCTGTGATGGCTGATGAAAGTGCTTTGCTGATGGAGAACATATGCTTGTACCCTTCACGGAAGCTTTTGTATGCTTCCTCGTATTTACCCTCAACATAATGATCAAAGGTTTGAATGACTTGGTCTTCGTGGAGGCTGACTGCTTTTGCAGCGGCTTCTGCCGGCAGCTTCCCTTCTGTTGCCTTGCCTAGGAAGGTGGAAAACTCTACAACAAATTCGTCCACTTCTTTTTCTGCTTCCTGTCTGGCAGCTTCATCATCATTCTTAGCTGCTTGCACGAAGGTGTCTGCATAGCCGTTATGTCTCCGGAAAATCCTTTCAAACTCAGCAGCTCCTTCCTCACCGTATATGGAGGCAATTGCCGGTGTCATGTCGAGTGCATTCTGGTCCAGCGCTTTTGTAAGTGCTTCCGCATCCGTGGCACCTTCAAAGGATTTGGTCATGGACGAAACGGCAAGTATATAATGCTCTGATAAAAGCTGATCAAGTGCTGCCCTTAGATCGGCTGCTGGTGTTTTTACCGTTGGGGTCTGTTCTGCGGCAGATCCTGCAGAAGGGAATAAAAGTGAAAGCCCCAGTACAGGAATAATCATTTTTTTCAGGTTTTGTTTCAAATTCATGTGATGCACTCTCCTTTTCATAAGTTATTTTTTTGATTACATCTACTAAACGCAGCGGATTTTCTTTTGGATCACATTATAGAGACATTTTTTAATATTTTCTCAATATGAAAACATGCAGGAAGTTTTTATAGAGCCATTTACACTTCATTTCTATCTAAGAAGCCGGATGCTTCAACCTGCCCACCGGCATATAAAGAAAGCCGGCTCCCTATTCGGAAAGCCGGCCTTTTATTGCTATAATTCAGAGCTTAAGACGATCTGCCCCTCTGGCAGGGAGTTGCCTGCTCTTGGCTCCAATGTCACTGCTATGGTATCCCAGTTTTCATTGCTGCTGTCTGCTGCTTGATAAAAGGCTGTACCTTTACTGGTGCTGTCTGGTACAAATGAACCTGCTGGAACAGGATTGCCGCCATTAATCAGCCACACCTGGTATACCTGTTCTCCTTCAGTCTGTTCTAGCCCTTCTGCATTAACAATGACTTTCAAGCCATTACTCTCCTGTATGAGATAGGCTTCAGCATTGCCGTCGAAGTTTTCCCCAGGCTGCAGGGCAATAGAAGAGATTTTTTCTTCCGCCCTTTGTACAGGCTCTTTCTCAGAGAGCTTTATTACTGCATAGCCATTTCCAATGACAGATAGAAGGAGTGCCGCAGCTAATGCTGGCATCTGCCATTTTCTCTTCTGTTTTGAAGTCAGTCCTGCCGGCTCATCAACTTTGTCTTCCTTAGCTGCTGTCTGCTTTTCTTCATTTTGGAATATTTCTTTAAATATACGGTCTTTCATGCCCTTTGGAGGCTGGACTTCCTCTGAAAGGAAGGGAAGATGGCCGGATAGCATTTTCAAATCCTCCATTTCTGCCCTGCATTCTTCGCAAGTCAGCAGATGCTGTTCGAATGCCGGTTTTTCTTCCTCTGAGAGTGTGCCATTAAAGTAGTCAATTGATAGTTCGCAATAATCTTTGTTCATGCCTTCTCCCTCCCTTCCGCAGCATCAAGAAATTTTCGGAGATTCCTAAGTGCCAGCCTTGCCCTGCTTTTGACAGTTCCAAGTGGAATATTGCAGGATTCAGAAATTTTCTGCTGTGTGAAACCTTTAAAATAAATAAGATCAATAATCCCTTTTTGGTCTTCAGACAGTTTTGAGACTGCACTATGTACCTTCATTCTTTCTTCTTTCCACTCTGTCTGCTCTTCCGCCGAGCTTTCCAGGCTGGCGGCCGGCTGAATTTCGTCAACAGGAACAGGACCCTTCTCCTTTTTCCGGATGATATCAATAGCTGTATTGCGCGCCATTGTAAACAGCCATGAACTGAATTTTCCTTTGTCTTCGGTATAATGTCCCTTGCCTCGCCAGATTTTTAAGAACACTTCTTGAAGGGCTTCCTCTGACAAATCTCTGTCTTCTGTCATTTTATATAAGAAAGAGAATAGGATTTTCTCGTATTTGTCATACAAATCCTCTAGTGCCTGCTTATCTTTACGAAGTATCTTTTCATAAAGCAAGCTGTCATTGCTTCTGCTCATCGTATTCCTCCTTCTTTTCAGGTTAGCTCTATCATTATATCGGAAAGTACTGTGCAGGAAGTAAATCAAATCTGCCCGCTCTATGCAAAAAACGAAAAGAAAAGGAATTTGGATCAGTTAAGATTATATTTTTTTCATATTCATGGCTTCGTCTTAAAAGGGTCATATTTTGTTCATACTTTAACGATACAATGATCTTGTGGCTGCAGGCCGCCTGCTTTCCCCTTTTTAATATGGCCCTGCCTCTTTATCTTTGCTAACGGATATAGAGGCGGGCAAGCAAATGAATACCTCCCTTATCCTTCTGTTAAGGATTTTCCCGCCCGGCCAAAAAGCCGGGCATTTTTGTTATCAGCCTGAAGGTTAAATAGTGTGAATATTACGCCAATGAGGATATAATAAATACAGGCGATTAGAATACTATTTATTATTCTGCTCAAAGGTTTTAGGATGAACACAATTGAATATACTGTTTAAGATATGAGTGTATAATCCTGCTGCCGGCAGTACAGCCAGCTGCCAGGCAAGAAAAGGAGGGATGCGGGTGACGGAATTGGAAATTGGACAGCAGGCAGTTCTATTGAGAGAATCACACCGGAAAATGACAAAAGGAAAAATTCTCAAACGTGCTCTCCTCATTACGATAGGAGCAATCCTTATGGGAGTCGGGCTGGAGATTTTCCTCGTTCCCAACCAGGTCATTGACGGAGGAATAGTCGGCATTTCAATCATGCTGTCCCATCTTACAGGCGTTAAGCTCGGACTGATCATCTTCCTGCTCAATATCCCCTTTTTCTTTATCGGCTACAAGCAAATCGGAAAAACATTCGCGATTTCCACACTTTACGGTATTTTCATCCTTTCTATTACAACTGCCCTCCTTCATCCAGTGCCTGCTTTCACACAGGATATCCTCCTGGCATCTGTATTTGGGGGAATCGTGCTTGGAATCGGGGTCGGCATTGTCATCCGGTACGGAGGCTCCCTTGATGGAAGTGAGGTTCTCGCCATACTGGCCAATAAGAAACTTCCATTTTCAGTTGGGGAAATTATCATGTTCATCAATCTGTTCATACTTGGAAGTGCAGGGTTTGTCTTTACATGGGACCGGGCTATGTATTCTCTCATTGCTTATTTTGTTGCTTTCAAAACCATTGATATTACAATTACAGGACTGGAAGAATCCAAATCAGTATGGGTCATTAGCGACAACTACAGGCAGATCGGGGATGCCATCAACAGCCGCCTTGGGCGGGGTGTAACTTATCTTTCTGGAGAAGGCGCCTATTCCGGGGATGATAAAAAAGTGATATTTTGTGTCATTAACAGACTGGAAGAAGCCAAGCTGAAAGAAATAGTTGAGGGGCTTGATCCTTCTGCTTTCCTTGCCATCGGAGACATTGCCGAGGTTCGGGGAGGAAGATTCAAGAAGCAGGATATTCATTGAGGATGTCCCGGACAGGATAGCCTCATTTTTTTGTGGATTTTTAAAAATAAATGAACGAATTCAGTTTTGAACCGTCTTATCTTTGTACTTATAAATTTTAAGAGGTGTTCATGATGACAGAATTCTATATCTTTTGGCTGGCTTCGGTATTTGGAGCCATACTTGTCATTCCTTATCAGACCAAAATATTGCATGGCCGCATCCAGGAAGCGGCAGAAAAGCAGCCGAAAAAGAAGCTGCCTCCCCTCCCGGTGCTTGCACTGATTGGTGCAGTGCAGACTGGAGTCCTCCTGGGGGCAGCCTCATTTACAGGCACCTATCTGGCTCCAAAGACAGATTTGCAATGGCCGCTGCTGGACTATTATTTATATGGCACGAGGATATCTTTTTCAATATGGCCTGTTATGCTGCTTAGTATCCTTGGCGGTGCAGCATCCGCCTTGGCAATCCTGCTGCTGGACCGGATATTCAGCAAAAAGATGCCTCAAGCGGAAGCGGAAACACCGACAAGAAAACAAGCTTTTCTTGCTTCCTTTTACGGCGGAATATCGGAAGAAGTGCTGATGAGGCTGTTTCTGATGACATTGGTTGTCTATATGCTTTCATTCCTGTCCAGTGGAGGCTGGATCTACTGGACTGGAATAATATTGGCTGCCTTCTTATTCGGTGCAGGCCATCTTCCGGCAAGCTATCAGATATACGGGAAATCACTCATCGTGACGCTGCGGACTATTCTCCTCAATATGGTGCCCGGCATCCTTTTTGGCTACTTATATTGGAAGTATGGGATTGAAATGGCCATGCTGTCCCATTTTTGTGCAGATATCGTCCTTCATGTCATCCTAGCCCCGCTTGCCGCAAATTCAAGGAAGCAGTAAGGACCAGCGATTCCTGCAGCTGAACACATTTTTAGATATGACAGCGGCAAGATGTATTTAGATTTCTTTAGGCAGTATGTACTCTTCCATCCAATCAGCAGACTTTCCTTCTGCAGTAAATCCTGCCGCATCCCGAAAACTTGGCGGGTACGGCCTGCTTCGAATATGCCCGCAAACATGCTGGAAGACATCTTCATATATAAGGGCATTACATTGCCTGAACCACTGTTCGACCGTTTCATTTCTAAAGCGGCATAATGGATAGCTGCTTTCTATTAACATTAGTATTTTAAAAACTTCTGTTTTTTCCATGCTTTCTCACCTGCTTTCTGCCTGATATCATCTTGGCAAATAATCGTGAAAGCTAAACAGAATTTATAATCATTTATAAACTGAAAAGAAAGGTGATAAGATGGCTGCTATTATAAAAATGCTGGAACAGCCTCCGCTGGACTTGCTGCTGCTGGCAGATCCTTCTGCTGAAGCTGTCAGGGACTATGCAGCTAAAGGAATTTGCTGGGGAGCGTACGAGGGGGAAGATCTGGCAGGAAGCTGCATCCTTCTTCTTACCAGGCCAAAAACAGCAGAGATCATCAATTTGGCCGTATATGAACACGCGCGGAGCCGTGGAATTGGGACACAGCTATTGAAGCATGCGATTAAGCATACAGAGTCATCAGGATGCCTTACCCTGGAAATCGGAACAGGGAATTCAAGCGTACAGCAGCTTGGATTATATCAGAAGCATGGATTCCGGATTACAGGAATCGATTTTGATTATTTCACCAGACGTTACCCTGATGAAATCTGTGAAAACGGAATAGTCTGCCGGGACATGATCAGGCTCAGCTTGCACTTTTGAACCTCAATATGTTTCCCCGGTTTCGCTTTTCGTGATTAGGGAACAATATAGTGAAAGAAAATGGACAGGAGTGAGGAACATGGACAAATTGTACACAGCAAAAGCAACGGCTGAGGGCGGACGCAGCGGGAAGGTACGTACTGATGACGGCAATCTTGATTTTAACCTATCCATGCCAAAGTCTTTAGGCGGAAATGGAACAGAAAATGGAACGAATCCTGAGCAGCTTTTCGCAGCCGGCTATGCCTCCTGCTTTGATGGTGCCCTTAATCTAGTAGCCCGGCAGGACCGTAAGAAAATTGAATCAAAGGTAACAGCTGAAGTGACAATCGGGAAAGAAAACGATGGCGGCCTTGCCCTTGCGGTGGTTTTGAATGCGGCAGTCAGCGGCGTATCCCTTGAGGAAGCGAAGGAGCTGACAGAAAAGGCACATGGTGTCTGCCCTTATTCCAGAGCTACAAGAGGCAATATAGAAGTTACTGTAAACACAGAAACCTATTAAGCGCGAAGAATCCCCCGGATGATCCGGGGGATTTTCCTATTCTTCTATAATGTAACAATGACCGGGCCTTCTTTGGTCACTATAAGGGTATGCTCGATTTGAGCGACAAAGCTTTTTTCTTCGGTAACGTATGTCCATCCATCACCAAGCTCCACTACTTCCTCAGCTGCTGTTGAAATGAACGGCTCAAACGCAATGACCATCCCCTCCCTGAGAAGCCCTGTATCCCATGAATCAAAATAATTAAGGACATGGTCAGGTTTTTCATGCAGTGAACGGCCGATTCCATGGCCAGTCAGGTTCATGATAACTGTAAATCCTTCATTGACAGCTGTCTGATGAACAGCTTTTCCTATTCCGTTCAGCTTTTTTCCCGGCCTGATTTTTTTAAGGCCGGCATCAAATGCCAGCTGGGCTGTCCTGCAAAGCTTTTTCAAGGTGTCATCAGCTTCGTCTCCTGCCACAAAAGAAAGGCCTGTATCCGCAAAATAGCCATTCTTTGATCCCGAGACATCTATATTGACCAGATCACCGTCCTTGATGATGCGGCTGCCCGGTATTCCGTGAGCAACCTCTTCATTTACACTGATGCATGTGTAGCCGGGAAAGTCATATTCTCCCTTTGGACCGGATATGGCCCCGTATTGTTCGAAAAGCCTGCCGGCATGCTCATCAAGCTCTTTTGTAGTAATGCCAGGCACTGTCTTCTCAATCAGTTCATCTCGGATTTTTGCAACAATGCTGCCGATCTCCTTAATTCCATTAATATCTTCTTCAGTTTTCACTATCATCTTTCGTGTTTCCCTTCTCTTTGAAATCTCTATATAAGATTACCACAAATTTTTTCTAATCAAAAACCATTATGACCAAGGTCTATCAGTGCATCAGATTGTTTCGAACTCATTATTGTAAAACTATGGTTAATATGTATTTCAGCAAAGCCAAGATCAAAGAAAAACGGCACCTGTATCAGGCTGCCGCATGTAACCGCATTCAGGAAACTGATATCCTAAAAAGAGGAGCCATGCTGGGTATATAGCTCCTCCTATTAGGGATTATCAAGATTGGGTATCCAATCCCTATCAGCATACTACCTCCTTTTTCGGATTGAGGCAAAAATGAATGTGCTGACAAGTAATTTTTTATGTTAAATACAAAAATCCCTTAACATTTCTAAATATTCTGAATATAATATAGAAAAATAAGGTATAAAAACATGCCGATGCTATAACAATATGTAAAGAAAAGGAGGTGAACAGCATGGGTCTTCTACAATCCTTCCAGGACTGGCTGGCTGCAAGGGAAGAAAACCGGATTGCCGGGATGCGGGCGGTCGACAAATGCCCTGACTGCTTTGGCCGCGGGTTCAATGCGTTCCATGCAAATGAATATGTGTATTATACCAATTCACTAGAATGCCCTGGCTGCAGCGGAAGCGGGCTTTATTCAGCCTGGGAGGAAAACAGGCAGTTTTAGCGGTCTAGCTGAATTTGGGACAGGCATCGATATGCTTGGTCCATGCTTTTCCTCTCTTCTGCTGAAAAATAGAAAACAGCCAATTGCTGAGTTTACTATGATCTATACTCCATTTAATAAAAGCCATGCGGTTAAGCATGGCTTTTATTCGCCCCCGGTTTCCTCTATCCAATTCTGAGACCATTGTTCAATTTCATAGAGTACTGGTTTAAGCGCCTCCCCTTTTTGGGTCAGCGAGTATTCTATCCTGACGGGTTTTTCCGGAAATACCTGCCGATGGACTACACCTTGCTTCTCCAAATCCTTCAGCCGCTCAGACAAAACTCTGCCGCTTATAGAAATAGAAGATTCTATAGTGCAGAATCTTTGCGGCCCTTGTGAAAGCTGATATATGATCAGCCCTGTCCACCTCTGGCTGAGTATGCTCATAGCCTTTTCAAATCTGGGGCAAATCTTTGAAGCGTTCATCTGAATTCACTCCTATAGCTACAGTATACATAAAAAAAAACAATTATAAAATTTTTGCTTTTCGTATGGCATTCTTCTTGACTGAATGAAGTTATTTTCATACACTAACTTACATAAAGTAAGTAGATTACAAAGGAGCTACTATTATGAATTTCCATGAAGCACCACTCACTTATGCTTCCCAAATAACACTCAAGGTCAGTGACCTTGAAAGATCGATTCTTTTTTATAAAGAAATAATCGGGTTAAAAGTGCTGCGGGAGGATACAGGAAGTGCTGAACTTACTGCTGACGGTAAAACAGTTCTGATTGTACTGGTGCAGCCGCCAGCTATAGAACAAAAGTCAGCCAGGTCTGCAGGCCTCTACCATTTCGCCCTCCTGCTCCCGGACCGCCCATCTCTCGCGTCAGCACTGGCACATCTGATCCAGACCGGCTGGCCTTTGCAGGGTGCTTCCGACCATCTTGTCAGTGAAGCGATTTATCTGGCCGACCCTGACGGAAATGGGATTGAGATATACGCGGACCGGCCCACAGAATCCTGGACCTGGGAAGGCGGAATGGTCAGGATGGACACTGCTGCACTGCATGCCGGGGAGCTCCTCGCCATGGAAGAAAAGATGCCTTGGAAAGGAATTCCGGGAGATACCATCATGGGCCATATTCATCTGCATGTGTCGGATCTGAAAGCAGCTGAAGAGTTTTATGTAAAGGGGCTGGGCTTCAATATTGCAGCTGAATACGGCGGGCAGGCTCTCTTTCTTTCCACAGGGAACTATCATCATCATATTGGCATTAACACATGGAATGGGATTGGTGCACCGCCGGCCAGAGAAAATGCACCAGGTATGAAAGATTTTAAATTGCTCTATCCCGATACAAAATCAATCAGAGCAGCAGCAGAAAGGATCAGGAAGCTGGGCCAAAATGCTGAAATTCAAGGAGAGTTGGTTTTAACTGCAGATCCTTCAGGGAATAGGATTATATTATCACTCTAATTGGGTTAAAAAAATGAAATATTATTGTTAGCCTGCGTTTCTTTTTCACTCAGCTCTTATCCCAGAGATTAGGAGGAAGCTGGAATGATTTATGAAATGATAGCAGAGATTAAAATTCCCGAACTTAATGAAGGAATCGTTTGGTACAGTCCTTTTTTCAATAGAAAACCGGATCTGCTGCGGGATGGCGGCTTTGCAGAATGGTCTGTTGCTCCCGGCTGCGGTTTCAGGCTGGTCCAGGGACAGCCTGATTCAAAGAACAGCCTGCTCCGTTTAGGGGTATACAATCTTGAAACCGAGCTAAAACGCCTGAAGAAAGAAATCGGCATTGAGGTTGACGATCTTCAGATCAAAACCGAGCAAAGCATGCAAACCCGCTGGTGCACCATTAATGATCCCTGGATGAACAAAATTGGGTTATATGAATATTTAAATGAAAAACTCAAAAGCCAAGTGATTTTTTCTATACAGGATGATTGGAATGCTGCAGGTCCAGCTTAGATGTGAAGCTGGGCTGGATATGCAGTTTACATAATACATTTCTAGTCAACTTATTTATTGTTTGCCAGAATTCGCCAGAACAGCCTTTCCCAATTCCGCCATCCTATCCTGTCTTTCAGCTTCAGCGTGAAAGCTGTTCCCTTTCCTACTGGGTACCTCAGCCTTGTATTCTTTCTCCCGGCAATTTTCCCGCACAGCTCGGCCACTTCTGCGGGATCTCCGTATTTTTCAGAGCTTTTATTTAAATAATTTTCAAGCTGTGAATAGTATGCATAATAAGGAGAATCTGGCTGAAGAGACCGACTAGAAACCTTTTTACCTGTTGACCAGATGCCTGTATTGTATGAACCAGGTTCAATGAGAACAACATCAACATTAAAGGGCTTCATTTCAAGTCGGAGGCTTTCAGCCCACCCTTCGACTGCATGTTTGGAGGCGACATAGGGAGACAATCCCGGAAAACCCATTTTTCCGCTGATGCTGCTGATGGTGATGATCCTTCCCCTCTTTTGTTCACGCATATAAGGAAGGACAGCCTGAGTAACAGCAAAAACGCCAAATACATTGGTTTCAAACTGGCTCCTATATTCAGCAAGTTCAACTTCCTCTGCAAACCCTGCACCGGCAAATCCAGCATTATTAACCAGGAGATCAACTGAGCCAAGACCCTCCAGGTAGGTGCGGAACCGGAGAATAGATTCATCTGAAGCTACGTCGAGCTCATGCAAGTTTATATTATCCACTGCCCCTGCCTTTTCAGCCTGTTTCAGCAGTTCTGCAGAGCTGGACTTGTCCCTCATTGCAGCTGTCACGCTATAGCCCATTTTTGCGAGCTCAATGGAAATTAGAAGCCCGAATCCCCTGGATGCCCCTGTAACAATGGCATTCTTTTTCCCGTTCATTCTCTTTCATCCTTTCCTTCGGTACACTTAGATTAGAGCACAGCAAAAAAAATCCGGCCAGGCCGGCCGGATTTTTTTATTGTCTATTCTGCGACCACTTGTTTGACCGTTGCATTTACACTTTCGCGATTCATCTTTTCCTTGCCTTCTGACAAGGCAGAAAGGGTCCCATGTGCAAGTGCAAGCGGAATCCTGCAGAAATTCAGGATCGGGGCAGACTTGATATCTTTTATATATGCATCTGCAAGTGCAAGATTCCTGCGGGCGTAACTGAACATCTGGTCATTGTCCCAGCCATCGGGATAAAAGCTAACGCCCCGCTCTTTATCTTCGATTTTGTTGCGGAGGATATTGACAGATTGGAGACCGCGGCCAAATGCAATCGCCAGGTCCTTTTTCGTTTCTGTATTATCATGCCATTTCCAAATGTCGGAAAGCATGACGCCGACAAGGCCCGCCACATAAAAGGTATAGTCATCGAGATCTTTTTCGTCCCTGATATTCCAGCCCTTCATCGTCCAGTCAGCCATGCCCTTTGCCATTGTGCTGGTAGAATCAAGAACCTTTTCTTTGATGCTTGCTGGACAAAGCCTGATCCAGTCATACAGGCGCAATGTCACTTCAGGCAGCTTGGATTTATACGGCTTGAAAAGGGATTTCATATCCTCGGCATTTACAGGCCTCTTCAGCAATTCACTGATTGAACGCAAAAGGTGGTCCTTTGACTCCGCTTCAAGTTCGGGATGGTCTTCAATCTCATCTATAGCCCTCATGCATAAATAAGCGGATGAAACGGTTTCCTTCAGGCCCGGGGACAGATAACTGATCGGGATCAAAAAGGTCCGGCTTGTCTCTTTCAGCATTTCATAGGCTTCTTCATGTAGCTTGGCAGTGTCATTCATATCCAATGTTCCCTTCATAATAGAAATATCTATCTTAAATCCTACCATAAAATCATCTTTTTGTTATGTAATAATACTTCCCAATCAAAATATTGGCTGAAAGGCAGGAATTTTATCATACATTCCTGGCTAATACCCCTTTATGCAGGATAGTAACCCACATGTACTATTGAAGGAAACGGGTGGAAAAAGCCCATAAAGTAATGAGCTCTTCCATTTTGGCATAAAGATATTTTAAGCGAAATAGATATCTTGTTAAAACATTTAAATGTCTATCTCTTTAAATCTCTTACTTATTAATAATTATTATAAAAAAGTATTGATTTTTTATTGAGAAGTGATATCATTGATTACATGGAACAAGCAATCTATTAAACTAAGAGGTGATGTTTTGATGACAAATAATAAACTGACTACAAGCTGGGGCGCCCCTGTTGGCGACAATCAAAATTCAATGACGGCTGGATCCCGCGGGCCGACCCTTATCCAGGATGTACATCTTCTTGAAAAACTGGCCCATTTTAACCGTGAACGTGTACCTGAGCGTGTGGTCCACGCCAAAGGAGCAGGTGCGCATGGCTATTTTGAAGTCACAAATGACCTGACTACATATACAAAGGCTTCATTCCTTTCTGAAGTCGGCAAGCGCACTCCGCTGTTTATCCGTTTCTCCACTGTAGCGGGGGAGCTCGGTTCAGCAGATACAGTCCGTGACCCGCGCGGTTTCGCTGTGAAATTTTATACAGAGGAAGGCAATTATGACATCGTCGGCAATAACACACCTGTTTTCTTTATCCGGGATGCGATTAAATTTCCTGATTTCATCCATACGCAAAAGCGTCATCCGCAGACACATCTGAAGAATCCGAATGCTGTCTGGGATTTCTGGTCCCTTTCACCTGAAAGCCTTCATCAGGTAACCATCCTGATGTCTGACCGCGGCATCCCTGCTACATTAAGGCATATGCACGGTTTCGGAAGCCATACCTTCAAATGGGTCAACCAGAAAGGCGAAGGTGTCTGGATCAAATACCACTTCAAGACTGAGCAGGGTGTTAAAAACCTGGCGCCTGAAGCTGCTGCGAAAATAGCCGGGGAAAATCCCGACTACCATACTGAGGATCTCTTCAATGCGATTGAAAATGGTGATTATCCTTCATGGAAGCTTTGCGTGCAGATCATGCCGGAAAAAGATGCTGAAACATACCGTTTTGATCCGTTTGACGTAACGAAAGTGTGGTCCCAGAAGGATTATCCTCTTATCGAGGTAGGCCGGATGGTATTGAACAAAAATCCTGAAAACTATTTTGCGGAAGTAGAGCAGGCAACCTTCTCTCCTGGCACTCTTGTCCCGGGTGTTGATGTTTCTCCTGATAAAATGCTGCAGGGGCGCCTGTTCGCTTACCATGATGCACACCGCTACCGTGTAGGTGCGAATCATCAGGCACTGCCGATCAACCGTGCCCGGAATGAAGTGAATAATTATCAGCGCGACGGCCAGATGCGTTTTGACTCAAATGGCGGCGGATCAGTCTACTATGAGCCAAACAGCTTCGGAGGCCCTAAAGAAACACCGGAAAATAAGCCCGCTCCTTTTGCCGTAACAGGTGCTGCGGACAGCGTTTCTTACGACCATAATGATCATTACACACAAGCTGGAGATCTTTACCGGCTTATGAGTGAAGAAGAGCGTTCCCGTCTTGTGGAAAATATCGTCGGTGCCATGAAGCCTGTTGAGAGCGATGAAATCAAACTTCGCCAAATTGAGCATTTCTTTAAAGCAGATCCTGAATATGGAACTAAAGTAGCAGAAGGACTGGGCCTGCAGGTGCCTGTAAAAGCATAAATCCTTGTCTGAATCTGCCCTTCTCTATTCTCAATAATCGACAATATTCTCAATTACAGGCACCTGCTTCGGCCGGTGCCTGTAATTATTTTATGAAAAGGCTCATCGCATGAATGGCTGTTATTTTGCCATTCATAACTGAATAAGGAAATCCACAGGTTGAAAATAAGTGGAGTCATTCCGGCTATCAGCTGAAAAACTTGAAAATGGGCAACTTCGCTCTGCTTTATCGGAAATCCTCCGCTTTTTACACCCGCCAGAGTTATAGTCAGCAGCCTAACCGGAGAATCTACGCTTATTTTAAGGCTTGCTGGTCAAAAGACCGGATTGTGAATTGCTTCTTAAAGAATGGTCATTCGTACAAGCTGCTGAAGCAATATAACCATCCACAGGAGAGTAAATCCACGAAATGAGCCTCTGGCGACAATCTATCATGATCTTGAATTGTATGTGGAACTGCAGATTTGGACGAACTTCCTTATGGAACCGCCCCTTCTTCGGAACATGCAAGGAATGTGAAGATGCACTTGTCTCAGAATAATCAATGCTGAATGAGAAGGTGAAATTAATGATTAAGAAGATATGCCCTAAATGCCAGACAGCTGAAAAACAATTGAAGCACAGCATAATCTGCAAGTGCGGCAGCCGGCTGAGGGCGAAGAATTAATACGAAGAATGGTGTTTTAATATGATGATCATAGAATTTCCTGAATGCCGGGCCAGCCAATAGAAGCACGATAAATAGTGCTCTTTTATTGGCTGGCTAATTTTATGCAGGGCACCGCCGAAACTTTAAAAGATGTAATCAAGACCAGCAGATCATTTCCCGGCAAGTTCATCTCTTTCTGGACATGGCGGCGGCTGTTCGAACCATTTGTTTTGGATAAGCAGGTCAAGTCCGTCCTCTGAATAGGCTGTTGTATCTGCAAAGCATCTCATATAATAAGACGCAACATCCCTCCTCAGTGTCATGGACAGTGCCTGCCCGTAGCGTGCCACCCCCAAGGCATTGAGAGTAGAAACCAGGAAAAGCATCAATTGATCTGAATACGGAGCATCAGTAGATTTTGTTACTTTCGAGTCCCAGGTCATCCCATTTGGCACCAGGTCCTCTTCAAGCAGGCTCTGTACTTTAGAAACAAATTCTGAAGCAAGTTCCCTGCCCCTTATGAAATATTCTTTTATTTGCGGGTCTCTTACGGTTTGGATGAACCCTGTAAGCAGCTCCTTGCCCATCTGGTTGGTGATGCCGTTATCAAACAGCTGGGCGGCTTCGATGGCAAGAAGCGGCCTTCTTTTTCCCATCCACCCCTTGACAAAGCTATGTTTTTCTACGATATCAAGCTTGTCTGGATATGGGATATAAGGAGGCCGCACAAATATCCCCTTCCCTTTCATGGTATCAAGAATCTCTTTCAGCACATGGTTAGCTTCCTCATAGAATTCAGAATAGAGTATGAAAACATCTTCTCTGGAAGAAATGTTCAGGCCCATGGTATGGGAAAGGACTGCAAACCTTGCTGCATTAAGCATGACATCACAATAAAACATATCGGTATATAGGCGGGCAGCATTCAGGTTAACATGCTGGTCAGCCGGAAAGGCACGGGGCACCGGAATATTTTCCTTGGCAAACAGCTGTGCCACTCTTTCCATATGGCTTTCCGCCAATTGGATGGTATGCTCCAGGCAAGCCTTGATATCCTGGTCGTCCACTCGCTGGAAAAAATGATATATCAAACAGATGGTTGCGCTGTCGTCCATATAAGTGTTCCACAAGTAAGCTATTTCAGCACTGGTCAGCCTTGGGTCATGATGTAATTCCATCTTCCGATCCTCCTTTGATAATTGTAGTATGTGCGAATGGTTTAAAGAAATTACAGTAATATGGAATTAAATTGGGAATCATTATATTTAAATTGAGTCAGCAGAAATCTTTTACCATTGAATTTTGCTCAAGTTTGCATATAAAAAACGCCCGGGAAGATTCCGGGCGCTGCCTTTGGGATTATATTTAATGATTTAATCAGATGTTTTCTCTGAAATTTAAATTCTGACCAGCTTGTTCCACTGTATTATTTAAATTTACCTGCTGGAACCTTTCTGGATAAAAAAGTGATGGCGAGCAGCAGAATAATAAACAACAGTGCCGTTAAAAAACTGCTTTCTCTGAAAACATTTTCAGCAAGCCTTTTTATTTTGTGAATGAGAGGCTCTTTTACTGCTTCCTCACGTTCATCCCTATATTGAACATGTTTGACAGTCGAGCCGGACATGACAGGCTCCCATCCATTCTTGCCTTCTTCGAGCCAAATTTCTATTATATCCCCCTTTGCGATATCCATCGGTGCAGGACCGGTGAATTGGTCAGCCATCCAGGAAGGAATATAATGATAATAAACCTCTAAGGCTACGTCCTGGTCAAAGCTGCCGGGCGCTTTTATTACTTCTGAGGGTAAAAGGGTCATTTTCCTGATCTGGAGAAATTTTTCGTTTGGCAAATCCTGAAAGAACGCATCTTTTTCCACCTTGCCAACGATATGCAATGGAGCCTGAAGCTTCATTTCTTCCACTTCAGCTGAATCGGGTGCAGCGAGAGCCTCTTCTCCTTCGTTTAAAATGAATAGAGCAAGAAGAACAGTTAAGGCCCTGAAGATGGTTTTCATGAGAACCTCCCTATATATAAGCTTATTTATACAGCCGAAGATGCCCGACGATCATTTTGGCTTCTTCTTTATCCATCGGCGGCAGGGCTGATGCAGTGAGGCTTCCGGGAGCAACCTCTGTCCTTCCGGCATCTTTGATTGTTACATAGCCTTTCTCTTCAAGTTTCTTGAGCTCTGCTTCACGGCCGGAGAGCATAATTTTTGTTTGTCCGCTCATCAGCCATTCTTTGAAAAGTGGTTCTTCCATATAAGTGAGCACACTTATGGCTGCTGCATGGGCAGCCTGGGCAGCAGCTTTCCCGGCAGACATTTTCAAGTCAGAGTTAATCACATAATATTGCACAATTTGTTTCATATTGACCCTCATTTATTTCGTTTAGTTATATTCCAGCTCCGAATACATCCATGATTAAAGAGACTGCCAGCGGGCCAACGAAAATGGCAATGATCAGCCAGACACCAGTTTCCATGCGTATTTCCTTTTTATCCAAAGACAGCTTTTTCATAGCAAAGTCGGTTAATAGCAGGATGAACCCGATGGTGACGAAGATGGATAAGGTCTTCAGGGAATGCGGCTGGATATTTTCATAAGCAAAAGCAGCAGCCAGCCCAGACGAGACAAGGATAGCTGGATTAATAACAGTCGTCAGTTTCATAGGTCCTCCACTTTTTTTCAGATGGTTTTTAACTGGTTGATTTTGTAAGTTCCCTTGTTTTCTCATAGTAATGCATATGTGAAATTCTGTCCAGATAAGAAATTCTTTTTTAATAGCGGCTTAATTTAAATATGCCTTTTTTTATGGACAAATAAAAGAACCAAATCGCCTGCAGGAAGAACAAGGTCCCAAATACTTGTGCAGGAAGCAAAAGAGAAGCAGAAAGATTGGTTGCATCCCCTGCTGCCTGAGGAGACATCAAGCTCAGCAGCATGATCTCAAAGGCACTTGTGACGGATTCAACGAGCATGATCGATGCGATCAGGAGCAGGACATTTTGTATGAGCGAAGGGCTTCCTTTCTTTAAAAGAAAAGCAAAGCCGGCACCAAAAGAAATCAGCCAGAAGATCCCGTAAGCATTCCGCACCCAGAAAACCAGGTTAAGAATGATAAAGCCGAGCAGAATCAGAATCAGCACTTTGTCCTTTCTCTTCCCCAGCAGCCAAAAGGCGATAAAAGCCATAAAAGATGAAAAAACATATCCTGCAGCTCCAGTAAAAACTCCCCCGAACCAATTAGAATGTCTTGTGTATGTGACACCTTCTGTATTGGCAAAAAGGGAGATATGATGAACTTCTCCCCCGAACAGGGATACAAGCGCATGGCCGGACTCGTGGATGAGGGTATTGATGATGCCTGAATAGTCGCCGATGACCGGCATTCTTGTAATAAGGACGGCCAGTATTAAAAATATAAAAAACCGCCAGCTGAATTTGCTGCGAATAAAATTCATCCTTAGTCCTCTTTTCCTGGTATTCTTAGAGAAAATTATACCGGATATAACTTTAAAAAGCTTTTGTGGCTATTACTTTTTAAGTCTCTAAAAATGCTAACTATATAAACCACTTTGCCTGCAGCCTTATTTTAAGTTAGCTTTTCCATGCAGGCTGCTGATTTCCGTTCCAGGCACTTCGCTTTCCGCGGGGCGACGCTGAGCCTCCTCAGAGCAAGCTCTTGCGGGGTCTCAGCCTTGCCGCTATCTCCCGCAGGAGTCTGCGTGCCTCCACTGCAATCAACAGGGTTTAATAATTTTGTTGGCTAGTTTTCAGTGATAAACTGGGTAGTTCCTCCACGGCTGGATTGGCTGTACTAAAAATATTTCACTTACTTCTATAAGGAAATAAATAACTTTCCCCCGAAATCCCTTCATTTTGTCATCTAGTTACATAAGTTTTTCTTATGATTAACTATAATATTCTGATCATTCCTCACTTTCTTTTCAAAAGTTAAAATAGATAATAGCAGATACATAAGGAGGTTTATTATGAAGGCGATACATGTTACAGCGTATGGCGGCCCAGAGAATATGATTCTGGCAGAAGCTGAAAGGCCGGTGCCTGCTGCAGGGGAAGTTCTGATAAAAGTGAAGGCGGCCAGTGTGAATTTTGCCGATATCAAGACGAGATACGGAAAAAAAGGAGGCGGTCCACTCCCTTATATCCCGGGTATAGACTGTACCGGCACGATAGAAGCTTTAGGGAACGGTGTGGAAGGTCTTATTCCAGGTCAGCGGGTAATTGCGTTTCCTTCTAAAGGATCTTATGCCGAATATGCCCTTGCCCCAGCCATGCTGACCTTCCCCATCCCGAAAAGCATTTCAGATATACAGGCTGCAGCATGCCCGATTGCCGGAATAACGTCACTTAAGCTGCTTGAAGATATAGCACGAATCCAGCAAGGAGAAACCGTACTAGTGCATGCCGGCGCTGGCGGAGTCGGGACTACAGCCATTCAGCTTGCCAGGATACTTGGCGCTGGAAAAGTAATCACAACGGCTGGTTCCCCTGAAAAAACAGCATATGCCTTGGAAGCAGGAGCCGATTACGGAGTGTGTTATACAATCGAAGATTTTCCTGCAAAAGTAATGGAATGGACAGAAGGTAAAGGGGCTGATGTGATCCTTGATTCTGTTGCCGGTACAGTGACAGAAAAAAGTCTGGATTGCCTTGCACCTTTTGGAAGGCTTGTCAATTTCGGCAATGCTTCGGGAAATGCCGGAACTGTAGAGACAAATGATCTTCACAGCAGCTGCCGCTCCCTCCTTGGCTTCAGCTTTGGGACGGTGCGCAAAAAGAGGCCGCATCTTGTAAGGGCTTCAGCTGGAAAAATTATCGGTTTGCTGGAAACCGGCCGGCTCAGCATGAAAATTGGAGAAACTTTCAGCTTGTCTGAGGCAGCGGAGGCCCATACCAGGATAGAGAGCAGGCAGAGCCTGGGGAAAACTGTCCTGATAATAGACTAAAGATTCATAGCCTGCACCTATTTGCAGGCTATGAATCTTCTATATCGTCACACTTCTTTTAAGGCTTGCAGCAGCTTCCTTTATATCTGCAGCCTGGCTGATGCTTGTTATGACAGAAACGCCGTCTGCCCCGGCCAGAATAACAGCACGTGCATTGTGCGGTGTGATTCCGCCTATTCCTACAACTGGTATTGTGATAGCAGACTCTCTCAATTCCTGTATGAGAGCCATTCCCTGAACCGCCTTGGCATCTGCTTTTGTTGACGTCGGATAGATGGGGCCAAGACCCAGATAATCTGCGCCAGCCCTGACAGCTTCGTTCGCTTCCACAAGTGTATGGGCAGATACCCCCAAAATCTTATCCCCGATTTTCTCCCGTACTGCTTCGGCCGGCTCGTCCTCCTGCCCAATATGGACGCCGTCTGCGCCGATTTCACATGCCAGTTCTATGTCATCGTTGATGATAAAAGGAATGCCCCCTGTCCTGCACATCCGCTGAAGCTGCTCTGCAAGCACGTATTTTTCTTGCCTGCCAAGACATCCTGCCCCTTTCTCCCTGTACTGAAAAAGGGAGATCCCGCCTTTAATCGCCTCTTTCATAACCATATCCGGATTCTTAGTGCAGTTCGTGCTTCCCATGATAAAATAGACCTTTAACAGCTCTTTCATTCTTTGACTGTCAATTCGCGCCATATGCCAAGCCCTCTGCTTTCTGTCTATTGTTATATGCCCAGTGGTTTGTCGGGCCGTGGCCGCTCCCAAGGAGAAGATCATCTTCGATGGCTGCCTGGATGAAGTCTTTTCCAAGCCGGACACTCTCCTTTACAGAAAGCCCCTTCGCCAGTCCTGCCGTGATTGCTGCTGAAAAGGTGCAGCCGGTCCCATGGGTATTGACTGTATCCACCCTCCTGCCTTCAAACACATCAAAGCTGCTTCCATCAAAAAGCAAATCAGCAGCAGCTTCTTGATTTCCTGTTTCATGCCCCCCTTTAATGACTACATTGTGAGCGCCGAGCGCACATAATCTCCTGGCTGCTTCTTTCCGTTCGGCTAAAGAAGAGATTTTCATGCCGGTTATTGCTTCTGCTTCAGGAATATTAGGGGTGATGATTAGTGCGAGCGGGAGTAAATGTTCCTTCAGGGCTGCCATGGCGCTTTCCTGCAGGAGGCTAGCCCCTCCCTTGGCAATCATCACAGGATCGACGACCACCTTTGTCCATTGATAATGGCTGATAACAGCAGAAACAGCTTTAATGATGTCTGCATCAAAAAGCATGCCCGTTTTTAAAGCATCCGTCCCCATGTCGCTTCCAATGCTCTCTATCTGTTTACCTACAGCTTCGGCCGTCATCGGGAAGACCGCCTGCACGCCAGTGGTATTCTGAGCGGTGATTGCTGTCAGTGCTGACATGCCATAGACACCAAGTTCCTGGAAGGTCTTAAGGTCAGCCTGGATTCCGGCTCCGCCTCCACTGTCCGAACCCGCTATTGTCAATGCTTTGTTAATATTCATTTATATTTCTCCTTTGAGGACAGTAATGTCCGTCCTGTTTTCAAGATCCTCACCCTTAAGCAGGGCAAGGCTGTTAAGCAGCTCTATTTGAAAGGTTCCAGGTCCTTTGTTTCCCGCTGCTTCTGCAGCCATTTCTGCCGCTGCAGAGTATACAGCCAGCGCAGCCGCCGCGGCTTTCAGTGAGTCTGATTCAATTGCATGGAAAGCGCCTATCACCGATGACAGCAGGCAGCCCGTTCCTGTAACTTTCGTAAGGAGGCTGCTTCCGCCACTGATCCGGACAACTGTTATTCCATCAGAAATGATGTCCTCCTTCCCTGTAATAACAGTTACGGTGTTGAACAGTTTTGCAGCAAGAAGGGCTGTCTCTTCCGGGTTGCCGGCTTCCCCGCCGTCAACACCTTTAATTTCTCCTCCTTTTCCGGCAAGGTGAGATATTTCGGCAGCATTGCCGCGCAAAATGGAGATCGGCAGCTCTTCGAGAAGGTTTCTGCCTGTTTCGGTCCTGTAAGCTGTTGCACCTGCCCCGACCGGATCAAGGATGATCGGCACTGAGTTTCTGCCCGCTGATTCTCCCGCAAGTTTCATAGATTTTACCACAGGGGAAGTAAGAGTGCCGATGTTCAGGACCAGCGCCCCTGCAATGCCGGCCATATCGGCAGCTTCTTCTGCAGCATGAGCCATGACAGGCGATGCCCCCAGCGCCAGCAGGCCGTTAGCGGTAAAATTGGTGACAACCATATTAGTGATATTATGTACAAGCGGCTTTTCAGCCCTAAGCTTTTCCAGCATCACTGCTATCTCTATTGTATTCATTCCCTTTTCTCCTTTCAGCAGCAAAAAAGCCAGGCCCTGAAAAGGACCTGGCAATTGTGCATAAAAAATATAGCAAATAGTTCCACTTCGCTACTTTCCTACGCTGGCATCATCCAGATCAGGTCCAAAGGGTTAAAAAACGGGCCAGTTTTTCTCTCAGCCTGCTTTCCGCAGGCACCCCCAGTAGTTGCTTATTAGATTGACAATTACATAGTATCTTTTTTTGTCCCCGGCGTAAAGCGATAATCATTTACTAAACCATTTCTGCGGCAAAATGGTAGATTGGCAGTTCAATGAAAACGGAAGTCCCTTCTCCTTCATTGCTCTCGGCCCAAATTTTACCATTATGCCTTGCGATGATTTCCCTTGTAATCGAAAGTCCGATGCCATTTCCGGCCGTCCTGCTGTTACTGCTTGCCTTGGTATAGTTTCTGTCAAAAATAAATGGAAGCCTTGCAGCCGGGATGCCGCTGCCGGTATCTGACAGGCATATCCTGACACTTCCGCCCTGGGATGCCAGCCTGGCGCTAAGGATCAAACCGCCAGTCTCTGTATGCCTGATGCTGTTTGAGACCAGATTGGAGAAGGCCTGCAGCAGACGGGCGGGATCTGCCTCCACCAACGGAACATTCTCAACATTCGTGTTTTCCAGATCCAGGACAAAATAAAGTCCTTTCTTTTCGGCTTCAAATTTAAATTGCTTCCTAATATTGACCAGCATCTGGCCAAGGGGCAAATAATCCATCTCAAACCGTATTTGGCCAGCCTCCATACGGGAAAGATCAAACAAGTCGCGGATCAGGACATTCAGTTCATTCAGGCGGCTGACACTTCGCTGAAGAAATTCTCTTTTTTGCTCTTCTGATTCGGCAATACCCTCCTGCACAGCTTCTATATAGCCCTTAACGGCAGCAAGCGGAGACCTTAAATCATGAGAGATGTCTGATAATATAGTGTTCTTTGCCTGCCTTGAGCGGTCGAGTTCTTTATTGGCCCTCTCCAGGCGGATATTTGCTTCATTCAGCTCTTCGGTCCGCCGGGCAACCCTTGCTTCCATCCTCTCATACAGATCTGCATTTTCCAAAGATATGGCTGCCTGAGAGGCAATCAATTCAAGAACCCGGAGATTTTCTTTTGTGAATGCATGCGAAATCTGGTTGTTTTCCAGGTACATCATACCCTTTACTTCACCCTTATTCAGGATCGGCAGGCAAATGAGCGACTTCAGCAGCATCCTTTTGACATAAGGATCCCCTGAAATCAGACTGTTTTCACAGGCATAATCAAGAATGATTCCTTCTCTGCTCAGCTCTGCAAGTTCTATTGCCTGTTCGGACAGCATTTCTCTTCCTTGGACCGGCTCGAAGCGTTTTGGCCGTTCACCCCCACCGGCATACTCCCCGATCGTCCAAATTCCATCCCGTTTAAAGAGCAGAATCCCCCTGTCTGCTCCGCTGTAATGCATGGTAACCTCCATTAGCCGGGCCAGCAGATTTTCAAGCACTACTTCCCTGGATATGCTCTGGGCGGCGGAAACAAGGGCATACTCATCAAACTGAATGGAATGACTGGTTTCCGGTTCCTTCGGTAAGGAAATTTTAACCTTCTTCCGAAGATCATCAGCCTTGGCTTCTGCACCCCAAAGCCGATAGCATTTAAAAGCTTCTGAGAAAAAGGAACTTGCCATCCTGCTATATCCCTGCGCAGAAAAGTATCGGCCTGCACATTCATTTGCAAGGGCAGCATCCTGCAGGAAGCCGTTCTTTTCGGCTTCCTGAATGCTTTCATCATAAATATTAAATAGATTGGAATCCCTCTTGGCAATCCTTCGGTATTCTGCTTTTAAAAGCAAGTATTTATGACGGAAATTCGACGGGGAAAGAGCTGCCCAGCGTTTCATTTTTGATATAGAGTTCTTCAGTTTAGCCAAATGAAGAGCTTTTTTCTTTTTCTGCTTTTCATGTTCATAAAAACGGACAAGCCATAAACCATGATAGAAATGGTATTCAGGGACAATGACAAGCGTCAGCCTTTTGCTGATAAGCGGTGCCAGTTTCTGAATCAGTTCATCGGCATATTCAGTTTTCTGAAAAAGATAGCTCATCTGCAGCCGGATCGTATAATGGATGATTTTTGCAGAGTCATCATCGAGCACAGGAGTAAAGGTCCAGTCATGACTCTCTTTTTCCTTCTTCAAATAGAGGACCCATTCCTCCATCTCCGTCAAAAAACCGATTGAAATAGGATATTGAATCCTATTGACGAACATGATCTGATTCCGGATCCCATCCAGCGCCTCTTCAAGCGGCGATCCTTTCATAAATAATGTGATGACGATGAATGAACTATTAGCACCGGCAAGATGGATATTTCCTGCATCCAGGCAGTATCTCTGTGAATCCGTGAGGTGGTGGAGATTTTCTGAAATCGGGTGTCTCCAGTGGCTGACAAAGCTTCCAAAGACAAACTGCACACGGCCTTTAATGCCTGTGACACCAAAATGCTGAGACAGTTTGATCGCCAGCCTGCCATAGTCGTAGCTGCCCTTGAAATCGCTGAATCCCGCGCTTAATATCAGGCTGTAATTATTGAATACAAGGGCACTTAAGTCGGTTAATCCGTTGTTGAGCGTGTAGTTCAGTGCCTTCAGCATCAGCATGGTGGCAAGATTCTGGTCTGCATGGTAGGATGGAGCGTTCAGGTTGATGAGCGTCTGCAGGATTTGCCTTTTGTCCCGGTCCACCATTTCAGGAAGGGACATTATGTCTTCTTGTGATTTACCGCTTAAAGCAAATTTTGCACGGAGAAACTCCATCACAATAGCATGTTTGCCGATGCTTGGTGCAAAAGTGATTCCGTAAAGCTTAAGGCCTTCTATTCCTGAGCTGACCGCCTCTTTCACCCTGTGCATATGAGTGAATAAAGTGATTTGCAGATTATAAATTGATAACTTCTCATAATCAGTTTTTGCATTTTCAAGCACTATAGCGAAGGTTCTTTCAGCTTCAACCAATTTTCCTGTCAAATAAAAGCATTCACCAAGACCTTTGAATATGCGGAAAGTCAATTCATATTTCCCGTTCCAATCTTCCCCGGCGAGCTTAAGTGCAGCCTGGAAATAAGAGAGCGCTTCCCGAAAGGCAGCAGCATCCTTGGCAAGTTCTCCTGCAGCGGCATTCCATTCTGCCAGCGGAGCCCTTTCTTTCATTTCAAGCTGTTCACTGCAGATATTCAAATGGTGGACAATCTGGAAAAGGCGTGACGGTGTATTCTCCTTCATGCCGACAAGCAGCCTGCCGATTTTCAAATGGGAGGCATTCTGTTCTTCCAGGTTCATAGACTGATAGACTGCCTGCTGGACGGTATCGTGAAGGAAGCTGTACTCTGTTGGCATAGCATTCACATAGCCGCTGGAATGAATATATTTATATAAAGGATCTCTAGGGAGAATAAAGCCAGATTCAAGGGCCAGCCAAAGAGATTCAGCGAGCCACCCTGGACGGTCTTTGAACAGGAGGGAAAGCGTTTTGAAATCAAATCTGTTGCCAAAGCAGGAGGCAGCCTTTAAAACCTCTTTTGCTTTTTCAGGCAGCTTCTGGAAACGCTCCAGCATAAAACCGGATATTCCGTCATCCACTGGCCTTTCCATTATTTTTCCGATATCAGCTTTCCATTTTCTTTCTGCTGGATCCCTGGTAATGAAGCCATCCTCAAAATATGAAAATAAAAGCTGGCTGATGAACAGCGGGTTGCCCCCGGTTATCCTGTGTAAGAGCCCTCCGAGTTCCAAAACCGTTTTCCCATCATCTCTCAGGGCATTTCCTACCCATGCATAAATCTCCTTTTGACTGAGCGTGCGAACCGGGATATGATGAATCTCTGCTGCTCCTTCTTCCAGCCTGGCAAGTGTCCTTCTTACTGGATGCCTGGACCCTGTTTCATTGTCCCTGTATGCACAAATAAGCATAAAATGGGGAATCATGCCCTTCAGCAGGAGATATTCGATCAGCTCAAGCGAAGCAATATCCGCCCACTGAAGATCATCAAGAAAGAGAACAAGCGGATGCTGTTCATCTGCAAACAGGCATATAAACTGGTGGATATGAAACAAAAATTGCTGATGGGCGTCGGCTCCATTTGGCCCTTCTTCAACCTGCTCTCCCATAAGCAAGCCCAGCTCTGGAAGGACTGAGAAAAGGACCGCATAATTTCCGGTAAAGCCGTCCTTCAATTTAGATGCCCACATCGCTCTGCGGCTTTCGCTCTCAAGCATTACCTGGAGAACGAGAGAACGGAATGCTGCAATGATCGGGGCATAAGGCATCTGCCTTTGCAGCATGTCATATTTTCCGGAAACAAAATAGCCTTTTTCCCGGATGAGCGGCTTTTGGATCTCGTGTACAAGAGCCGTCTTTCCCATCCCCGGTGAACCTGGCAGGAACACGGCGCCTGTACCCCCCCGGCTGACCTCCTCAAAAACATGAAGGATTTGTGCTTTTTCATTGTCACGTCCATACAGCTTCCTTCCGGGTTCAAACAGCATACTATCATCGTCTTTCCCAAGTGGATAAACTTCTTGCCGCTTCCCGGACTTTAGATTTTCGAGGGCACGGAGAAGATCGGCGCGTATCCCGAAAGCGCTGCCGTATCGATTTTCAGGCATTTTTTCAAGAAGTTTCATGATGATTGACGCAATTACAGGTGGAAGATCAGGATTTGAATCACAGGGATTCTTCATACTTTTTGCCAGATGCTCGTACACAAGCTCAAGCGGTTCCTTCGCCTTGAAAGGCAATTCACCGGTAAATAATTCGTAAAATACTATTCCTGCTGAGTAGAAATCTGAACGATAATCAACTAGCCTGTTCAATCTTCCAGTCTGTTCAGGGGATATGTAAGGCAAATGAGCCAAATTGGCCAGGCTGGCAGCGTTCAAGGAAGGATGTTCTTCTTTTAATAGCGTCGACTGGCCGAAACCAGTAATTTTAATCCTGCCATCAACGGGGTTAAAAAGGATATTTCCCGGATTGACCGATTTATGGATAATATGCTGCTGGTGTACCTGCAGGATTGCCCCGGCCAGTTTTGCTGAAATGTCCAGCATCTCTGTAAGATCGGCATTCTTGATGCTGAGTTCACTTAGTGTTATACAAGGAAAGTATTTGCAGACCAGATATGGCTTTTTTAAGTGTATGATTAACTCTTCTGCTTTTAGGATGCTGTCTTCTTCCATTTCCTTTGTAAGCTGGTATTCGTGAACAAGAGCAGCAATCTCCATATCTGACAGCACATCGTTTTTATATGTCTTTATCAGCACCTGCTCCCTGCTTTTGACCGAGTAGCCTTTCAGGAAGATAAATTCTTCATTTGCAGTTTCTGCGGCAATCAGCTGGTATCCAGGTATATTAATGTTCTCAATCATAATGGTCACCCTCTTATTTAAGCGAAACTTTAATACGGCTTTAATAAAACTTTAACTTTCCATTTTATAATATAGCCAACGAGAAGAATGGTCTGGAGGTAAAGTATGAAGAAGGAAGAGAAAACGCTCTCTTATGAACAGGATTTGTATGAATGGATATGTTTGATGGCAGAAGCAAGAAAGCTTGGCATGACGGCTGAGGAAGTCAGGGAATTCTTCAAATCCGCCAAAAACCTCAACCTCCATTGAATTTATAGCCCATGCCCCTGACTGTGATAATATATTCCGGCCGGGCCGGGTCCTGTTCGATTTTCTTGCGGAGATTGCTGATATGGACCATAACAGTCCTGATATCCCCAAAGCTGTCTTTTCCCCAAATGGAATCGAATAAATGCTCTGCACTGAAGACACGGCCGGCATTTTCAGCGAGGCAGCAGAGCAGCTGAAATTCCTTTGCAGCCAGAGAGATGGGCTTTCCCTCCCTCGTCACTTCACAGCAGTCCCTGTCAATAGCCAGCTCTCCAAATATTAATGCCCGTCCATTACTAGCAGCCTTTGGGCTTCCTGACAGCTCTTTATATCTTCTAATATGGCTCTTTACCTTTGCAACGAGCACTGGCGGGCTGAACGGTTTCGTTATATAGTCATCGCCGCCTATCCTGTGACCTATTATCTGATCTATATCATCTTCCCTTCCACTAAGGAAAAGGATCGGAACCTTTGTCTTTGTTCTGATGATGCGGCAAACCTCAAATCCATCCATGTCCGGCAGCGCCACATCCAGGATGATCAAGTCCGGCTCCAGGCTTCCTGCCAGTTGCACCGCCTCTGCACCTGTTGCTGCAAAGGCAAGCCTAAAGCCTTCCTTAGATAAATAAGCCTTTTGAATATTCTGAATGTCAGGATCATCATCAACCAGCAGAATTAATTCACCAGTCATAGCACGCTTCCCCCTTTTTAAGCACAAGGAAAAAATTAACACTACTGATATATTATAGCACTCCTTAGAGGTTTTATTGTATAAATCTTCTGACAGCAGGATTTATATGTTTGATGAGCTGGTCCCGGGGTAAAAAAGGAAGGAAAGCCAATCTATCGAAGGGACTGATAAACGATGAATCGATTAGCAGCGACTTCTGGTTTTGGCATCTTAATGGAAGGTTCTTTTGTTTTCCGTTCACAAGGAACCCTGGTGCTTAATCGGTGGACTTAGAACCGATTCGGCCCCAAAGCTGAACCTTCCGTGCCCCTCTAGGGGAAACTTAGCTGCTTATGCAGCAGAAAGCGCAGGCCATATGGCTTGCGCTTTTTCTATTGAAGATTGCAGCAGGAAACCGCACTTCTTGGGGTATCAGCAAAAAAATGGTAAGATATATTTAGGAAAACTAAACAAACAAAGAAGGTTGCAACATGCAAATCATTTCAAATAATAAGGGGTTCCTGGCTGCTTTTTTCATCGCTCTTGCCGGCGGTATAATTTTTACTCTCCTTCACCTGCCGATTCCCTGGCTGCTGGGCAGTCTGACGGCCATTCTTGCTGCCAGCCGGTTCATCCCCTTCAAGCTGGAATGGCCAAGAAAGCTGAGGGACGCAGGGATCCTCTTGGTCGGATACAGCATCGGTCTGACATTCACAAAGGATGCAGTCAGCCAGATGTCAGGAAAACTGCCTAGCATGCTTGCCATGACCCTGCTTACCATTGCATTCTCGGTCCTCCTTGCCGTCATCGTTTCCCGCATATCCGGAATTGATTTTCCGACGGTCCTTACAGGAAGCATTCCTGGCGGGCTTTCGCAAATGCTTGTTTTTGCAGAAGAATCAGAAGGGATTGACTTGACGACAGTTACGTTTCTGCAGGTTGCAAGGCTACTGATGATCGTCTTCTTTGTCCCTTTTTTAGTATTAGGTCCGCTTTTATCAGGAGAAGCGGGGCCTGCTGCTATCCTTCAGGAAGAAATACCGCAATGGAGTGCCTTGTTTCCGGCTGTCATACCCTTTATCTTCGCTTCACTGGCAGGTGCTTATCTGGGGAAAAAGTTAAGGCTGCCGACACCTTATCTGCTCGGCCCCATTGTCGCAACCGCTTTGATGGGGATATATTTTACGAGAGGACCTGCGCTTCCTCCTTCCCTGCTGGATCTGTCCCAGTTTTTCATCGGCGGCCATATCGGCCTCCTTATGAGGCCGGAAAAGCTCCATCACAAAACTAAAACCATCTCACTTGCCCTTTTAAGCGGCGCTCTGCTTATCGGTTTATCCCTTTTATTAAGTATCCTGCTGGCATTCGAGTACGATCTTTCATCTGCCACCAGCTTTCTCAGCCTTGCTCCAGGAGGAATGGACCAAATGGGAATCCTGGCACACGAGGTTCATGCAGATCTGGCCACAGTCACCGGCTATCAGCTTTTCCGGATCTTTTTTATCTTTTTCGCCGTCCCCCCTGCACTGCGCTGGTATTTCCGCCTTCGGACACGCAAGAGAACGGCAAAGAGGGCCTGACTATGACCATAGCAGTTCAGATAATGTAAAAATCACAGCCCAATAAACATGCGTTTTCGTAATGTAAATAGCAGGGTAATTAACACACCAAAAAAGCCTGGAATGTCCCCAGGCTTTTTATTTTTTTGACTTTATTCAGTAAACGCTCTCAATCGCTGAATGGTAGAACTGTGATTTGCGTTAAACTTTTTGATTTTTAAACAATGAAGTCAGGTTTTCTGCAATAGAGTGTTATAGAGGGAGAAATTCCTTTTATGTAATCGAAAACGCGAAAAACAGATTGCTTTTATTTGCATAGAGGGAAAAAACCCTCTTATTTTACCCAAAAACGACTTCTGACCTGCAATTAACAGTAAAATCTCCCCTTATTGCCTGTCACTTGTTACTCACTTTGTAGTTTCCCAGCTGTTGTATCTGTTATGATCGATCGTAATTGTATGAGCAGATCAAACTCTCAAGAAAGTTAAATAACACCCTAAATGGCACGATACAATCTTCATTGCCAATGTGCTATTTGGGGTGCTTGTTTCTTTGCCATTTTAGTTGTGCTGTCTTATCAAACAACCATATGTTTTATGCACTGAAATGTATGCTGACACATATGCCATTTACAGTATTTCTACAAGAACGCTCTGATCAGGCACTCTTTAGTATTATGTTGCTTTAATTTATAGTTACAGCGTGGCTGCCCATCATCTTCCATGCTTCGGCGAAAGCTTCTTTTTCAGCCTTTCTGTCTTTCGTTCCATAAGGATCATTAACATAGATATGATCCTCATCATAGCCAGTGATCACGACACTGTGCATGTTGAATGTCACCTCTACCGCTCCCTCGGGCGTGTCCCATTTTTCAAAGGAAGCAGCCGGCGTTAAACTGGCCGTTGTTATAATCCATACGGGCGAGCCCTCACTAACCTTTTTAAGGATTTCTTCAAAGTCCCGGCCTGTCAGGTTTTCCGCCTTATCGCCGGCATAAGACTGAGCCAGCTTGAGAATGGGTCCGCTGTAGACGCCAAGTCCAGGCCCGTTGGCCATGTCACCCACAAACCCTGTGTTTGGGCTGCCATAGCTGCCGTTACTATAGCGGAGCGGGACGGTATCTATATTGTCCGCCAATTCATTTTTCGTAACCTTATATCCTTTATAATTCATAAGCATGGCTAGGCTTGTCACCTCACAGCCGTTATAAAGCCGGGGGGCGGCCATTTGGTTGAACAATGGGACATCCAGCATCACTTCCTCCTTTATAATTTCATTCTTCGTTATCGGCGCATTCTTTGCTTTACTATGTAATTCTGCTGCCAGGGCCTTTCCCGGCTGCTCGTTTTCTGCATCCATCCAATGGTAGCCTCCCAGAGTAATAGAAAGACCCACTGTGGCGGCAATAGCGATTCCCCAAGCTTTGTTCATCTGCAAATTCTCCTTAGCTGCATACATTCTAGTAGTTTTATTATTAAGTCTGGAGAGGGGACTTTCAAGAAATTTGCCTCAATTTTAAAGTTAACTTAACCCTTTCGACACAATCCCTCCCTTCTTTTCCAGTTAAGTATAGATATGGGCGCCTCAGCTGATACTGCCATCCTCCCCTTTTTTCTGCCAGTTTCGTGCAATTTCTCTTTCTATGATAGATTCCGTCTAGTTTTGTGAGCTTTTGTCAGACGGCAGGAAAAAAGACAGCACTGCGGAATATAACAGGCAATGATAAAAAGCGGCTCTAATACGTTAGGTAAAATCATGTTTTATATTCAATATAATTGAAAGGATGTTTTTTATGGAAACTCAATTTATGAAAGCTTACACGATTAAAGAGGTATCAAAGAAAATAGGAGTTCCTTCCGGTACACTCCGGCAATGGGAAAAAGATTTGAATGGCCTTCTTGTAATTCCCCGGTCCAAGCAGGGGGTGCGCTTTTTTACTGATACAGAAATTGAGCTATTGGGAAAAATTAAAGAGATGCGCGAGAAAAATCTCAGCAAGGAAATGATCCGCCATCTTATGCAGATCCACCTGGACGGGCGCGGCGAAGAAGATGCCGCCCCATTGCCGGCATCTCCTCCAGCCGTTACAAGAAGCCTTGAGGCGAATCCTGTAAATGATATGGAACTCTTTATGGAAGCCCTTGATAGCTACAAAGAAAGCTTTCTTGCTGATATCCGTGCTGAAATCAGGAATGGCATCCGAAAGGAAGTACTTGAAGAAGTAAAAAAAGAGATTTCCAGGGGATCGGTGCACACAGTCAAAACAATATCCGATTCTATTTATAAAACAGCTGAAGGCACGAAATCCCAGCTTAAAAGCCTGTCTCACAAAATCGAACAGGTTTCAGAAGATACCTCCGAAACATTCGGAGCTTTTTCAGAAGAGGTTGCGAGGGCTTCGGAATGCACTTCTGAGCAGATCCGCCAATTGACGGCACGTGTGTCGGATTCCTCGGAAGCGGCTTCTGAAGAATTCAAAACGATGATCCACTATATTTCAAAATCTGCGGAAATAACGAATCACGAGATTACCAGCCTCATTGATACACTGAATAAGGACCGTGATGCCTATCTTCATGCCATGAATGAAGAGAGAGAGCAATATCGGGTGGATATCAAACAGCGAGAAGATATCTTCCAGGATTTTGTCGTCGGCTTCCGCCAGGCAGCTGCTGCAGAGGAAAAGGCAAAAAAAGGCTGGAAATTCTGGAAATAAGCCTATATTCCTGATTGATCATCTGAGACATTGGCACGAAATTTCTGCAGCCTGACAGTTATTGTTATATTTTAACATCCTCTTTATGCTACGCTTATTTTATGCATTAGTACTAGCAAAGGAGCGATTAGCGTGTTTAATGGAAACCATCAAGACAACCCGGAAGCATACAGGATTTTTTCAAAAGAGTTTATCCAAAACCCTTATCCCGGCTACCGTAAGCTCAGAGAAGAACAGCCAGTCTATAAAACCGTCATGCCTGATGGACAGACAGGCTGGGTCATTACGAAATATGAAGACGCAGTTGCAGCATTGAAGGACAAGCGCTTCATTAAGGACTTTTCCAAACTTTACGGCGGCCAGATGGATCATGAGAGCATCTTTACAGAGAATATGCTCTTCTCTGATCCTCCTGACCACAAACGGCTTCGCGGTCTGGTCCAGAAAGCATTCACTCCGAGGATGATTGAAAACATGCGCGGCAGGATCAAGGAAATAGCAGACCAGCTTCTGGACAGGATGGAAAACAAGGAAGAAATCACCCTGATCGATGATTATGCTTTCCCCCTTCCGATCATCGTCATTTCGGAAATCCTTGGTGTCCCAACAGAAGACCAGGACAAGTTCAGGATCTGGTCCAACTCTTTGATTGAAGGGTCAAATGGCGAGAATTGGAATGAAATCCAGCAGCATATGAATGAATTTGTCCAGTACCTGGGCGAATGGTTTGCATTTTTGCGCGATAATCCGCGTGATGACTTGATCAGCCAGCTTATCAATGCTGAAGAAGGCGGGGATAAGCTGACAGAAAAAGAATTGTATGGCGTCGTCTCCCTGCTGATTATTGCGGGCCATGAAACCACCGTCAACCTGATCGGAAACGGGATCCTGTCCCTGCTTGAAAATCCAGATCAGCTAAAGCTTCTGAGGGAGAAACCGGAACTCATCCATAATGCCGTAGAAGAACTTCTGCGCTACAATGGGCCTGTAGAATACAGCACGTCCCGCTGGGCAATAGAGGATGTCGAATTCCAGGGGCAGACGATCAGAAAAGGCGAGCTGGTCATTGCTGCACTGAATTCTGCCAATCGCGATGATGAGAAATTTGCGGATCCGGACGTACTGGATATTACGCGGGAGAAGAGCCCCCATCTTGCTTTTGGCAAGGGCATCCACCTGTGCCTCGGTGCACCACTGGCTCGTTTAGAAGGCGAGATAGCCATCCTAGCCCTGCTGGAAAGGTTCCCGGAAATCGGTCTGAATGCTTCACCGGATGAGCTAGAGTGGCGCCCTGGCATGATTGTCAGAGGCGTTAAAGAGCTTCCTTTGAGGGTCAGATAAAAATTAAAAGCAGCACCCCTGTCAGGGTGCTGTTTCACTTTAAGATTCTGTCACTTTCAAATAAATCTCTTCATATTCCTCAAAATCCAGCACCTCGATAACGTCAGACCAATGAAGGACCGTCCCGATAAAATCCTTGATATCAAGGCCGGGCATTTCATATGTCTCATCTTTATTTACAGTGCCTGTGGCATCTTCAATGAAAGTTACTTTATATCCCCTGTCATAAGCGCTGATGCTTGTAAAGAGACAGCAGAATTCTGTATTGAATCCGGTGATCACCAGCTTTTCGACATCCATTTTCTGCAGCAGCTCTGCCAGATTCGTCTCAAAAAAGGCACTCGGGGTCCTTTTGTCAATCACATAATCTGGATAATCGGCAAATTCCCCGATGATTTCAGCTCCTTCACCTTTTTCATACAGCGGGCTTTCTTCAACTCCATCCAGATGTTTAAGGAATATGACCGGTCTGCCCCTGTCTTTAAAATCCATTATAACTTTTTCCATTTTTTGCAGTTCATCTGAAAAATCCCCTGTCGTAACAATACCATTCTGCACATCTATCACCAGCAATGCTTCCATTTTTTCTCCCCCCCTAATTGGCAATCCTCTACCAATTCATCATTAGATTCGTAATCTCCTTCTATAAATAAGAAATCCAGGGGTGATGAATGTCCATTTGCCGGATGCCTTGCTTCAGCCAATACCTTTGTTCTTTGCTGAGAAAATCCCTCGCACTATGAAAATCTGCTTGATCTTTGGGACGGGCTTTCAGCTTGAAGAGAAGTACAACTTGCGGGTTTAGATAGGGGATATCATCTTCTGTGAACAGGATGGCTTCGGCAGCTGGGCAGGAAATCCCAAAGTTGCGGCGGAAGATCCACCTTCCTTCTTCACGCTCGCTCAGGAGAATTTCCGTCTGTTGATTATGTACTCTATCTACTGCGTGAATTTCATGTACCGGAAGATTGAGGTATTCTCCATTCCAGGTGATGAGAGACCCATTGACAGCCTTGCGAAACTCCCAATCTGCGAGTTGGTCCCTCAAAGCTTTCTGGTCTTCCCGGAATATGCCGATTTCCAGATCTGCATGCGGCCTGGTCTGTTTCCCTATAAAAAGATCAATCGCCCAGCCGCCCGCAACAAACCAAGGCCTCTCAAATCCGTCCATCCATCCAGCTGCTTTTTTACACTCCGGGAACATTGGCCCATTCCTCCTCTTTCTTTCAAAGAAAAAAACCGGATGGATTGCATCCGGCAGATTTCTGGACTAGCGGCTTTTTTCTTTGAGAAAGAAGCTTCCCAAAGTGGTTATGCTGGAAACCAGCATGAAGAAAAACGCAGTGCCGGCAAGCCAGGAACCTTGAAAAATCAAACATATAGCCAGGGCACTGAAAAAAATGATCAGGCTGAGATCCATCAGACCTTCCTTTGTCATAGAATTACCTGCCTTTCGTTGTTCAGTAACTCTTTGTTGTCATTTTTTCCGCTCAGACGGTCTTTTTAAACATAATGCTGAAATAATGCCATACAGCACCAGCAGGACTCCAGCTGCAAGAAAGGCTGCGGCAGCTTTTGGAATGTTTTGTTCGGAAAGGCTGTCAGCCATTTCAAAGCCCAGGAATTGTATGCCGATCCCGTCACCATCAACATCTGTCCCTAGGTGCATAAGCTCTATGCCTTTACAGGACAATGCTAAGCCTAAAATAGTCAAGAAGATTAGCAGGACAGCTTTCATTTACAGCACTCCCTTTTTTATGGCAGTTTGTCTCTTTATTCGGGCTGGTGCATGTCATTCCCTCCTTTTTGGCAAAAGAAATAGGTTTCTGCATCCAAAATTCTGTTATAGCTCTCTTCATAGGCTGTTTGTTTAGTTTTTTCAGCGTTCCAAAGGAAAAAGAATAGAAATATAAGTGCGGCCAGGACAAAAATTGCTCCGTACATTAGATAATGCATCACAATGGATAGGGTCCTGTTTTGTTTGGGAAGGCGGTATAAAGTGAAGTGTATTTGTTGCTTGATAGAGTGCGGCAGATATGACGGCTCATTTTGCAGAATTCTTTTCAGCTGTTCATCCTTGCATTTATCATGCATTGCCGATCCCCCTCTCCTCAGAAAGATAGACAGACAATTTGGCCCTTGCCCGGTTCAGCCTTGATTTTACTGTTCCTGTGCTGATTTCCAGCAGCTCTGCAATTTCCTTGACGGAGAAATCCTCATAATAGTAAAGGATGACTGGTGCACGGTGTTTTTCATCCAGCTCACCGATTGCTTCGCTAATGCTTTGGGCCGGATCGCCGAGAAACCGGTCTGATAGATAATATTCAATATCCTCCACAGGCACGACTGTTTGTTTTTTTCTCAGGATGTTATGGCACTCATTGATGAGGATGCGCGTGATCCAGGTTTTAAAATATTTGGGCTGCTTCAGTTTGCGGATGCTGCGGAAGCTCTTCAGGATCGTTTCCTGAATGGCATCTGCACAATCATTATCATTGGACAGCAGGCCTCGCGCCACCCGGTAAAGCGATAGTTCGCAAGATTCGATCAGTCTGACGAAAGATTCCTCATTTCCTTTTTTGGCAAGAATAATGTCTTTTTCTGAAAACACATTTATCTTCCTCCCTTTGCACATTAGACATTTTTTCGAATGCAAAGGTTCCATTTTTTATCTAAATTGGGCTTAATTACTTATGGAAATTGGAGAAAAAAGGAGCTTTTTGGGCAAATGGTATTCCCGATTTCTAATCAGTCCCAGGCCTAGGCAGGCCTGAGCTTCAGCCGTTTAGGAGAAAAGATATCCGATGCAAGTATTTTGAGCAATATATTAAATGAAAGGTGAGAATGGTGCAAAAAAATGTTCATAAAAAAAGAAGGCCCAATTTCGGCCTTCTCTCATTACCTCCTGCCGCGGCCAGGTCCCCGGCTTCCATTTGAAGCTGGACCCCGGTCTCTGCGACCGCCTGTTCCATCTGAACTTCTGGAGCGCTGGCTGTCACGGCTCCGCTCCCCGCTTGAGCGTATGCCATCAGGCCTTGGGTTTCTTTCAGCAGATCGCCCACCTGACGATCTCCGGCCATCACTAAGAGAGCGCCTGTCCCCTGATCGGCGGCCATTCTCTCTCCGCTCGTCATGTGTATAGCTGCGGATTTCGCCATCGGCTCTGCGTCCTTCACTCGAACGGTTGCGCCTCTCCCCTGATCGGGTGCTGCGGACTTCCCGGCTACCCCGCCCTTCCGTCCGGCCGCCAGTCCTTCTCCGTGATTCAGCGCCGCCAGCCCTGCGGTCCCTGTCAGAACGATTTTTAGGTTTATCTCCACTGCTGCTTTTTTCCCCATCAGCTGTTGTATTGGCAGTCGCAGTGCTTTCTTCTTTAGGCAGTCTTATATTCAGCTCCTGCTCGATCGCTTTTAAAGCCGCCTCATCTTTTTCTGCGTAGAAAGTGACAGCAAGCCCGTCTTTGCCTGCCCGCCCGGTGCGGCCGATGCGGTGGACATAGCTTTCGCTGTCCTGGGGGATGTCATAATTGTATACATGTGTCACGCCCTCCACATCAAGGCCCCTGGCCGCTACATCGGTTGCGATCAGAAACTGGATTTCAGCATTACGAAACTTCTTCATGACTTTTTCACGTTTCGCCTGGGTAAGATCCCCATGAAGTTCTTCGCATGAGAACCGCTGGGACTTCAAGGCATCGTATAATTTTGTGGCCCTGCGGATCGTCCGGCAGAATATGATCGCCATGAATGGCCTGTCTTCCCTGATCCTGCTGATAAGGGCATTCTGCTTGGCTCGGTCTGTCGTAAAAATAGCCAGCTGCTCGATAGCTTTTTCGGGAACAAATGTTTTTTCAATGCGTATGCTCTCCGGCTCCTTCAGATGCTTTTTGGACAATTTCCTGATATCGTCAGGCATGGTGGCTGAAAACAGCATCGTCTGCCTTGAAGCAGGTGTCTGGCTGATAATCAGTTCCATCTCATTTAGAAAACCGATATGCAGCATCTGGTCTGCTTCATCAAGAACAAGGAACGATACCTCATCAAGCTGGACAGTCCCCCTCCTGAGATGATCAAGAAGGCGGCCAGGCGTGGCCACTACAATCTGTGTCTGTCTTTGCAGCTTGTGCAGCTGTTTCTCGACATCCTGGCCCCCGTACACGGCCAGCACATTCAAGTCAGGCATGTCTTCGATCAGCTTTTTCACTTCGGATGTGATTTGCAGGGCGAGCTCTCTTGTCGGCGTGACAATCAATGCCTGCGTGCTTCCATTTGAAGGATCAATTTTTTCCAGGATGGGAAGAATGAACGCCAGCGTTTTTCCTGTGCCTGTCTGTGCCTGGGCGATGATATCCCTGCCTTCCAATACGATTGGAATCGCTTTTTCCTGGACAGCTGTCGGTTCATCGATTCCCTGGGCGGCCAGTTTATGTATAAGAGGATCTGAAATCCCAAGATGTTTAAAATTCAATCTAATCCCTGCTTTCTTTTGGACAATACTCCTATTATCTGCGATAGCTTCATCAAATAGCAACCTTTATCGGACCGTAAAAGAAAAAAGAGACCCGGGAGGCCTCTATAGGACAGAAGAATGCATAGCACGCTTAGTTTTCAATAGGTCACTGATGACTATCTTATCCGGAGGACTGATATTCTCAGGCAGCTGCTCCAACGGGAAAAACTCGACCTTCACTGCTTCCTCAGGATCTGGTTCAGCCGTTCCGTGGTATTTCGTGCAAATATAAGCAGCAATGACATTATAAACTTCGTCGCCATGAGGATACTTATAATATAATTGCTCGCCGGAATATACTTTGAAAAATGAAAGATCTTCTGCATGAAAGCCTGTCTCTTCCTTCAGCTCCCTGAGTGCTGTGCTTTCTAGTGATTCTCCCGGCTCAAGCGATCCGCCTGGAAGGCCCCAGCAGCCGTTATCCTTTCGCAGCTGCAGCAGCAGCCTGTCCATTCCATCCAATAGCAGGACACTGCTTCCCGCAGCAATAAGCGGCCGTGTCCCTACCACCTTTCTTAAATCCATTATATACCCCATGATTTTCCCCCTATATTAGTTTGGCAAGCTATGAACATCCTGCTAAATCCATTTAGAAAACCAGGCAACATAATAAGCAGCGGGCAAGAATAATGCCTGTGCAAAAAGCGTCCCGGCGAATTTACTTGTCACCATGGTCAGTGAATAGCTCTTCAAATACACATAGCCGGCCTTTTTATTGGCGACCCTGTCGGCGAGTATAGACGCTTTCGGATCAACAAAAAGGGTCAGCATAATGGTGGCGAAGCCATTGATGATGCCTGATGACATCATGGCTGCCCCCTGGTATTCAGGAGCCAGCGCCGAAGCATACAGTGCCGCAAGGATGCCCACTGTATAAATCCCGGAAATCAGGACATTAACGGCAAACAAGCGTTTAGGCACCGTCTGATAAGTAATGCCGTCCAGATAAGAGAGCCTCGGAAAACGGAAGCAGGCAGCTGCTTTTTTGAGGCTTGCTATTGTAAACCCTTTTTTCAGCACTTTGATATATGATCCTTTTTCTTCCGACAGCTGGACAATGGTCCTCGAAAAAATGCCGATGAAGGTTGGGAACAGCAATATGCCGAGCACGACCCCTGCAGATGAGACAAATAAAAGGAATCGGTATTGGTCCTCCAGAAAGCCAAGCTTGTCCCCTTCAGGAGCTAAATCGGCCAATTTTGCTGTCATCGGCTGCTGAAAAAGAGTGGAAAACCTGGATATAAGGACAATCGAGCTGAAAAGGGACAAAGCAGTGGCAATAAGGCCGACCCTTGCCCCTGACAGCCTTGCCGAATAAGCCAGTGTTTCTACAGCCGTGATGACCAGCAGAAGCAGGGCTATGATAAGGAGTTTTCCTGTAATAAAAGCCGCCATGCTCCACCCTCCTTTTTATTTTATTTTAAACCAAAAGGAAGATGATGGGAAATATTATCTTTAAAAGTTAGCTTTATAAAGTTCAATGTTGATAATACTGATCAAAAATAGGACTTCATCATTAGCGGAAGTTCCATTTTGCCGGAATTGCTTGCTAAACTGACGGACCCGATCAAAAAATCTATGTAAAAAAAAAATCCGCGCCACCCCATAAAAGGACCGGACCTTCCCGGACCTGAATGAGGGGATCGGTGACAGGCACAAAAATAAGCGGAGAAACTCCCGCATATTTTTAAAGCTTGCTGCTCAAGGATCCATTGAATCATCTTATCAACAATAGACTTTAACATAGCCTAAAACTTTATTTCCATCACTGTTGATATATCATGAAAGCCAATTTTCTCGTACATCCTCTTGGCGGGATTTCCCTGAAAAACATTCAGCTGTACCTTTTCATATCCCTCCCGCCTGAACACTTCTACCGCGTGGGACATAAGCATCCTTCCAACCCCAAGCTTTCTGTAGGGCGGGAACACATAAAGAGAATACAAAAATGCCGCATTGTTTCCATTTACAGGATTCGTATCCCTTCCTGCCATCAGCCAGCCAAGGATATTGTAATCATGGACTGCCACATAAAAGAATGCCCCACTCTGCAGCGCCGGAATAAATGCACCCAATCCCTTTTGGGGATCATTCTGAAGATGCCCCATTGAGCTTTCCTCCATCACATGCACGGTTGTATATAGCAGCTGTTCTGTTTCAGCCCGATTTGCTTTTCGTATAAACAAAAGGCAGCACCCCGTTCATTTGCTTTCAGCATAATATATGCCGGACAAATGCCCATGGTGCCGCCAATCCTGTTTCAGCCGGTATTTTCAGTTGGATTTGAATCCCAGACCTTTTTCTTCATTATTATCACCGCAATGGCGATTAAAGCAATGATGCCCAGGCTAACGAAAAATCCGGGACGGATATTCTTTTCAAGCAGAGTGCCGCTGACGGCTGCCAGGATCAGCAGCAGTGCCGCCGAACCCATCAATTTGCTCCAAATCTTCGCTTTGAGAAGCTTAAATGAAGAAATGACGATAAAAAACCAGTTATATAGAAGCAGTATCCCTGCCGCTGTTGTAATATACTCATAAATTTTACCCGGCAAAAGCAGGGCGGTGATAATGGATAACAGCAGCCCGACAGAAGCCAGCCCCAGGGATGGCAGGGGCAGATCCTTCATTTTCTTGATTTTTTTTCCGAAGAAAGCCGGTGCATCCCCTTCCTTAGCCAGTGTCACAAGAAGATTGGTCACTCCGAAGAGTGAAGCAGTCATGGTTGAAAACCCGGCAATGATGATTGCCCCGTTAAAAACATGCGGAAAGAATGGCAGATGATTTTTCGACAAAGCCGTAATGAACGGGCTTTCTTTCTCATGGAAAGCATCAATCGGCACCATCGCGACAGCAAGCCCCAGAGAGATCACATAAATAGATGCCAGGAGGATCAGCATCACACTCCCCGCCTTTGGTGCATCTTCCTTCTTTTTCAGCTGCATGGCCATCAGCCCGATGACTTCAATCCCCCCATAGGCATAGAAAGCATAAATAAGGGAAGACCAGAAGCCTTTAAAGCCGTCTTCAAAAAAAGCACCTGCAGAGTCCGGGATCCCAGGCCGGTCCGCATCGCTGTGCAGCCAGCCGAACATGGCGGCTGCCGCCAGAATGATGAACATGATGATGGCTGCCGTTTTTACGACTGCCAGGATATCCTCTATCTTATCAAAGCCTTTTGTACCAGTCAGTACAACAAGGATGGACAAAATGGCATAGCCGGCTGCAAATACCCATAAAGGCACATGCGGGAACCAGAAACGTGACAATATGGACAAGGCTGTCAGCTGGCTGCCCATGATCAGGATATTGGATGTCCAATAATTCCATCCGCAGCTGAAGCCGGCCCATTTTCCATAAGCCTTTTTTGCGTAATAGCAGAATGAACCTTCCTGCGGGTCTTTTGCAGTCATCTTTGCAAGCAGGTTAAAAACAATATAAGTTCCAAGTGCAGCCAGTATGAACGAAAAGACGATGGAAGGGCCAGTAATCTTAATGCCGATGGCTGAGGCCAGGAAATAGCCTGTCCCGATTGTACAGCCAACCCCTGTCAAGGACAGCTGCCACCATTTCAGATTTCCTTCCTTCCCTCCCTTGCTTCCTTTTCCTGAACTGCTTGGATCACAACTAGCACTGCTCATTTTCTGCCTCCCTCTTAGAGAAAAATGAATTATTGTCATTTATCCGACAAACACTATACAAGATTATCGTTTCTAATCTTCGGCCAGAAAATCCGGTGAAATAAATGGAATCAGGGAGGTGTTGTTTGTGTTCGAGAATAAAAATAGGAAAATGATTGGTGCAGGCGCTATTCTCTCAAGCTTTTTCAGCCTGATCATTATTGGAATGACGATTTATCATCATCTGAGGATTGAGGAATTAATTATGAGGGTTCAGAACGGACAAAAGGTGAATTAAAGGCTTGTTTTTCTTTTTTACGTGGCTGGAGGAGGAGTGACATTTTGAGGTAAGTCTGGAATCAGGCTGAATAGAGTCATGACTCCCCTTTTGGCAGTCGGATCGTGCATCTCAGGAGCCTGTTGAAGTACATGACTTCCCTTTGCACGGCCGGGTCATGTATCCCAGGAGCCTGTTGAAGTACATGACTCCCCTTTGCACAGCCGGGTCATGTATCCCAGGAGCCTGTTG
>NZ_JBEUMK010000006.1:0-226691 GCF_040492155.1 Cytobacillus sp. T106 | reverse complement strand
TATTTTTCTATTTACAGCAAATAGTGGTTCCAGCTACTCCGGCTAGGACCACTATTTTTCTATTTACAGCAAATAGCGGTTCCAGCTACTCCGGCTGGGACCACTATTTTCCCATTTACAGCAAATAGTGGTTCCAGCTTCTTCGGCTAGGACCATTATTTTTCTATTTACAGCAAATAGCGGTTCCAGCTACTCCGGCTAGGACCATTATTTTTCTATTTACATCATATAGCGGTTCCAGCTACTCCGGCTAGGACCATTATTTTTCTATTTACAGCAAATAGTGGTTCCAGCTACTCCGGCTGGGACCACTATTTTCCCATTTACATCAAATAGTGGTTCCAGCCCCTCCGCTTGTAATCACTATCCCTCTTTCTTATAAAATTCCCCTTACATTTCCTCCTTCCGCCCTCGCTACCCTGCCTTCCGCAAGCGGTCTCAGCACTTCCATAATGACTTGGACAACGCTTCTCCTTAATACTTCAAGGTTCCCGAATCCTTCGTTTCCCGGTACAGGCGCTCCGCTTTTGCACTGAATACGAGATATAAGATGAGCATGGCCGGAAGAACCAGCCAGGAGGCTCCTCTCATCAGTGCGAAGGGGGTCTCGAATAGAAACGCTGACCAGAAGCGGGCGCCTTCTTTTTCCCATAATCCCGGTGTAAAATAAAGCTCTTTGATATTCAGCAAAGCCATCGGTTCTATCGCGTCTGTAACGATCAGAGCGGTCAGGATAGGCAGGAAAGTCCAAAACAAAGTGAGATACATCTTTGACATGCGCTTGTACCGCCCAGCTTTTGAATCGGCATCTGAGAAGATATCTGCTTCAGCTTCAGATGAAGCTTGTATAAAGTACTGCGATCCTGAGGTTTTAGTTCCAGATATATGTTCCCATCCGCTGTCCCTAAAGAGCATCAGGTAATCATCGAAGTCGCCCTGCGAGGAAAATTGCCTGAAATCTATTTTATAATTAGCTCTTACTGGTTTTGCTTTGCGGAACCGGTATCCAAATGTCTTGGACTCAAGCAGAAATCCTTTGCCTGCCATCTTATTAAGCCAAAGCGCTTCTTTATCAAAATCAAAGAACCATTTGAACTTCCTCATTCTGTTCTCCTCCTATTCTTTTAACGCTTCCTCCGTGATCCTGGTCATGTGCTGCATTCTTTGATAATCCAGGAGCAGCATTTCCTTTCCTTTTTCGCTGATGACGAATACCTTCCGCCTGCTGTCATCGCTTTTAACAGGCTGAATGAATTTCAGCTTCTGCAGATTTTCCAATGCTCCATACAATGTACCTGCAGCCATCCTGACTTCCCCGCCGCTCAGCTCTTCTACCTTCTGAAGGATAATGTAGCCGTGTGCCGGTTCGAGCAATGATAATAAAATATAATAAACCGTTTCTGTAAGCGGGAGATGCTTATCTCTTTTCATATTGCCCTCCTCTTTAATCAGTTCAACTGTATAGTTTTATTTTATACAGTCAAACTGAATAATTCAACTGTATACTTACCTATTTTTCCATAAAACAGGAAAACCACCACAACCTGCAGAAAACATACTTAGTGACTGACAGAAAGGAGGAAACAAATTGACAAAACTCACTTCTATTCAGGGCTGGCTGGCACCACATTCAATCGAATGGTATGAACAGCTCGGCAAATTGGAAGGAAAATATCTGTATCCTTGGGATTCATTCATTAATGAGCCGAATGGAGAATCTATATTTGACAGCGAGGCTGAAGAATTGTCGGTCAATCAGAAAGTTCTTGACGTGGGGTGCGGGGAAGGCCGTTTTACCATGCACTTTGCCTCATTTGCCAAGGAAATTGTGGGGGTTGATGGATCAGAGGCGTTCATCATGGAAGGGCATCGACAGCGGAAGCCTAATGTATCTTTTATCAATGCAAATACAAAAAGCGGCCTGCCATTTGCCAATAAGGAGTTTGATTTTGCCTATATTAGAAAAGGCCCCACTTCTGCTTACCCTCTTTTAAAGAGAGCGGTGAAAGACGGCGGGCATATCCTGGGCCTTCATCCGGGCGACAGTCAGGGCCGGGAATTGCCTGGGTTGTTTCCGGTTCTATTTGAAGAAAAAACGGGTACTCCCATTCTAAAAGGACTGGAGAATCGTGCAGAGAATTCCAATTTTACGAAAGCGACAATTGAAGAGGTGACCAGTATTGAATATCTCAAGTCACCGCAGGACGTCATCAAACTGGCCTGTTTCGGACAGCTGCCATCTATAACAGCATTCGTTAAGGAAAAATACGGCTCTGAAATCACCAGGATTTTCAATCAGTATGCAGCTTCCAGAGGATTGGCCATTACTCATTCCAGATATATTGTCCGGGCAGCTGTTTAAAGCAAGGAAAAAAAATGACCTGTTCTCTCCCTAAAGAAAGCACAGGTCATTCATACCTTATCTTGAAAAAGACTCCCTCATCCTGTCTGCGGCCCATCTCTTGATCATCCCTTTAGGGGAAGAGCTGTTTTTCAAGGTTTGCACACGCCAATACATAGGCGGATGGGGCATGAACTGAAATTCAATGAGGCGCCATATAAGCTTGTCGCGTTCAAGCGAGGAGATGACTCTCCTTTTTTCATCTTTTGCTGCACGGTATTCGGCTGACTGATTGACTTCATGATCCTGCCTTTCTGCCAGATCAGCAAGGCCGCCAGCCATTTGGCTATAGCCTCCCTCAAGAAGCTGTGCCCCGAGCTGGTCTGCTCTTACTTCCATCCACTGGGAAATAAAAGATTGATAGATAGGCAGAAACATCATGAGGAGCCAGACGCCAATAAAAACCGGAACAGGATATTCAGTAATATCAGGAACCCTGTCTAAAAGAAGCCATGCACATAATGCCAGCATCAAAAAATAGGCAATCCTCCAGATTTGCGACCAGAGTACATCCCGCTTCTTAACATGTATGGCTTCATGGGCAAGAATGCTTTCTATGCTTGATGGGGGCAAAGATAATGTGGCTGTTGTTATTGTTACCATCCCGCGTCCAATATTCATGCCAGTGGCAAGGCCATTATATTGCGGAGAATCAGTTTCATATACCTTTACTCCCGGAATCCCCGCCTTTGCAAAAATCCTCTCAGCCATCTGCCTGATTTCTGCATTTTGAATTTCCTTTGCATCCATCGCTATTTTCAAAACTCTATCAGACAGGTATAAATTGATGAGCCAATACAGGAAAGCTGAGGCTGCAATGGCCCAGGAATTCGCCTCCAGGAAATAGAGGATAAGAATGATCGATGTGTATGCTGAGATTCCTTTGACTGTGACCGCATAGTAAAGCTTTCCCGCCAGCCGCTTCAAATTTTTCCAGTGGTAAAGAGGAAGAACAGCTGCAGCTTCTTTTCCTGTTTGACATTCCGGATAGCAGCTGATCATTTCTTTCAGCCTGTCTGTATCGGCTATATTGAGGTAGATCGTTTCATTTGCAGACCCTAAACGCTGAACTTGCCCCAGACTAGTTGTAAAATCGCTGTTTGAAGTAAATAGAGTCAGCAGGGGGTGAAGCCTCAGAATATCTGCCGCTCCTTCTTCCCTGTATTCTTTCAAAGCATACAGAGGCAGCTCTCTGCAATCGAGCCTGGAAACAATGAACAGCATATTGTTTTCTTCTGAAAAATAGATTCTTAAAGTAACAAAGACTATTACACGTTTTCCCAGTTCTGCCCCGGCAGCTATTAGGCCGAAAAGGAGAAATACCTTAAGCGGACTGGCCTCAGGACCAAATATCAAAAACAAAATGGCACCCAGAAAGACGGCCAGGCTGATCAGAATATCAGTCCAGATTCTTGCTGCATTCCGGCTGACCATCCATTCTTCAGCTTCAATCCGGCCCAGCTCCTCTGTCAGCTCCCTGTACTTTCTATAGCCGGTTCCAGCCAGAAAAAGGGAGAAATAGGCAGTGGAAAGAAGGGAAATCAGCAGAAGGCTATCCAGAAATCCATTTTTATAAATCATCCAGCCGATAGAAGCAGCAGCCAGCAGGATTTCAGCGGCAGCTGCCCATTTTCGGTGATTAATCCCGATCAGCAGACCGATTCCGGCAATGGCAAATCCCCAAAATATCGGGAACATCATTTCAGTTATACTAGGCAGCATGATTCTCCTCCTTTAGCTGACAGGCTCCATGTCTTCAAGTTCCTTAATGACTTCCTCTTTGCTCAAATCAGGATGTTCAATCATCAGCACATAGCGGAGTCCCTCTTCATCCCAGCTGATCATGCGGAGTTCTTTCTCAAAAGAACCAGCTGTATTCCTTACAGTGACTCCCTCTCCGCCAAGATCCATATCCTCTCCTTCAGGAACCGGGAATGTTGAAATGCTGTAGCTCGGTATATCGTCTTTGGAATAATAGGCAGTCACCTCGGTCCGTGCCAATTCTCCGCCAAGCTCTGTCCATTCAATTCTCTCTAAGCTTTCTTCCAGGATCAGGATTGGCCTGCCCAGCTTTTCTGCAGCCTGCTCTGCAGTGCCCTCAGTTGCTTCCATACTGGAATCGATCGATACGATCTCAACATCTTCTGGCAGATTTGCCTTAAATTCATCAGCTGCAAAATCCGGGGAAAAATCAACACTTTCATAGATTACTTCTGATCGGTTATCCCCTGAATTGGAAACTGACTTTATCGGAAACCATGTTTTTTTGTCAACCCAGAATTCCATATCGCCAAGCAGGTTTTCCTTTGACTTGGCATTTATTTTCAAATGATAAACATCCCTTCCGATCATCTCTTCTTCACCGGCCACTTCATATGAATGCGTGCCGCTGAGATTTTCAAGCATACCGGTGATCTGCTCTTTTTGCGTCATAGCAGCTGGAAGCTCAGCTCCACTGATATCTATTGATTGTGCCGTATTGCTTCCTTCCTCATAGCTGATGAGCTGTTTGCCGTCATTGATGGCAATGAACCGCATTCCATTTTCTCCGCTGTTCTCCATGATGATTTTCCTTTTTCCGTCTTTGTCTGCATATTCTTCAAAAGACGCATCCTCGGTGAGTTCACCATCACTATAAATCTTGTAAGATCCTTTTCCAAAATAAGCTGCAGGTTCTTTTCCGGACTCCAGTACATTGGAAACGATCTCATCTGAAGAAACATTGATGCTTCCGCTGCAGCCTGATAGAATCATGACCGCTGCACCTGCTGCTGTTATCATCTTTTTAAATCTCATTCTTGGTTTCCTTCCTTTCTCTAATCCAGCAGGCAAAAAGGGTTCCATCACCTTCACTGGACCATACACTGATTTTTCCTTCATGCTGCTCCATCAGCATTTTGCTGATGCTCAGCCCGATACCGGAGCTCCCTCCACGAGCCCTTGAATCTTCACCCTGGACAAATGGGAGAAAGATAGTCTTCTGCAGCTGTTCCGGGATATAGCTTCCTTCATTTTGTACCAGAAGTACTGCTCCACCTTTTCTCCACTTTTCCAGTTCATTTCTAAATGGAGAGTAAACAGCTTCAGGCAGTGATTCATTTGCAGAGACAGCAGCTGCCAGGATGGTGCTGCCTTCACCGGTATGCCGGATGGCGTTTGCCATTAGATTATCAGCTATCCTAAGCATTTGGCTTGCATTCAGGCTGTATATCCCGCTGACCTTTGTTTCCACTTGCAGACTGATTCCTTTTTTTAGGCAGGGCTCTTCATATCCGGCCAATAGATATTCAAAAAACTCTTCACCTTCCACCTCTGCCAGTTCAATTTTTTTCTGGCCGGTCTGCAGGGATGCATAAAGGGCGAGATCATCGATCAGCTGCTTCATGTAGCCGAGCTTCTCCAGCAGTATTTCTTTATATTCACTGCTTTCCTCTGCACTTAATGGCCGGCTGCCAGTCAATGCTTCTGCATAAGCCTGGATAACAGTGAGCGGCGTTTTCATATCATGTGACAATGCTGCTAAAATAAATTCCTTTTCCTTCTGCTGCTGTACGATTTCCTCCTGGGACTTCTCCAGCTGAGTTTTCATCTGATAAAAGCCTTCGTAAAGTGCACCAATTTCATCTCCTGCAGTCTGTTCTTTTTCTATTGGCATTCCGCCGGCAAAACGCTCCATCTGGTTTTCAAGCCGCTGCAGGGGCCGATTCAGCTTTCGGTTTATCACGAGCGCTGCTGCCGCATACACTGCCAGCAGGAAGACGGCTAATGATGCCCCATAAAGGAGGGTGCGGTTTTCAACGCCTTTCATCCAGGTCTGCCGGGCAAAGGTGACCTCATAAATCCCTATCAAGTTGCCATCCGCAAATACCGGTTTTTTCACCACATAAGATCTCATGTTTTTTTCCATTTCATGGAGCCCTTTATACAGATCTTCCGGCCTCCTCTGCTGGAGCCTGTTCACTGACAGGTCTTCAAGGGAGGAAAAAAGAGAGACTCCATCCGGGCGGTAAAGAGAAATTTTGAGCTTATCGCTGGATAGCTGTTTGATCTGTTCGTACCGGCTGGCCGGCTGGATCTGATAAAGATCATTGTTATCCAGTTTGGGGCTGAGCTCCTGCATTGTTTGCTGCACTTCCATGTATTCAGTAATATCTCTTTGTTTGTCCCACTCAGATATGCTCGAGTACAGCAGAAAAAGAAACAGCAGAGGAAGCAGCATCACGGCGAGATAACTGATTCTGAGCCAGGTTTTAATTTTCATCCTTATCTTCTCCAATGAAACGGTAGCCGGAACCCCAAACCGTCTGTATAAAAACAGCTGACCTGGAAGTATCCTTCAGCTTGCTGCGCAGGCTTTTGATATGCACGGTTACCGTATTGCTTGCAGAAATATCCTCCTGTTTCCAGATCATTTCAAGCAGAGCTTCTTTCGAAAAAGTTTCAAAAGGATTTTTAGCCAGGAGATGCAGCAGCTCATATTCCTTTGCAGTCAGATTCAGCAATTGACCGTCCAAGTGAACCGCTTTTTGAGAAAAGTCGATTGAAAGGCCATTATGATAGACATTCACCTTGCTGGTATCATTTACTCCCTGATATCTTCTGTACCTGCGTAAATGGGAGGTAATTCTGGCACTCAGCTCTTCAAGGCTGAACGGCTTTGTGATATAATCATCCGCTCCCAGGTTAAAGCCTTTCACCTTGCTTTCATCTTCTGACCTTGCACTGATGATCAGCATTGGAATTTCATGCGTCTTCCGGATGGTCCGCAGCAGCGTGAAACCGTCCAGCTCAGGAAGCATTAGATCGACAAGCACAAGATCAAAGGCCTCTGCAGCAAATTCCTCCAGCCCCTCTTTTCCGGTAGATGCCCATGCCACACTGAAACCATCCTTCCGTAAATAATCACTAATGATTTTGGCAATCTGCCCATCATCCTCCACGAGCAGCAGTCTTGCTTGCTTTGCCATATGTCCCTCCCCTTCCAGTCCATTATAAAAAATGATACATGTATCTAAGAAAACTTTATAAACACTTCATAATTTCAAAAAAAATAAAACTGCCAGGCCCGTTCCCAGCAGTTCAATTTCAAACCATCATTTACCTTTTATTCTAATTATTATATTGATATATTACAACACTATTAATTCTGTTTAAAAAGGGATTCGCCCCTTTTTGCAGAAAGTAGTATATAAAGGAGTGGTTCAGTGAAACCGGGAGAATTATATATTATGAAAGGTAGCGGCGGAAATTATAGTCTCGTCAGATTGGCCAAGGGAATTTATATGGGGAGCAAGAAAATGAAAAATCTTATAACAGAAGATTATTATGTTGATTTTCAATGCCTTTCTCCTGTGGAACAAAAAAACCAGGTTCAATCTCTTGAGGCGGACATATTTTTTAATAATGGCATCCATGTGTCTCCAATAGCAGCATGCGGAGAATGCGGTCAGAAGGTAATAGCCTCTGAATCTGATATTTGTACACGCTGCGGCACGATTTTCTGCCATACACATTCATGCAGCTGTTAATTGACGGCAGATGGGCCCACCCAATGGGACCATCTTTTTTTCGGTAAAAAAATATTTTCCTGGACTTGACCGGTCAGCCAGCTTCTCCACACAATTCCCCTGCATTTTTCTCCAGATACCGTAGCGTTTCAGCTACATCTGCCAAATACCGCCAAGCACTGCCATAAATAGACATAAATGCTTATCGATTGTGGCGGAATTACCTGTTAGTATTAGAGTAAGAATTCAATAGGGGATCCTTCAGACTTTTCTTAGTCCCATCCCATCTTGCTGGATAGGAGGAATTAGGATGACCACAAAAAAAGAAATCCGGAATATGCTTCTGAATCTTATGTATTACAGGGATTGTGACATAACCCATATCTTTACGGAGCGGAATTTGCGTATGGAGGTCAGTTTTCTAAAAGAAAGCTACTGTTATTCTCTGATGGTTTCCGTGCCTGTTGAGTCTGTATTCAATCAGCGGACCTTGAGTTTTCAATCAATCGATTATGCAGCTGGTGCCATTGAACAGATCCTTTTTAATAATGACAACCCGAGCCCCTTTATTTTCGACCCTTCATCCGATGACCTGCCCATTACTCCTGCCGCCGAACCTATTTCCATCACGATTAAAGGATGTTAAGAAAAAAAGCACCGCTGACGCGATGCCAATTGCTTTACTAATTCAATCTGAACCTGCTTACTGATTCATTAAGCTCTTCTGCCATTTTCGCGAGCGATGCAGCTGATTCTGACATTTCATCCATGGATGCAAGCTGTTCTTCGGTTGAAGCAGAAACCTCCTGGGTGCTCGAAGCCGACTCCTCGGCTGCAGCAGCTATATCATCGATCGCCCGTACAATATGTTCGGCTCCTGCTGCAAGCTGCTGCACGGCGGCTGAAACCTCTTCGATCTGTGCTGTGACCCCTGATACAGAGTCCCCAATCTCTTTAAAACTCCCGCCTGCTTCCTCAACTGCAGATATTCCCCTTTCGACTTCCTTGCCTGCATCGGCCATCGAAGAAATGGCTTTTCCGGTATCCCGCTGAATGGCGGCAATAATACCGGATATTTGCTGCGCAGAATCTGCTGACTGCTCGGCAAGCTTCCTGACTTCGTCGGCGACTACTGCAAATCCTTTTCCGGCCTCACCAGCCCGCGCTGCTTCAATTGCTGCATTCAATGCAAGCAAATTGGTCTGATCCGCTATCCCGGTAATAGCCTCTATAATATGCGTAATATCATGTGACCGCTGTCCAAGCTTTTTAATAACCTCTTCCAGCCCTGCAAAGGTTTCATGAATAGAACTCATTTGTTCGATTGCAGAACCGATCGCCTTGCCGCCCTCTGCTGACAGGCTGACTGCACCAGCGGCAGTCTCGGAAACAGCAGCCGCATTATCTGCGATTTGCTTTACACCGGCAGACATGCGCCCTACTGTAATAGAAGCCTGCTCTACCGATTGCACCTGTTTATCAGAACCTGACGCCACGTTATTCATGGCAGCGGCAATCTGTCTTCCTGCAGCCCCTGACTGCTCTGCCCCTGCTGTCAGCTGTTCGGCCGAAGCTGCCACCTGTTCGGCATTTTCAGCAGTATCTTGGATAACTTTCCTCAAATTATGTGCCATCAGATTAAAAGAATCTGCCAATAGGCCGATTTCATCTTTGTTCCGGACGTTCAGCTTCCGGACTGCCAGGTTTCCGCCTGCAATTTCCTTTGCTTCAGCCGCAAGAAGCTTAACAGGCCTGGTAATGGTTCTTCCTGTCAGGATAGCGGCCAGGATGCCTATAAGGATGGCCGCAAATCCGATTAAGGAGACGGCAAGCATAATCCCTGCGGAATCCTTAGACACAGCAGACTGCCCATCTGCCATCAGTTCTTCCTGGTATAGGGACAGCTCTTTAACTTTTTTGTTAAAATTCTCCACGATCTGCTGTTTGGATACAAGTATCTCCAGCTGTTCCGTTTCTCCCTGCTGCTTTAGTTGAAAAACAGACTGGGAAAAAAGATAATATTGCAGTTCAAGTTTATTTAGGTCCTTAAATAATTCCTTCGATTTTTCCCGTTTGATTGTGGATTGAAGCTCCTTGCTTAATTTTAAATAGGCAGAGTGACCTTCCTCAAACTGCTTCAAATACTTCTCTTCGCCAAGTGCCAGGTAGCTGCCCTGATTGCTCTGCTGTTCTGCAATATTAATGTTAAGCTCTTTGATTTTCACTAGCTTTGCAGCCCGGTCATCTATCAGCTCTGAATATTGGCTGTCGATTGATTTAATTTGCGTAATACTGATCACCGACATCGCTGCCAGCAGTATAAGCACGCCAGAAAACCCCGCAAACAGCTTTCTCCCGATTGTCATTCTCATTAAGCTCCCTCTCTCTCTGTTGTCAGCTCGTTCATATGACATATCGGCAGATTTTGCAGGTTTTTCAGTTAATGTGCTGAATTCGAACTATTCAGTTATTGAAGTAAATTCTAAGCCTGTTTTTCAACAGTGCGGACCTCTGCATTCCCTGCATTATTAGATTCTTTTTTCAAATTCCCTGATGATCTCATCTTCTTTATCATAATTAAAATTTTCCGCAGCTGGTTCTGCAGGCGAATTGTTAAGCTCCCATTCAATTGTCTTTTGAAGCCCTTCCCCGAATGAAATGCGTTCTTTATAGCCCAGTTCATTTCTTATCTTATCGGATGAAAGATCAATACTCTGCCTGGCATTTATGCCTAAGGGAAGCTGCCCTTCCTCCACCTCCACTACTGAGCCTTGCCAGCCCACCGTTTCTGCAATCCTGCTGACCCATTCTCTTTCCGAAAAATTATTTTCTGCGACATTATAAATTTTTCCGGCAGCCTTGGGGTTTTCGATAGCCGCTGCAATGGCATGGGCGACATTCTCAACATATCCCCTGCAGGTCTTCCACCGGCTGTGAACTTCATCTAATAATATATACGGCCTCTTATCTGCCATTCTCTTAATATATTGATAAAGTCTGTGCTGTCTGTCACCTGGCCCATACACCATTGGAAGCCTCAGGACCGTGCCTTTCAGCTTTTCGCTTTTCATATAGACTTTTTCTACGGGAATTTTGTCATAATGATAATAAAAGTGTTCCTCACTTACATTTTCTCTATAGGGATAAAGCTTTTCCCTCAATGGAGAATCTTCTTTGGATGGTGCAGGAACCGGTTCTCCCGGCTCCGTTCCGAGCAGCCGGCCAAAACTCCGGTACACATCTGCACTGCTGATGGCCACAAGCCGGTCTGCTGTTCCCTCAAAAATTCCCCTCACAGTCTCAGCATGCTTTTCAGTAAACGGAATCATATCAAGGACTATATCTGGACGGAAGCCTCTTAGCTCATCTTTATGATGAGTGATATCATTGATATCTCCCTTAAAGCGGATTATATCCTCCGGCATGGATACTTCAGTCTGCCCTCTGTTAAAAACTGCAACACTATGGCCTTTTTGATTAAGCTCTTCTATCACATACGGCCCCATAAATTTTGTACCGCCAATGATTAATACCTTCATTTGATGGCCCCCATTATGATAACTCTTTTATCATATAAACCTGCTTTACGGCAGGAGTAAATCCTATATCTGACAAAAGTTCATACGTTTCTTTGTTGCCCTCAACAGGAAAGTTAGGTATGACTCTTCGAATTTCATCACTGAAGTCCCCAAAAATTTCAGACAGCAGAAAGGTGATGATTTCCTGCCAATCTTTTCTTCCTGGGTCAGCTTGAATTTGAAACAAAGTGGTTGCAGCATGCCTTCCTTCAGCTGTGAAACCTTTTCGGAAGACAGCATAGCCAGCTGCACTTCCGTTATCCAATGCAATCAGAGCCTCGCCATCCTTTGCATTCTGCCAGGAAGTCTGCCATGGGGCAGTTCCTTTGTAGAAGCTCAGCGAGGAAGCCTCCTGGGGATAAACATACTCTGCCAGATAAGAATGCTGGTTATTCAATCTGACAGGATTTTGCTCCAGGCAGCCTTTCAGCTCCAAATATTCCAGACTATCAGCTTTCTGGTAGCCCAGTTTTTCATAAAGGGCAATTGCCTTGCTGTTCTCGCTGATTGCCTCAAGCGTGGCAAGCTGGACGCCTTCCTCTTTGTATATTTTAATAGATTCATCAATCAGCATGCGTCCGACCCCTTTGCTGCGCCAGGCAGCAGCAACACCTGTGCCGCCATTCCAGGCAATCTTCCTTCCCCTGAATTCCCGGATGCCGCTTTTTACAATCCCGATCGGCTTTCCTTCCGCAAAAGCGACAATAGACAAATCCGGCGACAGTCCTTCAGCTGCCATCCGTGCAACAAACTTTTCCGGTGTTGTCGATGCATCAAAGAAATATCCTTCAAACCCTTTGTTCCAAGCCGTCACTGCTTCATTTATACTGCAATCCGACAAGCGCCTTATTTCAATCATTACTTTTCTCCTTTGAAGAAAGCTATTATTTTTTCCATTAATATTGCCGGCTGTTCAATCGCAGTCCAGTGCCCGCATTCAGGTATCACTTCTATTGCTGCATGGGGAATAAGGGAAAGCAGCAGCTCCTCCAGCATATCGGGGGTCAGTATATCCCTTACACCCTGTGCTGCCATAACAGGGATATCAGCCAGAGCAGCTGGATTGATGCTGGATTCGTAATTTTGCAGAATATCTTCCCCGATCTGTGAATTTACAATAGTATTGCTTTTCGTCTGAGTTTTCCTGGAAAGATTGGCACTATCAAACAAATAATATGGATCGATGATCTGAAAGATATCTGCTGCAGCTGCCTTGCCTTCTTTATAGTCCTCTGTAACTTGATGGAAGCGCTCAAGCTCTGCTTCAGAGAGCCTTTCCATCAGCAGGCGGCCAAAATTTACGTAGCCTTCTGTTTTGGCACCGACAGCGGCGGTCAAAAAAAGCCTATTCACGTTTTCCGGATACTTGGAAGCATATAACAGGGCAAGCATCGACCCCCAGGATTCACCGACAAGATTCAGTTTGTCAATTTTGAGATGCTCTCTTAACGATTCTAAAGTTTCAACTTCTTCCCCCATAGTATAAATGGCTTCTTCACGAAAAGAAGACTTGCCGCAGCCGCGCTGATCATAAAATACCAGCTTGAATTGTGAAGACAAGGGGGCAAGATGGGGGAGAAAAAAGCCATGCTCCCCGCCCGGGCCCCCATGCAAAAAAACGATTGGTTCGCCTTCCCCCATTTGCTTTACAAAAATAGACTCATTTCTTAACGTAACAAGAGCTGATCCCACAGATATTCCCCCTAAATAAACTAATTAGTCTATTTAATATTATCATTCTATTCTGAAATTTATTCAGTTATTTTTAGTTATTCGAACTTTTTTTTTCATTTGTACATACGCTGTATGATCTAGGCTAATGGAGGGGAAATAATGAAAGCTTTATTAGAGCAGGGGCCTGCATTGGAAACCATTATTCGCGGAAGCAGGGAGTATCAGCTGTTGAGGAAGCTGGCAGCAGAAATCAATGCCGACCCGGCAGCAAGGCAGCTGATCGAGGATTTCCGCAGCATCCACCACTTGCTGCAGGAAAAGCAGATCCGGGGAGAAAATCTGAGTCCTGCTGATATCCAGAAACTGCAGGTGCTGGAATCCGGTCTGATGCAAAATCCTAAAACCGCTTCATATCTGCAGGCAGAAGAACAAATCTTCAAGGCAATCCAGGAACTGAATATGATGCTGGCCAGGCCGATGGATGAGATTTATAGCGGAGTGTAGAACGGCAGCAATAAGCTTTTTAGATCAGCCCTCTTTTCATTTAAAAAAAGGAAAGCAAATTTGCTTTCCTTTTATATGAGGTCCAAGCTTTGCAAAATTATGGCCTGCCCTCCTCTTTATAGTATTGCCGCTCCTCTGTTCCAACTCCTTTGCCAGTAAAATTGGCGGCCAACTTCATTCGAAATATACCATGAGCCGAACTTACCGTCTTTTCCCCATGATCTTTATATGAAATAATGAATTTTTCTTTCCCTATTTTTTCTGCTGACGTTTCTTTTACCACCTGATATCCTTTAATCTCTCCTTCCCATTTTCCTTCTCTCTCGGGGAAGCGGTCATCCATCGAACCTTCTCCCATTGAAGCAAACTCTAGCGCTTCCGTCTCAGAAAGGGGGCTGAGGATCTGATATCAGTAAAAGATAACCCCAAAGCAAACCGGCGCATAAAAGCGGAAGTACTATAAATAAGAAGCTGCCTTCTCCCCTGAAAATCCGCCTGTCCAGTAATGCGTATAAAAGAGCGGCTCCCATACCATATAATGCTGCAATCGTATTCTGAAAAAGCAGCCCGTTTGCCAATCCGAAAAGCCCGTGGAGAAAGATATAAAGCCAGTCTTTCCTCAGGACAGCTACCCGTTTCTGCAAAACTTCAAGCAGAAACGAAACAAGGTTCCCGTAAAAAAAGACAATCGCTCCTGCATACAGCATAAATAAAAGCAGCCAGCCAAGAAAGGCGGTTCCAAGTCCAGAGGCAGGTTCAGAATCATTGACAGCAAAAAAGCAAACAATATGGAGACCGCTGCTGAGACAGCAAACGAAGCAGTCAATTTTCTCTGGATGAGTTTTCTAAGCTTCATTTATTGCTTCCTCCTTATTTCAGGCGCCTTCTTGACTTTCTTTTTTGTTTGAGTGACTCATTTCTCTCCTCTTGAGGCACTCTGAACGGGTTATCCGACCGGAAGAGTGACTCATATCTTTATTTTGAATCACTCTAACCAGCTTTCCCCCATCAGAGTGACTCATATTCTCCTCTTGAGACACTCTAACCGTCTTTTCCCACCATCAGAGTGACTCATATTCTCCTCTTGAGACACTCTAACCGGCTTTCCCCACCATCAGAGTGACTCATATTCTCCTCTTGAGACACTCTAACCGGCTTTCCCCACCATCAGAGTGACTCATATTCTCCTCTTGAGGCACTCAAACCAGCTTTTCCCCCTTCAGAGTGACTCATATTCTCCTTTTAAGTCACTCTGACTAGTTTCACACTCCATCAGGGAGACTCATGACTCCCTAATCAGGGATATTCCTTACTTTCTAAAATCTCATTTTCCTTACCCCGGACAACAATTTGGTAGACTTCTTTATGTGCCTCATCATTTGCTGCACTAATTAAGCTTGTGCTTCTTCAATCATCCTTGCTGCTGATGCAGCTTCTAATTAAAAGAGGTTTTTATAATATATTTAACCGGTTTGGGATGTGTATAAATGGAAATGCCTTTAAAACCTTCAAACTCCCTAACTTTATGTTGGATTTCGGAAGCGGGCATACTCCATGTGCTTACCTGCTCACCTTTCATTGTATAAGCCTTGCCGGTTTCCTGTTGAAGCGGTCCGCTTAATAAAAAAAGAAGGATATTCCTCAAAAGAACCAAACTGCTTTAAACCGTTTGCATGCGGTTTTGCTTTTTTGACTGCATTTTATTTCGTTAGGTGCGCTGGAGCTTTCTAAAGATAAATTCCTTTTTCATTTTATCGCTCCTTATTTTCCGCTTCTATACACCTTTGCCTGTTCTATTGCAAATGCTAACGCCTCTCTTGAAAATAAATATTTAAGAAGCTCATCATAAGTGCTAGTTTGAAAGATAAGCTCTTTATCATTAAAAATATAAATTGCAGGACCGGTTAGCTGTTCTCCATTATTCAATTTGAGAGATTCTTGTGTTGTTATAGAACCGGCCAATTTCAAGTCTTCTTTGTGTGGTGTTTTAAGCGGTTGAAGAAATTTAGAATCTCCAATGGCAAGGATTGACCATTTGCCAGGTTTCTTGGAAAGCCACTTTGGGTCATTAAGTATTTGATCACTGTCCCTCAATACTTGTAATTCTTCAATCACTGGACTGTAAAACTTTGAAATGAGGTCTCTTGCTTTTACACTAACTTCCTGGCCAGTTCTGACCAGCAGGTCAGGCTCAATAATGAGCTGCCTTCCATTTATAGTGACAAATCCCAAATCGTGATCTATTTCTGATACTGTTCCTTCTATAACCTCTTTGAATATAATATTTTCCCTGATATATTTTTTCATAGTTACTACGTCATCTGTGCGTACGATCTCCTTTTGGTGGTCAAAAAGTAAGAAGGCTTTACTATTGTCAATTTTTAATTCAGGCAATAATTGTTTGTCAGCTTTGTTATAAAAGATTAGCATATTAGAAAATTCGGTTTGCAAATCAAGCTGTGCACGTTCGGCAGATTGAGTGTCCTCATCAACAATGAGAATAGAATAGGTTCCAAAATATCTAGCATAATATTCTTTTAATTTGACTTCGCTCGTTTTTAAAGGAATTATATAATCAGCTCTCTTTCCATCTTTCCAATATGCCTTTATGTTAATAGTCGACAGGCCAGTAGCATTTGGCATATAATGGTTGATTTTACTATCAGTAGTGCCAATAAATTTGCCATTATAATCCTGAGAACCTTTATTAAAATAAATCGGCTCCTCCCCTTCCGGAAACTCAATCCTCATTTCCTCATTCACCGGCACCTCCTGATATTTCAAAGATTTAGAGATATCCTTCATCTCTTTCTCCACCAGTCCGTCATTCCACCGGTAAGAACCCATGATTGCCTGCACCTCTGTATCTCCAACTGTGATCACCGGCATCGGAGGCTTTTCTTCTTTAAAAACCTTTTCTCTATCAAAATACAGCATCGCCATTATGATTAATACTGCGGCGGATCCCCATAAAATGAGACGTTGCCATTTTGTGTTTCTCTTTGTACTTTTTCCTTCCATAAATATCCCCCCTACAGTTGTACAGCCAAACCAAGTTACTTTATATACGAATAGGCTTCCGAAAAGTTGCAAATTTTTCCATTATTAGATTAAATAAGAATTAATGCTCTTTTCTCATTGATTGCTGCTATTTTGCCATCTTTATAGGTCTTGAGGAAATTCTCTTTCAGGCGGCGGGTTCTTCCCGCCCAGCAAAAAAGGGCGGGCCTTCCTGCCCCTGAATGAGGCACAGTAAAAGATTGAAAGATAGGCGGAGAAATTTCCCCTAATTCCGAAAAAACTCAAAAAATGGCTCATATAGACGGAGAAATTCCGTCTATCTACTCAAAAAGCAGGAAAATGGGCAACTTCGCTCCACTTAACAGGAAATTTTCCGCTTATTAACACCCAACCGGTCCATTTTAAGCAGCCTAACAGGAGAATCTCCCCTTAATTTAAGGCTTCCTGGTCACTCTGATTAAGATACAATATTATAAAATGTCTTCACGAAGAGAGCAAAAAAACAGGCATCTTTCAGCCTGTTTTCCTGGTAAGATCTATTTAAATAGAGGGACTTTCCATTCTTCATCCGCTTTATAATAGCGGGTCACAGAAATGAGATGCAAAGTTAATTCTTCCGGCTCTTTCTCCAGATCATAAGCTTTGAGATCCAGAGAAATTTTGAAACGTCCATTTTTGTCTTTTTCGTTTAAAATGGAACCGCTGTGAAATAGGGGATAGACATTTCCTTTATCATCAGTCATTACCCATTCTCCAAAATCAGCGGAAGGCACTTCTTTTCCGCCCTCCATTTCAATTTCGAAATAGGATTCCTTTTGAATTGGCAGCAGTGACTTACGCAGCGAGTAATCATTTTTCTTCTTTGCTTTTTTAATTGTTATATGATTGCCTTCGTATTCAAAGCTGACTGGCTTCTTCCGGAGATCATCCGGTTTAATTTTAATTGAAAAATCGGCTGGCAGGGTTTTGATTACGCCATCGAGTACAAGAGTATAACTGCTTTTATTTTTCTGCGGGATAAATGATTCATTCCAGCGTACTGCCCCAAGTTCATCCAGATCTTTGCTAGACCCTGATATCCAGCCTGTATCGCTGGGATGGCCCTGCTCCTCATCGAAGGTATTGTGCTTATAAACGGCTTCATTTTTTTCATCCACAATATGATATTGAATCGCCGTTCCGAATCCAGAGAACATCCCGACATTTTCTTTGCCAAACTGTTCTTCAAGCTCTTTAATCCTAGTTTCCACGTCGGCTTTTTCCTTTTTCGTGAATGATGTCTCATAGATCAGCTCGTTTGAAGAAGGAGCAAATTGCACTTCTTTTAGATCAATTGAAACACCATTGAAAGCGGCGCTATGCTGGTCGAGCGCAAGCCTGCTTGTATATTTTTGCCTTTCCTTCAGGTCAACAGGCACTTCAACATTCCAGTTCCCCTGCTTACCGTTCAGCTCCTTAAGATCGACTTTAATCAAGACCTCTTCTAGACCGGTCCGATCCCTCAGCGAAAATTCTATTAATCCATACTCAGATCCCTCTGTCCAGCGCATTCCGTAGCCATCGATTTCTTTACCGTCTTGATCATAGGCTGCGATCCTGTTTTCTGTGTCATCCATATTGATACTGGTATCAAGCGGTTCGCCGTTTGAATCCAATACTTTAAAAGAAAGCGCAATTCTTGATGTATCCGCGACTACATCCTCTATTTTGAACGTTGTGTTCTGATCTGTTGCAGCAATATCCACCCGGGTCGCCATTCCCTCTTGAGATGCCAGCCTCAGACCGTCATCCACCTCATTGGAGAAAAATAGCCCGCCGACCCAGTCTGCAAAGCCAGGGACCGTGCTGATTCCTGCAGCCAGGAGCAGTCCGGCTGCCGCTGCGGCCATCCGTTTCCCTGAGACAAACTTTCTTTTTGGTCTGTATGATTCAAGCTGCCCAATGATGACATCTGCAAAATCGTCGGGAAGCTTTGGCATCTGCAGGGTTTCTTTCATGAATTCAGCTTCATGTTCAAATAAACCAGCAACTTCAGCACAAGACGGACAGCCTGCGATATGGCCTTTCAGTTCAGACTGTTCCTTTTCGGTTAAAAGCTGATCGGTATATTGAGAGATTTTATCCGCCGTTGGACAATTCATTATAATAGCCTCCCTGTTTTTTGACTGTTTCCCTCATTTTCTTTTTGGCCCTGTGAAGCTTGTTCCGGACCATGGATAAGGGCATGCCTGTCGTTTCTGCAATTTCCTCATATGGCAATTCATTGGCATAGCGAAGGAGTATAATAATCCTTTCATCCTCCGGCAGTGTGCTGATCAGCTTTTCCACCTGCCTATTTTTCTCTTTTTTCAGAAGAATCACTTCCGGGTGCTTCGTGTTGACGGCAGAGGCCTCGTTTATTTCCGCCTGCTTGATTTGGGAGCTTTTCTTCCTGAATTCATCCATGCAGTGATTCACTGCCACCCGGTAAAGCCAGCTTGAGAAGGACCCTTTCTGGTCGTACTTGCCAAGCTGATTGTAAATTTTGATAAATGCCTCCTGGACCAGATCCTGAGCATCCTGCGGATTTTTTGTCATCCTCAGTATCGTTGCGTACAAAGGGTTTTTGTATTTATTGATGATGTGCCCGTAAGCCTGCTTGTTTCCGGCCAGCACCTGCTTTATCCAAAATGCTTCCTCTTCCATATGTACCCCCCGTTCCTTCCTGTCCTTTTGTCCGATTCTTCTATAATAACGGAAACAGATGTAAAAAAATCTCATCTTTTTTCAAAAAAAATAGCAGCTGCAGGATATTTGCAGCCGCCTTACTATTTTTCACAGACTTTTTCGTATCGACAGATAATAAGAAAGCATCTGGATGGCCGGGATCAGCAGAATGATCAGGATGGGGTAGAAAGGGATCTTATCCTCGAGCACTGGATAAAAAAGCATAAGGGCTGCAGTAAACGGCACCGCAAAATACAGGGAGATATAGGAGCTTCTGCAGGCTCTGGCAGTCATCATTTTTTCCCGTTCATCCTGTTCCTCGAACTCAGGCGGTAGGAGAAGCAGAGCACCGATACTTGACCGCTTTTTCTTGTTCTTGCTGTAAAGGAACCAGCTGATCAAACCCCCTATCAGCAAAAAAACGGCAACCGGTGTGATATTAATCGTCAATGACCAGGGCGGCTCAGGGTTCCGCAGCACCTCTGCAAACTGGGTCTGGGCATCGTACATTGCTATCATAGCCCAGGCAAATAACGCATATAAAACAAAATTTAATAAGACTGTCCGATTCGTTTTCATTTCTCTTCCTCCTTTAATAGCCAAAATACTTCTTCCATCTTCAGCTGGAATGCCTCGCATATCTTCAGGGCAAGCAGCAGGGACGGGATATAATCCCCTTTTTCAAGCGCTGCGATTGTTTGCCTCGTCACACCTGAAGCCTGGGCCAGCTTTTCCTGTGTCCAGCTGTTTCTGGCACGCAGCTCTTTGACACAATTGCCAATTTCCATAAAGCACCTCATTCACCGTCTCTTTGTTAAGTCAACTTAACATCAATTAAGTCAATTGTATAGAAGACTTTACATTATGTAAAGCCCATTTAACATTGACCTAAAAAAAGTGTATAACATTTATGTTTTTGGAAAAATTACTCATGAATATTAATTAGGAGGTATTAGAATGAAAAAGTTAAGATGGCTTTTAATAGGCGCTGCTGCGTCTGTGCTGATTACCGGCTGTGCCTCATCCAACCAGGGCAGCCAGGATGGAAATGACGGCCAATCCGGCACATTATCCATGAGAAATGTCACCGACAGCGATGCAACTGACAATGACAATAACTTAATGGACGACGAACAAAATAACAACAAGCAGTATAACAATGGACTGGAAGATAATGGGCAGAACGGCGATGAACAGAATGGCAGCGATCAGAATGATCTTCGCAATTCAGAAGATGCCCAGCAGAAAGTTGAAGCCATGAAAGAAGTTGATAAGGCGGTAGTCATTACAGCCGGAAGCAAGGCATATGCAGCTGTAAAGCTCGCAAATGGGGAAAATGCTGATGTAAATGATGAAATGAAAAAGAAGGTTTCCGATCAGGTTCAGGCAGCAGATCAAAATATCAATGAAGTTTTTGTTTCAAGCAATCCTGAATTCATGGAACGCATGCGCGGATATAGGGATGATATTCAGAATGGTAACCCTGTAAGAGGATTATTTGATCAATTTTCCGAAACAGTGCAAAGAATTTTCCCTGAATCACGATAACAGTAAATCGCCCGTTTCCAAATAGGAAGCGGGCGATTTTATTTGATACTGCAGGGTTCAAACAATAGTATATCCTATTTGCACTGAGTCACTCTGATAGATAGGAAAGGAGCCAGTCGATGCATCATGGCATATAAAAGAAGCCACTCATGTATAGAAAGAGGCCTAATCAATGCATGAAGACCCTTAAGAGAAGCCAATCATGTATAGATCAGGGCCTTTCAATGCATGACAACCCTCAAAAGAAGCCACTCATGTATAGATCATGGCCCATTCAATGCATGACGGCCATCAAAAGATACCACTCATGTATAGGAAAGGTCTGCCAGATAAATGCAATCGAGTCTTGTTTCTTCAGCTTTGTTATCATTGACTTCTACATAATAAGCGCTGGCATTCCTTCTGGAGCAGACCGTTTGATAAAGCGACCCATCCACAAAATGAAGTGCAGCCCCATCATCTGCCGCATAGCCCGGCTTCATGAGCGCTTCCCTGATATATTTTCTGTAAGCTGGCTTTCTCTTATTCTCCCCGTCATAGTGCGGGCAATGGCTGCCTTTTAGGATGCCCAAACCTTTAATGGGATACAGCGGTCCGTTAAGAGGATCTGTAAGGCCTTCTTCAAACCAGCAGATGCTTCCTGCGCTTATGCCGGCCAAAATGATTGCTTTTTGATAGCATTTCAACAGAAGCTTATCCAGTCCCCATTCTTTCCAAAGAATCATCATATTGCGGGTATTCCCGCCTCCAACGTAGATGATATCCTGTCCAAGCAAAAATTCTTCAGCATCATTGAAGTTTGGCTCAAACAGCGACAGATGGGCCGGTATGCACTCCATTTTTTCGAATGCTTCATAAAATCGGTCTATATAGTTTTGCTGGTCTCCGCTTGCCGTTGGCAGAAAGCATATTTTTGGTTTCTTATTTTGCGACTGCCCAATGATATATTGATCAAGAAGAAGGTTTTCAGGTTCCATGGAAAATCCTCCTCCTCCCATTGCGATGATCTGCCTCATTTTCATTTCCTCTCTTTAAGAATCTGAAATCTCAACCTCAGTGTCTATGATGATGCCTTGTTTAACATAGTAGATCAGTTTTTCCGCTTCCCGCTTTGCCCTCAGCCTGCCTGCTTCTGAAAGCTGCCAGTTCCCTTCTATTGTATGGATGTCGTCCACAGGGCAAAGCGAGTATTCTATCCAGTCCGGCATATAGGTTTTCATGGCCAGATATGCCCTTCTTATATGGCAGGAAGCTGTCACAACCAATATCCTTTTTATTTTGTGGAGATTGAACTCCCGGTCAAGGACCAGCAGTGAAGCAAGCACATTTTCCTTTGTGTGGAGAGATTGATTTTCTATTAAAATATCTGCTGCCGGGATACCAAGTGCCAGAGCTTTCTCTTTTAAAAGTTCTGCCTCGCATAGCCGGGACGGTACCCAGACTACGCCGCCGGAAAAAAGCAGCTTGCCTGCCCTGCCGCTGTTATACAGCTCGAGCGCCTTTGGCAGTCTGTATTCAGCAGCCTTGCTGCTTCCCAGGACGAATATGCATTCTCCCGATTTTTTATCATCCGCGATATTTTTATAAAGAAGATCCCCAATCTGCCTGTCTGATAACTGATTGAAATCAAGCTTTGATATTAGTGTTTTCATGGATTGCCCCTCTTTACTCACAAGTATATTATTCTCCAGCCTCTCTGAAATTCCTGTCATATTTATATTTTATGTAAGAAAGGCGGGCTGCTTTTCCGCCTCCCGCCTTAAACCATTTTTAATAATAGTATGGGTAAGGCGGATAAGGGTAAGGATAGCCGTATCCATACGGTCCGGCGAGGGCGCTTCCCAATAGCAGGCCTCCTGCTAACCCTCCCAGGAATGGGAAACCGAACCCAAAGCCAAATGGACGTCCGAACCCAAATCCAAACGGACGGCCAAACCCGAATCCAAACGGGCGGCCGAAGCCGAATCTGCCAAAGCCTGGACGGCCAAAGCCAAAGCGGCTCAAATCTCCATGAGAAGCTGCTGCTTCAGGGCGATACATAAACTGCTGTTGATTCATCATGCCTTCTCCTCTCATATTCTATCTTTTTTTTCCATATGAGGGGCAGCAACAATGATGTCAAAGCCCCCTCATCGTATAGGTTTCAGTCTAGAATATGTCAGAGAAGGCCTCGTTGAATAGACATTTACCCAGGATTGGAGGCAAAAATTATAAATTCCTTATTCAGGACAAATTAAATAAGAACCTGCTGAAAAGACAGGTTCTTGCCAGAACTTATTTTAAAAGCTTTGCCATTATATATTCATCATGATAGTTCCCATCTATGAGTAAGGAGTTTTTCTTAACACCTTCAACTTCGAATCCTGCTTTTTTATATAACGCAAGCGCATTTTCATTTTCACTGACCACTGAAAGCTCCAATCTGTACAGGCTGGCTTCCTTCGCCCAGCTGTCAAGCTTCTGAAAAAGACTGTAGCCGATTCCTTGACCCCGAAAGTCTTTTTTAATGCCTATAACGAGGGCAGCAGAGTGGCGCACCCTGCCGGCCATTCCGCCATTGACAATTAAATACCCCGCCAGACGGCCGTCTTCTTCAGCTGCGAAAATGGCTCATTATCCCGGCTGGAAAGCGCCTCGATCATCTTTTTTTGAATGTCTGCGGAAACATTCCGTTCCCCTGGCCCATACAGCATATATGACGATTCATTTTCCACATCTTTAATAAGCTCGGCAAAAGCTTCTCCATCCTCTGGTACAAGCTTTCGGATCATCATGTCATTTCCTCCAATTATACCCCTTCGGCCGGAGCGAATTTTTTCTTTTGGATATAAATCAGCCTTGCTGACAGGCATATGCCCGCTGCCAAAAGACCGGCGGTAAGTCCGATCCAATATCCCGGGGCACCGAGGCTGGTATAATGGGCCAGCCCATATCCGAGCGGCAGGCAGATCAGCCAATAGGCAATAAGCGTGATGATGAATGCAAGATTAACATCCTTATAGCCTCTTAGCGCTGCCTGGGCAGTTGCCTGGATGGCATCTGAAATCTGGAAGAACAAAGCATAAATCAGGAAATGTGCCGTCAGGGATATTACTGCTGCATCATTGGAGTAAAAGCCTGCAACCTGATAGCGGAAAAGGACAACAAGAAGGCCAGTGACAAGTGCAATGACAACCGACAAATAAATGCCGATCCAGCTGTACGCCTTTGCATCTCTATTCCTCTTTGCCCCCACCTCATAGCCGACCAGCACAGTCTGTGCCATCGAAATGCTGATCGGAATCATATAAAGGAAGGAAACGATATTGAGTGCCGACTGATAGGAGGCAAGCGTCTCCACACTGAAACGGCTTAACAGAATCGTCACCACCGCAAACATGCTTGTTTCAAAAAAGATCGACAGACCCATCGGAACACCGATTTTTAAGATTTCCTTGCATTGGGACCATGAGAAGTCTTCCAAATTGGAAAACACCTTATACACTGCAAACGGCTGCTGTGTCCTGATAATGAAAATCGTCAGCGCTAGTATTACCCAATAGGTGGCAGCAGTAGCATAGCCTCCCCCTGCCCCGCCAAGCTCAGGAAAGCCCCAGAATCCAAAGATCAGGACAAAGTTCAGGAAGAAGTTAACAGGAAGCGCACAGAGAAGAATGACCATAACGACCCGTGTCTTCCCGAGAGCATAAATGAACGAGCGCAGAACATTGAATAAGAAAAGAGGAATGATTCCAAAGCTTAATCCAATCAAATAACCTCTTGCCGTCTGTTCAACACCGCTCTCCAGATCCATCCGGTCCAAGATGGGTCCTATCAGGAAAAAACCCGCCGCAATGACAGCCAGTGCAATCATGATTGCCAGATACATGCCGTTCTTGACAACTGCCGCTACTTCTCCATGCTTTTTCTCGCCAAACCGCTGCGCCGCGATCGGCGAAACAGCCAGGAGAATTCCGCTCAGCCCTGTAAAAACAGGATTCCAAATCGATGACCCAATAGCAACCCCTGCAAGATCGGAAGCACTGTATTTACCGGACATAATGGTATTAAAGAAAACCATTGAAAACATCCCAAGCTGCGTAATCAAGATGGGAATCAATAATATGAGGATCTGTTTGATTTTTTCTTTTACTGTAAAAGTCTGATTCATGATGGTACTCCTTGGTAATAAAAGTCACAAGGATAATTATAAGCCAAACAAAGCATCAGCGGGCGGAAAAAATGTAATTGTTAGAAAATCTCCTGTAGAAAGGAAGGGCAGGATGCTGGCTGTAAAAGCTTTTACCATTTATGGATAGCTCTTCCCAATCAAATTATAGCAGCCTGTTGATTGGAGTGGAGGGCACTCAGACTCCTGCGGGAGGCAGCGGCAGGGCTGAGACCCCGCATGAGCGAAGCGAAGAGGAGGCTCAGCGCCGCCCCGCGGAAAGCGAAGTGCCTGGAACGGAAATCAACAGCCCTCATTTATAAGCAAAAAAGCCTGCTGCTGCAGACTATTGCTAATGACTGTTCTTATTCTCAACATAAATCCACAAATAATAGACAACCCACATAACCAATATTGGCAGTATGGCAAAGCTGCGGAAAGGAGCATACAAGAGCATGCCTATACTCGCAAGCAGTGCCCACGGGGCCAATCGTGAATATTTCTTCCATTCCATATACCTTCCCCCCTGCTAATTCCCGGTTCCCGCCGGCTGCAGATATTTTGTGAAATAGGCTCCGGCCAGCAGCAGGATAAGGGCCATCATCCAGTTGAAAATCCCAAGCCAGCCCATCCAGTACGAAATAAGATTGACTATGGCAATCAGGAAAAAGCAGATCGAGGTAAGGGCACTTTTGAAGCCGGTAACGCCTGCTTCTTTTCTTTTTTTCATTAAAATTGATATAGAAAAAGGCAGACTTATAACGAGTATAATAGTCAGCAGGATCGGAATCATAGATTTCCCCTCTTTCTAACAAGATCTTGATTATATGTCCTCTAACTATTATACGGACAAGATATGAAAAAGTTTCACCCGCCCATGACCAGGCCGCCATCGACATACAGGCACTGCCCTGTCACAAAGCTTGAGAGCGGGGATGCGAAATAAAGGGCAGCATCTGCAATATCCTCCGGTGCTGCAAGGCGCTGCATCGGAGTGAGTTCAATAATACTGTTCCTTACATCCTCCTTTGTCCCGGCGCTCGAATCGGTCGGATAGGTCAGCCCTGGGGCAACTGCATTGACGGTGATTCCAAAACAGCCAAGCTCCTTCGCGAGATTCCTGGTAAACCCGAGCAAGCCTGACTTGGCGGTTGTATAGTCGTGATAGGGAATCACTGGAAAACTTACAAGGTTGCTCACAATATTTACAATATTACCGCTCATCTGCTCTTTCATATAGGGAATGGCTGCCCTGCATACATTATAAGCGCCGCGGACACTTCCTTCCCACTGACGGTTATAGTCGTCCCACTCAAGCTCCCAGGCTGCCTTGCGTTCCTTGGGATTAAAAGAATAATGGCTTAAGGCATTATTAATGACCGCATCGATGCCCCCATAACTCTCGATAATATCGTTCATCATCCTTTTGACCTCCTCTTCATCAGTCACATCTGCCTGCATGGCAGCAGCGTGGCCGCCCGACTCCCTTATTTCCTTTGCGGCCGACTCGGCGGCCTCCCTGCTGGAAAGATAGTTAAGGATGACTAAAGCTCCCTCCGAACCCATCTTCCTGCTAATTGCTCTGCCGATTCCCCTGCTCGCACCGGTAACAAGGACCACTTTGTTTTTTACAAGCATGATTTCCCCTCCTATTCAACATCCGGATCATAGCGTTCCATATCTTCTTCTGCATTTCTTTCAATATCTATGACTCTTGCAAGCGACAGCAGATTGAAGCTTCCGTCATGATGCCAGCCCGGCTTTGCCCTGTTCATCTCCCCGACCGGGCAGATTCTGCTGATTCCGGCCTCACCGAGTTTGGCGCTTATATCCATTAGTCTATCAGGCAGGACCGCCAGCCCGCATGACTGCATATACTTTTTATAGGGCTGAAGATTGCCTATGCATCCTTCAAGTTCCTGGACAGAAAAAATATGAACAAATCTATTTAAGGGAGATGCTTCAAAACCGCTTCCTTCCTGAAAAACCACTGTCCAGCCTGTATTCATTCCATCTTTATAAACTGCGGTTCTGCTGCCTTTCAGTTTTTCCAGTTCATATTTTCCCCTTGTTCTTTGGATTGACAGGTGCTCTTCTTCTGACAGGACGGACCGGCGCCGCTTTTTTTCGTACCGGGCAAGCTCTGAGCCGAGCAGCTGGGCGAAACGCCGGGGCTCAACCGTCCCTCCTTCTTCTATGTAAACGGATTGCGGAGAGAGACAGCCCTGCTGGTCATAGATGCAAATGTCTTCCGCAAGCCTGCGGGCTGTCCTCGCATACAGATCAGGAGTCAAAGCTTCTTTTCCGATCATGCTGATACTGATTTTATGCCCGTATGCCAGAAGGCGCTTCCCTTCAGGAAGCCTCTTTTTAATGCTATTCACTGTTTTGTCTGATCCATATACAATAACAGCTTGGGCTGATTCAAGAGCCGGCGCTTCCATTTCGGAATTCCCGCCATGCCATGGAAGAACCGCTGCGGCCTCTGCAAGATTTTCATCTATTTCTGCCAGGGATTTCAGAAATAAAACCGGCAGGACGGGCTCAGAAAAAGAAGTTTTTCCAAGGTGTGCAGATTTCATGAGAAACCCCATGATCAGGCTCCATAGCTGGACACCAGGAACATTGCCTGAAAACACATGGAAAATCAGATCTGGCCCATAAGCCCGGCTGAGCCCGCCGGACTTTCTTGGCCGGAATTCATCCAGCATTCCCGGAGAATCAAATTCTTCTTCCAGGAAGCGAAAGAGCTCTTTTTTTCGGAATGTCCTCATATACCTTTTCAGCTCCAGCCGGATCATTTCACTGTCATAGCCGGTGACGGCAGGAAGAAGCTTTTCGGCTAACTTTCTCAGATGAAAATCAGGATTCAGCCATAGCTGGACCGCTGCATCAATTGTGCTGACTATGCTTGAAACCGGCAAATCTTTGAGGTATTGGCTGCGTTTTTCCAGTACAGCTTCAATTGTATGTTTCATTTCTTCGCCGCTGAGTTCGGGATATCTAAGCGAGAAAGTTTCTCCTTCCGCGTTATAAATCTTCTCTTTTACAACAGCTGGCTTGATTGATGACGGCAAATGGAAGATATCGACTGTTTCCGCCATCTTACCGGCCGCCCTTTGAGAGAAGCTGGTCGGCTGCAATGGAGCAGCCTCTTGCCTCAGAACCCTTTACTCTCCCGAGCAGCCTGAATCCATGCTCCGTTTTCATACCAAGATCTTCCGTCAGGACGGCCAGGCAGGAATTCCAGTTCGCCAGGTCATAGTGGGCAAGCACTCCCGTCTCTCCTTCTTTTACCGGTTCAAAAGTGGCTGGGTCCAGCACTCTCGTCTTCAGCCAGACCGGCCCGCTCTTATCGGTTATTGCCTGTTTTCCCGCAAACCTTGAATGAATATTCTGGTCATAGATCTGAGAGCTGAGCTCCGTCATGCCGTACATGTTTATCTGCAGATCCTTTTCTATTCCAAAGAAACGTACATAATGTTCAGCCATTTCTTCCGGGCTTATTTCCTTTGCCTGGCCTTTGAACCCGCCGGTATCAAAAATCCTGCTGCCCTCATGCATTAAAAATGACTGATTATTTTCTTTCAAAAAATCAAAAAAATGAACATAAGCATATGTTGCCCCCATGATCAGTACAGGTTCTCCCCTTTCTGACATCATGCCGAGCGACTCTGCTGCTCTCTGAAAGTCAAGGCCTTCTCCATTGTGAAAGAAGCGGCTGTACTCATTGCCGTAATAAAAGACAGCATTGGTAAGGTAGCGGGAAAGGGAAGAGTTTTTGTTATACTCATCTGATGGTGACAGTACAAAAATGGCCATCTTTTCCCGGTCAGGCAGTACAAAGTTTTTGAAAGGGCCTTTCATGGAGAGATCCCACAAGGATAAATCCGGATGAAAGTTCTTACCCTTAGCATCAGGATTGGTCGTCCCACTGGTCATAAAGACTGCCTCCGCCTCTTCAGCCGGTTCGCAGGTTAGTGTCAGATCTTTAAAACCATGAACCGGCATAGGGGGAATTTCTTCCCATGTGTGCACTGTAAAGGGAGTCTTCCTTTTAGCCTGGCAAAAGTTTTTATAAAATAAGTTATTCTCATACTGATAGCTGAAAAGTTTAAGCGCCAGTCTGCCAAACCTCTCATCAGAATCTTTCCCTGCTTCGATAAAATCTTTAATTTCCGCTATCAAACTGATCGATTCTTTTTTCATCACTTGCCGCTCCTTTCTTAAACAGATTTGGGAGATTGACTAAAGACAGCTGAAGAAAGATGCTAGTGAATGCTCCGATTAAGATGCTGTTCGTCAGGAATGTCCCTGCAATTCCTGACGCATTCACAGCATATGAAGGCAGTGATATGGCCAGCAGCATGGAAAGCCCGACAATCATATAGTTGATTTGAGTAGCTTCCGCCTTTGCCAGAATCGAGATCCCTGTGAACACCAGCGTTGCGGCAGCCGGCAGGAAGATTCCGCCGACAACCGGGGCCGGCGTCAGAGCCAGGAGTTCGCCCGCTTTAGGCACAAGCCCGAGCACCAGGAAGATGACAGCAGCAGCCATGACCGGGTATCTTGAGCCAACCCCGGTCAAACGCAGCAGGCCGACATTCTGCGCATAAGCTGTCGTCGGAAATCCGCCGATCAACGCTGACACAAAAGAGCCCGCCGACTCTCCCGCAAAACCGCCGCGGATCCTTTTGGCTGTCAGCTCCGTTTTCAGCATCGCAGAGGACGCCTGATAAACGCCCATTGCCTCTATTACAGCCACAAGATACGCAATGAAAAAGGTCAGGAAGGCTGCCCATTCAAATGTAAGTCCATACGGAAGCAACTGTGGAAGGCCAAACCATGCACTTTCCTTGATCATGGCAAAATCAGCTTTTCCCAGCGAAAAAGCAAGTGCATCGCCTGCAATCAAAGCAATCAAAAACGAAAAAGACTTCCAAAGGCCTTTTCCGAACAAAGAAAGGCCAAGGACAATCAAAGCTGTTGTTATCGACAGCAGCAGGGTTGATGGACTGGCAAACCCTTCATCACCCGGAGAGCCTCCCAGAAATTCATGCAAAGTGAACCCGGCAAGCGAGATCCCGACTAAGAAAATGACGGTCCCGGAGATGACTGGTGTGAACAGGGCCCTCAAGCGCCCAAGCACCCCGGTTATTGATAAAAGGAACACAATGGCGGCACTCACCAGGATGCCCCCGGTTGCTGCAGCAAGCCCATTCGCCTTGCCGGCTGAAATCATAATTGCATCAAATGCAGCTGACGGTCCCTGAATGATCGGCAGGCGGACCAGCTTTGTCGCCTGTATAAAGGTGACAATACCGGCTGCAATGAAGATGCTGTTCACCATATTAGCCGATAATGCAAATGGCAGTCCGATCATAGCTGCCACAAAGATGGGATCCAGCCAGACATTCGAGACAAAAACGTGCTGGAGCCCATATAAAACGGTTTTTCCCGGCGGAAGCTTTTCTTCCAATCCTATTAATATCTCATCCGTGCTGGATTCTGTTCTTCTTTCGTCCATCTTCATTCTCCTCATCCTTTAAATTGACCTGTTCGAAAATCGGTGTCCGTTTTTTCTTCAGAATGGCCAAAATAATGATTCCCAGTAGGGCTCCGGCAGTCGAACTGAAGATAAAGAGCGGAATAAAGCCGAATAGTGCGGCCTTCTGCCCCATGATCATGGTGGCAAGCGGATATGAAAGGAGCGCACCGATGATGCCGGTGCCAATCACTTCCCCAGTAAAGGCCATCGACAGCTTTTTTGTCCTGCTGTAGAGAAGCGCTGCAAGCAGCGCACCTGCCATGCTCCCTGGAAAAGCAAATACTGAGCCGGTTCCCATTAGATTCCTGAGCAGCGATATACATAACGCCTGTGCCACGGTGTAATAAGGGCCAAGCAATACGGCTGACAGCACATTCAGCAGATGCTGGACCGGGAATACTTTTGTAAAGCCAAGCGGAATATACAGCATGCTGCCTGACAGCGTTCCCACTGCAGCCATCATTGCAGCAGCAGTTAATCTTTGTGTTTTACCCATACAAAAATCCCTCCATGCTAATTTGCACTGAGGGAATGGAGGCGGAGGGGTTAACATGCCGGCTCTTTGCCAGCCGCAGCATAAAATCCAGCACTTCCCTCCGCCGGCATAACCCGGATCAGGTATAAGGGTCAGGGCCGGAAAAGGCCCACTCTCAGCCGGACTCCTCCGGCTCCCCCAGTGCTTTTATGTATTAACTTATCTTGGATATAAGGCTGTTTAGACCTTTAACGGCCTGGCTTAGAGTTTTTAAAATGAAGTGCCGGCCATTTTACCGTTAATTCCTGCTGGTAAAGGAATCTATCAAGAAGGAACTGATATAGGCTTCCAATCAATTTTACGATTACTGCTCTTTTGATCCCCACTAAAAAAGCCCGGTCCCCATATGAAAGAAGGACCAGGCTTTTGCACACATAAAAAAAGTACTGTTGCTCATTCTACTTTCCTACGCTGGCATGATCCAGTTCAGGTCCAAAGGGTTAAAAAACATCGGTTTTCCTCTCAGCCCGCCTGTGCGGACACCCCTAGCAGTCACACAATATCCAATTAAGAATCATCATAACTTTGTTACTGTCAAAAGTAAAGACAATGTTTATTTCTTCCTGCGCCTGATCAAAAAGAAAGCTGCGCCAATAACAGCCGCCGCAATCAGCATATACACCACATTAGAATACATATCCAGATACCCCACTGCCGTTTCCCATGAATCACCAAAGGCCGCTCCAATATTTACAAGGATTGTATTCCAGATCAATGTGCCGATGACTGTAAATAGCAGAAACAGCGGAAAGTTCATTTTTGCCATCCCGGCAGGAATGGAAATCAGGCTTCTTACCAGCGGGATCATCCGGCATATCAGAATTGTCCAATAACCGTAGCGGTCAAACCATCCAAAAGCTTTATCTAAATCAGCCTTTTTCAGGCGGAGTATGCCTCCCCACCTGTCTATCATTCTCTCAAACCTGTTTCGGCTCAGTAAAAGGCCCGCCCCGTATAGCAAAGCAGCGCCCACTGTCGAGCCAAGGGTAGCCGCTGCAATCGTTCCAATAACAGTAATATTTGTTTGTGCCGTCATGAAGCCGCCAAATGTCAATATAATTTCAGACGGGATAGGGGGAAAAATGTTCTCAAGCGCAATCAGCAGGAAAATTCCTGCATATCCGAATTGTTCAATCACATCTTTAATCCAGTTCTCCATAATACCTCCCAAGACGAAAAAGCATATCAGTTAATTAACGTTAAATTCTGATTCCATCCCTTCAGGAAAAGGAGATTTCCTATAAGTTCAGGCCATTCAGATGAAATTAGAATAACTCATCCTGAAAAATAATCAAACAATAACTTGCACAAGACCAAAAACAAGAACATTCGTTCTTGAAGTGCATATGTTTTATGGAGACTCTTAATGAGGAGGATGTCCATGAAAGCTATCCCTGATGCTTTTGCCTGCATGGCACGTTATCTTATGGAGGATGATGAAGCATCTGCAGAATTGTGGAATAAAGTACTCCTTGCTGCTAAAAAAAACGGGTTGGGAAATGACGAGGAAGCTATATTGCCTGCTGCTGTAGAATCATTAAGGGTACTGATGAGGAAAATGAAATCATCCCAGCCTGCAAAAAGTCCTGCCGCTTATTTTTACGTTGTCATAGATCGCAAGCTAAAGCTGCTGAAGGTACATTTTTAATTTTGTTAAGAACTTACCTGAGCCGAAAAAAGATCCGCCAGTGATTAGGGGCGGATCTTCTCTTTTATGCGTAATTAAAATTGGGATGGAGGCGGTGTCTGTCCAGACGGCATTGTTCCATGAATATAAATCGGGCCTGGCGCCAAAATTGGTATCTGCCCCATCGGCTCCGGGTTTTCAATATATTCGAACTGCCCCTGTCCATCCATGCTCGGCCCTTTTGCCCATCGGCCTTCTGCACTGTCTGTCCCTTTTGAGCAGTTCATGAAGGAATAAGATACTTCCTGCTTTTCCTGCTGGCGGTTGAATGTGCCTGGCACAACCTTGCCGTCCCGTGCTTCAAGCTCTGAGATTGCTGCGAGCCATTGGTTTTGGTGCATAGTGTCACGGGCAATCAGGAAAGACAGCATGTCTCTGACCCCGCGGTCTTCTGTCATTTCATAAAGACGGACCGCCTGAAGGCGTCCTTGTGATTCGGCATTAAGGTTCGCGCGGAAGTCAGCCAGCAGATTCCCGCTTGCCACTGTATAGCGGGCTGTCCAAGGATATCCCATGCTGTCGTCCGGCTTCGCACCAAGACCGGAAACAATCGCGTGCTGCACGTTCATTCCGCCCATTGCAGCCCTGATGATTGGATCCTGTGCTGCTTCTTCCTGTTCTTTAACAGGCGCTTTATCAAGCAGCTGCGCAATCATTGTAGAAAGCATTTCGACATGTGCAATTTCCTCAGTTCCGATATCGAGCAGCATATCGCGGTACTTTTGGTCAGCCCGGCAATTCCATCCCTGGAAAAGGTATTGGATCATAACGCTGATTTCACCGAATTGCCCGCCAAGGATTTCCTGCAGCTTTCTCGCATAGACCGCATCCGGTTTTTCAGGCTTTGCATTGTATTGAAGTTCTTTTACATGGTAAAACATGCTGGTCACCTCTCTTGTCTTTTAGTATCAAGGATAGCTTTACCAATTGGCCGGGAAACATGCTTGCATTTTGACAAATCATACTCTGACATTCATTAAATTGGTACAGGAACAAATGAAATTTCCTGACATAAAGTATGAAGCGGCCTATATACATGGCAAGAAAAGTGAAAACGGAGGTGCCCGTCATGAATAACCGACTGCCTGTCCCTCATTTGTATGCACCTGTATTGAATTTAATTGACACCGAAAAAGCATTGAAAAATGTGAAAGACTGCTTCGAGAAAGAGCTCTCTGAAAGGCTGAACCTTACAAAGGTTTCAGCGCCGCTGCTTCTTGAAAGCAGGACCGGCATCAATGATAATCTTAATGGGGTCGAGAGGATGGCCACAATTGAGGCCAAAGACCTCGCGGAAACTTTAGAAGTTGTCCAGTCACTGGCAAAGTGGAAAAGAATGGCCCTTGCCCGGTACGGTTTTTCAGAAGGAGAAGGCTTGTATACCGACATGCGGGCAATCAGAAAGGACGAAGAGCTCGATCAGCTGCATTCCATTTATGTAGACCAATGGGATTGGGAAAAGGTCATCCCGAAAAATAAAAGAAACAAGCAGACACTTAAGGCTGAAGTAGTTTCCATTTATGAAAGCATAAAGGAAACAGAAAAAAAGCTTTTCTATTCCTGCTCGCATTTGGTGCCAGTTTTGCCAGAACAAATATGCTTTATTACGTCACAGCAACTAGAAGACATGTTTCCCGATCTCCCTGCAAAACAGCGTGAAGACAGGATAGCAGAAAAGCTTGGTGCCGTCTTCATCATGAATATCGGCGGCTCTCTGCTTTCAGGCAGCAAGCATGACAGCCGTTCCCCGGATTATGATGATTGGAGCCTGAATGGCGATCTGATCTTCTGGTACGCACCGCTGAACAGAAGCATTGAAATTTCATCCATGGGAATACGGGTTGATGAAAAATCACTCAGAAGCCAGCTCAAGGAGTGCGGAAATGAGGAAAGACTTGAGCTTCCTTTCCACAAGGCACTCTTGGACGGCAAGCTTCCTTTCACAATCGGCGGAGGAATTGGCCAGTCAAGATTATGCATGTTCCTGCTAAAAAAAGCCCATATAGGCGAAGTTCAGGCATCCGTCTGGAACAGCAGGATCAGGAAAGAATGCCAGGATGCCAATATCCCTCTTTTATAAACGGTGACAGGCACCTATACCAGTCAGCCAACTGGTATAGGTGCCTGTCACTACTGCTATTTCAGCTTCAAACAATAAACCGGCTCTGGATGATGCCCTTCCTCTACCTCTCCGGTTGGGACGAAGCCGGCTTTTTCGTACATTTTTATCGCTTTGTCATTGTTATGGATCACAGTGATATAAATTTCACTGCACTCCATGGACTCTGCCATCTCCTCAATGACGGCCTTCAGGACGGGACCGCTGTATCCTTGGCCCTGATACTGATGGCCGATCATTAAACTGACCAATTCATACCACTCTGTTTCCTTCCTGAATCCATATGAAGCAAACCCGATCAAATTGCTGCCATCGTAAATAGCTCTTGGCGTATACCCAAACACCTGGCAGGCGCCAAGGAAAAAGGCATTCGATCCGACCCACCTTTCATAAATCTGGATTCGTGTTTCCTGCACTTCATCTGATTTAAGATTGATTACATCAAAGAAGTTTTCTTCCGTTACTTCCGCAAGTCTGATATCCATCATATCCCCCATTGGCAACAGTCACCATGTTGTTAATTTACCTCTCCAAGCGTCTTATAAAGCTCCAATGATTCTTTAAGAAAAATCTTACAAAAGCCTGTCTTTTCGTAAATCCGTTCCGCCCATGCATCAAGCTCTTCAAGCGGAGGGTCATATACCAGCCCATTTTCTGTGCTGAGAAAACTTTTCCAATCATAAAACTCCCAATGGGCCGTTTCACCTGTTATGGGAACGCGGCATTCCAAGAGCGGTATAGGGTGTATTTGGCGGCTTGAATGCCCCGCAGCTATCCAAAATTCATCCCTGTCGACCGGCTCCAGATGATACGTCTGCATTGACTGCTTCCCGCCCGGCCTATGATAGGTGAATTCTGCTGCATTGCCGCTGCTTTTAATCTCAATGCCTGCCGCCGGAAAACACCCTTTTTGCGGAACTGTCGTGTCTCTATCAATCAGTACCGGCTGCAGCCACTGGTCGCCAAGGTCGCATAAAAAGCGGCTGCCTTTATCATCCTCGGCTACAACGGCGGCATGCGCCTTTTTCGTATGCAAGCTACTGCCGACAGGATAGGCCCTGATTCCTTCTTTATCAAACTCATCAAGCAGCCACAGGGCAAGATCAAAGCAGTTTCCAGTGATCCCAAACTCCTCACGGTGCTCTTTCATCTGAGAAACTTCCCTTTGCCCTATCCCTTTATGGTGCAGCCATAGTTTTGTAAGCGTCTCCATCGGAAAGCTGTCGAATCTTTTCCATACTGACAAAATGCTTTCAGGTGCTTTCATCATGCCACTCTCCCCTAATTGTCCGTTTGCTTATTTCGACAATCAATGAAGGATTTCCTTTTACATTCAAAATAAAAAAACCGGCTATTGGCCAGTTTCACTAAAACCGTCGTTTTCTTCTTCATCCATCCCCATATTTTCTTCTTCCCCATCTTCCTGCAGAAGTTTCCCTATCCATTCGGGAATCTCTTCTCCTCCGTTCTTGTGAAACACTTCGGTTACATCCTTCTCTTCCAGCCGGGACATGATATCATGAATATCATTATGGTCTCCCAATACATTGCCGAATCCCTGATTATGTTTCTTCAGGCTGGTAAAGCCTGATGGAAAGCTGTTTCCGAAGTTGACGCATGAGGCATCCTCGATGGATCCTATGTGAATGCTGTTGATTTTAAACAAAGGAGAAAAATATCTCATCACAGTTCCTCCGTTCCCGTGGTGCTTTCCAGAGCATATGGAGTCTCTTTTCCGTTGACAAGGATACGAATGCGGGCATCATCGCTGTTTTTTTCTGCTGTTTTAGTCCCTCTTGCATTTCCTTTTTTCCCGGTCTGCGGCTTCTGTTTGTTTGCTGGTGTGTAAAAGCTGTTTCCGAGATTCATCATCCCGCTCAGGCTTTTAACATCAATCCTGTCGAGAAAATAAGAAAGCTGATCCAGCTGGAAACTCTCTATATTCACTTCATTTATCTCCAAGTGGATGTTATGCCCGCTGGACTTTTCTTTTTCAAGCTCTTTCAAACGGCCCTCCATATCAGCAAGGCGGCCATTCAATTTTCCCAGTATGGTAATCAGAGCTTTGTCATCCAATTGCATAAGAGTTCATCCTTTTTAGTGTCACATCTTCTGCTTTTGAAGGCATATGGTATAAGAGGCATAAAAACCGGGAGGGGCACGGATGAAAAAAATGATTGGACCAGCAAAAATCCATTTTGACGATATTTTCATCGGACAAATCACTGACAGCTCTGGCGTATTCATGGGCAGAAACAGACAGAAGAATTGGTCCTCCGATATGAATGGCACCTCAGGCTTTGGCTCTATAGCGGGAGATCTCAATAAGATTTCGGGAAATCTCCACCTTGTCCAGCCAGAAGGCCAAAAGGGAAAAGAAAGCTATAAATAGGCTAAGAACCCTCTTTGCTTCGTGCCACCCGTGTATAATTCCGGCTGATTTTATTCCATTTTCCCGCCACTTTGCCAAATCCTTCTGAGATTTTACCGGTATGCTGCCAGTATACTGGTGTATTCTGTCCATAAAATATCCCGGAACTGTTTTGGATCTGATTCACTTTTATCGTTTTAAATCTGATATTGGCCAACATCCCACCTCATCTTCAAAGCCGCCTTTTTCATATTCTTATTTTGCCGGCAAGGAAAATATGACCTTCATCCTGTAAAGCTTTTTCAGGAAAAATAAAAAGCCATAGGAAATGGCTTAAAGATCCTGACTGTCATGTTCTTGCCCTTGTTCTTCCTCACCTTCAATCCGGTAAAAGAAGGCATCCATAAAATCGCTGTCATCAACAATATTGACATTATAGGCTGAGACGTTCTGGCTTCCAGTCACCAACCCGAAGCCTGTATTATCCTTCCTGTTCACCTGCCATCCGGATTGTGTATTGTCTCCCGTAAAGATGCCGGAATTGGCCGCCATGGAGGTTATATTAATGTTATTGAATTTTATTGAGATATTCTGTAAAGCTGACTTCATCATTATATCTGGGAGACAGGCTGAGGATTGATGTTTTCCGGCTGGGCAATCGGCGTATCTGCAACATCCGGATCATTGACAAAACTGAAGTTGCCAAGAGAGGCAGCGTTGATATATACCCCGTTTCCAGTATTCAATTTCCCTTGAGCGTTCCAGTCCGGCTGGCTGTTCTGCCCCGTGGAAATGATGGAATTGGATGACATGCTAATAACATTAACCTGATTAAAAATAACCGAAACAGGCAATTCCATCCCTCCTTTCTGCTTGTAATGCCACTATATGCATGATTAGATCGGTTTGTGTGCCACGGGCACTCAGGCTTTTACAGAAGCTTCACCACGAATATTCGATTCTGCATCCAAATGATGTTATAATGGATGAAACGGCTCATAAGGGAAGGATGACCAATTTGATAACTTCTTACGAGAAAATTACCATTTCCGGAAACAAGTATGCCGAGGTCTTCCTGAATATAACAGAAGACAAACGATTCATTATATCCATCCCTTCCATCAGCTGGTCAGCTGAAATCAGCCAGCTGGATGAATTGAAAGAACAATTTAATCATCTCCAGTCGTCACTGAATTTTCATATGTTTGAAGGGAACACAGAAGAGCTTGCTGCCGCCATTATTAAAGAAGCAGAAAAACATATCTGATTCTCTTTTTCAAACCGCCTGGCAGAGTGACTCTGTTAGGTGTATAAACATCATAAAGCCCCTCGATCCTACCCTACATTCTCTTTTTTTGCTAAAAAACCCATAAAGAAAGCACGGAAGAGGATATCCGTGCTTTTTCATATTCCATTTTTTATCTGCTACGATTGCTAAAGAATAAAGCCCGGAACATAGCCCGGGCTTTACGCTATTTAATTTTCCTGATGCTCAACCTTGACACGCTTAATAAAGAATGAAGCAATCAATCCCAAGATGGCCACACAAATGGCAAATATAAAAGCATCCTGGATGCCTGCTGTCAATGATAGCGGCAGCAGAGAAGAATCCTGCGGGTTTGCAGCTTCTTCCATATAGCTCTTTTGGCCCGCTGTCATGATGGAAATCGCGACAGCCGTCCCAATCGCACCGGCTACCTGCTGAAGTGTATTCATGATAGCCGTTCCGTCTGGATAAAGTTCTGGCGGCAGTTCATTGAGGCCATTTGTCTGAGCCGGCATGAATACCATCGCAATACCAACCATCATGAAGATATGCAGCATTACAATATATCCGGCTGACGTATCATTTGTAATTCCGGAGAACGCAAACATGACGATTGTGACAATCACAAGACCGCCGCGGACCAGCCATGTGGGACCATATTTATCGAACAAGCGTCCCATTACAGGGGACAGGATTCCATTGACCACTCCTCCGGGCAGCAAAACCAGCCCAGCCGCAAATGTAGTCAGCAGAAGTGAATTCTGCAAGTAGAGAGGAAGCATGATCATTGAAGATAATATGACCATCATTGCGATCAGCACCATCAGCAGGCCTAAATTGAACATAGGGTATGAAAAGGTGCGAAGATTGATCATAGGCTGCTTCATCTTTGTCTGGCGGATACAGAAGAGAATCAAACCGACTACTCCAAGCACAAGAGCAAGGATAACTTTCGGGCTCCCCCATCCGCCTTCTCCTTCACCGGCACTGCTGAATCCGAATACGATTCCACCGAAACCGATCGTTGATAAAAGGATGGACAGCAGATCGATCTTTGGCTTGGTAGGGCTGGAAACATTCTGCATATAAAATAGTCCAAAAATAAGAGCAAGAACAAAGAACGGCAATGAGATCCAGAAAATCCAATGCCATGTCAGATTCTGCAGAATCAATCCTGATATCGTCGGTCCGATTGCAGGAGCGAACATAATGACCAGACCGATGATCCCCATCGCCCCTCCCCGCTTATGCGGTGGTATGATGACAAGAATTGTATTGAACATAAGCGGCAGCAGAAGCGCTGTTCCGATTGCCTGGATGACACGAGCGAGCATCAGGATGCTGAACACAGGCGCAATTGCTGCAATGAATGTTCCAATGATTGAGAATACAAGCGATACTGCAAATAGCTGCCTCGTCGTAAACCATTGCAGGAGCAATCCTGAAATCGGCACCAATATCCCAAGGGTCAATAAATACCCTGTTGTCAGCCATTGAACGGTAGCTGCATCCGTTTCAAAAATCACAATTAGATCCCTGATTGCCATATTCAGGGCGGTTTCACTGAACAGGCCGATAAATCCTGCTATCAGGAAAGAAATAATAATAGGAACCGCTTTGATATCCTTTAATGCATTCGGCGCGGCTGCGCCTTGGTTAGTACTTTGCACAATGATTCTCCTCTCAACTTCTGCGCTGCTTTACTGGACTCTGAATACATATGTAAAATGTTCAGCTATATTCCGCAGCGGCTTGCCATTTCCATAGGTGTTAGAAAGCATGACCGCCCCTTCAATCATAGAGCTCACAAGCAGGGCCAGCTCCTTCGACCTCTCCTCAGAAAATCCGGAAAGCAGCAGTTTTTCTTTGTACAGCGATTGCCATTCCTTGTAAGTTTCCTGACAGGCCTGCCGGATTGGCTCACTCGTCAGAGCCGTTTCCGAAGCAATCAGTCCGATGTGCAGGCCGCTATTTTCATGGCTCAGGGGCACATCAAAGTATGAAGCAATTTTTTCGGCATGATAGCGGAAGGCTGCTGCCGCATCTTCAGAAGATGCCAGCTCTTTCTTTATCATCGTTTTTATTTCATTTCCAACATGCTTAACAGCTTCCACTGCAATCTCCTCTTTGCCGCCTGGAAAATGATAATAAATTGACCCTTTGGGAGCCCCGCTTACCTCTATAATTTGATTCAATCCGGTGCCATTATACCCCTGGCACTTGAATAGATTCGATGCCGCACACAAAATTGACTCTCGTGTCTTTCGCTTACCCTCCAAATTCATTCTCCTTTCGGAAAAATTATAACAACCGGTCTAGATAAATTTATGGGAATTCATGAGGAAAGTCAACAAAACAAAACTGAAAAAGCACATTTTTTTGAATGTGCTCTGTTATATATGAGTTGGCCTGTTAAGTTTTTTCCTATCCTTTAATCCTGCAGACAGCAGATAGAACGCTACCAGCAGGAGAACATAAGCTGCAAGAGGGAAGATAATGATCCACTGGGAGTGGTAAAGGAAAGAACGCGACTGTCCGATAAGGCCTGACCACTCATTGGTTATTGATAAATAAATGGTAGGAAAATACTGCTTTTCCGTTCCGCCCAGGAATAAATTAAAGATTCCCAGCTGTCCGATGATGTGCAGAACCTGGATGCATTCATTTACAAAAATCGCCGAGAAATCAGCCCGCAATGATGGAATGATATGCTTGCGAGAAAGATGCGAACTATTGCCTCCAAGCGTCCTTGCTGCCTCCACATAAGCCATTTTTTTAAGCTCAAGCGTCTTATTGAAAATAACATTGTAAACCCCATTAATGCCAAGTATGGTCAATAGGGCCCCTTGTATAAGGGTAAGCTGAAGCGGTGAAAGCTTGGGTTCAATATTGATGCCGAGCATGATGAAATAGATGAAGATAAATATAGGGATCCCGCTGAACAAGGAAATGTTGTTAAGTACCCCTTTTTTTGTCCGGATCCCCTGAAAGATTCCTAACGCTGCTCCAATCACCAGCCGCAGAAGGGCCACACCCAACACAGTAAAAATAGTATATTTAGCACCATGCAGCAGGAGGGTCAAGATGTCATAACCCCATTTATCCGTCCCAAAAGGATGCTGCGCAGAAGGCGGAAAAGGCGAACTTACTAATTTCCTGTTACCTTCTTCATCTATGATATGGTCGATCTTTTTTGATTCGTTTACACCATAGGGTGCAATCTCAGGCCCGGCTAGTGCGGCCAGCAGGAAGAAGGCAAGCATCAATAAACCTGCGGCTAGTGGAAGATTCCTCCTTTTTTTCATCTCTGCAGCCCCCTTTCAATCAGCCATAATAATAGCTTTAAAGTATATAAAGAAACGAGATATAGTAAAAGAAGGCTTAACAAGCTAAAGATAACCAGATTATATTGATACCCAAATTGAATCTGCTGGACAAACAACAGCGCTGTGATTCCCCTTGTGTTATATAAGTATTCAATAATGAAAAGATTCCCAAGCATGATGCTTAAAATCTTGTGAAGATCTGCTTTCAAGAAAGGAAGCACATTTAGGAATACATGAAAGAGATAGATACTCCCCTTTCGTAAGCCCTTAGCTTTCGCAGCCAGTATGTAATCTTCTCCTTTAACTTCATGGCTCCGCTCTGACAAGGAGCGAAGCAGATAAAACAAGGGAATGATAACAAGAGTAAATATAGGCAGAAATATAGCCGGCTCACTCATGGAAGAAGAAGCCACCTTTACTGTCTTTATTCCGGTTTCTTTGTGCACAAATACCGTCAGCAGCTGCAAAAGCAGAACAAGAATAAAATCAGGGAGCATTCCAGTGAAACCGAGAACCGCATTCAGCAACCTGCCTCCTTTTTCCCATAAAAACACACCAAATAAAACGGACAGAATGACAGCAATCACCGCACTTACAGTCAGATAGAGAAAGGAAGACAGCCAATATGGGATCAAATCCTCAAGGAGCGGCCTTTCCCGCTCTCCCTGCAAATATAGCCAGGATTCCCCTGACTTCAGCCCTTGAATAAAATCCCTGATTTCGTCAATCATCGGGATGATACTGAATACCACCTTCGCATCTCCATTATGGAACCCGAGAGGAAGCACTGCCAGAATTATAATGAGCACCACACTCGTCAGGCTACGAAAAATAGTCGCCATAAGTACTCCTTCCTATGTATAAAGTCGGTTTCTATTATATATCAAGGGAGGATGCGGCAGGAGGAAATTTAGGAAGGTTAAAAGATTAAGCGGGTACATAGGGAATCAGGGCTGCAGTGCACTGAGGAACAATATTTTTGCTTGATATGCTGAAGCGATTGCCTTATGTAATTCACTTGAAGCACTAATTGTTTTTTCGTAGTCTGAGTGACTCATGTCTGCTTCTTGAGTTACTCTGTTCAGCTTTCACCCCCATCAGAGTAACTCATCTTCCCCTTGAGGCACTCTGTGCTGCTTTCACCACCTTCAGACTGACTCATATTCTCCACTTGAGGCACTCTGACCTGCTTTATCCCCATCAGAGTGACTCATATCCTCTTCTTGAGTCACTCTGTTCGGCTTTCTCCACCACCAGGGTGACTCATATCTTCCTCTTGAGTCACTCTGTGCGGCTTTCACCACCTCCAGAGTGACTCATATCCTCCACTTGAGGCACTCTGCTCTGTTCTCTCTCCATCAGAGTGACTCATATCTTCCTCTTGAAGTGCCCTGCCAGGCTTTCCCCACCATCAAAGTGACTCATATTTCCCTCCAGAGGCACTCTGCCACGTTTCCCCCACCATCAGAGTGTCTCAAATGTTAACAACCTATATTTCCCGAAGCTCCTCTGCCCGCTTCCGCATCTCTTCGTAAGTCTCCCCGTTCCGAAAATCCTCAAGCTCCAGGCCCAGACTTTCTACCGCATAGTAAAGGTGCTCCAGCCAGTCATGATCCCTGCATCTGATTGCTTCTTCGCATTCCCTTTCAATATAGGGAGAACTGATTTCTTTTCCTAAGTCCCTGAAAACCTCAATTGAGTCGAGGGCACCAGGCCAGTTCCTGTCCTGCAGGAGACCTCCAGCCGCTGCAGCGCGTTTTCATTTCTTGGATAGCCTATTTTCCTTATGACTGCTACTCCATTTTCCCAGCAGGCTTTGCCATACTTTGGGATAATCATGCGGACTTTGTCTGCGGGGAGCTGTAATAAGATATCAGCCGCTTCTTTTTGAGTTTCTTCAGGAAGATGCCAGTTCAAATTGTAAACATGATAGATGATTTCCTCATCCTCCATATGGATAAATCCGCTCATAAATATCACCTCGTTACCTATTTTACCAGAAAAAGGCTGCGGAATTTCCGCAGCCCTTTAGTATCTAATGCTTCTTCTTCCCTTTTCCTTTCAGGTCAACTCCAATCGCTGCTCCGCTTCTGCTGGAGTCGGCCACTCCCTTGAATATTCCCTGTTTGTGATCAATCAGGATGCTTTGGACATTGCCTATCGTTTCTGGTTTCTCGCCGAATCGATGGCCCATTTCCTTCAGCCTCTGCAGGGCAGAAACTGGCACCCCTTCTTCAAACCGGTAGGACGATGGGTTATTCGTATAGATCCTCGGTTCTTCAACTGCAGCTTTCAGTTCCATATCGTACTCTATTGCATGGATGATCGTTTGCAGGACAGAGGTTATGATGGTCGGTCCTCCCGGTGATCCGACTGTCAGTACCGGCTTGTCATTTTCAAAGACGATCGTGGGAGTCATGCTGCTGAGCGGGCGCTTATTAGGCTGGACCTCATTTGCCCCTCCAGGCACAGCATCAAAATCAGTCAGTTCGTTATTCAGCATCACTCCAAAGCCCGGCACCATGATGCCTGTACCAAAAACCTGCTCAATTGTTGTTGTATAGGAAACCACATTCCCCCACCGGTCTGCTACCGTAAAATGGGTGGTTTCCCCATATTGTCTGTCTGCAGGCTGAGCTGCTGCACTGTAATCAGGTTTCCCGCTTTCATACTTCCATGGGTCCCCAGCTTCAGGCTTTGTATTCATTTCATCAAGCGATATTAACTGCTGCCGTTCTTTAATATAGTCCTTATCCAGAAGTCCTTTAACTGGAACCTCAACGAATTCCGGGTCCCCCGCATAAGCTGCCCGGTCTGCATAGGCAAGATGCATGGCTTCTGACATGAGGTGATATTTTTCCCAGGAGCGGACTGGATATTGGGAAAGGTCGAAGTCGTCCAGTATTTTGAGCATTTGCAGGAGGAAGACACCGCCTGAGCTTGGCGGAGGCATGCTGGCAATCTGATAGCCTTGATATTCCCCCCACACAGGCTTGTCTATTGCTGCTTCATATTTTTCTAAATCGTCCTTCACCATTGATCCGCCGAAATCCTGGACAGTCTTGGCAAGGGCATCCCCAATCGGCCCTTCGTAAAGCGCCTCGCTTCCATCTTTCCTAATTAGCTTAAACGCTTTGGCTAGATCTTTCTGGACCAGGATGTCGCCTTCTTCCAGCGGCTCGCCTCCTGGGAGAAACACTTCAGCAGCTGCTGACCGGGACAGCTTTTCTTTATTATCTTCTATTGCCGCTGCCAGTACCGGATCGATTGGAAAACCTTTATCAGCCAGTTTAATAGAAGGCTGGATCAATTTCTTCATAGGGATGGTTCCCCACATATCCAGTGCTTTTTCAAGGCCTTTCAAGGTTCCCGGTACACCGACTGCTGTTCCGCCCGAAGATCGTTCTGCAAAGGGAATCGGCTTTCCCTTTCCATCGAGGAACATATCCGGCTCTGCTCCGGCCGGGGCACGCTCACGGCTATTGATGATCGTTGTTTCTTTCGTTTTTCCATCATACACCATCATGAATCCGCCGCCTCCGATGCCTGACATCATCGGCTCAGTTACATTGAGGGCAAACTGAATTGCCACAGCAGCGTCAACGGCGTTTCCGCCTTTCTTCAATACATTAGCCCCAATTTCTGAAGCAAGCGGATGGGCTGTGGCGACCATGCCATCCTCACCTACAGCAACTTCGCCATATTTTTCATAAGGGTCCTGTTTATGCTTTGCATCTGCAGCAGCAAGAGGAGCGAATACCAATATAAAACTCGACAAATACACAAATAAAACACTGGCGGCTTTTTTCATCTTATCCCTCCTATTGTTGGTTCATTTCTAACTTAAAAGAAGGAAGGCTGGATTGGCAAATTTGCGGCTGAATATTTAGAATTTTAAATATTTTTACCCATACAAATTCTATGTAAGTTGGGCCTAATGGCATTGAAAAATCCGAAGTTGCTAATATATCCCAATACTTGCTAATAAAATGTAAAACTTGCTAATATATCCGAAAAGCTGCTAATAAAATCACTTTCTTGCTAATAAAACGAAAAACTTGCTAATAAACCACACGCCGCATTCCGCCACGTTCCCTACATACGAAAAAAAGAGCCCACTCAGGCTCTTTCATCAAGAAATAAACAAAAACAGCTGTCTTTGCCCATCGGCATCCAGCCTATCTGTAAGGTCAATCCACTTCATTCTGGTTCTCCGTTCTTCAACCAGCTTGTTAATCTCCCGCTCGATCATTTGCATCCTTTGATAGGTTTCCGTCACTCCCAGGCTGAACTTTTCTGCCGCCTGTTTATGCGGGGAGTGCTTGACCAGGAGGCTCATGAACTGGTCGGAGGTTTCGGACTGCTGTGCAAGACGGTCCTCTATGTTTGTGACATATTGGTAGAGATCCCGGTCTTCATGGGGCAGCCCCGAGACAATCTCTCTTATGATTATATCGACGAGTCTTTCATTCATGCTAAACACCCCGCCATGTAAGATTTGTTCCTTTAGTTTATCATATTACCAGCTTGCTTTTTTGACTCCGGGGATTTGCCCTTTATGAGAATATTCACGGAAAGCGATCCGGGACATTTTAAATTTGCGCAGGTATCCGCGAGGACGGCCTGTCACCTCACAGCGATTCTTCAATCGGGTTGGGGATGAATCGCGCGGCAGCCTTCTCAGTGCCTCATAATCGCCCTTCTCCTTCAGTTCCCTGCGGATCTCAGCATATTTAGCGACCATCTCCTGCCGCTTTCTCTCTTTTGCTACTTTTGATTTTTTAGCCATTTTAACGAATACCTCCATGAATTAATACGTAACAATTACGATTTAAACAAGATAAAATAAAGATAGAACAGCGAGATCAGAAAAGGATAAATCGTAACCATTACTATCTATAACAAAACATATCGTACCATGAATCAGCCTTTCGTGTAAACCCGCCTGCTCGAAAACAAAAAGAAGCTGCCAAAAGACAGCTCCCTCCTCACTATGCAGCATGTGATCCTTTAGACGAACCAGACTTCTTTTTTCTCCTGAAAAGCGGCACAATCATAACAAGAACAGCTATGATCATGAGCGTCAGGCCGATTGGGCGATCCAGCAGGATAGCCAGACTGCCGTCTGAGATAGTCAGTGTCTGCCTCAGTGCCTGCTCCATCATTCCGCCCAGGATAAAGGCAAGGATAAAAGGTGCCGCCGGGAAAGAGAAAATTCTCATAAGAAATCCAATGATGCCGAAGATCAGAAGCAGGTACAAATCAAACGTGTTGAAGCTCAAGGCATATACGCCTACCATACTGAAAGTTATAACGAGTGAAATCAGCATCGGCCTCGGAATTGTGAGCACCTTAGCTATATACGGCACAAGGGGCAGATTCAAAATCAAAAGAAACACATTGCCGATATACATGCTCGCAATAATGCCCCAGAATACATCCGGGTGATCCTGAACCAGCAGGGGTCCCGGCTGGATGCCCAGCACCAGGAAGGCCCCCAGCAGGACTGCAGTTGTCCCGGATCCCGGAATACCGAGGCTCAAAAGAGGGACGAAAGCTCCTCCGGTTGCTGCATTATTGGCTGTTTCCGGAGCAGCCAGTCCCCTGATGGAGCCTTTCCCGAATTCTTCCGGCTTTTTCGCAAGCTTTTTTTCTGTAATATAGCCGATGAAAGAAGCGATAGTCGCCCCTGCTCCAGGAAGGACCCCGAGGATGAAACCCAGTACCGATTGGCGGGCCATCGGTCCCTTCATCTCCTGGAAGTCTTCCCTGGTAATTTTCAGGCTGCCGATGTTCTCATTTTCCGATGAAGAAGTATTCTTCCTATTAAATATCAATGTACAAACCTCTGCCAGGGCAAAAAGCCCAAGAGCGAGGATAAGGAAATCGATGCCTTCCAGCAGATAGGCGTTGTCAAAGGTGAAACGGGCTGTGCCTGTCTGCCCGTCGATTCCGATAGTCACGACAATGACGCCGAGAGTGGCCGAGATAAAAGCCTTTAGTGTGGATCCTTCTGACAAGCTGGAAATGGCCGTCAGTCCCAAAAGCATCAAAGCGAAGTATTCGACGGGGCCAAATGAAACGGCAACCGACGAAAGAAGCGGGGAAAACAGCATCAATAGAACAACGCTGACTGTCCCGCCAAAGAACGATGCAATGGCGGCAATGGCCAGCGCCTTGCCCGCCTTCCCCTGCTGGGCCATCGGATAGCCATCAAATGCGGTAGCAACCGTCCCCGATACTCCCGGTGCATTCAGCAGGATCGAAGAGGACGATCCGCCGAAGATCGCTCCATAATAGACTCCTGCCATCATCATCAGCGCAATGGCTGGGTCCATATTATAGGTGACCGGGATCATGATGGCAATCGCACTGATTGGGCCAAGGCCCGGCATCATGCCGATGAATGTACCGATGAAAACACCGAGGAATACAAATAAGATCCCCTGCAGGCTCAGTGCAACCTGAAACCCTGATAATAATCCTTCAAACGAACCCATAAGATCCCTCCTTTAAAATGGCAGAATGCCTGCCGGCAGTGAGATTTGCAGCAGATAATTGAACATCATGTAAATGGACAGCGAGAAGACGACCGAAACGATTGCGTTTGTCCATTTTTTCTTATAGCCCAAATACCAGGTTGTGATAAATATGAAAAGAGCCGTCATGACTACAAAGCCGACCATTTCAAAAAAGAAGATATAAACCAATATAAACGCGCAGACAGTAAGCAATGTCCTTGCTTCGCCTTCCGGTATCTTCCGCTTTTTCTTTTCTTCTTCCGTCTCCGCCTTCCTGGAAAAAAACAGCAGGACAGACAGCAGGAGAAGCAGAAAGCCCAGAGATTTTGGCACAAAGTCTGCATCAATTGCCGCATACGGATACTCAGGCAGCCTGAAGCTCAAAATAAGGTAAAACAGTCCAAATCCTATTAATACAAGGCCAATTTTTCGATTGATTGGCTTGAGCATGTATGATTCCCCCTTTATCTGATCAGCTTCAGCTCATCAAGCAGTTTATACAATTCATCGTTTTCCTTCTTTAGAAACTCCTTGTATTCGCCGCTGTCCATATAGAGCTCATTCCAGCCATATTTCTCGCGGATCTTTTTCCACTCCGGCGAATCATTCAGCTCTTTTAGCCTTTCTTCGTAATACTGAATTTGCTTTTCATCCATATTAGGAGGCCCAAAGAAGCCCCTCCAGTTCACAAAGGTTTCATTGATGCCCTGCTCAATGGCTGTCGGGAAATCCTCGAGTGTATCGCCCTTCAATCTTTCCGGAGAAGTTACTCCCAGCACTTTTATCTTTCCGGCACGCACCTGCTCGATTGTTTCAGAAGTACCGGCAGAATAAACGTCAACACTTCCGTTGAGGAGCTGTGTCAGTGCTCCGCCATCCTGGTCTGAAACATATTTGATTTTAGTCACATCCACACCGGCGGCTTTGGCAATCTTGATAAATTGGATATGATCCATGCTTCCTGGAGATGAAACGCCAACCACCGAGATTTTGGAAGGATCTTTTTTCATATCATCAAACAAATCATTCAGATCATCCCATTTTGCATCAGCCCTGACAGCAAAGGCTGCATAGTCGGCAATCAGATTGGACAGCGGGGTAAAGTCGTCTACTCCGTATTTTGACTGCCCATTAAGTGGTACAAGAATAATAGGCGGAGACGAGACAAATATATTATGAGGGTTGCCTTCCTTTTTCATCATATACGCCCAGCCGACGGCTCCCCCTCCGCCCGGTTTATTGATGACAGGCATCCTTTGATCAATAAGCCCGTCCTTTTCTAGCGTCTGGGCAACCATGCGGGCTGTGGTATCCCAGCCTCCGCCGGCTCCAGCCGTAGCCACCACTTCGATCGGCTTGCTTGGCATCCATTTGCCATCCTTATAAATGCCTGCAGCTTCCTTGCTCGAGCAGGCTGACATCATCACCATGCAGAGCAGCAGTGCTGCTGCCAGAATCATTTTTTTCATCAAACTTTTGCTCCTTTCCACGAGTGAAAACGTTTTCTTTTTTGTTATTGTAAAAAAATCAGAAAAGTTTGTATCTATTAAACAAGTATTGAGCGTTAAGAACTTTGCGAGCTTTTTGTTCATTTTGTTCACGGGGTTGAGAACACAAAAAAGCTGCACCCTCATCAGCTAACATGGGGTGCAGCTATTATAAACTATAGACTATAATCGATAATATTTTCTCTCGGGCCTTCCGACAATTCCATATTCCAGCTCAGCTTTTGCTTCATCGGAGGCTACCAGGTATTCCAGGTATCTGCGGGCAGTCGTCCTTGAAGCGCCCATTTCCTTTCCAAGTTCTTCTGCATTAACGCCTTGCTTCATACCGTCCAGAATTTCTTTCACTTTTTTTAAAGTGAGTGAATCGATTCCTTTAGGCATCTTTTCGGAAGCTATTACTGCCGCTGAACTGCTGCTTAAATAATGATCGATTGCTTCTTGCGTCAGTTCACTTTCCCGGCATTCGAGTAAATCTCTTTTTTTGTTCACTTTGCGGATTGCTTCCGTGAAACGTTCAAAGGTTACCGGCTTGATCATATAATCGATCACTCCGTATCTCAAGGACTCCTCTACCATCTGTTTTTCATTGGATGCGGTAATCATGATCACTTCAAGATTGGGAAAGCATTGTCTTATTTTAGGCAGAAGGCTGCTTCCAAGCTCGTCCGGCATATAGATATCCATAATCAGCAGATCTGCTTCCTTTTCCTCGAGCAGTTCCAGTGCTTCTGCAGCATTCAATGCTTTTCCAATACACTCGATGCCGTATAATTTTTCTATGAATTGTTCATGGATGGCAGCCACCCGGTAATCATCTTCTGCTATAATCGCTTTGATCATTCTTTCTCATCCTCTTATATTTTTGGCAGGAAAACAGTGAAAATCGTCCCCGCCTCTCCAGTCTTCATTTCAATCGTTCCATCCAGTTCCCCGACTGCCTGGCTGACGAGAGCAAGCCCATATCCCCTGCCGTCCTTTTCTTTTGTCGAGAAGCCTTTTTCAAAAATCCGCTGCTCATCCTCAGGCAAGATTCCACCTCCATTATCTTCCACTTCAAAGACAATGTCATTACCGATATCTGTAGCAAAAAAAGAAAGACGCCTGTCCGCCATCCCTTCTGTCGCTTCTATGGCATTATCAATCAGATTGCCGATGATCGTAATCAAATGGGTAACCGTCATTCTTTCCGGCAGCGGTTCAACCGCCGAGCTGTCATCAATCGTAAAGCTTACCTTCTTTTCAGAGGCTTTCGCCAATTTTCCCAGCAGGACTGCCTGCAGGCTGCTGTCCCTGATCTGCTCGAACAGAATGTGATTTTGCTGATCATGGGCACCTGATTCCTCCTGAATCATACGGACCGCTTCCTCATACTGACCCAGCTGCATCATGCCGGACAGCACATATAATTTATTTGTAAATTCATGCGTCTGGGCGCGAAGGTCCTCAGAATATTGCCTCACTTCTGATAAAGTATTAAGCATCTCATTAATTTCGGTTTTGTCCCTGAAGCTGGCGACCGCCCCAATAACCTCATCGTTCTCAACGATAGGCGTCCGGTTCACAACGACTGGTTTTTCCTCGAGGAGTACTTCCACATCTTTTTCGGGCACACCTGTTTCCAAAACCTTATTCATGCCCGTCCCCTTGATAACATCAGCGATTCTCTTATTTACTCCGTCTTCATCTAGAGCGAGAATCCGCCGGGCAGATGGATTCATCATCGTGATGACACCATAACGATTCACAGCAATGATCCCTTCTTTCACCGAATCAAGGATTGCACTCCTTTCATGGTATAAGGAGGCAATTTCATGCGGCTCCAGACCCATCATATCTTTCCGGATATCTCTAGCAAGCAGTGTCCCTCCTGCTACTCCAAGGAGAATGGCTCCAAAAGAGATGAGCCCGATTTTCTTCAGCCTGCTTAAAGCCTCCTCCTCGATATCATCCATCAGGAAACCTACTGATACTATGCCTGCAATATCCCCATTGTCATCCACTATTGGCGCCTTCCCTCTAATTGAAGGTCCAAGCGTCCCAGTAGCTTTTGACACATATGCTTCTCCCTGTTCGAGGGCCCGCTCATTATCTTCACCAACCATCCGCCCGCCAATCTTTCCGGCATCCGGATGTGAATAGCGAATGCTGTCCGCATTTCCTATAACGATAAATTCAGCATCAATATCCTCCCTGATTCTCTCTGCCAGCGGCTGGATTTTTTCTGAGGGATTATCCTCTCCAAAAGCGTCCCTTACCCCAGGCATATGAGAAACCGCCAGCGCCACATAAAGGGCCTGCTTGCCCATACTTTCCTCTGTCTGTTCAAATTCTACATAAGCGTATAGCCCGGACAAAAGCACAATGACTCCCGCTATTAGCCATACAATCAATACGATAATCTTCGTGCGCATCGTAACCGCTTTCTTTTTTCTCATAAGCTGGCACCCCGAACTGTTTGTCTTCTATTATAATAGTCAATTTCAAATAGAGTGTCATATGTATTGGTGAAAACTGGACTCGCTTTATTTCGAGATTATCAAAATACTGTAATCTTCTTTTTTCAACCCGCAGCCGGTAAGGGTATAATTTGACTGCTTTTTCCCTTTTTCTATATCAACAGACTTGCATTCTCTTTCTTCAATCATTCCCGCTCCAAAACCATCTCTTCGTGTATCAAGAATAGAATGAATGACTTGCCCATCATATTCAAGATCATGAAGGATCGGGGCGCCTTCTTCTGTATAACTTACCACCCTGATGGTATCTTTACGCCCTTGCTGTACATGGACGATAAAGGAATTAAACCGGTCCAGGTTCTGGATTTCTCCGTGCATGGAGACAATATCATCTTCTGAAGGCTTGTAGTCTGGGAGTTTAGGTGCAGGTTCCTCCTGGGTTTGGCAGGCCAGGAGGATGAGAGAAACCAATATGTAAAGGGGGAAGAGTTTTTTCAAAAAGCAGCCCTCCAAATATATATTATCTCAGATTATACCATTTGAAAGCTTGTCTATTAAATGAAAAAAGCTCGACCCTGTCACCAGGATCAAGCCTCTTTCCTATTCTTCCTTCTCCACCCAGTTATCATCATCGTCTTTCTCATACTTTTTCTTCACCGCACTCCACGCCACCTTGAAGGCTGTTTCTTCTTCGTCGTATTCTTCACTTGCTGAGTTGAAGGCTTCCTTGAAGATTTCCTGGGCGTGATGCGGCAGATTGTCTTTGACGGAATCCGGCAGTTCGCTTAGTTTATCGTATGGCATAGTGATTCCTCCTCTTCTCTTGTCCTGTTAGGTATTTTTCCTGAATGGCATTTTCTTAAACACCAGAAGTTGAAATCATAGCAGGAACTGGAGGAACGGATAAAACCATGGAATGACCAAAGAAGTAAGAATAGCCGAGAAACCCATGGCTGCGCTGGAGACTGCTCCCTGCACAGGGTCTTCTATTGCTGCCTGGCTTGTGCCGATCCCGTGGGCCACTGTTCCGATGCCAAGCCCTCTAGCGAAAGGATCGCTGATTCTTAGAAAAGATAGAATAACAGAGCCCATGACAGCCCCAAAGATACCGGCCGAGATGACGAAAACAGCTGCAAGCGGCGGGTCACCTCCGATTATTTTGGCAGCTTCGATTGCGACCGGAGTCGTGATCGCTTTCACGGCAGAGGTCGCCTGGATTTTTTCCGGGAGACCAAGCACTTTTGCCAGCAGTACGGCCGATGTGATGGTCGATAAGGTTCCAGCTGTAAGACCGATGACAGCAGGCATTAATCTTTCCCTGATCACCCTCCGGTTATGATACAGAGGAACGGCAAGAGCGACAGTGGCAGGACCAAGCATGAAGGTCATGATATTTTTAGCCGGCGTGTATTCTTCATACGTAATCCTTCCGGCAAGCAGCAGAAGGATCATGATAAGTGTAGCTGTAAAAACAGGCGTGGCAAATGGGGAAAGCAGCCGGGCAGAAAGCGCCTTTGCCCCGATATAGACGATGATCGTCAAAAGGATGCTAATGAGTGTGATCCCGCTCACCCTTTTCCGCCCCCTTCCCTGAAAAATAAGCTGCCAGGCCGGAAGTTATGATTAGCCCGATGACGGTACTGCCGATAATCATTATGAGAAGCTGCCAGCCGCTCGTCCGAATCAGTCCCCCGTAACTCATCAGCCCGACAGCTATCGGGATAAAAAAGAAAGCCAGGTGCCGGTTTAGGAATGCTGCCCCCTTTTCGATCTGGCTTACCTTTACGGCACCGGTCAGCAGGAGGATGAATAAAATCATCATGCCAAGTACGCTTGCAGGAAGGGGCAGGTGAAGAATTTCAATGATAAAATCTGAAACGGCGTAAATCATCCACAGCAAAAAAAGCTGCCATAAAAAGATAAGTGCATTTTTCACCATTCTAACCCTTCCCCCACTAGATAATCTACTATCCATAATAGAGGAAAAAGTGCAAAATTGCTTAGAATTTTATTCTATACATTCAGCCGTCGGACGGCTTTCCTTCCATGGAGGATCAAGTAAAGGACTGCAGCAATCAAGACAATCACTGTTCCTATCATGTAAATATAGCTGTAGCCTGAATGGGCCGCAGCAGTTCCGAGGATAAAAGAGCCAATGGCAAAGCCTCCGTCAAAAAAGACAAAGAAAGTCGCGGTTGCCGTCCCCTTTCTGCCTGCGGGAGCCGATTCCACTGCAATGGTTTGAAAACACGACACCAGCGTGCCAAAACCGATGCCGACAAATGCTCCTGAAAGCAGGAGCTGGAAGCTTGATGATGCCTGACTCAGCATCCAGACGCCGATTCCAAAGAAGAGGATGCACGGATAAATCACTTTATTTTCACCGAACTGATCAAACCATCTTCCGGTAAATGGGCGGGAAAGCAATAACGCTGCGGCATAAACGACAAAGAAATAGCTTGCTGCCTGGACGAGGTCCAGCTCTCTCGCATACACCGAGATGAAGGAAATGACGCTCGAATAGACAAAAGATAATGTAAAAGCAACGAATCCGATGGGCACTGTCTTCCGTTCAAAGAAGTCCGACAGCTTCATCTTTTTCCCTGCTGCTGCCTGCCGGGTCTGCCTGTCTTGCTGTTCTTTCAGCTCCATCATCAATCCGCAGGTAAGAGCAAGCAAGGAGCAGGCAATGCAAACCGCGAACAGTACGGTGTAACTGGCTGCTCCTATAATGGTCAGCCCGGCGAATGGTCCGATGACCATGGCAAGGTTCATGAAAGTGGCATAATAGCCCATCCCTTCCCCGCGGCGCGCAGCCGGAATAATGGCTGCAGCAATAGCTCCTGTTGCGGTGGTTGCCATACCAAAGCCCGCACCGTGGATGACCCGGATAATCAGCAGCACAAACGGTGATTTAACAAAAAGGTAAAGGATAGATCCAGCCAGGAAAATAGAGGCTCCGATGATCAAAATTTTCTTCGGGCCAATGGTATCAAGCCATTTTCCAGAAAACGGCCTGAAAACTATCGCCGACAGAACAAATACCGTAATAACGAGCCCGATGGCCTGCCCTCCGCCCTGCAGTTCATCTGCTACATAAACCGGCAGTGTAACGGTCAGCATATAAAAAATTACAAATACAAAAAAACTGGCAAAGGAAATATTGATGAAATCCTTTGTCCAAAGCTGAGGTTTTTCCAACTGTTTCACATCTTTCTCCTGATATATGGATATATTTAACGCGGGAAAAGCTCCCCAAGTGATCTGAGGAGCTTTTCCCTATATTATAGGATATTTTCCTGTCTTTTATTAGAATGGGAACTCACGATAAGTTTTTTGGACAGATACCCATTTGGTTGTTGTAAATTCTTCAATGAGCCAAGGATTGCCGAAACGGCCGACGCCTGAAGCTTTATTGCCGCCGAATGGAATATCCGGCTGCGCATTAACAGTCTGATCGTTGATATGAGTCACACCGCTGTCAATCTGCAGTGCATATTGCTGCGCTTTTTCAAGATCCTGCGTAAAGATGGATGATGACAGTCCATACTCTGTTTCAGAGGCAATCCTGATCGCTTCTTCATCACTTTCAACCGGAATGATGGTTGCGATTGGCGAAAAGACTTCAGTCTGAGCAAGGGCAGAATCATTTTTCACATCTTTGAAAACGTACGGAGTCAAGATGTTGCCAACTCTTTGTCCTTCAAGCGCAATTTTCTCGCCGTTTGCAATGGCGGCTTCGATGACTGCCTGAGCCTTCTGCAGCTGCCTATCGTTGATCAGCGGTCCAACGACAGTTGCAGGATCCTTTGGATTGCCATAAGGAAGTGCTTTTGCTCTGTCGACGAATTTATTTGTAAATTCTTCAGCAATATCCTTATGGACAATGATCCTGTTTGTGATCATGCAGATCTGGCCCTGGTGGACGAATTTTCCGAAGATAGCAGCATCAACAGCACGGTCAACATCTGCATCTGAAAGGACGATGAATGGATTGTTTCCGCCAAGCTCCAATGCCACTTTTTTCAGGTTCCTTCCGGCAATTTCCCCGACATGTCTTCCGACAGCGGTTGAGCCAGTGAATGAAATGAAGCGTGGAATTGGGTGTTCAAGCAGATAGTCGCCTGTCCCATCTGTTTTCGGATCTGTGAGCAGAAGGTTCAGGACCCCTGCCGGCAGGCCGGCTTCTTCAAAAGCTTTTGTCAGGATGACGCCGCCAGTGATGCCTGTTGCCACATCCGGCTTATGCACAACTGCATTACCAAGGGCAATGGCTGGCGCTATGGTCCTTACTGACAGGTTAAGCGGGAAGTTGAATGGCGAAATGGAGGTGATGACACCCACCGGCACGCGGTACACGTGGTTTTCCTTCCCTTCAATGGTTGCCGGAACCTGGTTCACGACATTTACTTCATCAGCAAATTTGATTGCTTCCTCCAGCTCCTCAAATGTGATCTGCAGGGCAATATTGGCCGCAAGAATGGTTCCGCCTGTTTCTGAAGTATAAATATCTATAATTTCTTCTTTATGTTCTTCAAGATAGGCAATTACTTTCCTTAAAACTTCTTTGCGTTCCCCGGGGGTTGTCTTTGCCCATTTCTTTTGTGCTTTTTCAGCTGTAAGCATAGCCTGATCAATGTCAGCCTCATTTACAGTTTTTACAGTATAAAGCCTGGAATCGTCATATGGATTCAATACATCGATTGTATTGGCGCCGCTTCCCTCCAGCCATTTACCGTTAATATATTGTTTGGTGTAATCCTTAAAATTGACCATAAATCTCTCCCTCTCCCTGAAACTTACTGCAAAGAAGATTCCTAGGTTGCTATAGCAACATTTAGGGTCACGTCATCAGCAGCACTAGAATCTTAACACATATAAAGTTGCTATAACAACTTATGTGCTTAGCTGGCTAACCTTTTTAAAACAGGAGTTTATACCCAGAAACTTAAGGAGGACACCGTCCGTAAATAAGCTATACCGAAACAAATGTCTGAGGAGGAAAGCATGAAGGGACGCAAACGAAGGTATTTATTATTATCAAGTATATTGAGCAGCTTTCTGATCATCTCTGCCTGCAGCCCTACGGAAGCTGATAAAGAAAAAACACAGGCTGCCCAGCAGGAGGAAGATAAATACGAAAAACTCGCAAAGGATCAGAATAAGGAGTCAGAGCTGGAGCCGATTGAATTGACTTCCTACAGCGAAGAGGTTGGGCTGAAACTGAAGGAACCGGCTTACAAGGAATTTACCGTCAATGAGAAGGCGGTTATCGAGGGGACGATCGAAAAATCAGCCAGCCTGAAATCTGACTTTGTCTGGATCAAAGTCCATGCAGCTGAAGAGGGTCCGGCAGGCACTGACCACGAATATTACACAAAAATTGAGGACGGAAAATTTAAGCAGGAGCTTCACTTCTTCAACGGTGAGGGAGAGTATCAGGTAAAGGTGCAGATTCCGAGTATGGATCAGGAAAACTATTATTATGATACTGCATCTTTCACGGTCCATAATGTGAATCCGCAGATCGTCCGCGATGTCACATATACCCCTTTCGGACAGGAGGATGAAATCAGCCTGGATCTTAAGTCCAGCTATGTTGAGGATAATGAGATCTTTAAGCTTGAGGGAAGCGCCGGCAGGCTTAGCGACAATGATACAATCATGATTAAACTGAATAAGGATGCTGATACCTGGACACATGTCCTGCCGGTTGAACAGGGCAAGTTCACCTACGATGTTCCCCTTCTATACGGAAAAGGTCTCCACGAGCTGGAAGTGCTTGTGCCTGACAAAGAACGGGAGAACTATTACCAGACTGCCACAACGCTTCTGATCGACAATCAGTCAGACAGGACCATGAAGCCGATCGAGTTTTATGAAGCTTACAGGGAACGTGGTGTCACACTGAAGTCTCCGCAGTTTGGAGGAGAAGAGTCCAATGGTGAATATACGGTAAAAGGAAAAATAGATCCTGAGGCTGATTTCGGACCTGAAACCACGCACATCTATGTTTCTACTAAAAAAGGCGAGGATGAAGCACTTGATGTCATTCCTGTAGAAAAATTTGAATTCGACGGCTCCTTCTACCTCCGCTTCGGGCCGGGCACTTATGAAGTAACGCTGAGTGTACCGGAAATCAAGGAAGAAAACAGTGACAGTTTCCGCTATTACGGCTTTGCTTCTTTTGAAGTGGAAGCAGAAAGCGAAGATAAGCGCGACCTTCTGCCATCAAGGGGCGTCGAGTCAGAAGCACCAGAAATCAAGACTCTTGCCGGCAAACTGACAGAGGGAAAAAGCACTGAGAAGGAAAAAATCAAAGCCATCTATGAATATGTCGCCAAAAATGTTTCCTATGATGTCGACAAATATGAAAATAGTACATTCAGCTGGGATGACAGCGCCCTGAAAACGCTGAAAACGAAAACCGGCGTCTGCCAGGATTATGCCTACCTCTCCACCGCACTATTGCGTGCCAGCGGGATTGAAGCAAGAATCATTGAGGGTACCGCGCGCGGCGGCTTCTGGCCTTCCAACCATGCCTGGGTCGAAGCAAAAGCGAACGGCAGCTGGATCGTCATGGACCCGACCTGGGGAGCCGGATATATTCAAGACGATCAATTCGTTGCCAAATATACCGATCAATACTTTGAGCCCAATCCGGCCGAATTTGAAAAGACCCATACAAGAAAAGGGGTCACCTACTAAAATATTTGGAGAGACAGAACCTTGGCGTACTGTCTCTTCTTTTTAAAAGGGTCATTTTCATATAGGGCGAAAGACCATAATATGGTAGTATGAAACTAGACAGAAGTGAAAATTCCGAAAAACCAAATGTCAAATCTTTAAAAAGGGGGAGTTGCAATTGACAGGTTTGGTCACTGTAGTAATGATTTTTTCCATCCCGCTTGTCGCCATCGTCACAAGCCATTATCAATCACTTGCCAAAACAAAAGTAAAAATCATTGAAAAAGAGCTGGAACTGGAAAAATTGAAACATGAGAATTATTTGATAGAAACGCAGAAGATGAGGATTGAATTGGAGAAGATGAAGCTGGAGGGGCCTTTGGAGGTAAAGTAACACATCTGTTATCCTGTTGCAGAGGAATTTGTTCCTTCCCCTCTTTTCATTGAAAGAATGCTGCGGGAAGGAGTCTATTATCCATCTATGCTGAAGCCGGAGCTGAACAGGAAATTCACTTTGCCTTTCTACTCAAACAGGTCCTGAAGAGCTGCAGCAGGCTTCTTTTGCATTAAACTATCACCAAACTGAGGATCTGGTTCCCTATTTTCCTAAAATAGAATGTCCGGCAACCCTTTTGTTTGGGGCAGCATGACCGGTACCCGGTTCCCTATTGGGGGCTGCTTCAGCATCAGCATGCTCCACATTCAGTTTTCAGGCTGATACCCACTGCAAGCTATTATTTCAATGATTGATCAGCCAAGTATTGTTTCCGCTGAACTGCTGGCCCACCTTAAAAATGCTGTACAAACAAGACAGTTATCCATTTAGCTGTCTTGTTGACATGACTTATGAATCAGTTTTTTGTACAGCGGGTAAAGGAAGGACAGAATTCAAATTTATTCTTTTGCTTGGTTTAACGCCATATAGCCAGCACCGATCACCCCTGCTTCTCCCCCAAACTCACAGATGCCAAGCTTTATTTTGCCTCTTAGATTGGCATATAATTTTTCCTTCATTTTATGGTTAATCTCATCTATCAGCCAGGGATTGCAGCAGATTACAGCTCCGCCAAGGACAAATGCTCCTGGGTCCATGAGCTGAATGATGGAGGCGACAGCACTGGAAAAATGCTCAATCCAATCATAGATCACTTTAACAGCCATCTTTTCCTTATCTTTAAATTTTTCAAACAGATATTCTGCGTCCGCACTTTCACCATATATTAGCTTACTCCTGGCATCAAGAGCCCTGCCGCTGCAAAGAGATTCCAGTGTCATTTCCTTGGTCCCCTTTTCTTCGCTTGCCTGGCCGATGATCATTCTGCCCGCTTCGCCTGCATATCCATTGTCCCCCCTGATCATTTGACCGTTATAGTAAACACTCATCCCAATGCCAGTGCTCACTGTCATGTAGATAGAATAGCTTTTTCCTGCAGCAGCACCCTGTTCGGCTTCCAGCAACCCTGCTGCGTTGACATCATTGTCAAAGTAAACCTCAAGCCCAGGAAAGCAGGATTGTATGTACTCAATTCTTATTCCGTCAAGAACAGGAATGTTGTCCGCATCTTTTATTACTTGTGTCTGTTCATTCCATGGGACAGGCAGGGCAATTCCAATTTTCTTAGCATTTTTCTGAGGATCGACCCTTTCAGCCATCCGGAAGATTTCACTAAACATGTCATCTGCCGTTTTAAAACTCCTGGTTACTGCCGTCTCCATACGGATCACCGACAGCTCTTTTCCGATAAGTCCAACTCGAATATTTGTAGCGCCTATATCTACACCAATTACGTATTCATTCATTTAGACATAGCTCCTTACCCAGCAACTCTATGTTTATTATTTATTTTTGAGGAATCGTTCAATAAAAACAGTTAAGACCTGATTCCATGCTGACAGGCAGGAACGAAACTCCATTTGAGTATATATCCTTTGATGTCCACCAATCTTCTATTTTTCTTTGCTCCTGTCAATCTGAAACTAATTTTCTCATTCACAGTATCCAGGTGCAAATATAATATGGATTGCACTAATACTGCAACTTTAGTGGAAGCAGAAAGATTGACTCTTAATTTTTAGAACAGCATTACAAATGGGTCCTCAATTCTCTTACCTATCAAATAGAAAAAAATAAGCGGAGATTTTCCGGTTATGCAAAATAAAATACCACATTATTACGTTTTTGGAGCCAATAAGCGGAATTTCTCCGTCTATTTTTGAGCTGTTTTTTATAGAAATTTCTATTTAAGAGGAATTCTTCCGTCTATTAATTAGACTGGGTTCTTGACCTGATACCCTACCCGATAAGATCGAATCCTCTGAGTGCCAGATGCGGGGATCAGCATCTTTTTTTCGACCAGTTGGGAAAGTACCTTTTTTACTGTCTTGGCACTTAGTTTTAGATACTTCTCCACTTCTTTTGGAGATATGTCTTCTCCTTTTCGAATTACTAGCCGAAGCACTTCCTTTTCAAGAAAGGACAAAGAAGTTTGGTCCAGCTCATCACCCATCCATCTGCCTATCACTTGCTGAACAACCTGTTGGCATCTGCGGGGATTCTCTTTTACTTGATCAAAAGAAAAGCGGATGACGGTCCATCTATCAATCACCAGCTGGTTTTGACGTTCCAGGCTGTCGGAAAATTGCCATCTGCTGATGTTCTTTAGGTGAGGGCCATACCCGTCGACCTCTAAACAAACCTTGATGCCGGGGCGGATATAAGCAACCTTTTCCCATCATTGTAATTATCAATTTCATATTCAGGGTGAAGATAATTAAACTGGTAAAATACTGGCCACCACACTTGCTTCAAAAACAGCATTTCAGCATGTTTGTGACCTTCTTCCAGGCGCCGCAGCCGCTCACCGGTTCTTGACTGTAAGTGTGAATGTAAAAATGCCTGATATTCTTCTTCAAATCCCATATATCCCTCTCCTATCAATAAGAAAATGAACAGCATAGGCTTTAATAGCTTCCAATGAATCATATCCATTCTTGATTCATTTGTTTTAATAGGACGATTTTTGAATGACTTTGGAAAATAATGAGTGGTAAATGTAGTGAAAAAAAGAGGATTGGAAACAGGCAAACAGAATTGTGGAGCAGCAATGATAAAAGAATATTTCGATGATAACCCTTGGATAAACTAATTTTAGTGTATTAGATTTCTAACAATTGTCAATCAACTTATGCCATTCGACAATAATTCTTATCTAACATCTCCTAACCTTAAGAGAGATTTGGGTTAAAACCTCACCTACTTATTATAGGCTCCAATTCATCTTGAGAAGGCACAAAACAAAAAAAGCGGGGCATCCATCCTGGATACCCTGCTCATAAACTTAGCTACTTGCTACTGAACATCATTACGCCCACCACATATCCCCAGGTGTTTCCCGGATCAGAACTTCATTCAGGTTCTTCACTGCGCGTGCAAACCCTTCATCAATCGACATCAGCGGATCTTCATGCTCGATGCTGACAACATAGTCATAGCCATACAGCCTCAGGGCGCTCATCATATCGCTCCATTCCTGGATGCTGTGGCCGCATCCGACGCTGCGGAACGTCCAGGCGCGTGTCTGAACTTCCCCATATGGCTGCATGTCTGTCAGTCCATACATATTGACATTATCCTGATCAATATAGGTGTCCTTGGCATGGAAATGATGAATGGCACCGGCTTTCCCGAGAATCTTAATCGCTGCGACCGGATCGATTCCCTGCCACCACAAGTGGCTTGGATCAAGATTCGCCCCGATGGCCGGGCTTGTTTCCTCGCGAAGCTTCAGCATGGTGTAAGGTGTGTGGACAAGGAAGCCGCCATGCAGCTCCAGTCCAATTTTAACATTATGCTCTTCTGCTAAAGTGCCGATTTCCTTCCAATATGGTATTAGCTTGTTTTCCCATTGCCATTTCAGGACATCCCCATATTCAGCCGGCCAAGGTACAACTGGCCAGTTTGGCTGTTTTGCTTCTTCACTGTCGCCTGCTGTGCCGGAAAAGGCATTGACGACTGGTACACCGAGGAGTGAAGCAAGCTTGATGGTTTTACGGAGTACCTCATCAGATTCTTCAGCAAAAGCTTTATCAGGGGAAATCGGATTCCCGTGGCAGCTGAATGCGCTGATTGTCAGCCCTCTTGATGTTACTGCTTCCAGGTAAGCTTTTCTTTTTGCCTCATCCTCAAGCAATTCGTCCAATGGGCAATGTGCATTTCCAGGATAGCAGCCTGTGCCGATTTCAACAGCGTCAAGACCTGCTCCTTTTACATGATCGAGCATTTCTTCGAAAGATTTTTGTGAAAATAAGACTGCAAAAACACCGAGCTTCATTCTGCCAGGACCCCTTTCTTAAGAGGAACAATCTGCTTAGTTTTCTGTGATTCGATTGCTGCAAGGATGATTTCAAGGCTCTTTAAACCTTCTTCTCCGCTGATCAGCGGCTCCTTGTCTTCTGCTACACTTTTAACAAAATGATTGATCACATGGGAAGTTGTCTGTCCGCCTTCCTCATTTGTCTGGATTTTGTCCAGCTTATGCTGAACCGAACTGCCGTCACGGTAAACCTCTATCAGGGAGTATTCCGGATCTGCTTCAAGATGGAGGGTCCCTTTTTCCCCGTAGATGACAGTGGAGTTGTCGCTTCCGCCCATATATGACCAGCTTGCTGCCAGTGTGCCGACTGCTCCTGACTCTGATCGGAGAACACAGACCGCATTATCGTCCACTTCTGTATTTTCCTTCGCGTTAGTCGCAATCAGCGCACCGACTTCTGTGAACTCCCCGAGCAGATAGCGCAATAAATCGGCTTTATGTACGCCAAGATCGCCCATGGCACCGATAAAAGCTTCTTTTTTATTAAAGAACCAGCTGTCAGCGCCATCCGCACTCCATCCTTCTGGGCCGGCATGCCCGAAAGTTGTTCTGAAGCTGAAAATCCTGCCCAGCTTGCCGCTCTCAATAAGTTCCTTTGCTTTCTGATGCGCAGCAGTGAAGCGCTGGTTGTGGGCAATCATGAGTTTTTTTCCGTTTGCCCTTGCAGCCTCATTCATTGCTTCTGCTTCTTCCCTTGATGCAGCCATAGGCTTTTCACACAATACATGGCGGCCTGCATTCAGGGCTGCCAGCGTAACTTCTGCATGGAGGAAATTCGGCAGGCAAACACTGACCAGATCGATTCCTTCCATTTCAATCGCTTCTTTATAATCGGTGAATGCCCTGGCCCCATATTTTGCAGCTGTCTCTTCTGCTCTTTCCAGGTTGCTGTCGCATACAGCAGCGATTTCTACCAATGGATTTGCGGCATATTCCGGCAGGTGGCGATATTGGGCAATGCTTCCGCAGCCGATAACAGCAGCTTTTAATGTAGTCATAAGGATCAAACTCCTTTAATGGATAATTGTTTTTTTAGGTAATTAATGCTGATTTCAATGCTTTCAAATGGAGTTAAGCGGGTTGCATCCTGTTCTACTACCCACCACTTTACTCCTGCTTCATCCCCAAGACTGAGGATTTCCTCCAGGTCGATGCTTCCCGTCCCAAGCTCCGCGAAGAACTGTTCTTCATCTTTTGTCATATCCTTCAGATGCACAAGCGGTGACCTGCCTTTATACCTTTTGATCCAGGCTGCTGGATCTTCCTTTGCTTTTGCCAGCCAGTAGACGTCCAATTCTGTCTGCAGAAGGCCAGGGTCGCTGTCATCAAAAATGGCCTCAAGCGCCATCCTCCCGTCACTCAATCTTTCAAGCTCGAAATCATGGTTATGGTAGCATAAGGTGATTCCTGCATCCTTCAGCTTCCGGCCTGCTTCGTTCAGCAGGGGAATGAGTGATTGATAGTTTTCCTCTGTCCGCTGATCGGGCATCAGAAATGGACAAACTGCATATTGAATCCCAACCGTTTTAAGATCAGAAATCACGTTGTCCAGGTTGTCCTTAAGATCGGCCAGCGGGATGTGGGCTGATACCGGCGCAAGATTAAGATCGTCAGTCAATTCCTTCACTTTTTCTGCACTCAGTCCTCCAAAACCTGCAAATTCCACCCCGTCAAAACCGAGTTCTGCCACTTTCTTCAGGGTTCCCGCAAAATCTTTCTCCGTTTCTTCACGGAGTGTATAGAGCTGTACTGCAATTGGTATTCCCGACATCTTGATCCCCTCGCTTCCTCAAATTTTTAAACTAAACTATTTGATTCCATCATAAGTGACCATCAAATATTTGAACATTCATGATATGATTAAAACATGCACTATTTTGCTATTTTGAGTGACGGGGGTCATTTTTTGAAAACGGATACATTATTTTGCGGCTATTCATACCATACACAGCCCTTTTATTCTCATCACAAGTCCGGCTACCCTTCCTACCTGATCCGTCTGCAGACAGAAGGAGCATGCGAAGCGATCGTCAGAGGCAATCGCAGGAAATTGGAAAAAGGCGACTTGCTTCTCATCAAGCCTGGGGATCATTATGAACTGATGGTCGACAGTCTTCTTCCTGATAAGGCTATTTTGAGCGGCGACTATCATCTTATCTGTGAGGGTAAATGGATTGAAGATTGGTGGAAGAGATCTAATAAACCGGATGTGGCACGGATTGATGCAGATGAGCGGCTGCTTTCCCTCTGGAGACATCTGATCATTGAATTAAGGCGGCCTTCGAAGGAAGAGTTTAATGAACTGTCCGACTACCTTCTCCGCTCACTCTGCATCTTGCTTGAAAGATCACTGAAGGAATCGTCTCTTTCTGCCCACAGGCCATATGCAGTCACAAGGATGCTCAGGTTCATTGAGGAGCATGCGCTTTCATCTTTTAAAGTAGAAGAAGCAGCTGCCCATGCCGGATTGAGCGTTTCGCGTGCTGTGCATCTCTTCAAGGAAAGCACAGGGAAAACGATCATGGAATATGCAATGGAAATCAGGCTCGCGGCTGCTGAGGAAAGGATGAAATATACCACCATGACACTGGAGCAGATTGCGGAAGAGTGCGGGTTTGGCACCTACCCCTATTTTCACCGGGTGTTCAGCAAAATGCATGGCAGGGCACCGGGGGTTTACCGGCGGATGGAATATGGAGGGATGGGGAGCGTGAAGAGCTGAGGGTTCTGGATGGGAGGTATTGTTGGTGGTATGAGGCACTCAGCAGGGGCTCTAGTGGTGTAGAGTGCCTCTTGTCGCTGATATGAAGAACTCTGCACCTATAATTCCAGACTTAGAGTGACTCATGTGACTGATATGAAGCACTCTGCACCTATACTTCCAAACTTACAGTGACTCATGCACTGATATGAAGCACTCTGCACTATACTTCCAGATTAGAGTGACTCATGCCGCTGATATGAAGCACTCTGCACTATACATCCAGACTTAGAGTGACTCATGTGACTGATATGAAGCACTCTGCACCTATACTTCCAGACTTACAGTGACTCATGCCGCTGATATGAAGCACTCTGCACCTATACTTCCAGACTTACAGTGACTCATGCCGCTGATATGAAGCACTCTGCACTATACATCAAGACTTAGAGTGACTCATGCCGCTGATATGAAGCACTCTACCACTATACTTCCAGATTAGAGTGACTCATGCCGCTGATATGAAGCACTCTGCACTATACATCCAGACTTAGAGTGACTCATGTGACTGATATGAAGCACTCTGCACCTAAAATTCCCGACTTAAAGTGACTCATGCCGCAATATAAAGCACACACCTGAACAGGTGGTCCAAAAGTTTATCATTTCCTCAGAAAGACAAATTTACTATCCCTCGACACACCAAAAAGGCGCATGCTCTTCATGCGCCCTTCTACAAATTATGCAATCTCATGAAAAGTAATTTCAGGCCGGCTGCCGATGCGGATATTAACCCCTGTCTGCCCCAGCCCCTCGCTGATATAGAAAGGCATGCCGTTATGATAGTGCAAGCCTTTGACCATATTCATGCGCACCAGCTTTCCCATCTTAGCCAGGTGATACGGTTTGGGCCAGTGAATCTGGCCGCCGTGGAAGTGGCCGGATAAAAGATAATCATATTTATAGTCCTTCATCTCAAGGACAACATTTGGATCATGCGTAAGCACCAGATTATACCCATCAGACACTCCTAAATATGATTTAGCCACATCATGATGCTTGGTACTGTAATTATCAATTCCAATTATATTTAACTTTTCTCCATTAATATCAATGACCGAATGCTCATTCTGCAGTGTCCTGCACCCGTTTTCCTCAAGGATCTTTTTTAAGGCTGCAAAATTCTTTCCCTTCAGGACATAATCATGATTGCCAAAAACAGCGTACATGCCATATCGCGGTTCGAGTTTATTAAGCATTTGCAGGTAAGGGGCCAGTTTCGGCAAACTCCTTTTTCGGTCCATGAAATCCCCCGTCAGGGCAATAAGGTCGATATCCTTTCCGGCTATTCTCTCATAAAGTTCCTTTGGGCTGATTGAGATATTCTCCAAATGCAGATCAGACAAATGAAGAATCTTTATCTTATTGCCGGCAAGCACAATATCTGGCCGTTCGACTGATACTGTCCTGACAGCTATTTTACTTGTATTTTTATTTGCTTTAAACAGTGAATAGACAAGGTAGACAGAAATAATCAAGAAAAAATATAATGACATTCGCACATCTCCTCCTACTTAACCAGTATAAGTGTCTCATTCCCTAAGTCCTAGTGGGAGTTGAAGGAAGTCTTCAAAAAAACTATGACTCTTTTACAAAAAAGATAGTACAATATACTTTCTGGTAAATGAGAAGGAGTGTTTCTATGAGATTGCTTGGCATTATAATTGGAATCATCGCTGCTGATAACCTGTTCCATCTGATTGACGCCTTTGCTTATGGCCTAAAGGCCGAAACCAGCATGGAACGGATTGGGGCTGTATTTTTTGGCGTCTGTGTACTGGGCATACTGATGCTCATCTTCCACCGCCTGTTTACTGCTGCCTTTTTCAATGGATTCACAGCGGCAACAGGTTTGTTCCTGAGCTTCGACATCGCCGTATTCCACTGGATCTTCCAGCTCCACCGGATCACCAACGGGCCTGAAGCCAACTGGCTGGAACCGCTGTTTGTTATTGGGGGATCTTTTTTGGTTTGGTATGGGATTAAGCGAGAACGGATGGGTGTTAGGGAAGCTTAAAAAGGCCTTGCTCATTAGTTATACTCGGTCTTGTCCTAAACAGCCATCCTTATATTCCCCTACCGAAAAAGCACCAAGTTTGCTAAGATAAAAAGATAAAAATTAACTTGCGGGTGAATTACATGACGGAAACAAACGAACTAAAAGGATTTGACACAAGTATTGTGTATGACTACAAGGATTATCCTGACGAAAAAAGCGGGCGATGCGATAATTGCGATAATACCTTGTTCAAAAGCTCGGTGAAGGATTTTATTTTTCTCCGTGAATGCCGGAAATGCGGAATGAAGAAAAGTATATAAAGCTGTTGTAGGAGGCGCAAATTTTGCGTCTCTTTTATTTTTCGATGAAAGAAAAAACGCTCTATTTACCTGTTTATTATTGTTTACATCTCTTTGATCCCCGACTCATATACTGGACTAGCACAACCTTTAAGGAGTGAACGTCTGATATGAAAATAAAAACACTAAAAAGGCTGGTGGTTTTGTTGGGGATCCTCTTCATCTTTCTACTGGTCGGCTCTGTTTCTGCCATCATTTATGCCAACTATTATGTCAATGACGGCGAAGTGACTGTGTCACAGGAGCTTTTCCCGGAGAATGAGCCGAAAAGAGTGCTTGCTCTGTTTGCACACCCTGACGATGAAATTATGGTCAGCGGAACCTTTTCTAAGCTGGGGAAACAGAAGGATGCATTTACTGCACTCGCGGTATTCACCAGGGGCGAAGCAGGTCCTGACGGAGGGGTTGTCCCAAGGGATAAGCTTGGGGCTGAACGCACAAAGGAAGTGAAGAAATCTGCTGAAATTATTGGCGTGGACCGTCTGGAGATTTTTGACTTTCCAGATGGAGGCTTAGAAGAAGTGAATGGTGAGGAGATTAAACAGGTTATCAGAGACTTGATTACAGATATTAAGCCGACAGCATTGATTTCTTATGATGATGAAATTGGCTTATACGGCCATCCAGACCATGTGGTTACAGGCCAGCTGGTGCGGGAAGTGGCAAAGGAAGAGCTTTCCAAGGGGAATTCTTCTGTTAAAAGGCATTATATGGTTACTCTGCCGAAGCCGATGATTGAAGTGGCCCTTAAGCTCTCTCCAACTTTCAAGGAGAAGTATCCCAAGGATACCAGCAAGGGTCTTCCAGAGCCCGATATCGCTTTCCCGATGGCAACTGAAGCTGCTTCACGAAAAAAAGTCCTCCTCGCCCACCGGACCCAAAAAGAAGTGATTTCAAGTGTGCAGCCGTATTATGATAAAATTCCTGCATCCATCTATTACCGCATTTTTGACCGGGAGTATTTTCACCTGGCTGAATCAGCTGATCGGGAATGAAAATCATAGTGAAATGCCAACCTATATAAGGATCAATATCGAGAGGCGGTGATAGCAGTGGCAAAAAAGGGCATCCAAAATTCAAGCATTGAACAAATCCAAAAAGACCATGAAACGGAGTCTGCTTTCCAGAAGAACGACGCCAAAAAGAATCAGGGGCGGAAATGATTTAAGTTATAGGTTCAATAGAATGGCAGGAAATAAAGCTCAGCTATGATTCGTAATAGTGGTTCCAGCAGGCTCTGCTGGAACCACTATTTCAGCAAATAGCGGTCCTAGCCAGCACCGCTGGAACCACTATTTCACCCAAGATCAAAAATAGCGGTCCTAGCCAGCCTCGCTGCAACCACTATTTCACCTAAGAGATCCCAAATAGTGGTCCTAGCCAGCACCGCTGGAACCACTATCTCACCTAAGATCAAAAATAGCGGTCCTAGCCAGCCTCGCTGCAACCACTATTTCAGCAAAAACCAAAAATAGTGGTCTTAGCCAGCACCGCTTGAACCACTATCTCACCTAAGATCAAAAATAGTGGTCCTAGCCAGCCTCGCTGCAACCACTATTTCAGCAAAAACCAAAAATAGCGGTCCCAGCCAGCTCTGCTCGAAGCGCTATTTCTGAAAAAGTTCCCAGTCCGCTTTCTATCTTAAAGAAATACCCTGTATAGTGCTATTTCTTCTGATCACTCTTCCTTTGACTTTGCGGTACCGCTGTATCAAGCGCTCCTGTTTCAAAGTCATATTCCTTGGATATTCCGGCAAATCTTCCAAGATCGTTTGTACGGTCTTCACCCTTTTGATTTTTAGCCATGAGGCTCACCTCCTCCACTGTAATTTCCCCCTTTCCTGATTCCAATTATGTACATTCCCGCTAGCCAAATAATCTGTCTTGAATTTACTTATACTATGGATGAAAGGAGGCGGAACGATTGAAAAATAATAAGAAAAACCAACCTGATACAACACAGATTGCCGCCAGATACTTCAATGCATCCGATTATGAAGGGAACTCCCAGCTGGAGCAGGGTCTCGCTGAAACCCATGAACAAGTCGGGGATGATTATAATGAGGGAACTGTGGATCAGCTGAAGGAATAGGCAATGAAGCTGCTTGCCTGCGCAAGCAGCTTTATTCCGTAATACCGGCTTTCTAAAGCTGATAATTCCGAGACCTTTCGTCGTCAGGAAATAAGACAATTAACTTCCCCTCCTTCTTCTGCTCTTTTAAAATAAGTACCAGGAGGGATAATGAAATGATAATCCGTGAAGCAGTAAAAGAAGATTTGCCGGACATTCTTGATATTTATAATGAAGCAATCCGCACACTGACAGCAACTTTTGACCTCGAAGAACAAAGCCTGGAACATCGGACGGCCTGGTTCGAAAAATACGGCGGCAGATATCCCCTGACGGTTGCAGAGGAAGATGGCCAAATTGCAGGCTACTGCTCCATTGGACCATTCCGCGATAAACAGGCCTATGAGAAAACAGCAGAGCTTTCTGTATACATATCATCCCGCTTCAGAGGGAAAGGGATCGGGAAGGGTCTGGTAGAGGATATGCTCTCCCGCGCAGCCAGCCTGGACTACCATACCATCATCAGCGGCCTCACTGCCGGAAATGAGGCAAGCGTCAGGCTCCACGAAAGGCTCGGATTTCACTATATCGGCATATTTAAGGAAGTCGGCTTTAAATTCGGGGAATGGCAGGATGTCCTTTTTTATCAGTATTTCTTCAATAAATGACAAAGGCCGGCAGAATGCCGGCTTTATAAAAAAACAAAAAATCGCCTAACTCATGGTTTAGACGATTTCATTTTATCTTACGCAGTTGATCGCAGTCTGCAATAGCTCGATATCCTTAACAATTTCTGACTTTAAGGCTTTGTCTTTACATCTGTTATATTCTTTTTTCATCCGTTGGATTTCCTCTAAAAAAATGTAGTATTCTATGCTGTTCATAATCGCCCTCTTACAATTTGAATTATTTACTACTCTTTACCCTTTTTACAAAAATGAAAACAACAAAATATGTCATTTTTTAGGTGACAGGCACCTATACCAGTTATAGACCACCTACAAAAAGCCCCAACACCAGTCATGCCGGGGCTTTCATTATAATTGATAAAAAATGCTGTGACTGAACAGCCTGCAATTATTCCTGTTTGCTATAGTGAATCGTGTATGTGAGTATATTGCCTTCCAGGCGGATGGCTACTTCCACAAGTCCGGAATGGGATATATAATTAGCGGAACTGCCGACTGATTCCTGTTTCTCCCATCCTGCCGGGCTGTTCTCTAAAGCTTTTAAATAATCCGAAAGGTTGCGGCTCGAAGCCTCCTCCCACCGGTATTCTTCATACCCGGAGCTGACAGTGACCGGCGTCAGGCCAACCGGATACAATATCTCTCCATATCCATGGGTGACATAAAGGGGCTCCGGATGAATGTAAGGGTCGACGTCTTTGAACCGCAAGCTGGCAATAGCATGAAATATTTCTGCATACTCAAATTTAGGATAATCAAAGGAGAAGTAAACCCAGTCTTCGCCATCGGGCTGGATGAAAAAATGATAGCGGAGAGCCGTATCCATCATCTTGACATGCTCAATGTACATTATAGTTTTATAAGGGAAATGCTCCAGTTCTTGCCTGACGTACATTGGGCGGGAAGATACGATGCTGTCCATGTCCTGGTCTGATATGTTTTTGCCAAAGCCCGCCTTGGTTTCCGTCCCCTCCGCTCCCCTTAAAAACTCAACTTCACCTTGCGATGTTTTCACTTTAATCCCCGGCACGTCCCAAGTATAGGGGTGGCCACCCAGCATAATAAAAGAAGCATCTTTTGGCAGTTTTGACTCCTGCAGGGAAAGCAAAAGCAGAGCTCCGCAAACAATGAAAAGCAGGCATGCCGCCGTAATTGAGCCTGCCTTGAAAAAATTTGGCCCTATGTGACTGCCCTTCCTTGCAGAATGCATGATTCTCCTTTTCAATTGCTCGCTTTCATCTCTGCCAGGCACAAGCTCACGAAGAGCATTCCACTCGTGATCATCATATTGACCTTTCAATTCCATCGCCTCCTTTCATCAGCTTTTCCTTCCTCAGCATTTGTATGGCGCGCGAAAGAGTTTTGCGTACCTTCGCTTCCGACCAGCCCAGGATTTCAGCGATTTCCTTCGAAGTACATTCCTCTACCTTGCTTAAAATAATGACAATCCTGTAGTCGGGCTTCAGCTCCTGGATCTGTTTCATCAGTTCTTTTGCTTCCTCCTTCAGCTCCACAATCTTCTGTACATCCAAACCAGATGGAATATAGCTTTCCGCTAATCTCCTGAGAAAAATCCTCCTCCTTTTCTGCCGGCGGATTTCATCGAGCACCTTATGCTTGGCGATGGCAAACAGCCAGGTTTTCACAGACGATTTCTCCTCGAATCTATCTATGGCCGACCAGGCTTTCAGAAAAGTATCGTGTACAATATCATCACATCCCTCTTTTGTTCCGAGCATAATCCAAACAAACCGGAACAGTTCTGTGCCGTATTGCTCATACCATTCAAGGATCAGCCTTTCCTTGTGATTCCCCACACACTCACCTGCTTTTCATATTCTATATACTTAGTCGCCTTTAAGACAAAACTGTGACACTTTAAGAAGAGAAAAATTGAAAAACCTTTTTTATCCTTGATATAAGGGTAAAATAATCAGGATATAGTGGATATCAGGCTTCCGGTATGATACCATTTACAAGTTAAAGAAAAGGAAGTGACTGAAGATGATAAAAATTGAAATTCCAAATCCGGATTTGACTCTGACTAAAAACAAGCATGCCGATGAACAGACCTCCTCCGTACTGAGCAATCTTTACGGCTTTACGGATTACCACCGAATCCCCCGTGATAAAGGAGGATTGATCCTGTTCCTTGATTCAAATGAGGACCTGATGTTTGTAGGAAAAGCCCGTAAACTGAGGCAGCGTGTGAAGAAGCATTTTGAAGACACTGTTTCACCGATCAAGGATGTCCGCCATGATGTATACAAAATTGCCTTGATTTATGTAGAAGACCCAATGGAGAGAGAAATTTATGAGACCTATATCATCAATACTCTCCAGGCCAAATATAATACAGATAAGGTTTTTTATAAATAACCTATGAACGAAAAAACGAAGCATCGCTGCTTCGTTTTTTTCTTATTTTCCCCAGTTCTTCAGATCATCTGTTGACATAATATTCAGCCAGGCGTCTTTTTCACTCTTATCTATTTCAGGGACCTTAATGGCATAGTGCAGGAACCAAATTTCCCCTCCCTCGCTTTCAATCCTGCCTGTTTCATACTGGTCAGGATGGACTGCATCGTCTGTCACCTCGAATTCGTAAAACAGATTCTTAGCATCTTCCGTTAAGATCTGAAAACGGAGATTTCCGGCTACAGACTTCTCAAGAGCAGCTTTAAATTGAGCAGCATAATCCTGTACACGAGCCCCATTCGGATTGCTGAAGCGCTGGACTGTGATCAGCTCAGACCAGTTGTCGACCGTTTCTCCCGCAAGGACATATTCTTTGAGCAGCCCGTTTTGAGAATCGGTAAATCCGAGCTGCCATTCCTTTCCGTTGGCGATAAAGCTTTCCTTCTCTGCCGCCTCTTCAGCATCCTTTTCCTCCCCTGCAGCATCCACTTCCTCTATTGCATTTTTTACAGGAGCTGCTGTCATTTTATCTGAAGCTGGCTCGCTTTCCGCTGCTCCGGAACAGGCAGCGCTCATCATGATCAGGCCAGTCAATACTAATACCAGTTTCATATGCTTCAATAAGATCCCCTCAATTTCTGTAAGAATAGCTAAATTTTACCTGAGAGAATCCGAAACGGTCAATTTTCTTCAAGCGCTTGCCAAGACCATCCCGCAGAAGCAATCAGCAGCTGAGTGCGGCTGCACAAGGAATCACTCCATGTCACACTGACGAGCCGGATGAAAATTGCGGCGCTGCCTGCTGACTTACTATATTGGTTTTTAAATCCGTTCTACCTTACTGCCGGACAGCCATTTTCGACTTTGCCTCCAGTCTCCTTTTATGCAAAATAGGCTCTGTATAGCCATTAGGCTGATTTCTCCCCTCAAAGATCAGCTCACAGGCCGCCTGAAATGCCACTGAAGTGCTGAAATCATCAGACATCCTCTTATAGCCCGGCTCATTCTCATTTTGTGCATCAACTATCTTCGCCATTTTCTTTAGTGCATTCATGACCTGCTCTCTAGAAACAATTTTATGGTGGATCCAGTTGGCCACATGCTGGCTTGATATCCTCAAAGTGGCACGGTCCTCCATCAGGCCGACATCATGAATATCCGGCACTTTTGAGCAGCCAATGCCCTGTTCCACCCAGCGGACCACATATCCAAGAATACCCTGGGCATTATTTTCGATTTCCACCTGGATTTCTTCAGATGACCAGGATCCGCAGGTTTCCACCGGTATTGACAGCATTTCATCTCTATACAGGGACGGGTTTTGACACTCTTTTTCCTGGATACCTTTTACATTAATCTGATGGTAATGCAATGCATGAAGGACGGCCGCTGACGGTGACGGCACCCAGGCAGTATTAGCCCCGGTCTTGAGCTGGGCACCCTTCTGCTCGAGCATCTCTTTCATTTTGTCAGGCATAGCCCACATGCCTTTGCCTATTTGAGCCTTGCCTGAAAAACCGGCTGACAGTCCTGTTGAAACATTGGATGTTTCGTATGCCTGCAGCCAATTGGACTTTTTCATTTCTCCTTTACGCACCATCGGGCCCGCTTCCATGCTTGAATGGATTTCGTCCCCTGTCCGGTCAAGGAAGCCTGTATTGATGAACACGATGCGGTCTTTGACTTCTTTTATACAACTCTTTAAATTCAGTGAGGTTCTGCGCTCTTCATCCATCAGGCCGATCTTCAAGGTATTCCTATCAAGCCCGAGCAAATCCTCTGTTTTATCAAAAAGCTCCCCTGCATACGCAACTTCCTCCGGCCCATGCATTTTAGGCTTAACGATATAAATAGACCCTTTCCTGGAGTTAGCCGGTTCCTCTGTGTTTAAAAGAGAATGCATCCCTGCCAGACTCGTAAAGACAGCATCAAGGATTCCTTCGTGCACTTCATTTCCTTCCTTATCCAGAACTGCCGGATTGGTCATCAGATGGCCGACATTGCGGACAAACAGAAGCGATCTGCCTGGCAGGGAAAAAAGATTGCCTTCAGGATCCCGATAGTGCCTGACACCGTTCAGTTTCCTAGATATGATCTTACCGCCCTTTGAGAAATCTGCGCTGAGCTCCCCTTTCATCAACCCTAGCCAATTCCTGTATACGAGCACCTTGTCCTCCGCATCAACAGCCGCAACTGAGTCCTCGCAATCCATGATCACTGTAACAGCTGCTTCCAAAAGAATATCTTTTATGCCTGCCGGATCACTTTTTCCAATATCAGATGCACGGTCAATCTGGATCTCAAAATGAAGTCCATGATGCTTCAGCAATACAGCCTCGGGATGATCCTTATCTCCCCTGTAACCGGCAAAAGCTTCCTGATCTTTTAATTTTGAGGATGACCCATCCTTCAAAGTAATGACCAAACTGCCTTCCTTCGCTGAATACCTGACAGCTTCCTTATGGGAGGCACCGTCAAGAGCGGCAGCCTGATCAAGAAATCCCTTTGCGAATTCAATTACTTTATTTCCGCGCACACGATTATACTCGATTGACCTTTCTGCTCCGCCTTCTTCACTGATCGCATCTGTCCCATATAAGGCGTCATACAAGCTCCCCCAGCGTGCATTGGCCGCATTGATGCTGTATCTGCTGTTATTGACCGGCACAACCAGCTGCGGACCTGCCTGCAGAGCAATCTCGTCATCCACATTTTCCGTGCGGATCTTGAATTCTCCCGGCTCCGGGAGCAGGTAACCGAGATCGAGCAGGAACTGTTTATACGCCTCAAAGCTGAAGTCATCGCGTTTTTCAGAATGGTAGCGGTCAAGCTCCCTTTGCAGCTCCTCCCTTTTGGCCAGCAGTCTTTTGTTCTCTGGTGTAAGCACTTCAATCAGCTGTTCAAAACCATTCCAGAATGCTTTTTCTTCCAGGCCGGTCCCGGGAAGCGCCTCCTTCTGTAAAAATTGATGCAGAGCCTCATCCACCTGCAAGTTTCCGATTTTCCGATAGTTTGCCATCCTTATCCTCCTTTGATTTATATTACACAACGCTGTTTCTCTAATCTGTTATAGTACAGAATAGCATAAAAAAAGAAGTCTTTACAATTATTTTTTTAAAATTAAAACTTTAATGAACAGAAATAAGACCGGCCCTATCCGGAACCGGTCATTCTTCTTCCTCTTCTTCATCTTCTTGTGCGGCTTCTTCTTTTACCTTATCAATTTTTTCGAATGCATTGGCAAGAAGAATGGCGGCGCTGATAATTTCGTCCAATATTTCGAGAAATTCGCCAAAGTCCACTTCGTTCTGCGAACATTCTCTGATCGCCCTCATAATATCTGTATAGAACCGCTTGTACTCCTTCTCATACCGGCTGTTGTCCATTTCCCTGATTGTTGTCCCGTCTATGCTGATGGCATGATAAATCAAGCTCGATAAAGTTTCAACAGCAGCCTCCAGCCGCTGCTCTTCCTTTTCCGATTCTCCGGGGAGATGATAAAAATAAACATCACATAAAGTTATATAGTAGCTTTCAATATTGGTATCCTGCTGTATATGCTTTAACTTGGCCATCGGCAGCCCTCCGCCTGTATGTTGCCCATCCTGCGGAATATTATCCCTTGCTTGAAAGGTTTCCCGGCATTAATGGCCTGCTGGAAGAACTCGCCTCCCAGGAGATGATCGTAGTACTGTCCCGGACTTGATGTGCCTTAATTACATCTAGCATTTCTTTCACACCCTGCCCATCTGAAGCATACTTCAATGCCGACATGATCTTTTCCGGGTTTTCATACGGCAATCCAGGGCATTCAAGGAGGCCATCGGTCGTAAGGAAGATGGTATTTATGCCTGCTCTGAGCTCCCTCCTTCCTGTTGTATAACAGGGAACAGACAAATCAAAAGCATTGGCCCTTCCTGTCCATTCAAAAAATTGCCGCTGGTTCAGCTGATGCTGCCCCATAGCCGCCAGTTCGGGGTGAAAGAGGAATAGCACACAATCACCGATAGACAGCCACCAAAGATACTGACCTTTCCGAAAAGCAAACAGGCAGGCCGTTTCTCCTTGTACCTTGCTGCATTCCAACCTGAACGCTTCAGAAGCCAGAAGGGCCAATATAAACTTTTCCACACCAGGTATTGCAGCATCAGCTGGAAGCATCAGTATTTCTAATATGTCTGCCTTTTTTGACTGAATATGCTGCAGAACCAGCTCTGCACTTTCTGCTGATTCATGGGCATCCAGTATTATGGCAAACTCCCATTCCCGATTTCCATCAGCCCAGACAAGGCAGCCATCCTCATTTTTATACTGGCCGGCCTCTGTATTTCCGCCAAACCGCCCTATCGTGATGTGGGATTCCTGCCTGACATCTGGATCATCCAGGTAAGGGGCATCCTTCCCGGTCCAGCAAATATCAATCATGTTTTTGCTCCTCGAGGTAAGACTTGATCCTGCGGCAAATTTCACTGACCTCCTCTTCATCTCCCATCGGAGCCTGCTCCCAGTCATACACACTCATTGGCCCCCAGTGTTTTTCCGGTGTGCCCGGGTAGCGCGGCACCAAATGCATATGCAGATGAGGAACGGCGTTACCTGATACAAGAGAATAAATATGCTCTGCTCCCTCGCTTTCCTTTAAGGCCCGGCTAATCCTCGCCATAGATTTCCCAAAAGCCGAAGCTTCCCCCATCGTTAAATCCGCCAGTATCGGTGCATGCCTTTTCAAGTCAATCATCAAATGTCCAAGATAAACGGGCTTTCCGCCTCCGTCAATATGTCCAACATAAACAAACTCATCCTCATAGATTACACTTCCTGAAGTGTTGATTTTCCCCTGGTGCTTATTGCAAATAAAGCAATCACCCATACGATTTCCCTCCTTTGATAATTGGTATAATATAACTTCCGCTGATTGTTGTCTATATTTTCTGATATTATAGTTTTTTTGATTGAAGGAGTGGATTCTGGCTTTCGAGCTGGCATCATCCCCTTCTTTTTTGGGCTTAGTGGGCAGAAGTTCTTTTCAGAAGCACCGTCTATTACTCTTTTTCGGTTTAGAGGGCTCTAGTTTCTTGGACTAACACCCTCTATTACTCTTTTTCAGTTTAGAGGGCTGTAGTTTCTTGGACTAACACCCTCTGATTCTCTTTTTCCAATTTAGACGGTCATAGTTCCCCTGACTAACACCCTCTGATTCTCTTTTTTCAATTTAGACGGTACTGCTTCCCCTGACTAACACCCTCTGATTCTCTTTTTCCAATTTAGACGGTCCTAGTTCCCCCGACTAACACCCTCTGATTCTCTTTTTCCAATTTAGACGGTCTTAGTTCCCCTGACTAACACCCTCTGATTCTCTTTTTTCAATTTAGACGGTCTTAGTTCCCCCGACTAACACCCTCTGGTTCTCTTTTTCCAATTTAGACGGTCCTAGTTCCCCCGACTAACACCCTCTGACTTTCTTTTTCCAATTTAGACGGTCCTAGTTCCCCTGACTAACACCCTCTGATTCCCTTTTTTCAATTTAGACGGTCTTAGTTCCCCTGACTAGCACCCTCAGGCTTTGGCCATTAAAATCTTAACTCATTCTTCTGCTAACTAAATAAGCCGGACAGAAAATGTCCGGCTTCTTCTTTTATGCTGATACATCCCTTTTATTGAACAGCCAGAAGGCAAGCGCATGGAAAATGGTGAAATACACAAGCAGGACGATGACCGAAAAGGTGAGCGTCATTCCTTCCACAGGTGGTACTCCGTCGAAATAAACAGTCAGATCCGTGTTGGCAAAAAGAATATATTTTGCCCAATCGAAAAGACCTGCCAGAATAAATGTTGCCGTCCCTCCAGTGAAAAGCAGAAACAGGGAAAGGCCGATGGCAAGTGAACTGTTGCGAAAAACCGCTGATATCATGAATGCCATCGTTGCGACAAGCAGCACATCAATACTTGCGAGCAGATAGGAAACTGCGAGATGTCCCGCTATGCCCCTTTCAACCACTTCTCCACCCGAATAGGCAAGATGAGGAATTTGTTCAGATGGAAGACCGAACAGAATCACACCGAGCAATGTGGCCAGCCCGTATATCAAAGCCAGCATGAAAAGCCCGAACAAAAAGACGGTTATGTATTTGGACAGCAGGATTTTCGATCTGCTGATTGGCCGGATCAGCAGGAGCTTGATTGTTCCCCATGAAAATTCAGAGGCGACGATGCCTGCAGCTACGATGATGGTAAAGAGGCCTGCAAAGGATATCAATGCCTGGGCTTTCTCTACGAAAGACCATACCGAATATCCGGTTTGGGGAGGGATATCATTCTCAATCTGGTATCCCTTGATGGCAATTTGCCGTTTATAGAACATATCCAGATTGGCGTTGAAATTTTCTTCCATCTCAGTTTTGTCAGTCTGGATGCTTTGTTCCATAGTCTGCTTCCAGTCAGCCTGCGGCTCCTCTCCGCCATTCTTTACTTGGTCATATTTCTCAAATCCGGCATAGACCATTGTAAAGAGTATAACAAGCCCGACCATAACAAGCGTACCTGTTCTGCGGAAAATTTTTATCCATTCATTCTTGATTAAACTACCCATGCTTGACACCCCCAGCCGTCACTTCAAGGAATCTGTCTTCCAATGTTTGCGAGGCCGCTCTCACCCCGTAGACCGCTATTCCGCGTTCAACAAGGCTTTCGACGATAACAGGCACTTCGTCTCTTGTGCAGCCCGCTGTAAAACCATCTGCTGTGCGGACAATGCCGAATTTGTCTTCTAAAAGAGACAATGCCTGGCTGAGATCGCCTGTTTCAAAAGCGTAAACCGACCCGGTCTGCACAAAATCATTTACCTGCTGCACTTCTGCCAGCCGGCCATCCTGGATGATGGCAATCCGGTCGCACATCATTTCCATTTCTGATAGCAAGTGGCTCGATACGATAACACTCATGCCTTTTTCCCTGGTGAGCATTTTCAGATGGTCCCTGATTTCCCTTATCCCGGCAGGATCCAGGCCGTTCGTCGGCTCATCCAGGATCAGGAGTTTCGGATCATGAAGCAGGCATTGCGCCAGTCCGAGCCGCTGCCGCATACCGAGCGAATAGGTGCGCACCTTGTCATGGATCCTATCCTGCAGACCGACCAGCCCAACTACTTCGTCAATCTTCTTTTTAGAGATATCTTTTTGCATCCGTGCATATTGCATAAGGTTCTGGTAGCCAGTCAGAAACTTGTACATTTCCGGGTTCTCCACAATTGCACCAATGTGGCTAACGGCACCGGCAAAGTCCTTGCGGATGCTTTTCCCGCAGACAACCACGTCACCCTCTGTAATCCCGATCAGGCCGACAATCATCCTGATCGTCGTCGTTTTACCGGCGCCATTGGGGCCGAGAAAGCCGAATACCTCTCCTTCGTTTACAGAAAAACTGAGTCCTTTGATGATTTCTTTTCCTTTGATCACTTTTTTTACATTGTCCAGCTTCAAAATGGGATCCAAAACTGTGCCTCCTATCATTCTCGTTCTAACCATAATACGGAAGAGGCTGGAAAAAGGTTCATTTTTTTAGCAGTTTTTAATATTTCCTCTCTTTTTCACCATTTGGATTGTTTGATAGACTAAGCAAACTGTCTTTCCTAGACAGGCATTCAATGCTTGCTGGCTTAAAAGCTGCCCCAGTCTTTATATGACTATTTTAGGGAAACTGTTAATATATTCGTCAAATTAAGCTAATTGTATTGTTTCTTTTGACAAAAAATTATAATATTTTTAATATACATACAAAAATGCGGTGAAATAAATGGAAATAACCAGGCACTTGTTTTTCAATTTGGCGTTGATTATCATTCTTCTTTTTTTCTCATTGGTTTGGTCAGAGAGAAGGCAAAGAATCTCTTTTTCCCGCGTGTCGTCCCTTATATGGCTATCACTGATGCTTTGGATGAGCCTGCAGTTTTCTTTTAAATCCTCGTCCGACTTCCAGTTTGACCTGAGGCTCATCCCGGTTTTGATCGGCGGCTTGTATGCCGGTCTTGGCCTTTGGCTCAGCGTGATTGCCATTGTCTTCCGCTCGTTCTTTGGACTTGGTACCGGTTTCTGGCTCAATGTTCTTTTGTATGTGCCGCTCGGATTTTTACTGTGGCGCATTTATCCTAAATTCAAAATACAGCCTCCGCCAAAAAGGATTGCCTTTTCGGTCCTCTTGACTGTTATTTTAAGTGTAGTGACAGTCATCGCTATGGAGATATGGTCTTCACCTGAAAGCAGGCTTGATGCCTGGGCCGCTCATCTGGCGGTTCCGACTGTCGGGGTCGCAATGATATCCTATATCATTGAATATGTCAGAAAGGATCTTGAGCTCAAGAAGAAACTGATAAAAACTGAAAAGCTGGAAGCTGTTGAGCAGATGGGTGCCGCGATTTCACATGAAATCCGCAACCCTTTGACAGCTGCGGCAGGCTTTGTACAGCTATTGATCGAGCACCCTCAGCCCCTTGAAAAAAGAAGGGAGTATCTGCATATCGTTAAAGGCGAGCTTGAATCAGCAGAAAGGGTTATAAAAGATTATTTAACTTTCACAAAACCTTCCCTCGACTATATAGAGGAAATTAACGTAAAAAAAGAAATCACGCAGGTAATCAACATTCTGACACCACTCGCTAATCAGAATTCTGTCAGGATTACAGCCAATTTTGCCATCCTTGGTTCCATTGAAGGAGACCGGCAGAAATTCCACCAGTCGATTCTCAATGTCCTGAAAAATGCCATTGAAGCGATGCCTAAAGGCGGCGACCTCCTTGTCGAGACCAATTATACGAAAAGCCATATTTCAATATCGGTCAAGGATACCGGCGTCGGTATGACTCCTGAACAGCTGCAGAAGCTCGGCGAGCCTTATTATTCTACGAAAGGCTCAAAAGGGACCGGCTTGGGGATGATGGTTGTATTCAGCATCGTCAAAGCTATGAAGGGAACAATCAAAGTCGAAAGCAAAGTCGGGGCAGGCACCACCTTTTACTTTTCTTTCCCTGTTTTCAGCCCTTCTGCCAAAAATGAAAGATTTTAGAGGAGAAGCAGATTCTTCTCCTCCTTTTGTATTCCCTTCTTAGAATTTCTCCCCATAGACTTCAATATGGAGTCTCCGGATATGCGCTTCAAGAAGATCCCTTCCAGCAGGAAATATATCAATCCATTTCAGTCTGAAATACAATGATTTATAAAACATCATCAAATTGGTCCTGAGATGATAATAGGCGTTTCCATCACTTTTGCTTTTTCTGGTGTCCTCCTCGTATAGAGACAGCTCATTCAATTTATTGGCCAAGGTGTTTTCATTTGAATTTTCAAAGATAGCCGTGAGCGGGAAAATGAGCCGTTCGGGTTCATCATCAGTATAAACGCCGTCGTTCCTTGATACACAATGAAAAATCACATCCATCCCCTGTAAGAGCAGCTGCTCGCTGCAGGAGATAACCGGGTGGCGGACGAGCTCATTTAAGAGGTCTGCTGCATGAGCCATGCTGTGTGCCCAGCCCTTTTCTTGCACATACCCCCGAAGGTCTTTTTCTTTCTTCATATATTCCAATGTTTTTCCATATGTATACTGAACTGTTTGATCGGAAAGAAATCTCTCTGCTGCATCTTTTTGAATAACCAATGCCAGCACCAGGGAAGAAAAACTGCGGGTAAACACGCTGTCATCTCCCTCTGCCCCGAGATGGTAAAATAAATGACTGTCATCCTGGCAGACGGCAAGGATTTTTTCAAGCATTATATGTGAAAAGCTGCCTTCTCCAATAAGCCGGGCAAAACTGGTGTAAATCAGATGATCCCGCAGATATGGATCAGCTGATCCAATTTCTTCAAGCATAGCTTTTGCCAAATTCATTAGTTCCGATTCTGTTAGTGCAGCATCATATAATTCTTCTAATCTCTCCTTAAGCTTATACGATTTCTCCGGCGCACTTTCTTTGAAAGCCATACTTCTTCCTCCTCAATTTTTCATAACAGTAAAGATTCGACTCCAGGCCTTCCGCTTCCTGCTGTTAAGCATGAAAAAGCAGCGCCGGCATTCAGCGCTGCTTTCTTTTCATTTTCTTTGTGCGTACATCATATTCTTTACTTCTACAATTTTGAATTTCCTCTCAAGATTTGTAAGCTGCGGAATCAGGTCAGTGATGCAGTCTGCATAAAATTCAGTGCTGATGAATTGGTCCTCACGGTTTTTATATACAATTTTATATCGGTTCATGCAGCTTCCTCCTGTTGTATGGGTTGTACTATTCTGTTCCCGTTTTTCTGCATGATTGAAACCATCAATCTTCAACCTGGATAATCTGGTCACGGTCAGCCTTCTTCAATGTATAAAGCCTGTAGGCATGGCTGATGATGACCTTGATGATTGCATAGGCAGGAACAGCGACGATCATCCCGATCAGACCAGCAAGATTGCCCGCAACCAACAGGATCAGGATAATGGTAAGCGGATGGACATCCAGCTTTCTCCCCATGATGAGCGGAGAAGATACATTTCCGTCTATTTGCTGGACCACTATCACCACGAGAATGACTTTCAGCGCCATAAAAGGCGACATAGTAAACCCTACGATGACTGCCGGGACTAGGGCAAGAAATGGCCCCAGGAAGGGAATGACATTTGTTAACATGGCCACAATAGCCAGAATAAGAGAATAATTGATTCCAATAATCAGATAGCCGATATACATCATGACACCCACAATGAAGCTGACGATTGCCTGGCCCTGTATATAGGAGCTGAGGGCTTCATCCATATCCTTTAGTATTTTCCTTGTCTCTGCAGCCTGGAAATACGGCAAATATCTGACCATGCCCTTTGAAGCCCCTTCGCTGTCCTTCAGGAGATAAAAGACAATGAAGGGCACTGTTACAATCACGGTTACAACACTCGTGACGATGCTGAACACGCCCGTCAGGCGGGAGCTTAAATCCGAGAAGTTTGATTTGAAATATGAACTCATCTGTTCTGTAATATAGTCGAAGGTAATATAATCGTTTTCCTGGAAACGGGAAAACCATGCGCTGTTCTGAAGCTCATCCGCTTTGTTTCTAAGCCCCTCTATATATTGCGGGTAATTGTCCATCAGATCTTTGAACTGGCGCTGCAGCTCGGGCCCCACAAAGTACACAAGTGCGGCTGTCCCTCCAATGACGATAAGGTAGATCAAGAGGATGGAAACAACCTTTGGAACCTTTTTCCTGTTAAGGAAATAAACGATGGGGCGCAGCAGATAATAAATAACCCCCGATATCAGAAAAGGCATAAATAGAGTTTCAAAGAATATTTCAATCGGTGTAAAAATAAAATCGATTTTCGTTGCGAGGAAGATAATAACCATCACAATAATAATTCCATAGCCGATTTTAAACCATTTAGAGCTTGGCAAAGTATCACATCACTTTCATTATGTATAAAAGACTTATACCCTCTCTTTCATTTCATCATTCATCCGTACTCTAACTTCTGACCTTTCATTAAATAAAGCCAGATTCTTTTAAGTAATTTATACATCTACCCTTTTCTCCATCAAATATGCAGCCTGTGTCTCAAAAGCCACGCCCATTATCAGTGATACATGATAACCTAGAGCCATGTATAAACAACATAAACGAGATTGGTTAATTAAAATAAGAAAAGCCAGAAAGCTGACCCAGGAGACCGTGGCTACTAAGGCGTTCATCGACAGGGCTTATTATGCACAAATTGAGAGCGGGGTGAGGAATCCCAGTGAGGAAATCAGGCAAAAGATTGCCCAGATCCTGAACTTCCACTCTTCTGCCTTTAATGCGGATGATGAAAGTCCTTTCCGTTATGCACTGGAGGCTGCACCCATGATCATCGCTCATTGTGACATGGATTTAAAATATACATGGATTTTCAATTACCATCCCTTATTCCCGCCTGAATCTCTCATAGGGAAACGGGACGATGAGCTGGGCCTTGGGATAGGGGGACAAATGTATGCACAAATGAAAAGAACTGTCATAGAAAAACAGATTTCGATCCGAAAAACAGTCTCCTTTTCACTTCCGGACAATTATCTTTATACATATATGATCTTTGCCCACCCACTCTTTGACAGCACAAAACAAATCATAGGTGCTGCCACCATACTAACAGAGCTGTCCAAAATAACACTGACAGAAGACATTGATGCACCATCCGGATAATTTCTGTACACAAAAAGGGCGAACCAGGACGGTTCACCCTTTTCTAATCATTCTTCCTCAAGGCTCTCAATGGCCTGCTTTACATTTGCAAAGGTCGGTACAGAGGTAAGATCGATTCCTTCTGTAACAGCCTGCTGCGCAAGATCCGGCCGGACCCCTGAAGCGATTGTATTCACTCCTACTAGACGGAGCACACTCCGGATATTAAATACATACTTTGCGATTTGGGCGTCTATATTGACAATGCCGGAAAAGTCCATGATCAGGCATTCTATCTGCAGTTTTTTAATTTCCGGCACCACTTTTTCCATAATCAGCTTGGCCCGGTCATAATCAATTGAGCCAATCAGCGGAAGAACTGCAATGCCATCTTGTATCGGAACAACAGGTGCAGTCAGTTCATTGACCTCATCCCGTGCTTTTTCCAAAAGTAATCCGGAAAATCGTTCAAAAGCAAATACAGTTTCATTGATGCTGATATCCAGAATCAAATTCACCTTTTTTATCAGCAGTACAACTTCGTCCATGCCTAAATCAAATTCTTTTCCTATCCTGGTCACTTTGTCGATAAACACTTGCCTGGAATCAGGATAACGCATTAAGATGTCCGAAATGCGGCCGCCGTTTTTTGCCTGCCGCTCCCCATTCTTCTTGCTCCAATCCAGCAATCCGTCAGGCATCTTCTCAGTTTCGGACACAATGGACTCCCCAATAAACTTCATAAAAGATTCATAAGTCTTTTTGGCATTCTGAATTTCTTCCTTTGGCACCTCAAAGTCAAATTCCTGAACAATGCTATCCACCAATTCATCTGCCAGTGATTGTGCATAGGTCTTAAAATATGAAGAAATTTTGTCAAATGGCTTCATGTGTCGATTCCTCCTAGTTACGATGTCTCTATTATATCGCATTATAAAGCATGGGACATCATTCAGAGATAATTAGTTAATGCAGGACCTGCAGAAATGTATCCCAATAAGCTTTAACAACAGGTTTTTCAAAAAATCCCCTGTATTGCGGGAAAAGCTTCCCAACGTTTCTTCCCAGGAAAACCAGGGAATGATAGAAGTAATTCTATTAATCTACTGGAGGAGAATATTCATGAATAATCAATTGATTGGCGGCTATGATTCGATCGAGGAGCTTACGGAAGCACTCTCTTCAGCTAAGGACAACGGCTATAACAGCAGAAAGCTGGTAATCGTTTCAAAGGACGGATCCAATATTGAAGCACTTGCTGAAACATACGGGGCCATTGCCAAAATCATCGGCTCACAGGAACTCGGAAACCAGCGCTTTCTGGAGTCCGCTAAAGCCTTGTTTTTAGGTGCAGATCCGGGAACCAGCTCAGGTATCCACTCAAACGATGAGTACGCGAGCTATGGTGCAGCTGATAAAGATGCAGAAGAGTTTTCGCAGAGGGTATTTGACGGGCAATATGTCCTGTTTGTTGATAACACCATTGAAGAAGATGAACTGCTTCGCCCTTCCCATGAAGGGAACCAGCTTGGAGATACTCCAGGAGATGAACCATCTGCCAGAAGGGAAGGATATTGATCGGAAATCCCGGCGTTTGCCGGGATTTCATTTTTTATTGGATCCCCGTACGATAGGACAAATCACAACTCTGCTTCCAAAGAAAAAAGCCCCCTGTTTCCAAAGGGAGCTCCCCGTTCCTTAAATGACCAGCTCACGTCTTTCAAGATAGCGGTCAAGTTTTCGTTTAACGCGCTGGAGGGCGTTGTCGATTGATTTGACGTGAGTATCCAGTTCCTCAGAGATCTCAATATAAGAGTGGCCGGCAACGTATAGATCGAGAACCTTCCGTTCCAGATCGCTCAGCTTCTCGGCTATTTTCTCTTCGATGTCTGCAGTGTTCTCCTGGTTCACAATCAGAATGGCCGGATCTGTAACCATGGTTCCCGGGAGGATATCCATGAGTGTGTGCTTGGATTCATCTTCATATATCGGCTTGTCCAGTGAAATATAGGAATTAAGCGGCATTTGCTTCTGGCGGGTGGCCGTTTTTACAGCGGTGATGATCTGCCTTGTAATGCACAGCTCAGCAAACACTTTGAATGAAGCAAGCTTGTCCTCCTTGAAATCACGGATGGCTTTATATAGCCCGATCATGCCTTCCTGAAAAAGATCATCTTTGTCTCCGCCGATCAAAAAGAATTTGCTCGCCTTCGCCCTGACAAAGTGCCTGTATTTTTTCATAAGATATTCAGATGCCATACCATCCCCATTTTGAAAAAGGACCACCAGTGTTTCGTCTTCATAGTTTGAATAGTCTTCTATCAGTTTTACTGCGATGCTTGCACTCACTCATATCCCTCCATCTATCATTCTGAGTCTGAAGTTTGACTGACAATACCATTATTGTTTTTTCTAAAAAGTCCGTCTATTAACTTATTTCTATCTTAAACCATTTTCCGCCTAAAAGATATGAACAAATAGCGAGCTTTCTTTACAAACTATGACACTCAGTGAAGCACAGGCAGAAGATTGGACGTCTATTGCTGTGGATTTAAGCTGGCTGCATGGGATGCTGTCGAAAATTTTTATGTATACAGCATTAAATGTGCATCACCATCTTGTCTTTCACTTTCGCCGCACCGCCAATTTCCAGTCTTTCAATTTCCCCTGAATCATCTGCGGCTGATAGATTTGCCTTTATGATAGAGGGCAGCCCCATTGTTTCTCCCTGGTGAAAAAAATGCGGGCCGGCTGCAATTTTTTGATGATGATAAAGATAGCGGCATAGAGCGCCGCTGGCAGTTCCTGTCGCACTTTCCTCTGGTATGCCGGCTGCAGGAGCAAGATTGCGGCAGACTGCCGCAGGACTGCCTTTTTCATTGAAAGCAAACAGATGATACCCTATTGCCTGATACTTTCTGCTGATCTCAGCCACCCGCACGAAATCAGGCCGGATCGATTCCAGAACATCACGGGAACGGATAGGGACCATAATGTCCGGAAGTCCGGCAGAAACAATCTGGACCGGAAGACCTTCAGCAAGATCATCAAGGCTGATTCCCAAGGAAACTGCAGCCTCTTCTGGAGGAAGAGCTGTTCCCATTTTCGGAAGAGGCTGTTCAAGGAAGATCTCTCCCGTGTCACTCGCTCTTGCTTTAAGAAGGCCTGCATGACATTCAAATGTGTGCTCTCCAGGGGGAATCCTGCCTTCCTTGACAAGCAGATGGAAGGAGGCGACAGTAGCGTGTCCGCAAAGGTCGACTTCGTTCTCCGGTGTAAAGTACCTCAAGGATATTTCACCTGCTCTTGAACGGCTGATAAATGCCGTTTCAGAAAATCCCGCCATTGAGGCAACTTTCTGCATCTGGACGGTGCTCAGGCCATCTGTGTCGAGAACCACTCCTGCCGGGTTTCCTCCCTTATTGTCCCTGCAGAATGCATGTACTATATAGACGTTTATTTTCATATAAAAGTTTCCTTCCTTTCCATTATAAAAGCCGCTTCCTGTGAAGAAAGCGGCCTTTTTTCTGTTATGCCTGCTGCAGATCCCCTACGAATTGGTCTATGAAATGCTGCGGGTTGAGTTTTTCGCCGGTTGCTTTTTCTATCTTTTCATTCCAGTGGAGGGCCGCTCCCGGCTTGAAAAATTCTTCAAGCAGATAGCTTCCTGCTTCTTTAGAAAGAATATCACCCTTCAGATTTTTCTTGATATGCTGTTCCAGCTGTGAGGTTGTAAGTTCCCCCAACAGATAATTTTGATAGTATACAGGCACAAGGGTAAAGTGGATCTTAGCTGCCCAGTGCGGGATATCCTGATTTTCCGGCGGATTCAGGAATTGGACCTCTTTGACGATTTTCCACCAGAGACGGTTCAGATCCTGGTCCGGATTTTCATATAGTTCTTTTTCAAACAGCGAAAAAGTGATGAACCAGCGGGCTGAAATGAGCATCTGCCTTCTGAGCGCCAATTTCAGCTCGCCAGCCAGTTCTTTTAATTCCTGCTCATTAATGCCGAGGAATTTCCCCAGCCACTCCGGATTCCGGCCCATCCGTCCGTAAAGCATCGCAATCGCTTCAGTCGTCAATGTATGTGCCGGTGCTCTGAGAAGGAAAGGAAGATCCCGGTCAATATATTTGAAATATACGGCATGCCCGAACTCATGCAGCATGGTGGTCGACCAGTAATCGCTGCTGCTGTTGTTGCACAGGACCCTTACGTCCCCTTCCCTGTCGATGTCTGTACAAAATGCATGCTGATTTTTCTTTTCCCGCGGATAAAGATCGCTGTTTTCCAGCATATCCCCTATCTCCATTCCCATGGAAGCAAATGTAGCAGCTGTCAGCTCCTCCAGATTCTTCCCTTCATAGTAAGAATCCAAGTTCAGTGCTTTAGAAGGAGGCGCTTCCTGAAAGAATGGATCCGCATAATGCCAAGGCCTGATTTCATCTATTGATATGGAAAGGCGTTCTGCAATTTCCTCATCCATTTCCCGCTTCAGCTGATGGAATGGTTCATCCGAAATTTTCTTCAGCTCATCGAAGATAGCAAAAATAACGTCCCTGTCCAGCTCCTGGAGTTCAAAGCTCATTTCATGAAAATTTCTGTAGCCAAGCTTCATGGCTGTTTCGTTCCTTAATTTCACAAGGTCAATTAGCTTATTTTCGACTTTGCTGCCAATTGTCTTGCTTGCATGCCAGGCCCTCTCACGCAGCTCGTTATCCTTGCTATCTGTAAGGATTTTCCTGATTTCATTTTCCGACACTTCCCTTCCATCCAGAACGGCTCTGTATGTATTGAAGACACCTACTAACTCTGAGCTTCTTTCAGAAAGTTCCTTAAGTACATCTGCGTCAAGCTGATTTTTTACCATGCTGTTCTTCAGCAGCTGCAGCTGCCTTTGTTCAAGCTGGTTTAGTTCCCCGCTTTCGAGGAATTCCTTTACCTCTTGAAATCTTTCAGAATCTGATAAGTAGAGGCTGACATCCGTCTGTGCCTCAGCTGTCTTCCTGTTCCATTCATCTTCTCCAGTTGTAGAAGCTTTCCATGAAGCTTCAGCGCGCTTTTTCTGGAGCTTTTGCAAGGCTTCGTTTTGCTTTTGTAAAAACTGTTCTGCTGTCATGCTTTTTCCTCCTCTGGTTTTCGGACTTATTATATATTCTTGGCATGACAGCAAAAACCCTGTTTCTTTGCGTAAAAATTTCGTATACCGAAATTTTTATTTGCTGAAAGCATTGACTGCTGCAAGCATGATAAAGGAAATGCCGATCATGACTGCCGTCCAAAGCCAAGCCATCTCCATATTGCCCGAGTCAATGGCAAAATAAATGGCCGTCGGAATCGTTTGTGTTTTGCCGGGAATATTGCCGGCAAACATCAGTGTTGCCCCAAACTCCCCAAGTGCTCTGGCAAAGCTGAGTATGGCTCCGGCTGCCAGGGCTTTGGCCGACAGCGGCAGTGCTATATAGAGAAAAACCTTCACCTCTGAAGCTCCATCAACTCTTGAAGCATCCTCTATTTCCTTCTCGATCGTTTCAAAGCCTGTCTTTGCAGACTGGTACATCAGAGGAAAGGCGACAACACTGGACGCGGTTACGGCTGCCAGCCATGTAAATATAACCGGCTGCCCAATAAAGATTTCTATCGCTCTCCCAAAGAATGACTGCTTTCCAAACACGATGATCAGCAGGAATCCGACCACTGATGGGGGGAGTACGAGAGGCAGGAGGAGGATGGTTTCTATAAGCGGCTTTCCTTTAAATTTTTTAAATGCAAGCAATCTTGCCAGAAGAATGCCTGCAGCAAAAACAATGGCCAATGAAATGGCAGCCACAGAAATCGACAGCCGGACGGGCGACCAGAAATCTTCCGTCATCCTACCCTTCTCCGGCTATATTCAACTAGTTTCATTATTTTAATGCCCCCTGTATTTTCTGCTAGATTCATTATAGCCGAAAAATGAAGGCGATAAAGGGATTTTGCTTTCTGTCTCTTAAGATTTAGAGGTATTCTTTTTATAGTTTTTAGCCGAATTTGCCAAAATAAAAAAGGACAGGCAATTGCCTTGTCCTTCTATCCATTATTTATGGAAGCTTTTTAATCTTATCTTCAATGCTGATGCGCTCTTTGATAGCCGGGATTTCTTCAGGGTAGCCAAAAGCGATGATGCCGACTACTTCGCTCCCTTCCTCAACTCCGAGCACTTCCCTCGCAGCCTTTGAAGCACCAAGAGAACACCAGAAAGTCCCAACTCCCTCATCCCATGCCTGCAGCATGAAATTCTGGATAAAGCATGCAACGGCAGCTGTATTTTCAACTGTCTCCAGATCAGTTTTTCCATGCTTGACTGTGACGGCCATCACTTCCGGCGCTCCGCCAAAATCTGTTTTATGCTTCAGCTTTCCGCGTGTCTCCGGGCCGGCAAAAATAATATCCCAAGGCTCAGTCATTTTATGGTTGGGAGCAAGGCTGGCCGCTTGAAGCCACTTCATGAACAGCGCCTCATCCACTGGATCTGCTTTAAACTTTTTAATTGTTCTTCTAGTGGTAACCAATTGTTCAATATTCATTACAGCAAGCACCTCATCAATAATGATAATCATTTTCGTCAAGTTTATTATAGCAAATAATTCCTCTGATTAGAACCATAAAGCAAAAGCCCCGTACTTTTAGCAGCAGGGCTTTTGCTTTCGGAGGTATATACTTTATAGGTATGCAGCGACTTGGACAGTTATTCTAAAATTCTGCGGACCTTTGTGGCCTAGCTAGATGTTGTTATTTTTCACACTTCTGCTGTCATCCTGCTCACCATCCCACACTACACCTGCCGGCATCGCCAGAAAAACCCCGTCAGCAGACTGCTGTCCAAATCCCTGATTTTTCTTTCCATTCACGGCTTTGTTCACCGTAATATTCTGGCCAAATACCATGCCATTACCATGATCAGAACTTCTTATTGATGTCTTGCCTATGGTTACACGCGCAGGATAGAACATGCTTTTCCCCCTTTTCTTCTCAACGCCCGTTTATCATAAATTATGCTGAGCTGAATATACTTAGAAGCAAACAAAGGGGGAGATATAATTGCCGGCTCCTGCGCCATTTATCAATATCAACATCTGCGCAATCAAGATCAATTCTTTCGAGAACGCTTCCGCTGTCAATATCGGCCAGAACCTTCTTGCCGAGTGGCATAATTCGGATAAAAAGAATCAGGGCTACGGACAGAATTTTGGGGATGCAAGCGGATTTATCGGTACAAAGGGAATCGTTGATGACCGTGATCAGCTTGACTCCAATTCGACCTTCGATTCTGCGAGAATTCCAAATCTGTAGGGAGTGATGCCAGTGATATTTGCCCCCATGGTGGTAAATCTTCTCGCCTTAAAGGTCAATGTGCTTGACCATGCTTCTATTGTGAATATGGGGCCGAACCAATTTATCGACCAGTTCATCTCGTATAAGAGAAACCAGGGATTTGGCGAACAAAATGGAGACGTCTCACCTGTGAATATCCCTATATCCTGGATTGCCGATCCTGACCTGAATGATTCCAACTCAGTGAAAAACAGTGTGATATAGAAAAAGCCCGCTGGAGCGGGCTTTTTCTTATGATTCTTTCTCCTGATGGCTGTCCAGGCTTCCAATATAGGCCAGCTCATCTGCCGAATAAGCATCTGCACCGCCATCCAGGATTTTTCGGACGTCAGACAGGTTTTCCTGAAGAGACACCGATTGCCCTTTTTGGCCTGTAAATGCTTCTGCTGTATAAAAAGGCTGGGTCAGATAGGCTTCCAGCAATGCCCCGCGCTGATACCCCAGTGTTTCAGAAGATGGAAGCCTCTTTATTCCCCCGGCTTGGACAAGCGCCTTTAACTCCTTATATCGGCGAAGGAGCTTTTGCGCCTTCTGCTGGATGGTCAGATGGGCCTGATCCAGATATGCCCCCTCAAGGACAGATGAGGCAGAATAAATAGGATTCACGGCAGGATATAAATGCCTGGCAGCAAGGTCGGCATCAAACTGCCATAAGGTTTCCAGCGGCCCGTAAGGAAATTCTTCATCTACTGCCTCCCCTTTTAAATCGAGGAGGAAGGTCGTTACTGATCCCGGACCGCCAGCATCCAGCCTGCCCTGCAAATCATGTATGGTTCCGTTTACCACATGTGCTCTGTCAGCAGCAAACAGAACATCTTGATTTTTTGAATGGTCAGTGAGAAGTTGGTATGCGTCCTCAATGGTTGCGGCAGAAAAATCGGTGTTGATCAGAATATCCTGGAGTTCTGGATACTCCCCTTCCGGAATGAGCAGGATTGTCTTGTAGCCTTCCTTCTTCAGCCGGAAAAATATCTCTGTCAGGAGGACAAGCTGCCCCATTCCCGGCCTTGCGACAAGACCGGCTGTCCCTCCTTTAGCCAGTGGTGCAAACAGATCGAGCGCCTTGATCTTCGTTTCAATCATCTCTGCCTTCTCCCCTCTAATGATCAAATCATCCAGGCTGCATTCTGCCAGTTCAGCAAGCGCAGCAATTGTCCTGACCTCTGCCCTTCCTACAGGGATCTTGCCGGTGCATAAATTGGAGACTGTAGCCGGACGAAGTCCGACTGACTTGGCGGCTGCAGTTAAATTCGGGACTTTTCTCCGAAGCAAGGCAACATTCAGGCTTAAATTTTCCAAATATTCCACCTCCTTCTTAAGAGTAATATAAATTACTTTATAAAGCAACACAAACTTACTTTTAAAGGTAATTATAATTACTACGAAAACAAAATAAGAAGGCTCTCGCCTCCTCAACTCAGATAAAGAATCATATGGTCTTCGTCATAATAGTTTTCACCAATTTTCAATGCCCTTTTTTCAACACCATATACAGTAAATCCAAATGACGCATACAGCCTTTTGGCAGGCTCATTCCCACTTTCAACTGAGAGGGTGACCTGTTCTATATTATGGTCACCAGAGGCTTCAGAAAGAGCAGCTTCAATCAGCTTCCTTGCAGCTCCCCTGCCCCTATATTCAGGCTTTACGTACACGGCTGCAATTATGGCCCGATGCTTAAGCTTTAATTTAGTCTCCTTGATCAAAGCTGCCGTTCCGCCCAAAGCTCCTTTCTCAAATATGCCAAACTCTGCAGAGAGACCTGAGGCAAAACGCTTGGCGTAGAAATCGGCAGGGTTTCCGCATTCTTCTTCATAACTGGAAGCAAATGCTTCCGGTTTATTTTGCAGTGCTTCAAGCCGCAGCTTTTTGTATTCTCCTGCGTCTTCTGCCAGCAGCTTCCTGATTATCATATTTACTCCTCCTCTTTAACTGATTCAATTATGGCACAGGAAGAAGAATACCAATAGCTATTAAAAAAATGTGTCTGATTTTCTTTGAAACAGCTAAACTTCCAATCATTTTGGCATGAATAGCATATCTGAAAATAAGATAAATAATAAACAATGATCCCTGGAAACTTATAAAGCAGGTGATAGGATGGACCTCGAAAAAATGAAGCAATGGATGGAGCTTGCCCAGAAGGTGCAGGGCGGGGATTTTTGGAACCAGGTATTTGAACAGGGGCCAGGAGGCCAATTCGGGGAATCTGCGGCTTTCAACAGCTTTGCCGGCGAGCCGGGGGAAGCCGGCTACCGGAAGTCAGCCGAATTTCCGCTAGTGGATATATACGAAACAGAAACACAAATCATCCTGCTGGCAGGTCTGCCAGGCATCCAAAGGGAGGATGTCCAGCTGTTCCTCCAGGGTGACAGGCTGATCATCAGGGGAACTATTTACGTACCATACAGCGGTATAAAGAATATTCAAAAAGAAAGATTCCATGGGAATTTTGAAAGAGCTGTAAAACTTCCTGCCATTCCCAATGATAATAAACTTTCAGCAAAATTTATCAACGGCCTCCTGGAGATCAGCTACGGGAAGATCTCCCAGCCAGAGGAACAGATACCGATTGAATGAAAAACAAGGACTTAATGGTGTGGTGAGATATGGCGTTTAAACATTTACTTGGCAAGGATCACGGTGACCGTCTGGCCGGGCTTGAATCTAGGATTGAATCTCTTGAAGAAGAGTCTAAAAAAATCAGGACATGCGATGTCCATATCAGGCGTTTCCTAACCATCGAGAAAGAATTGGGCAGCCTGGTCGCCCTGAAAAAGAAATTCACAGCCCGGACACCTGCCGCTGGCATAAAACAAACCCCCGGTCCTGCTCTAGAAAATAATCAGGTTGAAAAAATGATTGATGCAGCACTCGGCCGCTGTCTCCAACAGATAGGAAACCTGGAGCAGCGTCTCCGGAATACTGAAAATGCCCTTTCCCGCCTGGAGAAAGAGAATTCAGAACTGAGGCGGGAAATCTCTGCTTTATACGCTGTCACAAAAGAAAATCCCCATGTGGACATACCTTCTGCCCAGACTGACCCCAATAGCTCTCCGCCTGTCATTTTTCAGGAATTCCATATTGACAGGTTCATAGTCGATAAATACGAATTGACCAATAATATCAATCAGCTGGGAGTAAAGGAACTCAGCGGCCAGATGAATATCGGCGCAACCTACGGAGGCGGCATCAGTCCACAGGACTTTTCCGGCAGCGAAGAAGAAAGCTCTGACTCATTAAAGGAAAAAGAAGGCGGTGAAGAACATTCTCCAGAGTGAGTGTTCTGTTCACCGTCTTTTGCTATCTGGTCTAACAGGCTCTGAAAAACCTTCTCTTTTCACGATTTCAGCATGCTCTTTTGCCAAATTTAATAGCGGGAAGCTGCCGGCCTGGATTGCACCCATCAGTTCACTAGCCTGATTCCTTGCAAGATTATACATTTCTCTAGTTATTATGCCGGTATTATGGGCATCCTCCAGTTCTTCTTCATCCAGCAGATATACATTTCCTGCTGGCAGTACAACGATATCCAGGAACAGATCATCCATCCAGGGAATATTTTCTTCGAGTCCAATCTCATGACAGATATCGATATACCATTGGAGAATTTCTCCGTTCTCATCCATCATGGTCGTTACCGTATAAAATTTTCCCTCCGGAAAATGCTGAAGCCAGCTGTAGCCATCGGCAGCAATGCATATCTCTTTTTCTTCGTATTTGACTGTCAGTTTTTCCGTAACTTTGATCAACTCAATGAGAGCTAAGTGGCCCGTGAATTCTTTAGCATCGAGCCAGCATTGTGAATAAGCTCTGTCGGTTACACGCTTCCATGCGCCTCTCCTTCCGTCTACCCGTTTAAGCATAAAAATTTCCTCCTTGTAAATACAGCAAAAACTAAGTCTATTTTTATATAAATATATTCACTTTTTTTATTCTTTTGACCAGCAATCCATTCCCCTTTTCAGCATAAAGCTAGTATCCTTATGGAGGCACATACGTCCCTCTACCCAGGTTATTCCGTTTCAGTTCGTTGTACCTGATGACCGGTCTGATTATTTAGAAATGCAAAATAAGGATGAAAGAGTCCTATTGCAGATGCTGTGATGATCAATATCCCAATAAGGAGGAACATGGGCCTGACTCCCCAAAGGCTTCCCAAAAGGGTTCCTGCAAGCACTCCCAAGGGCATCGCCCCCCTGATGATGAACAGCTTGGCCGAGAAAACTTTTCCTCTCAAATAGTCTGGTACCGTCTGCTGATAGATGACTGTACTTTGTATATTGAAAAATGCCATAAAAATTCCGGCAGCTGCTTCAATCACTACCGCGGCTGCAAGACTGGCGTTAAACGCCAGCAGGATATAAGTCGATCCTCCTGCCATTAGCGCGCCAAGCATAGAAGTGCGGCGATTGCTTATTCGCACCTTCCCGACAAGAAGCGTGCCGGCAAGATAGCCCACCGGAAAGCCCGCCATAAAGAGGCCGTAGCTGCCGTAGCTCTCTGAAAGTTCGTCAGTTATGTACGGAAGATTAAGAACCATGGCGGCTCCTACCCCAAACTGGACGAAAGCAAGGAAAATCCCAAGCCACAGCAGCAGAGGGTTCCTAATATAATAGAAGATTCCCTCCTTGAATTCTTCAAGCCATGTTTTTCTGATGGTCCTTTCTTCTTCTGGTTCTGCAATAAATAAAAGAAAGCTGCCGCTTATCAGCAGAAAAATTGTCACGAGCAGCAGACTCACCTCTGTCCCTGCTCTCTCAATAACAACCCCGCCTGTCATCGGGATGATCATGGACAGCAGTCTGACTGTACCGTCGAGTACAGCGTTGGCAGACTGCAGACTATCTCCTTTTATCAGCGAAGGAAGTAAGGCCTGGCTTGCCGGGACATAAAATGGAGACACCAGCCCTACAGCGATCTGGGCACCGTAAATATGCCAAACTTCAAGCTGGCTGGTACTGATCATCACAAAAGGAAGAAGAAAAAAAAGACTTCTTGTCCATTGTGAGACTACCATGATCCACTTGCGGCTCCATTTGTCGATAAATGGCCCTGAAATAAGCTGAAGGATGAGGGAGGGCAGATAATACAGCAGCCACATGCTGCCAAGAGCCAGCTTTGATCCTGTCAATTCATATACCATGATCGAATTACAGAAGGTTCCGAGTGCTCCCCCTGCTTCTGAAGCGGCTGCACCTGCCCATAAATAACGGAACGGCTTCAGTTTCCAGATCATTCACATCCACCCTTCAGATACCTCTCGAGCTCTCTTCCCAAAGAAAGGACCGCTTCTTTTTTCAGCCTGTATTTATGATTGTGCACTTCTGCAAGCTTGGCTGCCCTGAGAATCTTAAGATGATGGTGTACAGTCGATTTCCCGATATTCAGCTCCTCGGTAATATCCTGCAATGGCAGGTCCTCCTTGAAAAGGAGCTTGACAATTCGTAGCCTGAATTCATCACCGAGCGCCTTTTGCTTTTGAACCAGGAAATAATCCGGACTGTCCGGCACATCAGCCGGCAGGCTGCTGTTTGAAACCGGATAATAAAATACCTTTGTGCCTTCCAGATCTGCTTCAATGGTCCAAGGACGGTAAACATATTGCGGAATCAGCCTGACAGTAAAAACACCAGGCTCAGGAAGGTAGGCAATTCCCCCTGTTGCCTGTTCAGCAAGGTCTTCAGGGGACGTCCTGGCAGCCAGCAGTTTTTTGTCATGAACATCTTTTTCCAGTATTGCTGAAAGCCTGTGTTTATCCGGTTCAATGGCTGCCAGGTACCAGCCTTCCATACTGGCAATAAAATGCTTCTTCAGTTTCCCTGGCGATTCCTTAAAGATATAGGCGGTATATGCCGGGAAAAATTTATGCCCTTCCACATGACGGATTAATTCTTCAAGGGATTCAGCATGCCCGGAGGCTGCACGCTTCCTCGCTTCTTCTTTTTCCTGGCCCAGAAAAGGCAGACAGATCTGCTTCAGCTCTTTTCCATCCATTTTCTCTACAGCTGAAATAAATTCCTGCAGGGTGCGGGCTTCCACATGATGCAGAAGCTGAAGCAGCGACTTCCATGTATTATTCTTTTCAATATGATCCAGCTGATCCTTAAGGCCGCGAGAGGCCCCCGACCTGATTCCTGAAAGTTTTGCTGAATGCTCAAGCGTGTCAATCAGCGCCCCGTTGGTCACTGCTGCTATGCCAAGGGCGCACTCCCATAAAAGGGAATGGCTGAACTCCAGCTTGTAGCTCTCTCTCTTTCTTCCGGATAGATTAATATGTTCCATAGACATCTCCCTTACAAAGATACGGCGTATTATTAAATATTTTAAATTATCCGAAACTTTTATTCAATATATTTAGAACCGATAGTTTCAAAAATATCGAATAGTTAAAAATCAAGGCACCAGCGTATGCCGATGCCTTGAATCATATCTTTTAATAAGAAGGCTATGATACTTTATCCTACTTATAAATTTTGCCTGTTCCATCTACATAGATGGATTTAACCATACTCCTTTCAAATGCTTTACCCTGGCCGGTTTTGCCGGTAATTTGGATGGTGAGGCTGTATATGCCTTCCTCTTTGAAATCTGAAGCATCAGGAAGCCCCGCTTTTAGGCCGCGGAAGGTTGAATAGCCGTCTCCCTTGCCTTTGGTATGAATCCATTCTGTTTTGTACTTCCTGCCTGCCTGCGCACTTTTCCAGCTGTTCAGCTCTTTGCTAATCCCTGGAATGCTACTATCTCTCTCGAGGCTGACCGTATACAGAAATCCGGTGCGTCCCGTTTTGCTGCTCACAGTCCATCTGCCTGGTACAGGATTTTTTATAGTAAATTCAGTAACATATGCCCCTGAAAAAAATCCTGAAGCATCTTTATAAGTTCTGCCGGCTGTATAACTGTTGCCCTGCTCATCCACTATCACCAGGTCAGGAAGGCGTTTGCTGCTCAACACAGACACTGAGGCTGCCTTTACTTCATTTTCAATAAGAAAGGAATCTTCAAGCATCTCATCTCCCATTCCACCGTGGATGATCATGCTGTCAGCCTGGGAAAAATCCGTATCAGTTAACAAGGGGGAATAATGATCTTTTTGGAAAGAAGTAGCAGTTAAAAAGGGATTCAGCTCTGGAAATATGACAGACCCTTGCTTTATGCTTGAATGATTCCAGGAATGCTCAGCTATGACAGGGGAGCCTGAAAGCCTCGAACTGATTAGGGGGACGACGCCATCATTCCTGCCATACTGGCTCAAATACAAGCCTCCCCAATATGTTGCCGATCCAAAGCTCCCCCAGCCGGTCCCACCGATTGTGTAAAAGGGAATCCGCTGTGCGTTCGAATGGGAGTCTGTCAAACTGCGGTAATAGCTCATATATCCTGTCTGAAGTGAGGCAGTTGCATCATTGCGGGTGCCGAGGAGTTCGGAAAGCCAGCCGGCAGCACTGCTATTGGCAAGGTCTGCGAGCTGTGTGCCGCTGTGGGGAGTAGATAGGGTGATTACTCGGGAGACATAAGGATATGCTTCATTATGGACGAGGGCTGTCTGACTATCCACACCGCCCTTGCTGTAGGCGACGACTGCCAGTTTTTTCTGCCCGAAATGATAATAGATTTCTTCAAGCATGCTTGCCAGCATCATTCCGTTTTCCCACATATCCCGATCCGGATAAAGATCGGCATATGCGGTCTGATATCCATATTCCCTTGCTATTTCAGGCATATCATTTTCCTCCAGCCAGACATTCGCAGAATTGCTGTAGCCGTGGATAAACACGAGCGGCGGAAGAGCTGGATCTACTATATTGGGACTTTCTCCGGGATACCATCGCCCCGGGCTCCCCCCGCTTCCTCCGCCCCCTCCGGCAGATGATACCAGCGGAGCAGTAAAGAAAAAGAGCAACAGCATTACTGGAAGCGATTTCATAAAACCCCTCCTCCTTTCAAATTTTTCAGCTCCAGTGTAAGTTTTCCAGGCAAACAAAAAAAGAGGAGAAAGTTGGATTCTCCTCAATCAAACTGCAAATATTCTAATATATTGCCGAACGGATCTCTGAAACTTATATATTTCCCCGGCGGACAAGCTGCCGGCTCTTCCATCAGTAAATCAGCACCTTTGGATTTCAGGCGATTGACTTCATTTTCAATGTTTTCCGTTTGAAGCACTAGCACCGGCCCTGTCGCTGCCTTTCTATCTATATAATCAGCACCTTCATTTTCTTCCAGGATAATTGGCAGTTCCCCGTGTGCAAGCGACACTATTTTCGGGCCATACTGTTTGTTTACTTCGAAATCGAGTACTTCTGTATAAAACCGGAGTGCTTTTGTTAAGTCTGGTACATAAATCCCTATTGCACATAATTGAGCCATTACTGTTACCCCTTCCTTATTGGCAGCAAAGTAATCCTTTGCCGGATTCAATACTCTGCTTCAGGCTCGCCAGCATTTGGTCCCAGGCCGCTATATGCCATTGTTTTGCCTGATCCCACTGCCCGCTCTCTCCCCAGCCATCATGCTGCAGCGAGATTTGTACACCTTCCGGAATATCCTCCAGAATTACGGTTACTTTAGTCAGATTATGATCACTATTCATTAGACCGGCAAAAGCATCAGGCCCTTTCCATTCAAACATAAGCTTCTCTTCTTCTAAGATACTGAGGATTTTGCATCCTTTCGTATTCATGCTGCTCTTATCTGAGGGATTGAAATATAATTCGAACCGCCCTCCTGCTGCCGGTTCGATCACTGCTTCCGGGGCAAACCACTCGGTTATTCTATCTGATTCGGTCCACGCTCTCCAAACTAAGCTTTTGTCAGCCTGAATGATGATATCAGTTTTAATAGGCACGGCATTCTCCTCCTTTTTCCTGATTATACTGCCTTACTTTTCCTAAAAATTCTTCTAGTTTGCTTTGTTGGTTATTTTTTCAAACAGCAAGAGAGGAAGATTGATTAAGATTGGCGGATCATGGGGCAGCGGCTCCCTCAGCTGAACGGTGGCCTTGCAGTCCGTGTTTTTCTTGATTTCCACCGTTCCTTCCCATTTCCCCCTAAGGAATGTTTCCGGCTGAAAATACCTGAGGGGATTCATGCTCCACTCCAGCCCTGCTGCCAGCAGATAATAAGTTCCTTCCGGGATGTCTGTGAAAATGCATTGAGGGCTGTTATGGCTGAAAGCAGTCCCTTTGACAGGCCTCTGATCGGGAATCGGCTCAGGAAACAGTCCTGCAAAAATAATTCCCCTGAATCCCGGGGGAACCTGGATAAGACAGCTTACTTTTGCCCGGCTTCCCGGTGCCTCTGATTCCATTCTCTCAGGGAGCAGCGTTTTCGTCTCATCCATCATTTTCTGCAGCATTTCCATACTGGCTTCGTATCGTTTAGGGCTGATTCCCACATGATTTTTAAAGCGGGTTTGAAACGTACCCGGGCTAAGATACCCTGAAGCAATCATTGCCTTAGTCAGTGAAGATTTCCTTGCCAGTTCTTCCTTCCCCATCTCGATTCTCAACGCACTAAGGAAATGCCTCGGAGAGATTCCTGTCGCCTTTTTAAAGATCCTCGTGAAATGAAAAAGGCTGTAGCCTGTTAATTCGGCAAGCTCTTTTGTGGTGATCTCTTCCTCAAGATGCTGCTTCATATAATCAATCGCCTTATCTGCAGCCTTCATCTGTTCTGGGTTCATATTTTCACCTTTTTCTTTTGGCTCTAGTTTCTATTTGCTCTCTGTCCTGCAAAACCCTTTTTATCAGAGAAAAAAGTAATGAGATTTTTTATCAAAATCACAATGTGTGCTTTCCAGCTCCCAATAAAAAAGATTCTGCCATTTTCCCGGCAGAATCTGATCGTTTATCTATTCAACTGTACCAGCCTGTTTTGTTATCTCGATCTGCTTGACTTTATTGTCTTCTATTTCCTTTACTGTAAAGCGCAGATGATGGTAGTCATAAGTTTCTCCTTCTTCAGGAAAATAGCCTAATTCCTTCAGCAGGAAACCGGACAAAACATCCTCTTCTTCCGGTATCTTCGTTTTGAAGGCCTCGTTAAGGCGATGGAGGGACAGCTTTCCGCTGCAGACAATATGAGAGTCGGTAAGTTCCTCTATCAGCACTTCTTCATCATCGGTTTCGTCATTGATTTCCTGTCCGATCATTGCCTCAATGATGTCTTCATGCGTAATGATCCCGCGTGTACCTCCGTATTCATCAAGGACGATAGCAATATGCTTGCGCTCTTTCATCATAAGCTTAAAGACCCTTTCTATTGAATGGAATTCGTATATGAATAAAGGGTCATTATCTGTATATTCATCCAGTGCATTTGAAAGGTCGAGGGACCAGGACAGGAGCTGTTTGCTGTGAAAAACCCCGACAATATTGTCCATATTCTCTTTGTACACAGGATACCGTGTATAATGGCTGTGCAATACGATATCCCTCGCCTCTTCATATGAAGAGTCAGCAGGAATGCCGATGATCTCAGTCCGCGGTGTTTTCAGGGCATCTCGCACATCAAGTTCAAAGAAATCAATGACTCCTTTGATCCTCGTTGTTTCTTCATTATTAAATGTCCCTTCTGTTGTAGCAATATCCACCATTGTGATCAGTTCTTCCTTGGAAAAGCTGACTTCTGCTTCGCTGTCCTTCGAAAGCAGACGGATGACTCCCCTTGTAAATCTTGACAGCAAAAATGTTAATGGCTTCAGAATCATCATCAGAAAACGGATAACCGGGAACACGATGAAAGCAATTTTATCTGCAAAAGTTGCAGCAATGGATTTAGGAAGCACTTCTGCGAAAATGATCAGGACGACTGTCAATATACCGGTCGCAATCCCTACATTAATTCCATAATTGATTGCCACGATGGTGACCAATGTAGGAAGCATGATATTTGCTATATTATTGCCAATGAGGATAGCGGTGATCAGTTCATCCGGCTTTGCTACAGTATCAAGAAGCTTTTGGGCTTTATGATCAGCATTTTCAGCTCTTGTCTTCAGCTTCATTTTATTAACGGCAGTCAGCGCCGTTTCACTCCCCGACAAGAAAAAGGACATAAACAAAAAGAAAATTATTGCAATAAACACAGTTTGCCTCCAAGAGTTTTTTCTTCCATCATACCCAATATTAGAAGAATATACAAAGCATAAACCTATTCAACATTATTCTCCCTTTTCACCGTATAAAAATTCTTTTTCCGTGAAAGCTATAATTGCTGTCATCCTTAATGCATAAGGAGTGTTTGAAATGTCTGTCTTTGTCTACCAAACCTTTGAACTTAAGCAGGACAAGTTTGAAGAAGCTATTGAAAATATAAAAGCAATCCAGCAGCACAGAAATGAAATGTACGATCACAAAGTAGAAATCCTGACTCCTGTCACAGGGCCGGACCATACATATGCATTTCTGTGCACCTATGAAGGCCTGGCAGAAATGGAGCTTCAGAATAAAAGGCTTTTTGACGATGAAGACTATGTTAAGCTGATAGGCGATTTTTTCATCCAAAACATTGTACAGGGAAGCATTAGAACACAGATATTCCGTTCATTAGCTAATAAAGCATAAAAGGAGCTTTGCCCGTTCAAGGTGTGCCTGCAAAAGATTTTCATCCGGCAACAGAGCACATGTGACAGGTGCTTCCCCGCCGCTGCTGCAGAGCAAATTTAAGAAATGGCCCGCTGGATCCGCGGGCCATTTCTTATATTTTAAATCGGCTGACAAGCTGATTGAGCTGCTTTGCCAAGTCTGCCAGACTGTTGGCATTTAGTTCAACATCGGTCATCACTGAATTGGATTGGATGATGGTTGCAGCTGTTTCTTCTACACCTGCTGCAGCTTCTTCGGACACCGATGCTATCGTTTCAACCGACTGGCTGATGGCAGATGTATTCGTATTAGCCTCCTCAAGGGTGCTGCTCATTTTGGAAATTGTCTCTCCCAGAGAAAGGATGGATCCTTTCAGGGTGCTGAAAGTCTCTTCAGTATCCTTCAGGCTTCCGGTGCCCCGCTGAACCTGTAAGTAGCTGTTCTTCAAAGCAACGGCAATTTGCTTTGATTCTCTCTGAATGCTGGCTACGATATCTGTAATATGAACCAGTGATGAGGTTACCTGCTGGGCAAGTACTTTCACTTCCCTGGCAACGACGGCAAACCCTTTTCCGCTGTCTCCTGCTCTCGCCGCCTCAATTGCAGCGTTCAGCGCCAGCAGATTCGTCTGGTCTGCAATACCCTGGATCACTTCAACAAGGGAAGCAATCTCCCCTGACTGCTTTTCAAGATCGCCAACTTTGGAAACAGAGGCCTCGACGGTGTCATGAATCTGTGTCATATCCTTTCCCGCCTGCTCCATTCTCTCCATGCCAATGGAAGCTTCCTTTAATACATTCCCGGCAGTATCCGACATAGATATTCCAAAATTATGTGCAGCCTTGATGCTCTGTGAGAATCTGGCCATTGTTTCAGAAAGATCAGATGCGGCCAGTGCCTGCTGGTCAGTCCCGGAAGCCAGTTCCTCCATTGTTGCCGATATTTGCCGGCCTCCTGCGGCTACCTCGTTGGCAGACTTTGTCAGGATACTGCTTTGGGTCTGTACCGAACCTGCAGCTTCCTGAATGGAGCCTACCATCTGGAGGAGATTTTCTTTCATATTGTCCATGGCACTCGCCAGGATACCGATTTCATCTTTACCCTTCCAAGCGAGCGGGGTTCCTGAAAGATTACCTGATGACACCCGCCTGGCACTATCCACTACTGCCCTGAGATTTTTCTTGACTGTCCTGTTAATTAGAATGATGAATGCAAAACCAGAAGCAGAAGAAACAAGGATAGAAGCAATTAAAATGATGATGCTTGCCTGAAGCCTTTCTTCAGTACTGGCAATTGACTGGTTTTTCCCGGCCTCCACACTTTCTCTTAATTCATTCAAGCGTGCGATAACAGTATCCCTCTTGGTGCGGATATCATTCAGGACGGTCAAAACCTTGGCATTGCTTTCGATATTTGGTATAAGCTGTTTTTTAAACTGTTCATTAAGCCTCTCATCGCTTTCAATGAACTTAGCATAGAGCTCCTGCTCCTCCTTCGTTCTCATGCTTTCTTTCAATGCCTCATGCAGCTGAAGGAATTCGCCCGACTGCTTATCATAGTTTTCAACGATTCTCTGTGAGCGTACCTGAACATAATCCAGCACCATGATCGTCTTTGAGCGGTAAATGGAGCCCATCTCTGTCAGCTGAACAGCGCGCATGCTGTTCTCATCAATGGAAGCAACATCACTCTTAATCAAAGAAAACTGATTGAAAACGACTGCTGCTGATAAAATGAAAAAGCAAATAGTAACAGCGAAGACAGCTATGTATTTCTTTCCCAAATTCCAATTTCTTAAAATAGTAATCATTATAGCCCCCTGAATCATCCTTTTTTACTATTATCGGCAGAGAATAAAAGATATTCAATAGAATAAACAGAAAATATTCATTTTTCAAAAATAATAATAGGTAAATAGAACTATCATATGGAGAGCAGGGGGTAACAAGGTAGTTTACCAGTTTACCAGTTAGAAGCTGCCATTAAACCAACTCTGCCCACTAATGCATCTATATACTATGCAAAAAAAGCCGCCTGAAAGTTTATACGTGATTTATGGCCTCTGAGAGCAGCTGCTGGCCGGTAACCAAAATCTCAAAAAAAATCTTAACTGAACATAGCGCAAGCACCTTGCACCTTAAGGAACGCAGACTAAGAACACACATCCTGCGGAAACGTCTTGAGACCCACATCCTGGGGACCTTAAGACGAACCTCCCAGAAAGGCGTTCTTTGCCTTATTGGGAGGTTAGACTTGTGATCTCGGCGCAGCTGCTGAAAGTTGATCAAAAATCGAAAATAATCCACAAGACATACAATTTATAATATCCTGAACAACAAAAAAGGAGAGGGCTTGAATGCCCTCTCCTTTTTTCAAGAATATTTTATTAACGGACCCTTACTACACGCCCGTTGAATTTCTGTGCCCAATAGCCGCTTGACATATTGGCAATTGCTACGCCTGTCGAGCTTTGTGATCCGATGAATTTACCGCCGCCAATATATATTCCAACATGTCCATCTGTTTTATAAGTGTTGAAGAATACAAGGTCTCCTGGCTGCATTTCGCTTGTGGAAACGCGGGTGCCTGAGTTTTTAAGAGAATCAGTGCTTGAACCGACACTAATGCCAGCCTGTGCGAAAGCCCAGTGTACGAAGCCTGAGCAGTCAAAACGGCCGTTGGCAACATCAGATGCAGTTCTTCCTCCACCGAAAACATAGACAGAGTTTCCGATATATTTATAACCTGCGGTGATGGCAGTATTGATATTGCCGTTTGCCTTCGGAGCAGGCGCGAACGACTGAGTACTGCTGCTTCCGCCATTATTGCTTGTTCCACTATTGCTGCTTGATCCGCTATTAGAAGATGCTGCTGTATTAGAGCTGTAGCTCCTTTGCACTGCTTTTGCAGCTTCGGCAGCCTGGCGCTTTCTTTCCTGCGCAATCGCGTTGTCAATTGAAGTCAGTTCCGATGCCAGTGAAGCATCTTTTTGAAGCAAGTCCGCTTTCAGGGCAGTAGCCTGCCTTTCCTTTTGCTGGACCTCAGCCTTCAGTACATCAATCTGGGCCTTCTGTTCAAGAATCTGAGCCTGCATGCCTTCAAGTTCTGTCTTCATTTCATTGAGGCCTGCCAGTTTTTGCTCAACAGAAGCCTTCTTTTCTTCGAGCTCCTTCTTATCCGCTTCATGCTCTTCCATCAAACCTCTGTCAGCCTCGACGATCTTAGCTACCGCTCCTACGCGGTCAATGAAATCACTGAAGCTTGTGGAACCCATCAGCACTTCAAGATAGCCTACTGAAGCACCGCTTTCCTGGAATGACTTGGCCCTTTCCTTCAGGACTTCGTTCCTCTTCTCAATGCGTTCCTGAATGACAGCTACTTCTTTCTTCAGTTCTTCAATCTCAGCATTTGTAGCAGCAATTTGTTCTTTTGTTGTCGCAATCTTGCTGTTATTATCCTTGATTGCCTGATTGACGCGTGCAATTTGTGCATTCAATTTTTCCAATTCATTCTGAGCTTTTGCAATCTCTTGAGCTGCCTTTGAAATATTGGCCTGGATTCCAGAACGCTGTTCCTGGATTTGAGCTTTTTTGCTGTGTAATGTATCCGCATTAACTGCCGGGATGGAAAATGCACTTCCCAGGCCAAGCATAATTGTCGTGTTCAGCACTACTAATTTCTTTTTCATCGCTCTCTTCCCCCTGCTTCCCTTTGCCAAGCTATAAGACTCTCTCTTTATCTAATTGCAAAAGCCAACGGCAAACTATATGTATTTTAAATTTTAAATTCGATTGTTCTGTGACAAAATTCTATTAAATTAACCAATTTAAACCTTTTTTTCACAATTAGAAGTATAACACCCAAATCTTTCAAACAGGTAATAATTATATTACAGTTATATTTCAATCATGACATTAAACCACTTTTCTCCTAGTTTTTATGCTTTATATACCTTTATTTTACAGAAAAACAGCGAAAATCTATCTAAACGTGCCATTTAGACATTTTTTTCTCCATACATTCATCCGGGTAAAATAGCATATAGTAAGCAGGAAGTTTTCTTTTGTATAATATTGGTTACAGTAACTCATTATTCCAATTTGCGACAACCACACTAAGGCTGGTGAAACTATGGCGAATAGAAAAAGAAGGAAAAAAGGCAAGCAGGCGGCCGGAAAACAAAAAGACTCGATTTTGAAGGAAATTCTATCAGAGGGACTCAGCCAATTATTAAACCCGTTATTATGGTTAGGAAGGCTGATTTCACGTTTGTGGGATTGAACGGAGATATAAAGTGAATATGATATTTTTTAGTCCTATATATACATGTTAACATCAGCATGGGCGTGCAGATTGTGCTCGTATAGGGGAGTCAGAACAATGTTGCCCCTTTCTCCAGTAAGCCATCTGCCCCTTTGCCCGCTTGAGGAACTCAGATCGGTGCATCCACTCTCTTGAGTACCTCACTTGTCCTGTATGGGGCACTCTGATCGGCATATCTGCTTTCTTGAGTACCTCATATGTGCTGTATGAGGTACTCCGGTCGGTGCATCCACTCTCTTGAGTACCTCATTTGTCCTGCATGGGGAATTCTGATCGGCGCATCAAACTTTTGAGTACCTCATTCCGCTTCAAGCACTCAGACCAGCGTTAACCTTCCTGGCTGCCTCTTCTCCTCCAAAGGTTTCTCCTATTCATTCGGTTTTCAAATAAAACCTGCCCAAAAGAAAAAAGACCCTTCCAGGTCTTTCTCATTGCTTATGGAATTGGCTGTTATCACCTTGGCGTGCCAAAGGCCGTCAAAAAGAGCAAGCTGCTTTCCCGCACTCCCTTATCCTCTCTCATGTAGCAGCAATCCCACTTGCAAGGTTTTTCTGCAGCATCTCCCGGAATTCTGACTTTTCAACTGATATGGTCCAATCTTGCCCTGCCCCTATCGAAAATATTTCGGCAAAAGAACCTTGGTTCACAGCCAGCCCGAGATTCCCAAGTGAGTTTATATAGGCAACAGGTTCTCCCCCAGGTACATCTGCAAAAGATTTACCAAAAGTGACCAGCCCTCTAAAGGCAAGTGATTGGCCTGCCCTAATTTCCGCTATCAGTCTGTCTCCGTGTGCCACTCCCATCTCTATCAGCAGAGTTCTCCCAATATTCGTCCACAGATTCCCGAAGCGGACATCCATGATTTCAATACACCCTGCAGATTTGCCGTTATTGAGTGAAGCGCATGGAGCCTGCAAAACACAAATAACGCCGGGATCTACATGTTCCCCCAGTTCTTCAAAGCTGACTGCGCCGCTGGCCAGCCTGGCTCCTGTATACGCGTAAATATCCCTGCCGTGGAATGTGTGAGATTCCAGGGATCCTGGAAGCCTGTTCATCGTCTCATTAATGAACCTTGCTTCAGCAATCCCTGCATTCATGCTGACATGTGTCAATGTGCCGTTATCCGGCGTGATGACCACCTGTCCTGTTGCTGTTTTGACTGCGAGGCTCCTCCTCTCAGAACCGACACCAGGATCGACCACAGAAACAAAGACTGTCCCCTCAGGCCAATATGGAAGAGTCTGATTAAGCCTGCAGGATGCCTCCCATACGGAAAAAGCAGGGATGTTATGCGTCAAGTTGAAAATTGGAATGGCAGGGCTGACGGAAAAAGCAACACCGTGCATCGCACTGACCGCCCCATCTGCTAATCCGAAATCCGATTGAAATACTAAAGCTTTTCCCATCACTTTCACCCTTTCAAAATTTGTGTATAAAAAGAGTTATGCCGGGAAAGACTCAAAGATTCTCATTTTTTTCTCTGCATGAATATGTTTGGCTCACTCACTTATTTTGAAGCCAGCCGGCGGGTTATAAAGATATGTCAGTGTTCTGCCTGTTGCCTTTTCAATCCGGTATTTATAGCTCTCAGCCCTGGCCATCCTATTTTTGAAAAGTTTTTCCGAAATATCAAGATGTACTGTTTTTCCGTTTATAAGCAGGACAGCACATTTATTCACCCCAATGGCTGCCACATCTTCTATCCCGTGAAGCGAAAACCATACGGTGTCTTCATGAAAGGGAGCTTTGTGAGGAAACCAAAACATATCCTGCAGGCCGCAGAGCCGTACCGGCGGCATGCTGACTTTGCCTAAAACTTTCTTAGTGCCCTTCATAGCGCCCTTTAAATTGCTTCCCAGCTGCTGAAGGGAATCATTCATCACCTCATGCGGGGGGCCTTTAACCAAAGCAGATTCATCTTCCAGACCTACAATTTCAGCATGCCGCTCCCCAAACAGATTACTGAATGGCATGATGCAAAGCGTTTCTCTCCTTATAAGGAATTTTTCTATATATAGCTGATCCAAAGTTTCCCCTCCCCTGGTTTAATCCATAATAAAAAAGCTTGTGCAAATTCTTCTATAATATTGGATTTTTTCATAATAATGTCAGTGGTGAATTCACATAAGAAACACCTCCAGAATGGAATAGGTTTATGGAATATATGTGTAAGTGTTTGTTTATGTGATGGGTTCGAAGAAGAGAAAAATGCGGAGTTTTATCAGAAGAAAATGGCTTCCAGTTTAGCTGCCAGAAGCCTTTCAATCTATCTATCAGGATAATTATACAATTAATAGAATATTTTGTAAATTAATTTCCTTTTACTGTTTCTGTATAAGCCTCTTCCCCGCCGGCATGACTCGATGGAGAAGCCATATTAAGGAGAACAACGCCAAGAATAATAAGGATGATTCCTGCAGCGCTGAGCATGTTCAGCTTTTCTTTCCAAATCAATATGCCGATTACTGCAGTTGCAGCAGTGCCGATTCCGGACCAGATAGCATATGCGATGCTCAATGGGATTGTTTTTAACGAAAGAGATAAAGCAAAAAAAGCCACTCCAAAACCGAAGAGCACTCCTAGGGCCGGCCATATTTTCGTAAAACCTTCAGAGGCCTTCAGCATAGAAGTTCCGAATAATTCTGCTGCAATGGCAATGAACAGAAATAAATACGCCTGCAAACAAATCACCTTCTATCTATTATTCTTTCAAGAAAAAAGCCCTCCTCGAGGGAGAGACTTTATTCAGCAATTATATAATTTCCCATATTTATCTTCAAGGTATTGAATAAGATACTCTGCATTCAGCTCTTCACCTGTCACCTTTTGGATTAAAACATCCGGGGTGAAGGTTTTTCCATACTGATGAATATTGTCTTTCAGCCATTGCATGATAGTGCTGAAATCGCCTTCTGCTATCTTTTCCCCGAAATCCGTGATTTGTTTTTTTATTGTTTCCAGGATTTGCGCTGCATACAGATTGCCCAAAGCATACGAAGGAAAATAGCCAAATCCGCCGAATGACCAGTGTACATCCTGAAGCACTCCTGCTGAATCTGTTTCAGGTCTAATTCCCAGGTAATCCTCCATTTTTTTGTTCCATGCTTCCGGAAGATCTTTTGCAGAAAGCGTCCCTTCGAACAAGCTTTTTTCAATCTCATAGCGGAGCATGATATGGAGATTATAGGTCAGTTCATCAGCTTCCACCCTGATAAATGAAGGATTGACCGCATTTATAGCCTGGTAAAACTGATCTTCGGTTACATCTGCAAGCTGTTCGGAAAAGGTTTTCTGGAATTCAGGATAAAAGCGGCTCCAGAACTGTCTGCTTCTGCCAACCATATTTTCAAGGAATCTCGATTGTGATTCATGAATGCCGAAAGATGCCCCTTCCCTGAGGCAAGTGCCTTCAAGAGCAGGATCGATCTGCTGTTCATAAATTCCGTGACCCGCTTCATGGATCGTGCCGAAAAGGGCGGTCAATACATTATATTCAGCATATCTGGTTGTAATCCTGACATCTCTCGTATTGATTGGCTGAGCAAAAGGATGGACAGTTTCATCCAGCCGGCCTGCATCCAGATCAAAGCCGATCTCAGGAAGAATTGCCCTGTTGAAATCCTTCTGTTTGCCAACAGGGAAAGACTGTCTGACAATTTCAACCGGCAGCACTGCACCAGAGTTTTGTATTTTCTTCAGCAGTTCTACACTGCTTTTGCGCAGAGATGAAAAAAGAGGATCCAGCTTTTTTACTGTCAGCCCTGGTTCGAAATCTTCCAGGAGTGCGTCATAAGGATGGTCATATTCGCTATAAAGCTTAATGAATTGTTTTTTGTAATCTATGATTTTTTCGAGGTAAGGAAGGTAATGCAGAAAATCATTCTTTTCCCGGGCTTCTTCCCAGGCATTGTTGGCCTCTGCAGTCAGAATACTATATTCATTGTACAAGTCAGCAGGGATGCTTTTTGATTTGTCATAAAACATTTTTCTTTCCCTGATCCTTGCCTGCATTCTTTCATCCAGATGAACAGCTTTTTCTTCATCATCCAGAATGGCAAGCACCTCTCCGAGTTCCCCGCTCACCTGGAGCTTGAAGATTTCCGTTTCAAGCGTCCCGATTGACTTGGAGAAAAATCCTCTTCCTTTTTTCGGAGCCATCACCTTCTGATCCCAGCCCAAAAGGCTTGAAATGCTTGTTAAATGAGTTATTTTCTCATCGATTTTTTCAAATTTCTTCAGGGCAGCTTCATATGAAAGCACAGCGGCAGTTTGCATTAGGTTTCCCCCCAGATATAAGTTTTTCTCAAAATAGAATATTCGGTCTATTTTATTATAAAAAGAATGGCTTTCTTTTTCAAGAAGCTTTAATGGTATTCTGCATATATTCCAGGCTCTCGCGTGATACAAAGCTCAGGCAGCCTATCAATAAAAAAACCATGTCATCGCGGATAGGCACCAAAGCCTTACTAAAGTAATTCCATTCCATTTTTCCCAGTCCATATAGGTTTTAACGTTTTTAGCTATTCAAAGCATTTCTTTTCTTATTATTTTCCAAAGATGTTAGAATGATATTATTCGAAATTTCTGTCATCTCTTGAGAAAGAAGGTAACTTATTTGTCCACAAAAACAATGATACTAACACAAGATCTGCGTGAAGACCTGCTAAAAAATGTTAAAAACGTTATGCCGGGCTGGAATATTATCTCAGGGAAAGATCCCGAAATCTGGAAAAGCCATCTGATGGATGCTGAAATTATTGCAGGGTGGAAAAAAGATACAGTCCAAGCGGCGGACAGCAATAACCTCCGCTGGATTCAAACCTGGAGTGCAGGCGTCAATAATCTTCCGCTTGAAGAGCTGGAAAAAAACAATGTCTTCCTGACAAGCGCGAACGGTGTCCATGCTTATCCGATTTCTGAGACTATTTTTGGCCTGATGCTCGCACTCACCCGGAAAATACATACCTATGTGAGAAACCAGGAAGAGAAGAAGTGGCATCACAGCCATATGAACCAGGAAATCCACAAAAAGACCATCGGTATCATCGGTGCGGGTGCAATTGGCTGCGAAACAGCCAAAATTGCTAAAGCCTTTGGCATGAAAGTGATTGGAGTGAGGCACTCCGGAAAAGAAGAGCAGCATTTTGACGAAATGCACACTGCCGAAAAGCTGGATGATATTCTGCCTCACTGTGATTATATTGTCATCACACTCCCTCTAACAGATGAAACACACTCTCTGTTTTCCGCATCACAGTTTAAAAGAATGAAGAACACCGCATTCTTAATCAATATTGGCAGAGGTGAAATCCTGGTCGAACAGGATCTGATCAGTGCCCTTAAAGAGGGCGAGATTGCCGGAGCAGGTCTGGATGTTTTTGAAAAAGAACCTCTCCAGGAGAGCAGCCCTCTCTGGGAAATGGAAAATGTAATTATCACACCACACACTTCCGGCTCAACCGAATATTACGATGAAAGGGTCATCAACGATATTCTGGTTCCCAACCTGAAGGAATATCTAGAAGGTAAGAAGCCTGCCCGCAATCTTGTTGATTACAGGAAAGGCTACTGACATATTCCAGTACCCTTCTGACCGCAGATGACGAACGTATTCTATAAACCAGGAGATATGCATAGTTTGTAAAGGGGAGAATAAAAAGGGGGAATGAAAATGAGCGTGATCCATGATCAGTTCGATGCCATTTCTATCCGGAATGTCCATCGGCAGCTTAAAGAAATACAAATGATCGCTACCACAAACAGATGCATAGACTGGGAGCTCGCTTCGGCCCTGGACCATGTTACAAGGGCGGCCGGAATGCTCTGCAATGTTATAGAAGAACATCTGGATGGGACCCGGAGTGATGTCGATGCCCTCTATTATATAGAGGAAAAGCTGTCTGCCGCCCTTTCCATGGCAAAGAAAATCGATAACCGCAGAGAGCCTGTATAAGAACAGCGCAATAAAGCTGCACAACAAAAATCCAGGGGAGAGAAACATATAATTCTCTCCCCTGGATTTTTGTGGTTTAATGCAGTGTACGGCTTAGTCTAATCCGGTCGTTCGAAGGGTATAAATTATCCGAACAGATAGTACTAAAAAATGAAAATCCCAAAGCGGTAAATTCAATGAATGATGAGCAAGTTAAACCAGAGAAGGGCAATGACTCATATATTGAAAATGGAACTCTTACTGCTGTATTGCCAAAAATGTCATGGAATATGTTCAGGCTTAAGAAGCTGGAAGTTTGATATCAGAACGTTAGGTAATAAAGTTCCAAGGCAGCATGTTCACTCTCTTTTGAGGTCCTTTCCAAAGATATATGAATCAAATCAACATCAACCAGCAATTGAGTATCCAGACTGCGATTCACAGCAAAGATAACCAGTTCTTCACTTTCTTCATTATAGACCACTGACTGGTCTAAGAATGGCACATCAGTAAAATCTTTACTGTCATACTTGGGTGAATCAACAATCGAATGAAGTGCTGTACCACGTCCATATACAGAAGTATAGTAGAATGGATAGAAAATGGATTGCTTCCAAATACCGCCTCCTGTTTCTGTCATAATTGGTGCAATGACATTTACCAGCTGGGCCATACAAGCGATCTTTACCCGATCTGAATGCTTTAGCAGGGTATTCAGCATGCTGCCTACAAGTAAAGCATCCTCAAATGTGTAAATATCCTCCAATAACGGAGGCGACAAAGACCAAGGTTCAATGGCCTTGTCCTGATCATTGGAATGAAACCAAACATTCCATTCGTCAAAACTTAAGTTCATTGTTTTTTTACTGCGTTTCTTTGCCTTCATATAATCACATGCTGCAGTAACAGTTTTAATGAAACTATCCATGTCCAGTGTACTTGCCAAATAGTTTGCCGAGTCATTATCTCTATTCCCATAATATTGATGAAGAGATATATAATCAGCAGCTTCATATGTATGTTCGAGTGTTTCTGCTTCCCATTCAGGAAATGTTGGCATGCCTGAGCCGGAGCTTCCGCAGCTGACCAGTTCAATCGAAGGATCGACCAATTTCATCGCCTTGGCAGTTTCAGCAGCTAGCCTTCCATATTCATATGCCGTTTTCATGCCAATTTGCCAGGGTCCATCCATTTCATTTCCTAAACACCAGACCTTTATATTGTGAGGGTCAGTATAGCCATGTTCTTTTCTTAGATCACTCCAATAAGTACCGCCGGGATGATTACAGTATTCTACTAAATTTCGTGCAGCATCAATGCCCCTGGTACCTAAGTTAACAGCCATCATGACTTCTGCATTGACTTTCTTCGCCCAGGCTGCAAATTCGTTAGTCCCAACTTCGTTTGTCTCCAGTGAATTCCAGGCTAAATCCAGGCGTTTTGGCCTCAATTCTTTTGGTCCGATTCCATCTTCCCAGTTGTAAGCTGAAACCATATTCCCCCCGGGATAGCGGATAATCGGCACCCTCAGCTTTTTTACCAGTTCTATAACATCTTGTCGGAATCCATCCTCATCAGCACTGGAATGCGAAAGTTCGTATATTCCCCCATATACGGCACGGCCCAGCTGCTCTATGAAAGAACCATATATCCTAGGGTCAATATCGGATATTCTAAACGACTTGTCTATCAGCATTTTTGCTTTATGTGCATTCAAAGTCATTATTCTCACCTTTCTATCTAAAATTTGTTAATCTGCAAACTTTTTATATGCATTGAATTGAAGTAAACTTATCTATATTGTTTAGTGGATATACAAAGTATTGGCTATTCAGCATTTGAACACCTTTATTTTTCTTGAAATTTGGCATCATTTTTTAGTCTAGAGAGGTCCTTATAAAAGCAAAAAACCAGCTCCTGAAAGGAACTGGTTTCTAAATGCTTATGTAAGCCACTTTTGCCGTAATAAATATAAGAAAGTTTTAAACCACCACTCCTCAAAGTGGGTGTTTGCAGAAACCTTCCTGCATGTCCTCCTTGTCACATGTGACAGAGGCTTGTCATTCCAGCTTCGATATAAAACTCCCTATTACAGCTTAAAGGTTAAAACTTTATTATGGTTACGGGCAAAGCAGCTTGTATTTATATATTACCTCATTTGCGCTCCCAGCTCAACTGTTTTGTCTGGAAATGGAGGAGCCTTCTGGCTGGAAAGTGCTTTTCGGCTAGGCCACTTTCTTATAAAAATAGTCGTTATGTGCTGCTATCACAATCAGGAGCATAATCACAAATGCAACGGCTGCTGGAACGTCTCCTGCTAATAAATAGATGGAAACAGGCATTGCCGCCATTGCGATAAGCCCTGGAACCGTAAAGCGCCGTGTGACGCTCCATCCGGCAAGCAGTACAATAAAGGCAGCCAGCAGGCTCGCGGGGGCTAAATAAAGAGCCGATGCCAGATATACGACAACCCCCTTGCCTCCCCTGAATCCAAGGGGGGCCGGCCAGATATGCCCGCATAGTACAGCGAAAGCACAGACCAACAGTGCGGAATGCCCCAGAAAAGCATCAGCTGCAGCTAAAGCAGCCACTGTCTTCCCTGCATCAATCAAAATCGTATAAAAGAAACCTCTTTTTCCAAGTTCACGGCCAGCATTCCTTGCACCTGCGTTCCCGCTGCCCATCTGCCTGATATCTTTTCCCTGCCACTTTCTGGCCAGAAGATAAGCCCCGTTGATGCAGCCGGCTAAATAGCAAAAAATGAAAGCTGCTGCTGTATACATAGACCTTCCCCCCGTATAATTCTCTGGCTGCCGGCAAAAATAGACTGAAACAGTCAGTCCTGACTTGGAAGAAAGGTGATAGGCCCAATGTTCCCTGTTATACATACCAACTTTTGGGATGCTGTTTTTGCCGTGCCTGCGGTCTTATTGTAACACAGCTGCTGAAGCTGTATTTCAATATCCCTGCAAAAATAGTCCCGTCAGTTGCCTTGCTTTGCGGACTGCCCGTTTCGGTCCTGATCAGCCATAAGCATGACTTCGTGGCCGGCCTCTTTATGGGATGGTTTTATGGATATGCAGCGATAGGTTCATACAGCAGCCTGAAAGCTTCTATAAAATCTTTCAGGAACAACAGCTCCTAATGTTTGATCCTTCCGGAATATTCCTTGAGGAAATCCCATGAAGCTGTATAAGCTTTAATATTATTCTCCCTTTTTACAAAGAAATGGCCTTCATCCTCAAAACGGATATACTCTACAGGATGCTTACGATTCTTCAGATCCTCCACAATCTGCTCTGTTTCCTCAATCGGCACTCTCGGATCATTGGCACCGTGAAGAACAAGGAGCGGACATTGAATCCTGTCTGTTTTATGAATCGGATCAATTTCATCGAAGAAGGCCCCGTCATTCTCTATGCTCCCATATTCAGCTTCCCTCATCTTCCTCCTCCACGGGCTGGTATTCTGCAGGAACGTCCGGAAGCTCGAAATTCCAACAATATCAATGGCAGAAGACCAGATGTCAGGGTAGTGGGTGATGGCTGCCAGGACCATAAAGCCCCCGTAGCTTCTTCCCATAATGCTGATCTGATCTTCGGCAGCTCCTCCCTCTGTTTTCAGCCAATCGACAAGATGGACTAAATCACGTACAGAGTCCATCCGCTTCCTGACATCATCCAGATGGGTAAAGCTTTTACCATAGCCTGTACTGCCCCTGACATTCGGCGTACATACTGCAAATCCATTATCAAGGAAAAACTGCAGGAACGGATTAAAAACAGCCCTTATCTGGCTTTCCGGCCCTCCGTGGACAAACACAACCACCGGAAGCTTTCCGTCAGCCTTTTTAGGCTTATAGTAGAATGCTGGAATCTCAAGGCCATCAAAGGAAGCAAAAGAAATCAGTTCAGGAGCACACAGCTTTTCCTCTACCAGAGGATCATGCGAAATGAACGTGGCCCTTTTAGCTTTACGAGATCTGAGATCGAGTTCCCAAATGTCTGAAGGATGCTGCGGCCCATTCAGGATAAAGGCAAGCCTGCTGTTATCAGGAGAGAAAGAAAAGTCAGTAATGACGCCTGCAGGGGATTCCCACTCTGTCACTTCATTCGATTCAAAATCCAATAATGCGCCTTTTGAGACCCCTCCTTCATTGATGGAAAAAGCGATCTTCTTTTTATCAGTGCTGAGCTTCAGCTCTTCCAAGTCCCACTCCTTCTCGACCAGCCACTTTGTTTCCAGTGTTTCAAGATTAAGTCTGGCAAGATTCATGAATTCCCGATCCCTGTTGGACAGCATATAAATCATTTTTCCATCTGAGCTGAACGCAGGGCTGGCAAAAGCCGCTTCCCCCTCATGCTTTGTGAGCCACTGCACTGTTCCCCCTGAAAGATCCAGCAGTCCAAGCTCATTATCAAGATTTGTGTTCCCCTGCTCTATCAGCAGGGAGTTTCCTTCCGGATGCCATTGAAGCGGAGAAAAATGACCATCTCCCTGGAACACCATTTTAACTTCAAAACTTTCAAGACTTTGAATATATATATCAAAATAGGTGTTATGACGGCGGTTGCTGGCCCAGGAAATCCACTTTCCATCAGGAGATACCCCTCCATACTTGTGTATATGTTCTGGCGAGTCGGTCAGCCGGATGACCTCCCCAGTTTCGGTTAAAAGGAAAAGCTGCTGCTTTTCATTCACACCCTCATCCATGCCAAAAATCCTTTTACCGGTTCCTTGGATAAAGGAAACAAACATAATCCTTTCAGCGGTTTCCAGTACCTGATTAGGGTTGCCGCCTTCAGAGTGTATTTCCCATATTTGCGGAATTCCGGAAGCATCTGAGATGAAATTCAGCATTTTCCCCTGCGGTCCATAAGCAGGATTCTTCACGTTTCTGATGTTCATGAAATTTTCAATCGTCAATGTTTCCATTATTGGCCCCCTTCTGCATTATTTTTGCGCCGGCTGTCCAGGACCGGACTGGAAATGCCTTTGATTCCCGTCAATCCCAGAATACTTAGGAAAATGGCCTGCGGCCCATAATAGGCATCCTGCGGATCAAAGTACTCTTCAAGTGTATGTATGCCCCCAAAGCTACCGCCTCCGCCAAGTGTTACAGCCGGAATTCCAAGAGCAATCGGCACATTGGAGTCGGTGCTGCTGGCTTTCTCAAACGAAGGTGTGAATCCTAGCTGCCTTGAAGCCTCTGCAGCCGTTTGGACAATGGCTGATTCCATATCCTGGCTGCCTGCCGGGCGGTCGCCTACCTGCTTGATTTCAACTGTAATTCCGGAATCAGCACCGCCGGCAGCTTCCTTGATGATGGAGAGCGCTTCAGATTCAACCCTTGCCAGCTCATCTGCGGAAACCGAACGAAGATCGATGATCAATCTGGCTTCCGCTGCAATCGTATTGACCGAGGTCCCTCCGGATACTATCCCTACATTAAAAGTTGTTTTTGGATCTTCCGGCACCTTAAGATCTGCTATGCCGGCAATGGCTTTTCCTGCAGCATGAATGGCGCTCGGCGTCCCGAAATCCCCAAAGCTGTGGCCGCCTGAGCCCTTATAGGTAATCTCATATCTTTTACTGCCTGCAGCCAGATATGTAATTCGCTCAGGGCTGCCTGGTTCTATGGAAATGAAACCGTCTATCCCATGATCTTGTCCAAACAGCGCCTTAACGCCATTTAAATCCCCAAGTCCTTCTTCTCCGACCGTCGCTCCAAACAGAATATCCCCTTCCGTTTCGATTCCCGTTTCGTTGAACGCACGGATTAGAGTCAGTACGGCAGCCAGCCCCCTTCCGTCATCAGCGATGCCGGGAGCATAAATTTTTCCGTCTTTTACTTTTGGGACTGTGTCAGTGCCTGCTGGAAAAACAGTATCAAGATGGGCACAAACCGCAATCCTTGGTCCATTCCCCGTTCCCTTTCTCAGGCCGAATATATTGCCTGCATCATCTTTCGAAATATCTTCAATACCCAGCTCTTCCAGCCTTCGTCTATAATACTCCCCCCGTTCCCCCTCTTCAAAGGTAGGTGCAGGGATGCTCGTCAGCTCCTTTTGATCAGCCGATGTCCGGTCATTATCATTTTTTAAAAAGGATAGTCCCTTTTGGACAGCTGAAATGCCCGCTATTTTTTCTAATGCTTCCGCCACGCTATTCTTCAGTTCAATATTTTCCGCCAATTTTCTTCCCCCTTTGTAAGTCTATTATTATTATATTCCAAAAATTAAATTTATTGTTGCTGGAAGGCTTCAGAAGATTTCCTCCTTAATAAAAAAGGAAAAAGCCCCAGATGCATGGAGCTTTTTCCTCTTGTTCTGTTTCTCTGCTTTAAAAACAAATAGCTTTATGCCATTCCTTCCTAATCGCTTTGATGACCGTGCTCTGGTTCCGCAGGGGGTTCAGCGATTAATGTATCATACAAATAATAGCCGCAAATCACCAACAGCAGGTATACTGCGGCTGATATGGCCCACTTTTTCATCAGAAGCCCTCCTTATAATTTGACCCGCTGCAGCCTCAGCGCATTAAGGACAACCGAGACTGAACTGAATGCCATTGCTGCCCCTGCCAGCCATGGCGCAAGCAGACCAAGTGCTGCAAAGGGGATGCCGAGCGTATTATATCCAAAAGCCCAGAAGAGGTTTTGCCGGATGTTCGAGATTGTTTTCCTGCTCATGTAAATGGCATCGGAAATGCTTCTTAAGTCGCCGCGGATCAGGGTAATATCTGCCGCCTCCATCGCTACATCAGTGCCTGTTCCGATTGCCATTCCGATGTCGGCAACAGCCAGTGCCGGCGCATCATTGATTCCGTCTCCCACCATGGCCACAATTTTCCCTTGCTTCTGCAGCTTTTTCACTTCTTCTGCCTTTCCTTCCGGGAGGACTTCAGATATTACCGCATCAACACCAGCTTCCCTGCCGATTGCCTCGGCTGTAGCCTTGTTGTCACCTGTCATCATGATTACTTCAAGACCCATCTCCTTAAGGCGTGCGATTGCCTCGGCAGATGTATCCTTGATTGTGTCTGCAACCGCGATGATGCCTGCAAAATGACCGTCAATGGCTGCCAGCATGGCAGTTTTACCTTGGCTTTCAAGCGTTTCAAGATCAGCTTCAGCAGGGCTGAAATCAATAGACTCCGCACCGAGCAGCCTTCTGGTTCCTATCAGGAGCTTCTTTCCAGCCACAACAGCTTTAATGCCATATCCGGGAATTGCTTCAAATTCTTCCGCTTCTTTCATTATAATATTGCGTGCTTTGATTCCGGCTGTTATAGCTTCGGCAAGAGGATGCTCAGACTGTTTTTCTGCCGCACCTGCCATAGCCAGGAACTCCGTCTCATCCATTTCCGTCAGCACATCTGTCAATACCGGCTTCCCGTTGGTGATTGTACCAGTCTTATCAAGAACCACCGTCGTAATGCGGTGTGTCCGTTCAAGATGCTCCCCGCCCTTAAAAAGGATACCGTATTCTGCAGCCCGCCCTGATCCGGCCATGATGGAGGTCGGTGTCGCCAAACCCAATGCACAGGGACATGCTATCACAAGAACAGCAATCAATTTTTCAAGAGCTTCTGCAAAATTGCCTGGATCTGCCCACAGGTACCAGATGAGGAATACAACGGCAGCGATCCCCACAACAATCGGTACAAATATCCCGGAAATCTTGTCAGCAAGGCGCTGGATTGGTGCCTTTGAACCTTGTGCATCCTCAACAACCTTGATGATTTGTGCGAGGGCTGTATCTTTACCCACTTTTGCTGCCTGCACTTTTATGAAACCATTTTTGTTGATGGTTGCCCCAATGACTGAATCGCCGGGCTCCTTATCTGCAGGTACGCTTTCTCCTGTTATCATGCTTTCATCCACGGCGGTTCTTCCCTCAAGGATCATTCCGTCAGCAGGAATTTTCTCTCCTGGCTTCACGGCAAGGATATCACCGGGCATGACGCTTTCCAGGGGAATTTCGGTTTCCTCGCCATTCCTGATGACGCGCGCCGTTTTAGCCTGCAGATTCATCAGCTTTTTAATGGCCTCAGAAGACCGTCCTTTTGCTTTGGCTTCAAACAGTTTCCCCAGAATAATCAGCGTTATCAGGACTGCACTGGTCTCAAAATAAAGATTTACTGAGTGGCCCCCTGAACCTATCGATCTTATTGATAAATATAAGCTGTAGAAAAAGGCAGCAGAGGTGCCGAGGGCAACCAGTACATCCATATTGGCGCTGCCGTTTCTAAGAGCTTTGTAGGCGCCTGTATAAAACTGGCGGCCGATGATAAACTGGACTGGAGCAGCAAGGGCCAGCTGCACCCAGGGATTCATGAACATCTCCGGCACATACAGGAAGCTGGTAAAGCTGAAATGTCCAGCCATTGCCCATAATAATGGCAGAGAAAGAATAAGAGCAAAAGTGAATTTTCCTTTCTGTCTCTCTATTTCTCTTTCACGGTGGTCCTGCTCTTCACCTGCCACCTCCTCAGTTCTCAGGGCAGCACCATAGCCAAGTTTTTCAACTCTTTTAATAAGGTCAGCCGGCGATACTGCAGAAGGATTATAGACCACATCTGCCCTTTCCAGCGCCAAATTGACGTTTGCATCACTGATTCCGTCCATTTTCTTTAGCCCTTTTTCAATGCGTGCGGAGCAGGCTGCACAGGTCATGCCTGTAATGGCGAGCTCTGCCTTTTCAGTCACAACCTTGTAGCCCAGATTTTCTACCTTTTGAAAAATATCTTCCTGCTTCACTTTTTCAGGGTTAAATTGAACAGCCGCTTTTTCAAGAGCCAAATTGACTGAAGCATTTTCCACACCTTCAACCTTTTTGAGTCCTTTTTCTATTCTTACGGCACAGGCTGAACAGGTCATCCCGCTTATTTCAAACTGAGTTTCTTTTGCTTGCTCGCTCATCGCTCACATCTCCTTATACCTATACGGGGTATATTTTGATGAAAAAGAGAACGTGCCTCAGCACGGTCCCGCAGGCTATTTGCTGTTAGACAACATCATAGCCCTGATCATCGATTGTTTCTTTAATTTCGCCTAGATTTACTTTGGATGAATCATATTCGACATTGACTTTGCCATTCTCTAGATCAACCTTTACAGCAGATACGCCTTCAAGCTTCCCTACGCTTCCTTCTACAGCTTTTACGCAATGGCCGCAGCTCATGCCTTTTACTTCTAATGTGATTGTTTCCATTCTGAATCTCTCCTTTATTTCTTCATTAGTCTTTGTACAGTTACCAGCAGCTCATCAACCACCTCAAGATCGTTCTCCTGGATCCTCTCGACAACACAGCTCTTCAGGTGTCCTTCGAGCAGAATTTTGGCAACGCTGTTCAAAGCAGACTGAGTGGCTGAAATCTGGGTAATAACATCATCACAATACGTATCCTTTTCAATCAGGCCTTTGATTCCCCGGATCTGGCCTTCAATCCGGTTGAGCCTGGTGACAAGGTTTTTCTTTGTCACTTCTGAGTGATGGCTCTTCCGCCCGCTCACATGATCGCAGCTTTCACCCTCAGGGACTAACGGCAATTCATTTAATTCCTTTTCCATTAAATTCCCTCCCCTTATCTGTATTGTAGTATACCCTGGTATGGTATGTAAAGAAATTCTTCTCAGATTAGAAAAAAAAATAAAAAAGGAGAATCTCAGCTCCTTTTTCAGCTTAGGATAACCTCTTTTTCAAGATAGCTTGCCCTTATCCCGAAATTCGGGGGAGCAGGATCAATCTTTTCATTTAAGAGGAGTTTAATGGCAAGATAAGGGAAGTTAATGCCGGACAGGCAGCTGATATGAAGCCCACCGCTCATTCTCGGGTTGATTTCCAGCAGCTTCGGTACACCTTGTCCATATTTGACCTGGACATTGAATACATAAGGAACCGGGTATTCCCGATGAAGGTTTTCGGCTATCCCGCTGAGCAGCAGGTTTTCCTCCAGCTCCCTCACCCTGCCATGCCCTTTTTTCCTTGGAATGCTGGTGTACAGCTTGCCGCCGTCGGCCAGGCAGTCGATACTGTACTCAGGGCCATCCAGATATTCGAGCACCATCAGGTCTGGAAAACTTTCCTGCTGCGATAAAATCCCGCAGGCATTCGCAAAGGAAATCCGGTGTCCAACCCCTTGCCCGAACAGCTCCGCTATTGAATCTTCACGATCCTTTACCACTCTGAAACCATATGCCCCTTCTCCAATAACAGGCTTGAAGCAGACTTTATGGCCCGCTGCCCTAAGCTTATGATAGGCTTCCTTGAAGCCTGCCGCTGTATTGACGACTTCGTAGTCAGGGATGCTTACCAGCTGCTTGCCGGCTGAATTCTTTTCCTCAATTGACCGGTAGATGGCCGCCTTATTGTCCATGAAGGACATAAGCATTGGGTCCGGGCAGACAAGCACCTTGACGCCTATTGCTTCAAAACGGGGAAGATTCCGTGAAATCAGGACATTTTCCTTGCGGGGAATAAAAATATCAATCTCGTTCCGGGCACAGAAATCCAGGCAGAACAAAATATATTCCTCACCGGATATATCAGGCTCAGTCCCTTTGAAATCGCATACCTGCAAATAGAGTGCATCCTTATCCGGATGGGTCCCATATACGGTAAAGCTTCTATTGTCAGGATTGTTCTTAATCATTGTGATATAATGGCTCACCGTCGTGAACCAGCGGTTAAACCAGATTTTCATGCCAGCCCTCATTCCCCTGTCAGTAAAATATGAACTCCTGAGAACTCCTTTGCCATAACAGGCTGAAAAAAAGGAATACTCTGATAGATCTATTATCTCACATTTTCGACAGAGGTAAACAGATTCTGCTAATCTTCTACTGCATAAAAGTCACACTGTACAGGATGATCGGCAGGGTGATGAGGCTCAGGCAAGTGCTGGCAAGCGTCACGCTTGAAACAAGCTCCGGATCTGTACCATATTGAACGGCATACATGGTCGTATTAGCAGCAGAAGGCATGGCCGCCATGACAATCATAATCTGCTTCAGAAGAGTATCCGCAGGCAGGAAAAATGTAAAAGCCAGCGCGATCAAAGGAGATACAACCATTCTCAAGGTAAGGGAGACAGAGAGCGGGCCTATTTCCAGGTTTTTTACTGATATATTGGCGAGCGTGATGCCAAGGATGATCATGACCGTTGGTATGGCTGCATCTCCTACCATCCGGACTGCTTCCATCAGCGTCCCGCTGACAGGTATGTTCATAAACTGCAATGCCGCTCCCAGCAAGGCGCCATAAACAATCGGCACCCTCACAACCTCTTTCAGGGCTGTTTTGAAACTGGCATTTTCGATAGACCCTTTAGCTGCATAGTATACCCCCAGGGTGCACATCAGCAGCTGCTGGATGACCATCAGCACAATCGCGTATTTTATTCCTTCCTGGCCAAATGCAAAAAGAACTAGCGGAGTTCCATAATTGCCGTTATTCATGAATGCAGAGGATAAAATGATAGCGCAAGTGCGCTTTCTGCTGTATCCTGCAAAATAAGCCGCAGCATACACGATCGCAATAATTGCCAGGGCCAGCCCTATAGTGTAAATGGCCATGACTGCATAATCAAGATTGAACTCCGTTTCGTAGAAAGTCCTGAAGGCAAGAAAGGGAGTCATTAAGTAAATAGCCACGATGGACAGTGATTTCGTTTCCAGCCTGAAGATTTTCTGGCCGGCATAGCCAAGGCCAAAGATAAGAAAAATCGGAATTAAAATTGCTATAAAGGACATTTCATCAGCTTCCATTCCAAATATTTCGGATTTCGTAAAAACCATTTCCATTATACAAGAATCTTTACTTCTCTGCTCAGGAAAAGCATTAAAGTTAGCACTACACCAAAAATTGGAATAAAAACCAAAAAAAGCATGATTGCAGCAGCTGCTGCAATCATGCCTTCTTTTTAATGATGATGCTTTTCTTTTAAGGGATTGTAGATGACAAATTCCTCTTTTGGAACAAAGAAGTATTGGATCCACACACCATCGAGGAAATCTTCCCGTGCATCGAGCAGAATGTCGATATCCTTGTCGGTTGATACAATTTCATCATGCTCTGCAGGTGTATCGAGCTTGATGTCATAATGGGCGTGGTTTCCGTGATGCTCTGTCACAAAAACGCGGATATACTGGCCTTCTTCTGCTGTTTCCAGCATCTTTTTCAGCACTTTAGCCGCATTGCGGTTGATTTTCACTTTCATTTATCCGAACTCCTTTTAAGTGTTATACGCCCGGGAACCAGCCAGGGGTATTAATGATGGCCTGCCAGAGCGGATCTGGAACAGTCAGTTCCTGCTGGGCATCCTTATCGATTTTGGTTTTGATTTCGTCTTCCCTGCCCTCTTCGACTTTTTGCACCCACTCAGGATCAATGATCAGCTCACGGCCCAGCGCGATAAGAGGGACGCCTGTTCCAAACGCTTTTTCTACTTCTTCCGGCGTATAAAGAGAACCAACGCCGATAACAGGGACAAGGCTGCCGACTCTTTCCTGGATGATCTCGATTCTTGACCTAGTGTCCTCGACTCCGCGGCGCGGCGCTGACCAGAAGTCCTGGAGTGAAACGTGGAGATAGTCGAGATCTTTTTTTGCCAGCTCATCGATCAGGACCAGGGTATCCGCCATCGTGATACCCGGTGTTTCCGGTTCTTCAGGAGAAAATCTGTAGCCTACAGCAAACGGCTTTTTAGCGTGTGCCGCAACAGTCTTCTTGACTTCATCAACAACAGCGAGCGGGAAAGTAAGCCTCTTTTCCAGGCTGCCTCCCCATTGATCATCCCTGCGGTTTGAATGAGGGGAGAAGAATTGCTGCAGCAGATAGCCGTTGGCTCCATGGATTTCCACCCCGTCATACCCTGCTTCAATTGCACGTCTTGCGGCTTCGCCGAAATCTTTAATAATGCTTTCAACTTCCTCGCCGCTGAGCGCGCGCGGTTCCTTTTTTCCTTCACCTGAGCCTGCAACTGCACTGGCGCTTACAATATCTCCATTCGGGACGAGCTCAGGAGGGCATTCCCTTCCTCCGTGGAAAATCTGCAGGATCGCTTTTGCGCCGCCTGCCTGGATGTCTTCCGCTAGGCGCTTCAAGCTTGGGACATATTCATCTTTATGGCCGGCAAACTCCCCAGGGAAGCCTTTTCCATTCTCGGTCACATATGTACAAGCCGTAATCACCATGCCAGGTCCCTTTGACCGGCGGGCATAATATGCAGCCTCAGCATCAGAAACAGTATCATCTTCATTGGAAGAGAAATTTGTCATTGGTGCCATGACCAGTCTGTTTTTAACTTCAATCCCACTTTTAAAAGTAAATGACTCAAAAAATTGCTTGTATTGTTCTTTCATAAACCTGATGTCCTCCTTTGGTGTTTTTTAAAGTTCTTCCGCTTCAAAGCGTTCTGCCTTCAGGGGTGCTGCCAATACTTCTTTCATTTCCTGCATATAGTTCTGGAAGTGGGCAGTTTCCCCGTGCAGCCTTACCGCTTCCTTGTCCTTCCATTTCTCTAGCATCACAAATGAATTTTCATTCCCGGCACTCTCAAATAAATCATAGCTGATATTTCCTTCCTCAGCCTGTGACCCTTTGACTACCTCTTTCGTTTTCTCAAGGAAAACATCACGCTTTGCCGGATCCACCGTAATATGGGCATGGATAATAATCATGGACAGCTCCTCCTTCATTTTTTACAAAGTTAGTATTGGTTAAAAATCAAATATCTTCCCGATTATTAAACTGTAACAAAAAAAGTTACATTAACGATATAAGGAAGGATTAAAGATATCATATTCTACCGGGAGGTTTTTTTCAAAGGAAATGCCTGATTGAAATGCGTAAGAGGCTTGCTCAATTAAAGAAAGCAGTAAAAAAGCACACTCCGTTATGAGTGTGCTTCTGCTTTAAATATGGATAATGCGGATTTTTTGTCCGGGCTTTATAAATGAAAGAAGCGGCCTGTCTTCTTCTATTATTCTGCCTGCTATATTGACTCTTTCATCTGCCGGAAGGTCGGACAGTGTTATTTGCACTTCACCTTTGTAACGGCCGTAATGCTCATTATCAACAGTAATCGTTCCTGCATCACGCTTCCCGCAATTTAATGGGGGCACAGGGTCTGTTGTCCGGGTATTCATGAACCTGACAGCATCCCTCGCCTGATCAGGACGTGTTGCATATATTCCCTCAGGCAGTGTACAATTCTCAGCCCTCAGCGGCATAACTGAGTCCTCTTCGTAAGCCAGGAGATCCTCCAGCAGCCCTGCCCCAATATCCGGATCGCCGATATAAATATCATCAATTCCCGCAGCCTTCAACTCCGCATAAGCAGCAAAGGGTTCAGCATGACGGTGCTTTTCAAGCGTCGGCAGGCCTTCATAAAGCGGTCCCCGTTTTTCTCCCCGGGATGGAATATACGCAGCAAGAGGAATACCCAGGCTTTTAAACAGCTTGTTCTGATCATGAAAAAAAGATTCACCCAGCCCGGTTTCCCGTCTCGGGTAAAAATTATGCCATCCGATCAGCCTATCAGGTTTAAGCCCACGACTGAGAAGGTTTTTAAGATCTTCTTCAAAAAGAATGCTGGAGTTGACAGCTATTTTGAATTCCTCTGCAAGGGAGACTATCAGATGATGATCGAAAAAGTCATCCAGCCTAAGGCCGGCTACCCCAAGATCTTTTAATGCAAAAAGGTCTGACACTCCCAAATGGGCTGGTGTTTTCATGGAAACATCCGCATAGACATCAATGCCGCTTTCCTTTGCAGCAGAAAGCAGCCTCTTGGCCGCTGCGGCCAGCTCACCTTTTTCTTCAGGGATATGAAGCGAGGTGAAGCCCCGCTTCGCCCCCTTGCTTCCTGCATCCCTGATCCGCTCTTCAGCAGAAGGATCGTTCAGATAGAAGGAAATGCCGATCAATCAAACTCACCAGCCATTTCATCTTTAAAGCCGAACAGATACGTGAAGGCAAATCCTGCTGCATAAGCAATTACAAGTCCTACAAGGTACAGAAGGATTTCGCCTGCGTTAACAATGAAGGCAAGCGGCAGGCCGGATACTCCGATTGCAACAGTGGCAATATCGAAATGCGCCTGGAATGCGCCCCCAACACCTGCGCCAAGGCAGGCCGTAATGAATGGCCTTCCAAGAGGAAGCGTTACACCAAAGATCAGCGGTTCGCCGATACCAAGCATACCGGAAGGCAGAGCACCGCCAATTGCCCTTTTGAGGCGCTTCTTCTTGGTTTTGAAATAGATGGCAAATGCTGCACCAACCTGGCCGGCGCCGCCCATCGCAAGGATTGGCAATAATGGATCATCGCCGATTGAATTAATCAGTTCCAGGTGGACAGGCGTCAGACCCTGGTGAAGCCCGGTTACTACAAGCGGCAGGAAGGTAGCGCCCAGGACGAATCCGGCAACCACGCCGCCAATATCAAGAACAGAAAGCAAACCTTTTGTGATTCCTTCGGAGATAAAGCCGCCAACAGGCATGAATACTACATAAGTGACGATCCCTGTAATCAGCAGCGAAACCGTTGGCGTAATGATAATATCCAGTGACTGCGGTACAAATTTTCTGACCCGCTGCTCAACCAGCGCAATAAAGATGGCAGCAAGGAGTACTCCTATCAAGCCGCCGCGGCCAGGAACGAGTGCTTCACCAAAAAGCGTAATGCCGGCGACTGAAGGATTGATAATCAATATCCCTGCAAGTCCGCCCAGTGCAGGTGATCCCCCAAATTCTTTTGCAGCATTAATACCGACCAGGATGCCGAGATATGCGAAAAGCCCCCCGCCAATTACAGTCAGGATCATGGCAAGCTGTGATTCCCCGTCAAGCCAGCCTGCCTGAATGACAGCTTTCGAAATACCAGTGATCAGACCGGAAGCAACAAGTGCCGGAATGAGCGGAATAAAGATGCTCGCTATCTTGCGAAGGAACAGTTTGAAAGGAGTTGCGTTTTTCTTATTGATTTCTGACTTTTTGCTTGCTGCCCGATCATTAAGATTAAGTTCGCCCGATGCTTCAAGCAGTTTGCCAAACTCTTCTGTAACCTTATTGACCTTGCCTGGCCCCAGAATAATCTGCAGTGTTTCTTCTTCTACAAGTCCCAGGACGCCATCTATTTTTTTCAGTCCTGCTTTGTCTACCAATGACTCATCAAGCGGCGTTACTCTAAGACGGGTCATGCAATGCGTATAGGATCCGATATTGGAAGCCCCGCCCAGCTTATCGAGTATTTTCTCTGCAAGAATTGTATTTTCGCCAGCCATTTGAATTTCCCCCATTTCTAACATTGATGTCAGTACAAATTTTCAAACTATTGGAATCGTTTTCATCCAAGGCATAAAAAATAGCTTAAGAGAATAATAGGATAAAGTATCAGTGCAAGCCTATATTGTGAAAAACCCCTGTCAGCTGTTTTTTGATGACCACCCCCAAAAAAGGATATGCAGAGGGCAGGCCCGCACATGGCGCCTTCCCCTGATAGTTTTAGTTGCCTGCTTTCTCCACTGCCATACGCACATATCCACCGGCTTGATCGAGCAGCTTCTCAGCTTCATCTTTGCTTTTACCTGTTTTGATCATGACGATCGCAGATTTAGCCTGAAGCCCGCTGTCTTCAAGAGCTTTTCTGGAAATGTTATAATCAGCGCCGGTTATTTTGCTGATGATCCCGATCGCACGCTCCTTGAGCTTATGATTGCTGACATGAACATCCACCATGAGGTTTTCATAAACCTTGCCGAACAGGATCATGCTGGCAGTTGAAATCATGTTCAAAATCATTTTATGGGCAGTTGCCGCCTTCAGCCTTGTAGAGCCTGTCAGCGCCTCAGGGCCGACAATCACTTCGATGCTGTGGTCAGCTTCTTTGCTGATGACGGCGCCGGTGTTGCAGGAAAGTGCTACCGTCCTGGCTCCGATGCTCCTCGCATACTTAAGCGCTCCTGCCACATAAGGGGTGCGCCCGCTCGCTGCAATCCCGATCACAGTATCATCTTGTGTCAGGCCAATCTCCTTTAAATCGCGTTCGCCCCATTCCGGCTTATCCTCTGCCCCCTCAACAGCCTTGACAAAAGCATCCTTGCCCCCGGCCATGATTCCCTGGACAGTTTCAGGATCCGTACTGAAAGTAGGCGGGCATTCGACTGCATCCAAAACACCGAGCCTTCCGCTTGTACCAGCCCCGATATAGATGAGCCTGCCGCCCTTTTTCAGGGATTCGAATACAAACCCGACTGCTACCTCGACATCCGGGAGAACCTGCTCAACCGCTAATGCCACCTTCTTGTCTTCCTCATTCATCATCGTGATGATCTCCAAAGGTGAAGCTGTATCAATCTTCATCGTCCGCTCATTCCGGGTTTCTGTTGTTAACGAGGTTAAGTTCTCTTTCATTCCTATGGCCCTCCTGTCACTGATGTACTAGTTCTAATTTCATTATAGAGGGTTTGAAATATTAGTTCAATAACATATTTACTTTTATGAAATATAATTTTAACACTAGTGGAGTTTGAGCTTGTTTTTACTATTATATATATGAGCTTGGTTGGGTTGTATTCTTTTTTTAGATGGACGGAGGGGGCGGGTGAAAAAATGTTTTAGTTTGGGGCTGGGAAAGGGCATTTAGGTTTTGGCAGGTGTATACTTTGTGTTTCTCTCAAACTTTGGATACATAACTCCGTCGTTTTGCACTCAGTTATGTATCCCGCACTCTTCCTCGGTTACATGACTGCTCCTTTTCCATCCCAATCATGCATCCCGCACTCCCCCCGGGATACATGACTGCTCCTTTTCGACCCACTCATGCATCCCGCACTCTTCCTCGGATACATGACTGCTCCTTTTTCATCTCACTCATGTATCCCGCACTCCTCCCGGGATACATGACTGCTCCTTTTTCATCTCACTCATGTATCCTGCACTCCTCCCGGGATACATGACTGCTCCTTTTTCATCTCACTCATGTATCCTGCACTCCTCCCGGGATACATGACTGCTCCTTTTTCATCTCACTCATGTATCCCGCACTCCTCACGGGATACATGACTGCTCCTTTTTTTGATCCAATCATGTATCCCGCACTCCTTCCGGGATACATGACTGCTCCTTTTTCTTCTCACTCATGTATCCCGCACTCCTCCCGGGACACATGACTGCTCCTTTTCCATCCCAATCATGTATCCCGCACTCCTCCCGGGATACATGACTGCTCCTTTTTTGATCCAATCATGTATCCTGCACTCCTCCCGGGATACATGACTGCTCCTTTTTTGATCCAATCATGTATCCCGCACTCTTCCCGGGATACATGACTGCTCCTTTTTCGACCCACTCATGTATCACGCACTCTTCCTCGGATACATGACTGCTCCTTTTCCATCTCACTCATGTATCCCGCACTCCTCCCGGGATACATGACTGCTCCTTTTTCTTCTCACTCATGTATCCCGCACTCCCCCCGGGATACATGACTGCTCCTTTTTCTTCTCACTCATGTATCCCGCACTCCTCCCGGGACACATGACTGTTCCTTTTCCATCCCAATCATGTATCCCGCACTCCTCCCGGGATACATGACTGCTCCTTTTTTGATCCAATCATGTATCCTGCACTCCTCCCGGGATACATGACTGCTCCTTTTTTGATCCAATCATGTATCCCGCACTCCTCCCGGGATACATGACTGCTCCTTTTTAATCTCACTCATGTATCCCGCACTCCCCCTCGGATACATGACTCCTCCTATTCATCCTCACTCATGTATCCCGCACTCCCCTTCAGATACAAATCAGGCCAAATTCCAGCCTGATCTGCTAGACTTTCAAAGGGGTTGGCTGCCCGCCGGGACTCTGAGTATTGCCGCGATTCGTATATCTCGCATACTGCCCTCTCCCTTTGAAATCATAATGTTTCTTGAGCACCCGCTGAATCGTTCTTTTATCCTTAATAATCCTGCACCAATCAATAAGCAAAGGAGTGGTGATCGTCCTCCGAGGAAAAAGCATCGTAATTTCCTCCACAGCCCCTACCACTGCATCTTCAAGAGTTTCCCTTCCCCCGCAAAGTTCACAGACCACTAAGGAATGTTTAACAGTATGATAAAACTCCTTGCATTGCGGGCAAACCAAACCTTTTTCTAATTGTTCATAGGGGTAATAATAGTTTCTCGGAAAAGGGTCTTCCTTCATATGAAGGGATACAAGCTTCTTGGCTAAATTAGAGTGTGAATGTTTTATAAGGGAGGTTTGATTCAGCATTTTTTCCCGAAAACGCGGCATTTGGCCGGGCAGGATGATGGGGAGATTTCTGGGGGCTTGAAAGAGGCAGAATTCCGGATTTACAAAAATTAAATTTGCTTCAATTCTTACGTCAAAAGCATGTTCCTTCAAAAGCTGCCTCATAAGATTTTCTGTGCGCTTCAGCTGAAGAATCGGATTCTTGATTTCATTGCCGGAAAAAGTGTACCAGGCATCGCCTTGAATATAGTAGTCACCCTGGTAGTTTTTAATTTCAAACAGGTAAAGCGTTGTTCCGGAGAAAATTAAAGAGTCGACTTGAAAAATTGTTCCTTGATGGTTCAGCAAGAGATCATTTAAAATATGCCACTCCTCATCAATGGTATTAACCCACCGGTCAAACTCCTCTTCCCCCTTCCAGCCCTTCAGCAGTATATCGAGCTGCTTTGCGTCCGGGACATCAAGTTGAACCCGGGCACCAAGGGACTTCAAAATCTTCAATTCAGTTGACTCCACACGCTCTTTTCTCAACATCTCCTCCTCCTTTCCATTCCATTTTATTACAGCACCATTCCAAAAAAAAGCCATAAAAAACACACCTGGCCGCTACTGCGGAAAGAGCAGCAGCAGCCCGGCAGCGGCTGGCGTCAATATCATTGATGCCTTCAGTACGTTTTTGGGGGCATAGCCTGTGAATTTTGCACCGATATAAGCGCCTGTCATGGTGCCGAGAAGCACTTGCAGAAGCAACAGATAGTCGAGATAGCCTTCGGACTGATACCCGAGTCCTCCTCCTGCCGCAATAGGCAGTATAACAAGCATCGTCGTACCTATCGACTGCCTGATTGTAAGGCCGAGCATGATCAGCAGGCCAAGCTGGATGAAGGGTGTTGAACCGATCCCGAACGTCCCCGATAATACGCCGGTTATAAGCCCCAGGATGACCGCTTTTACAGCCAGCTGAACAGACAGCTTGTCCCTTCCTGCTTCCTGGTCAGTGAGATTCTTGGTTATGTACAATCTGACCATGAGCAATATGGAGGACAGGAACAGCATGCCTGCCGTCAGCCAATGGAGTGATTCCACAGGTATTCCTGCAGCGAGCTGTGAGCCCCCGTATGCACCAAAAGCACCGGCGATCCCTGTCACAAGCCCTGCTTTGACCGCCATATTCCCTTCTCTGTAATGGCTGTAGGCTCCTGACAAACTTGTGAAAATCATTGCCGTTAGTGATGTTCCTAAAGCGATATGGATCGGCACATCAAACACCAGCGTCAGGATAGCGATGATAAAGCCGGCCCCGCCGGCCCCGATAAATCCCAGCAGCATGCCCATCAGCAGCATCGTTAAAGTTATGGCCATAATACTCTTCCTTCCTTTTTCCATCCTTTATTATATATATATCTCTTTGAAAAAATAAGAAAAGAAGGCCCCGGCCAGGAGCCTCCTTCTAATCTTTTCCTAATAAAAGAACAATCCCACAAGCGATACGGCCATCGAACTCAATCCAGCAACCAAAAAGGCATAAAGCAGTACTGTTGAAGCGCCAGCCTTAAATTCCTGCCATTTATAGTCACTGCTTACCATGCTGTCAGTTCGTTCCATGGCGTTGGAACGGGGAAATAGGCTTGTCCCGATTGCGCGGAATCCGCTGAAGAACAGTGATAGAAATCCAGTTTTAAAGATGATGATGATGACGGCTGCAGAAAGCCCCGCTATACCTGCGATGAATGATAGATTGATCCAGTCAAGCAGGGGCAGGATTCCCGTCACCCGAATACTGATCCAAATGCAGGCTATCAGCAGAAAACCTGTTATCTTCCATTTCATAAGATGTCCCCCAGACTGTTTTTCTATCATTATAGCAGGAACTTGCAGAAGCTGGCAGCTTTCGCCTTCCCTCTTTATTCTGAAACTTTCTTTGTCCACTTGAGAGCCGGATAACGGTTGAAGGGATATACGACTCCTTCAAATTTAGGTGATGTCAGGTACGTATTTGTGTAATGATATACCGGCATGAATGGCATTTCTTCCATCAGGATTTTTTCAGCATCATGCAGTAGCTGATAGCGCTTGGCTTCATCCTGCTCCACTTTTGCCTGGGCAATCAGTGAATCGTATTCTTCGTTGACCCATTGTGTACGGTTGTTAGGGCTGTCTCCCAGGTAATAGTCGAGGATGACAACAGGATCAAGAAGGACACCGATCCAGCCCATGCGGGCCATTTGGAAATTATGCTGCTTTGTTGTATCAAGGTATGTCTTCCATTCCTGATTGGCCAGCTTGATGTTAACGCCGAGATTCTTTTTGACCATTTCCTGAACAGCTTCACCGATTTTCTTATGGTTTTCGGCTGTGTTGTAAAGAAGAGTGACTTCAGGAAGGGTTGTCCAGCCTTCTTCTTTCATTCCTTCTTCAAGAAGCTTTTTCGCTTCATCTGCATTTTCGTCGAAATATTCTCCGCCGGCTTCACGGAAATCTCCGTCAGGTGTTTCAACACCAGGCGGCACGAAAGCAAAGGCTGGAGTCTCGCCTGCTTTTGTGATATTCTCCGAGATAGCTTCACGGTTTATGGCCATGGCAAACGCACGGCGGACTTTAGCATTGGTGAATGGCTCTTTTTCTACATTGAACATATACATATATGTTCCGAAATAAGGGACTTCCTGATATTCCTCGTTTTCTTTTTCCTGGGCAAGTGCATCTGTCGGAAGTGTCTGGATCAGATCAAGTTCACCAGTTTTATACATCTGATAGTATGTGGTTGCATCATTGACCATTTTCCAGGTAACCTTCTCAAGACTTACCGTCTTGTTATCCCAATAGTTCTCGTTCTTTTCTGCGACGGCTTCGCTGTCATGCTTCCATGAAGTAAATTTGAACGGTCCGTTGCTCACATATCCTTCAGCATCGGCAGCCCAATTTTTGTTTCCTTCAGCAAGCTCTTGCTTAACCGGATAGAAAGTCCACATTGTCAGCAGCTCATCGAAATATCCCAGCGGCGCATTCAGCTCTACGACAAGTGTTTTGTCATCCTTAGCTGTGACGCCGACTTCTTCTGCGCTTCCATTTCCTTTGTTATAGTCCTCTGCACCTTTAAGATAATAAAGATAAAATGCAAAGGAACTGCCTGTGTCAGGATTCAGAACGCGTTTCCATGCGTATTCGAAATCACCGGCTGTGACTGGTGTCCCGTCTGACCATTTCGCATCATCACGCAGGGTGAAAGTGTATGTTTTTCCATCATCAGATACTTGGGCGTCCTTCGCTGTGCCAAGTACCGGCTTGCCATCCTTGTCCTTTGTATAAAGGCCTTCAAAAATATGATCCAGAATCCAGCCTGATGTTGTATCTGTTGCAAGAGCCGGATCCAAATCTGGCGGCTCGCTCATTGCATTCAGCACAATCTCCTGTTTAACATCTTCCCCGCTTCCGCTGCCGGAAGCTCCTTCACCGCCGCTGCAGCCCGCTAAAGCTGAAGAGACAAAAAGGGCTGCGGCAATGCCTGATAGCCATTTCTTCATATTCCATTCCCCTCTCATCTAATTTATTTATCTTATCCTCTCTCAATCCTGCAAAGAGGTGAAGATCAAATGTTGTACAAGTGGCAGGCTGTCCAGTGGCCAGGCTTTACTTCCTTCCATTCCGGCACTTTCTGGGCACAGATGTCCATTGCGTGCGGACAGCGCGTCCGGAAACGGCAGCCGCTCGGCGGATTAACCGGACTTGGAGGATCACCCTGAAGTGTGATGCGCTCCCTCTTTGCAGCGGCAGGGTTTGCCACCGGGATTGCCGAAAGAAGAGCCTGTGTGTATGGATGGAGCGGTTCGGCAAAAAGCTCGCGGCTCTCGGCCAGCTCCATCATCTTCCCAAGATACATGACACCGATCCGGTCGCTGATATGCTTGACCATCCCCAGGTCATGGGCGATGAATAAATATGTCAGCCCCTGCTCCTTTTTCAGGTCCTCCAGAAGATTGATAACCTGTGCCTGGATACTGACATCAAGCGCCGAGATCGGCTCATCGGCAACAATGAATTTCGGGTCGACAGCAAGCGCCCTGGCAATGCCGATGCGCTGGCGCTGCCCGCCGCTGAACTCATGGGGATAACGTTTGGCATGTTCCGGGCGCAGGCCTACCCTTTCAAGAAGGTCATAAATCCTTTCCTGGCGCTCTTTTCCCTTGGCCAGTTTGTGGGCATCCATGCCTTCGGCGATAATATCGCCGACTCTCATACGCGGATTAAGGGAAGCATGGGGATCCTGGAAAATGATCTGCATTTCCCTGTTGACCGCCTGCATCGCCTTTTTATCAAGCGACTCTACGTCCCTGCCGTTATAAATGATTTTCCCCTCTGTTGGCTTCTGAAGTCCGACGATGGTTTTGCCGAGCGTTGATTTTCCGCTTCCGCTTTCACCGACAAGGCCGAAGGTTTCGCCTTTTTTTATGGAAATCGTGATATCATCGACTGACTTTACCGTCTGGTCTTTTTTAATTTTGAAATATTTTTTCATAGCTTCTATTTCTAAAAGTGTTTCAGCCATTTTCATTCCCTCCCTGCTGCAACGAAGTCTTCGGCCTTAGGGGCCCTTGGGTCATTCAGCCAGCATTTGGCCTGATGCCCATTTTCCTCTCCAAATGCTGGCGGCATTTGCTGCAGGCAGATTTCCATTGCATATTTGCATCTTGGTGCAAAAGGACATCCCTTTGGAGGCGAAAATAAATCCGGCGGGGAGCCTTCAATCGGCACGAGCCTTTTCTTATCAGGAGAGTCTGTGTCCGGAATCGACTCAAGAAGTCCCCAGGTGTAGGGATGCTTAGGATTCTCGAAAATTTCAGCGACAGTCCCGCTCTCGATCATCATCCCTGCATACATGACAATCACACGCTGGGCCGTTTCAGCGACCACTCCCAAATCATGCGTGATTAATATAATAGAAGTATTTGTTTTTTTCTGCAGATCCTTCATCAGATCCAGCACCTGGGCCTGGATCGTTACATCAAGTGCAGTGGTAGGCTCATCTGCGATCAGAAGCTCCGGATTGCAGGCAAGGGCAATGGCTATCATGGCACGCTGCCTCATCCCCCCGCTGAATTCGTGCGGATACTGGCTGTACCGCTCTTCAGGATTTGGGATGCCGACGAGTTTGATCATCTCGATTGCCTTTTCTTTTGCTTCTGTTTTTCCCAGCTTTTGATGGATGAGAAGGCCTTCTTCTATCTGCTTGCCTATTTTCATTGTCGGATTTAAGGAAGTCATTGGATCCTGGAAGACCATGCTGATCTTCGAGCCTTTGATTTTTTGCATTTCCCTTTTGGAGATTTTCAGCAAATCCTTATCCTGAAAAAGTACTTGCCCATTCTTTACTTTTCCGGGAGGAGTGGGTATCAGCCCCATGATCGTCTGGACAGTCACGCTTTTTCCGCTTCCGCTTTCTCCTACGATTGCCAGTACCTCGCCTTTATCGATATGAAAGGAAACGTCCCGGACTGCCTTTACCTCTCCTCCGTATGTCTTGAAATTAACTTCGAGGTTTTTCACTTCCAGTAAATGGCTCATCTGTCATGCCTCCTATTTCCGTACTCTTGGATCCAGCGCGTCCTGAAGTCCGTCACCGAATGCATTGAATGCAAACATTGTCAGGGAAATCATCAGCCCCGGGAAAAACAGCCTCCACCATTGTCCGCTCAGGATGACACCCAATGCATCATTGGCCATCGTCCCCCAGCTTGCAAATGGGGCTTGAACACCCAATCCAAGGAAGCTGAGAAAAGATTCGGCAAAGATGGCCTGCGGGATTGTAAATGTCAGATTGACGATTATGATGCCCATCGTATTTGGCAGCAGATGGCGCATGATGATTTTCCCGTGGGAGGTCCCCAATTTTTCTGCTGCCATGACATATTCCTGTGACTTCAGCTGAAGGATCTGACCCCTGATGATCCTGGCCATCCCGACCCAGCCTGTGACAGACAGGGCAATGATAATGGTTGTGACGCCAGGTTCCATGATGACCATAAGCAGGATGACGACGAGCAGATAAGGGATGCCGTAAAGAATCTCAACAAGCCTCATAAGCAGGCTGTCCACCCGGTCTCCGAACTTCCCTCTCCCGGCCATATAGCCGCTGATCCCGCCTACCGCTACACCGAGGATCAGGTCGATGATGGCTGCGGCAAAACCGATAGTCAAGGACACCCTTGCTCCGTACCAGGTACGCGTCCACATATCCCTCCCCAGATCATCTGTCCCGAACCAATGCTCTGAAGATGGGGCAAGATTGCCTTTAGTCAGATCCTGGTCAGAAGGGCTGTACGGGACAAATGATGGTCCGAAAGCCGCAAGGAGGATGATCACCAAAAGGAGGCTGAAGCCAAGCAATGCCAATTTATTTCTTACAATATTCAGTGCCGTTTCCTTCCAGACGCTCAAGGACGGCCTCTGGATTTCATCATGGCTCTTTTTATCGGGCGATACAGGCCTGAACAGGAGCTCTTCTGATTGTTTCGGCTGCATGTTTATTCCCCTCCGCTCGATAGTTTTATTCGTGGGTCGATCAGCCTGTAGGAAATATCAATTAAAAACAGGGTGATGACAAGAATGGCGCTGAAGAAAATCGTTGTCCCCAGGATAACGGGATAATCCCTGTTGAAGATACTGTCAACGAAATAGCGGCCGATTCCAGGTATGGCAAAGATTTTTTCAATAACAAAGGTACCGGTGATCAGCGCAACAAATAGTGGGCCGATAAAGGAAACGACCGGCATGATGGCATTCCGGATACCGTGCTTAAGTACAAGCTGGAACGTGGAAAGCCCCTTTGCATTGGCGGTCTTTATATAGTTCTGGTTCATGACCTCAAGCATGCTCGAACGCATGAATCTTGCGATGACTGCAAGCGGGGTCGCAGCCAGTGCGAGTGACGGGAGGATTGTATGCTGCCATGTTCCCCATGAAGCAACAGGCAGCAGCCTCCAATCCACCGCAAAATATTTAATCAGGAGCGGCGCCAGGATGAAGCTTGGGACAGAGATGCCGATGATGGCAACCATCATGCTCGCATAATCAATGAACCTATTATGATTCAGTGCCGCTATGATCCCAAGCGACAGCCCGAATATCAAAGCGATTGTGATGGACTGAATACCCAGGAGTGCTGAAGCCGGCGCTCCTTCTGCGATGATTGAATTGACGCTCCTCGTTTCCGACTGGATGGACGGTCCAAGGTCACCTATCGCAAGATTTTTCATAAACAGAGCATATTGTACAGGCAGCGGTTCATCCAAATTGTATTTGGCCCTGATATTCTGGAGAACTTCCTCAGGCAGCACATCGCCGTCTGAAGCAAATGGATCCCCGGGTATGAATTTCATTATGACGAATGTCAGTGTAGCGATTACCCAAATCGTTAAGAGCATGATGAGGAATCGTTTGACTATGTACATTTGCTCACCTCCACAGCATTGAAGGAGCAGTAGAGCTCCTTTTTCTTTTTACGCATTTACCTGGCCCAGGACTCCATTGGTAGCAGTCATTGCTATGATGACGCAGCCCCACATATGCTTATAGGCAGTGACCATATCATCGCAAGTAAACTTGATTCTTTTTGGCCCTATCAATTCAACTGTCGGGAGGGTTGTTGTCATTTTAGCCTGCTGCGGCCCCTTCATTTCGATTTCAAATGTTACCGGCCCTTCCGTCTCGACGGCCTGCTGGTCCTTTGCCTTTTTAACGGCTGCCTCAGCCTTGGCCCTGATTTCTTCTCTTGCTTTCTCAGGATGTATCAGTTCGGCCGCGAACCTGTCAACAGCCCTCTTCGTCACGGCCCCTTCTACATGTGGAAGTGTTTCCTGCACTTCTTTTACATAAGCGTCATCACCGGAAACAAAGATTGCCGGGACGCCGAATGCTCCTGCCACCATTGTGTTCATTTCTGTTTCACCGACAATTTTTCCGTTGATTTTCATTTCGTTCACACAAATGCCTGCAAGTGTATGAGAAATGACTGTCAGATCAGAACCGCCTTCCCTGCCATGGTGGCCGACGAACATGATTCCGCTGAACGTCCCATCCAGGCCTTCCAGCTGGCACATGACCCGGTTGTTCCCTGAAACAAGGCGGGCACGCGGATCCATTTCTTCAATAATGATATTAGACATATTGCCATGGCCGTCCGCCACGACCACTTCCTCTGCCCCTCCATTGAAAGCTCCTTCAATTGCTGCGTTCACATCGGCTGTCATAAGCTTCCTGAACCGCTGGTATTCTGAGTTTGTTTTTAGCTGCTGGTTTGTCGCTACTCCTGAGATGCCTTCCATGTCTGCCGAGATAAATATTTTCATTAAATATCCTCCTAAATGAATAATCATTCATTATTTTAATTTTTCAGTCTTTTTAAACTGGGTTTTAGGCAAGTCAGCCTTCCCTCTTAAAAAGGGAAGGTCTGATCTTCAGTCAGATTCCTGATAAATGCTGTGACAAGATCTTTAGTTGCAATCAGGTCGCCGATATCTGCAACCTCAACAGGTGAGTGTGCATAGCGGGATGGAATGGAAAGGACGCCAGTCGGGATTCCCTTATTGGCATAATTGACCGCTCCTCCATCTGTTCCTATGCCCGGAAATACTTCAAGCTGGTACGGAATCTTGTTTTCTTCAGCCAGTCTTACTAACAGGTCTTTCACCGTCTTATGTACAATCAGGCTGAAATCCATGACCTTGATGCCAGTGCCTCTTCCAAGTCCGAGGCTTCCATCCATTGTTTCTTCCGGCGTATCACTGACTGCGGTAGTATCAACTGCTATAGCCGCGTCAGCCTGCAGATGCTCAGAAGCTGTTTTTGCCCCCCTGAGCCCGACTTCCTCCTGGACAGCAAAAAGGAAAATAAGCTCACCGGCAAAGGAACCATCCTTGACCTCTTCCAGAGATTCAAGCAATACAGCGCAGCCTGCCCTGTCATCCAGTGCCTTGGAGCGCACCCGCTGCTTTTTTTCCGGCCCAAACACCTGGAATTCTGTTCCCCAGGTTACCGGTGTGCCGATCCCGACTCCCATTTCTGCTGCTTCCTCAGGTGAAGAAGCGCCAATGTCAATGTACATCTGCGTATGCTTCCTTACCTTCCCAGGGTCGTCAAATTTTGCATAGTGAGCAGAAATCGTGCCGATCACACCGCTCACTTCCCCTTTGCTTCCCATCACCCGGACAGGCTGGGCAAGCATGATGCGGTCATCATTGCCGCCAAGCTTCTCGAAGCGGAGAAGGCCGTTTTGTTCAATTTTTTTGACGATGAATCCCACTTCATCGATATGGGCTGTCAAAACAATTGTTGGACCCGGTTTGTCCCCTTTTTTCCTGGCAATCACATTGCCGATCGGATCAATGGTGACGGAATCCGTTTTATCTTCAAGGTATTCTTTTAAAAAATAGGACACAGAATGCTCGTACCCGCATGGACCGGATAGTGACGTCAACTTTTTTAAAATCTCCAGCATAATATCTCTCCTAATCTATTTGGCTTTCAAATGAATTCAAAGGTATTTTTAAACACTTCAAGCTGGACAATGCTGTTCACTTCTGTGATATCCTCCAGGCCATTCAGCCTGAGCAGCAGATCTGTTATCTCATCCTGGCTCGGCACCGCAATCTGGACTAGAAGCGAATATTGTCCGGATGTCAAGGTAACATACCTGATTTCCCGGAAGGTTTTCAGTTCGTCAATCACTTTATGTATGCTCTGCGGCCTAACTTTCAGCTGAATGATCGCGCCTGCCTTTAATCCAAGGGCGATTGGGTTCACTACCCCGACCACTTCAAGGATGTGATTGTCAATCAGATTCTTATAGCGCAGCCTGACTGTTTTTTCGGTCACATTCATTTTGCCGGCGATCTCTGTAAATGACATTCTTCCGTCTTTGGAGAGCAGCTTGATAATACCCCTGTCCAGCTCATCAATTTCGTATTTCATAAATTACCTCCTTTCGGTATGAGATTTTAATATAAGTAAGAAAAACGGAAATGCAAATTCAATATATGTACCATTTACAATATTTAAAAAATATTTTATTATCGAAAAAAGGAATTAAGGGTAATTATAGAAAAAGAATTTTCAGAAATCAACATTTTTTATTAAAAAAGGAGCGAAAAAATCATGTTAGCGATTACAAACGCAAAAATTTTTGATGGAACAGGGAAAAAATATGAAAATGCCAATCTTCTTATTCAGGACGGGAAAATTCAAAGATTAGGAGAAGATCTTGAAATCGGGGAAGAATATACAGTCATTGATGCAGCAGGCAAAATTGTCACTCCAGGTTTGATTGACGTACATACTCATCTGGGGGTGCATGAAGAAGGTGTGGGTAAAGAGGGGCAGGATTTCAATGAAACAAGTGCTGCTGCCACTGCCCAGGTAAGAGCCATCGATGGGATCAACCCGATGGAGAAAGGCTTTGAGGATGCAAGGCGCTTTGGGATCACTACGGTTCAGGTAATGCCGGGCAGCGCCAATGTCATTGGCGGAGAGATGATCGTCCTGAAAACTGCCGGGCAAATCATTGATGATATGGTTATCAGAAACCCTTCCGGCCTGAAAGCGGCAACCGGAGAAAACCCGAAAAGATTCCATGGCGGAAAAGGCATCATGCCGACTACCAGGATGGGAGTGGCCGCGATTCTGCGCGAAAAATTCATTGAGGCACAAAGCTACATCGAAAACCGCAAAGCCGGAAAAGCAGACAGGAAACTAGAACTTGAGAACATTGCTAAGGTGCTTAATAAAGAAATCCCGCTTCGCGTCCATGCGCACCGGGCCGATGACATTATTACCATCTTAAGGCTTAAAAGGGAATTCGGCTTTGACCTGACCATCGAGCATTGCACAGAAGGCCACCTGATTGCCCCATTCATTGCCAAACATGATGTCCGGGTTTCCGTTGGCCCGACCATGTCCTCCCGATCCAAAGTTGAGCTTGCGGATAAAGGCTGGCATACACTTCCTGCCCTTGCAGAAGAGGGAATAGCATTCTCCCTTACCACTGACCACCCTGTCGTAGGAATCGAGCACCTGATGACCAGCGCCATTCTGGCTGTCAAAAACGGCCTGAGTGAAGAGCAGGCACTAGAAGCGATTACGATTAATGCGGCAAGGCATCTCGGAGTCGAGGATCGTGTCGGATCGCTCGAACCTGGCAAGGACGCCGACTTTGTCATCTGGAGCGGGGATCCATTTGACTTGCGTTCCTCCGTTGAGGAAACTTATATCAACGGGGAGAGAGTCTGAACCAGGCGGTTAGTCTTTTTTGCCGGCAATTCTGCTGTAGGGTGATTGGCAGGCTGACTGTCCAGAAATGGTATCTTCGTATCCAGGAATCTCACAGGCAAATTGGACGGCGCTACCAAAGGCCCTCCACTAACAGCATTTATTAAGCCGATGAATAGAAAACATCGGCTTTTTTGCTGGTTCACAATCGGTTCTTTGCCAAAGGTTATGCCGGCAACAAGATTATTTCCCCTTTTGAAAAGCATGCTGTTTTTGTTTCAGCAAACGTCAAATAGCCGCCATACACAGCGATCAACTGTTATGGCGGCCAGCCTGTCTTCCGCAAAACGCCCTTTTTATAACTAGACGGCTACTGACTTTTTATCTGCTTTCTTCTCTCTGAGCCTTTTAATATCAAGGCGGATCAATAATGAAACAGTAAGTGCAACGGCAAAGAGTCCTGTGAAAACATAGAGGCTTTGAGAATAGCTCCCTGTCGTTTCCCTTACCCAAGAAGCGAACATCGGTCCGGCCAGGCCGGCCGCAGCCCACGCTGTTAAAATATATCCGTGGATGGCGCCCAGCTGTTTTGTCCCAAACAAATCCCCGATGTATGCCGGGATGGAGGCAAAGCCTCCGCCATAGCATGTGTATATGATGGCAAGGATGATCTGAAACAGCAGCGGATTATCAACCATGGTGACAAGCGGAAAAGCAATGATCTGGATCAGGAAAAAGAGCGTATAGGTATTGGGCCTGCCGATATAATCAGAGATCGAAGCCCACCCGATCCTTCCTAATCCATTAAAAGCGCCCAGAACACCGACAAGGGCTGCTGCCGCTGCTGCTGTAAGTCCGATGCTTTCCTGTGCGAGAGGAGAAGCAGCAGAAATAATGGCTATGCCGCAGGTGACATTGATGAAAAGCATGATCCAGAGAAAGTAGAATCTTTTCGTTTTCACTGCCTCATTGGCTGTGAGCTGCGATAAATCTTCCCTTCCCCCACCCTTGCCATCCCCTTTTCCTTCAAACCCTTTCGGCACCCAGCCTTCTTTTGGAGGAGCCAAATAGAGAGAGGCAGCGATCATAATAATAAAGTAGGAGATCCCAAGGATATAGAAGGTGCTTGCAATGCCCACGGAATTGATGAGGCTCTGCATGATCGGGCTGCTGATAAGGGCAGCAAAACCGAATCCCATGATAGCAAGCCCCGTCGCAAGTCCGCGGCGGTCAGGGAACCACTTTACGAGAGTTGAAACAGGAGCAATATAGCCCACACCCAGACCAATGCCTCCAAGTACTCCATAAAAGATGTATAATAGCATTAAAGATTCCATTTGGATGGCAAGCCCTGATCCGGTTATTCCTGCGCCGAAAAAAACGGCAGCCAATATCCCCGCTTTGCGCGGACCATATCTTTCTACAAAGTGGCCCAGGAATGCAGCTGATAGGCCCAGGAATAAAATTGCCAGGCTGAAAGTAAAGCTGACCTCTGTCAAATCCCAGCCAAACTCGCTGACAATCGGCTTGGTGAAGACACTCCAGGCATATACAGACCCGATCGATATATGGATTCCCACTGCCGAGGCCGCGATCAGCCACCTGTTTTTGGTTTTTTCCATCACTCCATCTCCCTCCTCTAATTAGAAAACCCTTTCATAACAAGCATTGCTATATTCCCTTAAAAGCTTCCCTCCAAACGGAATAGTCATAATATTTAGATGGTTTTTAGAGAATGGGCAAGGCGATGCCCTGTATTCGGCGCTGGATAAACAGCATCAATATACCACGGCTTAAATTCTTGCTTTCTCTCATATATGTGCTAATATTTGTGGTAATTCAAGAGAACGGGTGAAAAGAATGAATATAAGCAAAGAAAGAAAAATAGTCCAATTTCAGGATGGAAAGCTTAAAGAGGGTGCAGACCTGATAGCAGAGGAATTCCCTCTCACCATCTTTATAAATGGCGAGGAATTCGCTACAATGGTTTGTTCCCCGGACGGACTGGAAGAGCTTGCGGTCGGATTCCTTGCTTCTGAAGGAGTCATCCGCAGCAGCAGAGAGCTGACAAGTCTCCAGGTAGACAGCAGCAAGGGCTTCGCTTATGCCGAGGTAAGCAGTTACACTCCAGCCTTAAAACCAGCCCATTCCAAAAGATTCATCGGCTCCTGCTGCGGCAAAAGCCGGCAGTTTTATCTCCTCAGTGATGTGAAGACAGCAAAGACCTCCACTTCAACAGCTTCATTAACAGCCCAAGAATGCCTATCAGCGATGAAGCAGCTGCAGGAAGCCAGTGTTGATTTCCGGCAGACCGGCGGTGTCCACAATGCAGCTTTATTCCATGGCGACAGGATGATCATCAGCCGTACAGATATTGGCAGGCATAATGCTTTAGATAAAATTCTGGGATACTGTATAATAAATAAGATACCTGTACGGGATAAAGCGATTGCGTTCAGCGGAAGGATTTCCTCTGAAGTGCTTCTGAAGGCCGCCAAAATCGGGGTCGGCATCTTATTGTCCAAGTCTGCCCCGACCGGCCTTGCGATTGATCTTGCGGAAGATTTGAACATTACTGCAGCAGGATTTATCAGGGGAAATTCCTTTAATGTATACTCCTGCCCGGAACGGATAACAGAAATTTAAATTTAAAGGAGGCCATCCCATGCTCATAGATAAACTAGACAGAAATCTGCGGGATCTGCGCATCTCCGTTACCGATAAATGCAATCTGCGCTGCACCTACTGCATGCCGGCGGAAATTTTTGGCCCCGGATATGCCTTCCTGCCGAAGGACCAGCTCCTTTCGTTTGAGGAAATAGAGAAGCTTGCGTCCGTTTTTGCGAAGGCATTTGGAATCCAAAAATTCAGGCTCACCGGGGGTGAGCCTTTAATGCGCAAAGATCTCCCCCAGCTTGTTGAGAAATTGTCCAGCATCCCCGGGGTTGATGATATAGCCATGACCACTAATGGAATACTGCTGCCCCGCTATGCAAAAGAACTGAAATCTGCAGGATTGCGCAGGGTTTCCATCAGCCTCGATTCACTGGATGATGAGCTGTTCGGAAAAATAAACGGCCGCGGAATCAAAGTTGATCAAGTGCTGAAAGGAATTGACGCAGCAGCTGAAGCCGGCTTGAAAGTAAAAATTAACATGGTTGTCCAGAAAGGCGTAAATGATCATCATGTTATCCCAATGGCCAAATTTTTCAAAGAAAAAGGCCATGCTCTTAGATTCATTGAATTCATGGATGTCGGGAACACAAACCAGTGGAATATGGATACCGTTTATACAAAGAAAGATATCCTCCGCGATATAGCGGAAGTCTTGCCCTTCCAGCCTGCCCCGCCGAATTATCCGGGGGAAGTTGCAAAAAGATATGTATATGAAGGCTCAGAATCTGAATTTGGGATTATTTCTTCCGTCACTGATGCTTTTTGCTCATCATGCAACAGAGCAAGGCTTTCTGCTGAAGGCAAACTGTATACATGCCTGTTTTCTTCTGCCGGGCATAACCTCAAAGAGCCGCTCCGTGCAGGAAAAACCGATGATGAACTTGAAAGCATCATCACTGGTATCTGGAATGCCAGGGATGACCGGTATTCAGAGACGAGGGATGAGCTGAAAAGCAGCGGCACTTCCCGGAAAAAAGTTGAAATGTCCCATATTGGAGGCTGATATGGTCTCTTTTATTGTCAGGAGGATGCATAATGGCGGAACACCGATTTGAACTAAAAGCCCACTGGCCAGGATTGCGCAATGATTCTGGAACACTGGAAACAAAGGGGCTCTCTACGAAAATATCCATCCCGCCGGAAATGGACGGGCCTGGCGTCGGCACTAATCCGGATGAAATGCTCCTCGGTGCAGCCGCGACATGCTATATCATTACACTGGCTGCCATGATGGAGAGAAGCAGGCTCGAAAAAGAGGACTTAACGATAGAATCGACAGGAATAGTCGATGTTACTAACGGAGTCATAACCTATAAAGAAATTATCCACCGCCCACAGATTATTTTGAAATCGGACGCGTCAGACCGGGACCTCCAGCTTGCCGAACGGCTTGCCCAAAAAGCGGAGGGATCCTGTATGATTTCAAGGGCTGTAAAAGGAAATGTGGAAATTTCACTTTATACGGATATAAAAAAAGCTGAATAACAAAAAAATGCCCAGGAAACTGAACGATACCACATATTGTGGCCGCCTCAGATATCCCGGGCATTTTTTGAACATAAAGAGTGCCTTATTTTTCAATTCAACTAGCTTAGCTGCTTTTTGAGGGCAAACTTTCTGATAGCTGCTGCTACTCCATCTTCAGTGTTGGCAGCGGTCACTGCGTCGGCTGCTTCCTTTACTGTCTCCTGGGCATTTCCCATCGCCACACCCCAGCCGCATTCCCTGATCATTGAAATATCATTCAGGCTATCCCCGACAGCCATCACCTGATCCATCGTTAAGCCAAGAAGTTCGCAGACCCTCTTAATGCCATTAGCCTTATTGACTCCCAGTGCATTGACTTCGATATTGGTCAGGGCGCTGTTCGTTATTTCCAGCTCTCCCCGTTCTGCCAATGTCTGCAGAACCGTTTCCCTTGCGGCATCGTCCTCGATGTTAAAACCGAACTTCAGCCATTCGTTTGACAGCAGATCTTCCGGCATCTCATCTCGGAACACCTTCTCGCTGTTAACTGCCCAGAAGCCGGCTTTATGCTCTTTTGACAAATCCCACATCCAGCTGATCAGCTCTGCAGAAACCGGATTCCTTTCCACAAGGCTCCCGTCCGGTCCCCATATCTCCCCTCCGTTGATTGTCACAAGATAGGAGTCAAGCTTCAGAGAATCTGCGTGATCCCTGCAGGTAAGCCTTGTCCTGCCAGTGCTTAACACCACTTTGATGCCTGCTTCAATGGCTTCCTTTATAGCTTTACGGTTCCCATCCGATACTTCGCCTTTTTCATTCAATAATGTTCCGTCCATGTCCAATGCAATCAGTTTAATTTCTGGACTTTCTTCTCTGTTTTGCAACGCGGCTCAGTCCTCTCTCGAATTATGTCTATTTTATTATAATAAAAAAATGGCATGTCTATCCAATGATAGACTTCCCCGCTCTTTTTTATCCTATATATTTTCTGCACCGGGAAGAAGCTCTGACAGCCAATCTTAGCATAAACTTTACAATTGCCCTCCAGGCCAGAATGTCCCGCCGAGCTTCAGGACCTTTAGCTGTTCCTTGGGCAATGCAAGCCTGTCCCATTCTTTTTCCAGCCTCTCCAAGGCTTCAGGCCCTGTATCATCTGCAAGGCGGTATGCACCATAATGCATGGGAATGAACCGCTCTCCTTTAAGCTCCAGAAAGGCTTTTATTGCATCCTCGGGATTGATATGGGAAACAGACATAAACCATTCGGGTTCATACGCTCCAATCGGCATCAGGACAATATCTAGCTTGTGCTTTTCCGCTATCTCCTTGAATCCCCTGAAATAGCCCGTATCCCCTGCAAAATAAACTGATTGTTCATCTTCAGGATTCTCTATGATCCAGCCTCCCCAATGGGAAGTATTGGTGTCATTCAGGCCCCGCCTTGTCCAATGCTGGGCAGGGACAAAGGTAAGCTTAAGGGTGCCCGCTTCAAAACTGTCCCACCAGTCTGCCTCGTGGATATTCTTATAGCCCCTCTTTGTAAAAACTCCCTTCAAGCCTGCCGGCACATAGAAAGCCGGATCTCCCCCAAGATTTTTGATTGAAGGAAAGTCAAGATGATCATAATGGCCATGCGAAATCAGGACCAAATCAATGGGGGGAAGGGAAGTGATTGGCAGTCCAGGCTCCGTCAGTCTCTTTTGCACCCCCATCCTTAAAGCCCACACAGGGTCAGTCATCATATTCAATCCGCCAATCTGTATAAGAAAGGTCGAATGCCCTATCCAAGTCACTGACATGGACTCCCGGTTTTTCTTAAGCTTCTCTGCTTCCTTCTCTTCAGCCTGAGCTATCTGCACATTAAGATCTTTCTTATTCCTCCGCCTCTCCCTCGACCAGCGCAGCATATCCCTGAACCCATGTTCGTTTTTCACACCATCATAATTTTCATATCTGGAGCCTTTCATACCATTACCTTCCTTAACCGCCATATATGGCTTTGATTCTTATATTTTACTAGGGCGGCTGGGAAGCGGCAAAAGATTCATCCAGAAATACGCAGCCCAAAATCTTGAAAGCGGTTTACCTTGTCGGTGTTGCAGGGTAGATATTTTCTATCCATTACATAATATTCCATCGAAAAACACAGACATTAAAGGAGGCACACATGCAAACCGAAAAGAAAAATACTTATTCAAAGGCAAAAATTATTGGTCTGATTCTTGGACCTTTAAGTTTTGCAGCTATTATGTTTTTTATGGATATGGATCCTCAACCAAAAGCAGTACTGGCTTCAACAGCCTGGATCTCCATATGGTGGATTACTGAGACTCTTCCGATACCTGCCACTTCTCTTCTCCCGCTGATCCTCCTCCCGATATCCGGAGGGCTTGATAGCGGAAAAGCCGCTTCCGCATACGGCAATCCGATAGTCTTTATGTATATGGGGGGTTTTATAATAGCCATCGCTATCGAAAAGTGGAATCTACACAAAAGAATCGCCTTAACAATTCTTAGTGTTATCGGAACAAGCTCAAACCGTATTATCCTTGGAGTCATGCTGGCTACTTCACTTTTATCCATGTGGATCAACAACACAGCAACAGCACTCATGATGTTCCCTATAGCACTCGCTCTGACGAAACAAATAAAAGCAGACACTGTACTGGATAACAAGAGCTTTGATTTTTTCAGCAAAAGCATTATGCTGTCAGTCGCATATTCAGCCACGATTGGCGGGCTGGCAACACTGGTAGGGTCAATACCAAATGCTGCATTCGCAGCCATTTCTGCAGAAATGCTTGGCAGAACTATAACATTCTCAGATTGGCTGATATTCGCACTGCCACTTACAGTGATTCTTCTTATTTTGACCTACTTGTATATCACCAGAGTTCAGTTTCCAGTCAAAGTCAGCATTGGTGACAATCAGCAATACATAAAAAAAGAACTTCAGGAGCTGGGTCCTGTTACTTATGAAGAAAAGATGGTTGCCGGTGTGTTTTTCCTTACCGGCCTGCTGTGGGTTCTTGGGGGTCTGCTTCCCGAGACTATCAATGACTCTATGATTGGTATCTTTGGAGCACTCCTGCTGTTTTTTATCCCCGCAAAGATCAAAAAAGAAAGGATGCTTGAATGGGAAGATGCCTCAAAACTGCCTTGGGGGCTGCTTTTGCTATTTGGAGGCGGGCTTTCCCTGGCAGCCGCCTTTACAGAATCAAAACTGACAAACTGGATAGGGACTCAACTGGAAACCTTAATCGGTTATCCCTATTTTTTCATAGTACTGACCCTCTCAGCGATCATTTTATTTCTGACTGAAATTATGTCGAATACTGCAGTATCAAATATGGTTATCCCAATAACAGTCGGAATGGCTTATGGCATTGGAATCGAGCCATATGGATTAATGGCAGCGGCCGCACTCGCTTCTTCTTGTGCATTTATGCTGCCGATCTCCACAGCACCCAACGCTATTGTTTTCGGTTCTGATTATATCAAAATTAATGATATGATCAAAAGCGGTTTTTGGCTGAACTTAATCAGCCTATTTATCATCGTGTTGGCAGTCTATTACTGGCTGCCGCGTATTTTTTAAGAAAATAAGAGCAGACTGTTTTCCGAAAAATGGCTTGATTTACTCCCCTTGTTTGAAAAAAAAGAACCGGAATCTGGTCCGGTTCTTTTCACTTCAAATGCTTCGACTTAACATTCTCGCGCAGAAAATCAATGGCACTCCTCGTTTCATCAAGATAGGCAACGCTTTCATCATACTGTCTGGAAGCGGCGCACATGAAAAGAATATCAATAACATGAAGCTGTGCGATCCTCGAGGAAGTTGCACCGCTCCTGAATGTTGGCTCTTTTGTGGAAGATGTGAACAGCCTGATATCCGCTTGATCTGAAACGAGGGAGCTTCCGTACTTTGTAAGAGAGATTGTTACAGCGCCCCGCTTATTGGCAAGCTCAAGTATCTTGGCGACCTCAAATGTCTTGCCTGAAAAAGATATCCCGAAAACCACATCATCCGGCTTAACATTCGCGACCAGTGTAGCAGTCATATGGATATCAGCAAAGGCTGTAGCATGCTTATTGATGCGAAGGAATTTCTGCTGGGCGTCCTGGGCGATGATGCTGGAGGCGCCTACCCCAAAGAAATGCACTGTTTCCGCCTTCTGGATGGCTTCGACAGCTTTGGAAAGCTCTTCTGCGCTCAGCAGATCGGCAGTTTCCCTGATTGTCTGGATGCTGTTGCTCGACATTTTCTCAATGATGGAATGCTGTGATTCATTCGGTTCAATATCACGGAATCCGGGGTGGTCAGTTTTTTGCAGATCACCGGCAATCCTAAGCTTCAATTCCTGGTAGCCTTTCAGCCCAAGTGATTTGCAGAGCCTGATTACGGCCGCACTGCTTGTGGAGCTCCGCTTGCCCAGTTCACTGGCTGTCAATGCGATCGCTTCCTTTGGATTTTCCAGGATGAAGGATGCTATTTTTTTCTCTGAAGGAGGCAGCTTTCCCAGCATTTCGGAAAGCATGACAAGCCCGCCATTAATAAAAGACATGGAATACCTCACTTGCGATATATTTATTATTTATATTATAACGCCTTTTCCCTGTTCTATCATTTTTGAGCAGTGCAGAAGGTGAAAGATGCTTTGCTGCTTCATTGTAAGCAGGACTCCTCCATGTTATGATAGACAAAAAAGTGTTGGAGTGCTTACTATGTATATTGTCCATTCTACCTTTACCGTGCCGGCTGAAAAGGCTGCAGAGGTAATAGAAATCTACCATAACCGCTCACGGAAAGTAGATCAGTCCGAAGGCTTCAAAAAATTCCTTCTGCTCCAGAACAGCAAACGACCAGGGGACATTACCGTCCATATGGAATGGGATACAAAGGAAAGCTATTTAAATTGGGTAAAAAGCGCCCAATTCAAGGAAATCCATGATCTTGAAAAGAAATACCCAGACCAGGAGCTCGCCTCTGTCATTCCAAAGGTAACTCAATTCGAGGTTGTTGGAGACTAGCATATCATTTTATCAGACTACTAAATGCCCGGGACCCCCGCTCCAGTTTTGAGCGGGGGTCCTTTTTGCATGGCATATTTGGCCCTTTAATTTATACAGGATCAAAAAAGCCCTCCATAGAGGAGAACTCTTTTCATTATTTTTCACAAGCCCAATGGTCTTTCTCACGGTAACACTTTGAAGCATAGGCAGGATGTGTGGATGGGACGCCATTTGGATGAAATCATGTTGTATTCTCTTAGGCCAGTATATCTTTCAAAGGCGGAAAAATTTATAAAATTCAGTGAATAACTATTATTTCCTCCGGATCCCAAAGCGGGCATTAATCTGCCCTTTTAGCATCTGCTCGCGGAGTTTCTCATCTTTGGTATTATTTTTTTTCAGATAATCGCTCCTGATTTCGTCTGTTCTGACCCCTTCTTCTCTTTTGTTGGCAATATCAATGAGCTGTTCAACATCTGAGAAGGAATATTTCCTGCTCCCCTTTTCAGTTCTTTCGGGAAAAATGAGGCTTCTTTCTTCATAATATCTAATCTGCCTTTCACTCAATCCTGTCAGCTCGCTTACCACCCCAATGGAAATGACTTTTCTGTTCTTGTACGAAGGTTCTTCTTTCATACACTCACCCCGATGGCTTTATCTTTGTTCCATTATATATATGCAGAAACAGATTTTCACAGAGTTATGTAAGAAAATCTGACATTAATTAACCCTTTTATGAAAAAACAGGAAGATTTTCTTACAAAGCAAATGAAATTTCTCATGTTTTTTTCTACACTATAAAAAACGAAAGAAAGGATGAGGGCCGGTGCCATTTCTTCGCGAGGCAGTTGAGAAAAAGAAGAAGTATTTCATTCAGTTGCTCGTTAAAGGCGGTTTGCTCGATTCTTATGTAAAATCATTGACGCTGACAGAACTTGAGGGAGAATATAAGAAACTGCAAAGAGAAAAGGGTCTGGACAAAAGTTGAACCGGAGGGGAAATGGATGGAAAGAGAAGCAGCCGAACTTGCGAAGAAAATCATAGAACTGGATCTGCTCCGTGATGAGATCTGGGAAGTGCTCGCCGAACTTGCAGGTGAACGTGCCCATGAATTGCTCCGAATGGCTCAGAACAGCTGACGAAACCTAATATCTGATTGAAAATGGATGTTAAGGTAAGTGCAGAAATCTTCTTGGAAGTGGTATAGGAGTGGTATAGGTGCCTGTCACCCGCAATTGAAAAAAAAGCCCGCTGCCGCGGGCTTTCTCTATTTTTTAGTGCTGCTTTTACAATGGCAGCAGTTCGATTGTTTCTTTATTCTTCAATCCTTCAACCATTGCGAGCCATTCGGCAGGCTTGTTGGAAAGGACGCTGTAATAAGTTTCAAGAAAATCTGCAGCAAGGGCTGCGGGTATTTCCTGCGTTTCTTCATTTGCCGGCATGAAGCATAGATCAAGACCTTTCACCGCTTCACCGTCATTCTTCCATGATGGGTGTACATATTCAAAACTCAGACGTCTGTAGCCCAGATGTGAGAGCACTTCCCGGCGGACAAACGGATTCATCGCCTTCACTCCGCCAAACTCATGGCTGCCGGCCTGATAAGGGTCATAAATTTCTGCAAACATCCCAAAAAGCTCTTTGCCATTTTCCCTTGCAAGCCCTTCAAGGTCTTTCTGCCTGTTAACTGCAAGAAAGCGCCCGATGCTCAGGCCCGGCTTGCCGATGATGGTAAAATCGGTCATGGCGATATTCCAGTCAGGATAATAGCGGTATTCTGTTGCGCCTACGGCTTCGCCGTCTTCAAGGGCAATAAACACCCTGATGCCGGGATCCTCGAGCGGTTCTTTCCACAATTCATATTCCAGCACCTCTTCCGGAGGGAAAACGTCCTTCATTAAATTATGCATCTTGACAAATAATGGATCTTCAATACTTGTAATGCGGATATACTCCATCTGACACACTCCAAAAATAGTTATTTATTCTCCTGTAAAAAAGGATTTCTCCATTCCATCAGGCAGGCATAATTCAAGGACTCCCCGTCCTCCAGGTAACCGGACACCAGAGCAATCGGGACCCGCCCGCATCCCAGGAGAAATGAAAGGACCGGGTCCTTCAGTTCTCCTGCTGTAACCTTCCGGACATATTCTTCAGGGCTCATGAGCGCTGCATGCTTATGATAGCCCGGCATGCGCCCTCCCCCAAGCAGCCGCTCCAGCCCAAGGCCAATGACCGTATGATACATAGCCTGCATCAGAATCTTGCCCAGGCCGAGCTTACGGTATTTTGGCCGGATGCTGATATCCACGATATATAAAGTATTTCCATTCGGGTTATGATTGCGGATATACCCTCCGTCTGTCACTTCTTCCCATGTGTGGGAAGGTGAAGAAGGGTCGAACTGCACGAGAAGCCCTGTCATTGAGCCGGCAAGCTCGCCATCAACCTCTATGCAGAGCGCACCTTCCGGAAAGAGAGAAACATGGTTTTCCAGCTGTTCCCTGTTCCACCACAGTTCTTCTGGAAAAGGAGGCGGAAAGCATTCCGCCTGGATGCTGATCAGCTCAGGAAAATCTTTTCTTTGATAGTTCCTGACTGCCGCCTGCAGCATCTTTTCACCATATCGAACATAGAAACGGCTTTCGTATCCCATACTCTCAGCCTTCTATCCCGGTATTTTCCCAGTCTGTATACAGGTCACTGCGCCTGTCGCGCCAGGTTGTCACTGAACCTCTTTCCCTCACTTCGTAAAGCAGGCTCAAATCAAGGTCAGCAGTTACGATCATGTCATTATTAAGCTCGCCTTCAGCCATGATACCCTTAGGCGGAAACGGAATATCATTAGGCGTCAGCACTGCGGCCTGCCCGAAGTTGGCGCGCATGAAGTCAACTGTAGGAAGAGATCCGACAGTGCCAGTCACAACTACATATACCTGGTTTTCAATCGCCCTTGCATGGCTGGTATAGCGGACACGGTGGAAGCCATGGCGGTCATCTGTGCAGGAAGGACAGAAAATCACATCCGCCCCTTTCGCTTTCGCCATCCTGACGATTTCAGGAAACTCAATATCATAGCAAGTGAGGACCGCAATGCGCCCTTTATCTGTATCAAAGACACTGAGGCCATCTCCCTGGGACATATTCCATTCATGTACCTCTGTCGGTGTAATATGGAGCTTTGCCTGCTCCCCTATCCTGCCGTCCGGATAGAACAGGTGGGCCACATTGTATAATTTTCCATTTCGGCTGACAACATGGGTGCCTCCGATGATATGCATCCCTGTTTCAATTGCGAAACGGGAAAACAGCTCCCTGTATTGATCCGTAAACCCTGGGAGTTCATTGATGGTCAGCCTTGTTCCCTGCTCACTCCCGATTGACAGAAGCTGCGTTGTGAAAAACTCTGGAAACAGGACGAACTCTGATCCATATTCCTGTGCTGTTTTTATATAATGTTCACACTGGTCAGCAAAGTCCTGGAATGAACGAATAGTATGCAGGTGGTATTGAACTGCAGAAACTCTTAATTTCATAAAAAAAACCCCCTAAAAATTGATGGGCTAGTGCACGCTGCACTATCTTTTTGATTATGGAATATTTTTTGATTTTTAACAAGTACTCACTTTGAAGTAAGTTGGTTACTTCTCTGTAACTATCCTTCTTCTCCACCTGTTGAAGGCTCTGCAGAATACATCTCTATTATTTTCAATAAAAGTCCTGTGCCAATCGTCCCGGCGCTCTTTTACCTGATATAATAAAATATACCTAAATGTAGTAACTATATCTGGAGGAGGGGCATCTTGGTCTCGCTTAATAACCTGCAATATTTTTATGCTCTGCTCGGAATTATTTTTTCCATCATTAATTGTTCTCTTTTACTCCGCTCAGTCAGGAAATCCTCGAATTCGAAGGGCAATACATCAGATCATCTTCTGAGAGATGCCTCAATCATTGGCATTACCTTTTTCCTGACAAACTTGTTTGTTGTTCTTGCTTTGAATGCCAAAGTCGATGCAGTCGATTTCTTTTTTTATTTTCTATATTTCCTTTTCAGCTGTATCGGAGGCAGTTTCCTGGCCATTAAGATGGGCATCAAGAAACAGCTGGGAACGGGTTTGTATCTGCTTGCCGGCTTTATGATTACCAGTATCATACTGCTCGCTGATTATTCTGCCGTTTTTATTCTGTTTCACCATGATTTACATTTGAATCTGCCGCTCGTTTTAATGACCGGCCTAATCACTCTAGGGATATCCTTTTCATCCCTCCGCTTCCTCCTGCAGCTGAGCAAGGAGCCTGAAAACAGCAGTAGCAGGCGGTGGGAGCTGATCGGAAGCCTGGCAGCTGGCCTGGCACTGTCCGGCATCCCGTATCTGACTGCCATTTCGGCTGTTGGCATCCAGAGCGGTTATTTTAATGAGCTGTTCTTATTCCCATATGCAGTGGAGATCCTGGCAATGACTACGCTCGCCATCGTACCGGACCTGTTCGGCGAATACAGGAACACCGTCAACGAAACGAGGCTTGAGAAAAGCGAGCAGCATTTCAGCTCGCTGTTTGATTCCAATCCCGATTCAGTATTCTCCATCAATCTGGAGGGCCGCTTTATTTCGGTTAATAAAATGGCGGAAAAACTGACCGGCTATACAGAAGCGGAGCTGCTTCAAATGACTTTCATTCCATTGATCTTTGAAAAGGATATCTCCAGGACGCTGGATTACTTTTTGCAAGCGAAGGAGGGAATCCCTTCTGAGTTTGAGGTCACTATGCAGCGGAAAGATGGAATCTCCGCTATTGTAAGGATTATTGCTGTTCCTATCGTTCTGCAAAAAGAAGTCATTGGCGTATATGGAATTGCTAAGGATATAACGGAAATCATTCAAAGCCAGGAAAGGATCCGGCATCTAGTCAATCATGATGAATTGACGGACCACTATAATTCCAGAAAGTTCATTTATGAAGCAGACAAGGTCATTGCAGAAGGGAGTCCTGTCTCAATCCTCAGCATTGAAATCGGCCGCATCAGGAGTATCAGGGAGGTTTTTGGGATAAAGGAGGGCGACGGGCTCCTAAGAGAGGCATCTTCAAGGCTGAAGAATGCCTTTGGCGAGAGCGCCCTGTTCGGCAGGCTGAATGGCGATGAGTTCGCTCTCCTGATCAGGGAAAATCTGGACCTCGAGAAAGCAGCAGGGCTAATTGAAAGAGCCTTTGCCGAACCCTTCACGGTGGATGATCATGAAATCTTCCTTGAGTGTTCGATTGGCGCTGCCATTTTTCCGGATCATGGCAAAGAAGCGTCCGAATTGCTGCGGAATGCCGAAAACGCCAAGAGGACGGTAAGCAAAAATGATCATGCTTTTTTTGCGCTCTATGAAAGAAAACAGAACCAGCACAGCCTGGAAAAGATCGTTATTGAGAATGAACTGAAAAAAGCCATTGAAAGTGACGAGCTGATGCTTTACTACCAGCCGAAATATAATATTTTAAAAGAATGCCTAACCGGGTTTGAAGCGCTTGTAAGGTGGAAGCATCCACAAAAGGGCATTCTCCCTCCGGGTGTTTTCATACCGGTTGCCGAACAGTCAGGACTGATTGCCGCGCTTGAGCTTTGGGTGCTGAGAGAAGCATGCTTTCAGCTGAAGCGATGGCACAGCACAGAACTCATGGGGCTCCCGGTTTCAATTAATCTATCACAAAAATCTTTTTCGAATCCCGGATTGGTTAAAAGCATTACCCGCTGCACTGAACAGGCAGGCATCGACCCTTCCCTTCTCGAAATCGAGATCACTGAGAGTCTTGCCATGTTCAACGAGAAGGAAACAATAGAAAAGCTTCAGTTCCTGAAAAAATACGGAATGAAAATCAGCCTCGATGATTTTGGGACCGGCTACAGCTCTTTAAGCTATATTGATAAACTTCCCATCGATACCATTAAAATCGATAAGTCTTTCATAGACAGGCTTGGCGATAATGGAAACGGGCATTCGATGGTGTCTGCCATCATTTCCATGTCTTCCTTTTTAAAGCTGCATCTTATTGCTGAGGGTGTAGAAACGAAAGAGCAGGCCGATATGCTGTCCAGGATGGATTGCCATGAAATCCAGGGCTATTATTTCAGCCCGCCGAAGCCTGCCGCAGAAATCGAAAGAGAGTTTGGAGGAAAGAAAGCGCGGATAATATAGAAAACGAAAAAGAAGCAGCCGGCTATGCGCTTGGCTGCTTCTTTTTTATGAAGATCTGATTACTGCTGGTACTGAACCTGATGAAGGCCGGCGAAAATGCCGCCTTTCGCGAGCAGTTCATCGTGCCCTCCCTGCTCCGCAATCCCGTCTTCTGTCACAACAACGATCCGGTCTGCATTGCGGATGGTTGCCAAACGGTGTGCGATTACGAGCGTCGTCCGATTTTGTGCAAGCTCTGAAAGGGCCTTCTGAATGATCATTTCCGTTTCAGTATCAAGGGCCGATGTGGCTTCGTCCAAAATCAGGATTGGCGGATTCTTCAGGAACATCCTTGCTATCGCAATCCTTTGCTTTTGCCCGCCGGATAATTTGAGTCCCCGTTCGCCGATCTGAGTTTCATACCCGTCAGGCAGGGAATGGATAAATCCTTCCAGATGGGCACGCTTGGCGGCTGACCGGATCTGCTCCTCAGATGCATCCAGCATGCCATAAGCGATATTCTCCTTTAAAGTTCCGGTGAAGAGAAATACATCCTGCTGGACGATCCCGATCTGCTTCCGCAAGGATGATTGGGTCATATCCCGGATATCCATGCCGTCAATGGTGATGCTTCCTCCATTCACATCATAAAATCTCGGGATCAGCGAGCAAATGGTTGTTTTCCCCGCCCCTGAAGGCCCGACAAAAGCCACCGTTTCCCCTGCCCTAATGGTAAGGTCGATGTCTTTCAGCACCTGTTTGCTGTCATCATAGCTGAACGAAACATTGTCCAAAGCGATATTCCCCTTAAGGGAAGCCACTTCAATAGCGTCGGGAGCATCCTTTATTTCCGGTTCTGTATCCAGGAGTTCCATGAACCGCTTGAATCCTGCCATCCCTTTCGGATAAAGCTCCATCAGGGCACTGATTTTATCAATCGGCTTGAAAAGGACATTCACATACAGAACGAATCCGACGAGCTCGCCATAGGACAGCTGGTTTTGGTAGCTAAGCCATGCCCCGAGAACAAGGACGATAAGCACCATCATCCTTGTCATCATATAAATGCCTGATGAGCTGTAGGACATGATTTTATATGCGGCAAGCTTTGCTTTACGGAATTTCCGGTTATTGACAGAGAAGCGGGAGATTTCAAAGTCTTCGTTGGTGAATGACTGGACAACGCGGACTCCGGAGACACTGTCCTCTACCCTGGCATTGACATCAGCTATGTCGCTGTACATCTGCTTCCAGGCTTTGTTCATCCTGATATTGCAGAAAGTGATCAGCCATACGAGGAATGGCACGATCAGGATCGTTACGAGAGCAAGCTTCACATTGATGGTCAGCATGATCCAGAAGGCCCCGACAAAGGTCATGATGGCAATGAACAGATCCTCCGGCCCATGATGGGCAAGCTCGCCGATATCGAAAAGGTCATTCGTTATCCGGCTCATAATATGCCCTGTTTTGGTGTTGTCAAAAAATCGGAAAGACTGCCTTTGGACATGTGTGAACAGCTGATGGCGCATATCTGTTTCAATGTTGATGCCCAGCTTATGGCCCCAGTAATTGACGATATACTGCAGGAAAGTGCTCGCTATATATAAAGCCAGCAGACCTGCACTGACTGAAACTATCATCGACCAGTTGCCGCTTGGCAGGAGCTTATCGATAAACCATTGTACAGCAAGGGGGAAGGCAAGCTCCAGAAGGGCGACTATGACGGCCGAACTGAAATCGAGCGTAAATAGTTTTTTATGAGGTATATAATATGAAAAAAAGCGTTTTAGCATCTTTCTTTTTCTCCTTTTCGTGGTGCATCTTCAAATACAGCATGCTGCGGAGCAGGATCTGCCAGCGCCGCAGCATTGCGCAATCTATTATGATCTCATGAATTTCAAAGAAAATTCTTCCCCGCTTATCCTTTTGAACAGTTCCCCGAACTTCAGACTGCCTGAGGGCCTGATGACTTCATTCAGAAGGAAGCTGCCGAAAGCTTCAGGGTCTGCGAGCAGGCCATTTCCATGCTTCTTTTCAAAAACCCCCTTAAGCATTTCACAAGTCACATCGCCCATGAAATAATTGTGAAGATAAATCGGATGGGTAGTGTAATGAATCGTGAAAGCCCATGGCGGCTCATCACCAAACGGCTCCTCCTGCAGCACTTCCCTGTGGTTCTTCCAGTAAAGCTGATACACGTCATCCAGTGAAGAGGCTTCATTGAGATAAAAGCTGTGATCAAAAAAGATCCGGCTGATGGCTCGCAGCGAGTTTGTCTTCCGGTATTCCTTCAGCCTGGAAAATTGCTCTGCCGCGCCATCAGACCCGCTGAAAAAGCTCCCGGAAAACTGCGGGCTGTAAAGAAATCCCTGAAATAGGTTGGCAATCCCTTCACTGATGATCCCGCTCACGCCTGTATTCAATATCAATTCCTCCGGATCCAGCAGAAAGGAATGGACGGCATGGCCTGTTTCATGGAGAAGCACACCATACTCATGAAATTTATTTTTCACATTAGCCAGTATCCGTGAATCCTTTGCCGTTTCAATCGGGAAGTTATAGCCCCATTCCGATTTGTTTTTTCTCGGAAAAATGTCATACGTAATATTATAGCTGCTAATATCAAACCCGAATAGAGAAAATAATTTATTGATATTCCCGAAATAATCGGACATATCCACTTCCTGATTCAGCAGAGGGGCAATCTTTGCATCGATATACTGCTCATCCCAGGGCAGGATCCTGTCTTCATGGAGGAACTGCTCTGCAAATCCGGCCCTCGCCTTCTCCATGGCAGGCAGGGACTGATGGAGCTCAGGGAGCCAATTGCTGAAGATGTCTTCGTCCAATTCATTCATCTCAAGCTGATGCGCTATGTAATTGGCTGATCCATATTCTTTGGCATACGTTTTCCTCAGGCTGATAAGATCGAGGAATCCTGCATCAATCATGGGCTGGTTGATCTGATTTTTGGCAAAGAAAGCCTCCCTTCTCCTGTTCTTATCCTCATCCCGGCTCATTACCTGGCCAAGTTCAACAGAGGAAACCTCCTTGCCCTGAAAGGTGTATCGAAACTGGTTCAACAACTTGGACAGGTCACTGACTTTCCCCTGGATTTCCTCATCCAGTTCATTCAGCGACTGTGACAAATGGTAAGGTTTGAATAGATTGTCAACCAGCTGCAGTTTTCTTTTGTTCAGTGGGTCCTGCTCTGTTTCCAGTGCTTCCCTCACCAATTCATAGCTTTTCTCATTCTTCAGAAGGCTGGTTATTTTCTGGTACTGGTCTTTTAGGCCGAAATCGTATCCGGCAGTATATTGTGTCCAAAGGAGACGCCCGTACTGCGTCTGTGCATCATGCACTTCACTGTATATTCCTTCAATCTCTTCCATATGCTGTCCCAAGCTGATTCCCCCATTTTTTATTTCTATAATCGAAATACATTGAATCTATTATATAAAAAGAATATTCTGCCAGCAAGAAGGATTTTTGCAGCTTGGAGCTTTTATTGTGCCTTTCACAGGAAAAGCGGCGTGGTTCCACGCCGCTTTTCAAGGTGATCATAAAACAAACCATACCTTTTTGATCCTGCCAGCTTCCGCCTCGTACATGGCAACTGCTTCTGTTTCTTCTCCGCTTGCCCTTCCCTTCACACTCTCATGGTCGATGCAGATGCTGCCTTTTATTATTCTGGATAAAAGGACTGCCTTCTGGCGGGGATTGCTTTCAAACAATCTCTTATACACTTTGCGCATTTCCTCTTTTCCTGCATAAAGCAGTTCCTGTGAAGGAAAGCTGCGGATTTCAACATCTTCACTATACACTTCAAGGAATTCTTCAAGATTCTGGCGATTATAGGCTTCAAGCTGCCTTTTTGCTAATTGCTCCACTATAGCCATCCTTACTCCCCCATTTTCTATCAGTTATCAGATGCTGAGAAGGAAAGTCCCTTTTTTTTCATCAGATATTTCAGAGCTGCCTGGAAATCAGAAAAAGTTTCTGCCTGAAGATTGATGCCAGTCAGAACAACCTCACGGATAAGAACCGGGGAAAGTCCGACAAAGTAAGGTTCAACCCCCATGAGGCGCACCGACTTTGTCAGCTGATCGATTTCAATGCCCAGCTCTGACAGGCTCATCTGCTCGATCCGGTCGATTGTAATATCCGTAAAATCGATAATAGCCGTTTCCACTTCATTTTTCTGGATATACTGCATGATCTTCCCCCGGATTTTCTCAAACCTTTCAGCAACCAGCAAACCTGTTATCGGAACAAGGATTGTACTGGGAATAATGGATGGAATGATCGGTGCAGACATCAGCGATATTACTTCTTCATATTCCTTTACCTTTTCTTCAAGCATTCTTATGTATTCTTTCGTCATTGTTACTCTTCACCAATCCTCAATTTATTTAAAGTTGCACTTTTATTGGCTGTTGAGCGGCGATATCAGCTCAGCCAGCTCATTCTTGGGTGAATTCACAAGCGTTGATACCGGATAAGATTCCATTTCCTCCGCAGGATAAGGTACAAGAAGCTCTTTGAGTTTCCCAAGGTCTTTTTCTCTGGGATTCAGCCATGTATCATAATCACTGCTTTTCAGGATGACAGGCATCCGGTCATGAACTTCTTCTGTTACGCTGTTTGGTTCGGTTGTAATGATCGTGCAGGAGAAAACAGGTGCATCCGGCCCTTCCCATCTTTCCCACAGCCCGGCAAAGGCAAAAGGCTTGCCCTCCTTCAAAATGAAACGGTAAGGCTGCTTCCCATCCGCCGTTTTCTTCCATTCGTAAAATCCATCAGCCAGAATCAGGCAGCGCCTTTGTTTGAATGCATCCCTGAAGCTTGGTTTGCTTTCAATCCCTTCTGAACGGGCATTGATCATTTTATAGCCGATTTTCGGATCTTTCGCCCAGAATGGTATAAGCCCCCATCGCAATTCAGCAGCTTTCCTTCCGCCTTTTCCAGCAGCTACTGCCAGGATATTTTGGCTTGGAGCAATATTGTATCTTGGTGATATTTCCCCTTCGAAGGAAAAATTGAATTGTGACTGAAGCTCATGTATTCCTTCTGTTAAAGTAAACCTGCCGCACAAAAAGATCATCCCGCTTTCTGTCTGGATTTCCTTCTGCCCAGGAAACTGCTCAAGGGCAAGCAAAAGCAGCGGAGGAAGATCCCCCGCTGAAAAGGAAGGTGTTAATGGGTACTAGTGGTTAGTGGTTACTGTATCATATGCTCGTATGCTTTGTCCGTATAGACAGGTTGTCTGGTTTATATGCACATTTTTAATGTGTACCTAATATCTATTTAACCAGATATAAGGCAGTTAGTCCTAATATTTTGTTTATAAAGCTGCCAAATATTCAAAAATAGCCCTTCCAGGCCTCTTGGAGATTTGGCAGCAGCAATCGGATCGGCAAAGAGTCTTTCTATCATACCAGTGTTATGTAAGCCCTTCTTTGTAAAGCAGCTTGCTTTACTAAGAAGGACAATTATTTATATTGAGGCATTGGGCCTTATTTTAATCGCATTCGAAGGTTCTCCGGTGTCCTTCAGCACATGCTTGGTGGAATATTTGCTGGATTCGCTTTAAGCGCAGCCGGCGGTGTGTCGTGTATATATGGAGGTGCCGGCTTCAGCTTCGGCGCCTTGCCAAACGGCTGCGGGTTTTCCACATAATTAAAGGTTCCCTGGCAATCCATGCTGACACCCTGCGCCCAGCGGCCTTCAGCGCTCTGATTTCCTTGGGAGAAATTAAACAGCGTATAGCTGACCTGGCGCTTTTCCAATTCTTTCGGGAAAGAAACAGGAACTACGATTCCGCCTTCAGCAGCTTCTAATTCCTTAATAGCTGCTATCCATTGGTTCTGGTGCATCGTATCCCTGGCAATCAGGAATGACAGCATATCCTTTACGCCTCTGTCGTTTGTAGTCTCATACAGCCTTACAGCCTGAAGACGTCCCTGCGACTCCGCATTCAGGTTGGCCCTGAAATCGGCGAGAAGATTTCCGCTCGCTATGATATAATCTGCTGTCCACCTGTTGCCTACACTGTCTGCCGGCATTGCCCCCAAGCCTGAGACGATGGCATGCTGAGGATTCATTCCGCCAAGGATGGCCGCCATGATTGGATCCTTGGCTGCATCTTCCAGATCACCAACAGGAGCACCATCAAGCAAACGGGCAATCATCGTTGCGAGCATTTCAATATGGGCTAGTTCTTCTGTGCCCGTATCCATTAGCAAGTCTTTATATTTTCCATTTCCTCTCACACTCCAGCCTTGAAAGAGATATTGAAGTGCTACAGAAATTTCACCGAATTGCCCCCCCAATACTTCCTGAAGCTTTTTAGCAAATAGGGGATCCGGCCGATCCGGCTTTGCCTGATACTGAAGCTCTTTAATATGATAAAACATAAATACCCTCCTCAAATTCCCTCTATATATCTGGAATTGTACATTCCGTGATATCAGCCCTTATATATTTATGGAATAATCAGCCAATATTGCACGTACAATGGTAATTACCCATCAAATTGGGCTGAAAAAAACTGACCCCTATTGGAATCAGTTTTTTATACTGTATAATTTTCCTTTCACCGAGAAGGAAATCCGGCCGGTTTCCTCAGAAACAACAATGACCAAAGCGTCTGTCTGTGCAGACAGCCCCATGGCAGCACGGTGCCTCGTTCCGACCTTCTTGCCTTGAAGCTCCGTATCCGCCACAGGAAGGATATTGCCTGCTGAAATGATCTTATCCTTTTCAATCAGCATGCCGCCGTCATGAAGCGGGTTGCCCGGATAGAAGATCGTTTCAATCAAAATCGGGCTGACATTGGCCGTAACCGGGACGCCATTATGGAGGAATGCTGCAAGCGATTCTTCCCGCTGCACGACAATAAGGGCTCCATGCCTTTTCTCTGACAGCCTTTGGGCAGCAAGCGAAATGCCGGCATACTCTTTGCTGAACGGAGAGAGGAAGGTCTGGAGATAATAGGTTGAAGCCAGGTTCTGGGCATCTGCTACGAGCTTTTGCAGCTTTTCGAACTCTGTCAGTATACAGCAGTCCAGCTCTTTCATCGTAGTCTCGACCGTCCCCAGCTGTCCTTCTATATCGCGGAAATAGCGGGCAAGGTCACTTCTATAATGCTTTTCGCTATATTTCACGCTATCCATCCTTTTAACAGTTCTGTGTTAATGAACATATTTCCCCTGCTTGGGAACCACAAACGTTTCATGACCTTTTGTAAGCTTTTCCAGCCCTTCCGTGAGTTCTTTTCCATAAAATGGCTGACCGTGCCCCGTTAATGCCGCTTTTGGATTAAGAGCAGCCAGCTTGCGGATCGATTGTCCTGCGGTGTCCCAATCAGGTGTAAAATATGCCGGCGGCCCATGTATCTCCTTAGCCTGGCTCATTACAGCCATCAGTGACTCCTGCTTAACAGTAATAAAGGCATCGCCTGCAAGCAGAACACCGTCGTCATCCCGGAAAAAAGATACATGCCCGGGAGTATGGCCCGGGGTATGTATCCACCTCCATCCCGGGAGACCGGGCAGGGAAGCATCCTCAGGGAGTTCCTTAGCGCTCTCCCCGATATCGATCGGCCTTCTGGGATATAAAGGCGATATCAGGGCCATTAATCCTCTCCCGACAGCAGGGTCTGCCGGCGGATAGGTTTCTTTTCCTGTCAGATACGGAAGCTCAGCTCTGTGTGCATAGACGGGAACATCCCATTTAGAAAGTATTGCCCTCAACCCGCCTATATGATCAAAATGAGCGTGTGTCATCAGGACGGCAAGAGGCCTGGATTCCCTCCCGAACATCTTCTCTGCAAACCTGATGATGAAACCGCCGGATAAAGGCACGCCTGCATCGACAAGAATCCAATCTCTCCCTTTAGGGCCCAGCCCAGTTAAAAAAACGATATTCGCAATTGCCGTTCTATAAACGTATACATTTTCTGCAATCCTGTGTTTCTCGACATATGTTTTTTGCTGTTCCATTTCGTGCCTCCTACTGAAGAATTATTCTTACTATCCCCGTTTTTTTGTTTTTTTTCGATAGAAAGGTTTAACAGGCAGCCGGATGTGGTTTATATATAAATATTCTTTCTAGAGGTGAACCCCATGTTCAATATACTTGCAAGACAATTTGAAAACCCTAAGGGAATGCTCGGCAAGCTGGCAGGCAAAATTATGTACAGCGAAAATCGGACCATCAACAGCTGGACGGCCAAGAAGCTTAATATTAAGAACAAGGACCGCATCCTTGAAGTCGGATACGGTCCCGGTTATTGCATAAAATATATTATGAACCGATTCCGCTGTGTCTATATCGATGGAGTTGATCTCTCACCAGACATGGCAGCATCTGCGGAAAAGAGGAATAATGAATGGATAGATGAAGGAAGGGTCAGGCTGTTTACAGGAGATATACACAGCATTGCATCAGACCTGGACACCTATCATAAAGTTGTTTCAATAAACAATTATCCCCTTTGGACTAAACCAAGGGAAACCCTGGGCATGCTTTATGAAATTACGGAGGCCGGCGGAGAAATTGCCATAACTGTACAGCCGCGCGAGAAAGATGCTGACACCCTTATTACAAAAAATCTGGCAAAAGTCATTGAAGCAGATCTGGCCTCTGCAGGCTACGAAGAAATACAGGCATCCTTTAAGGATGTGCAGCCTGTACTGGCTGTATGTGTGACCGCCAAAAAAGGCAGGCAATAAAAACGGCTGAAATCAAACTTCGATCGCAAGAATAAGCATACTTTTAAAAATGGAGCTCCTTCAGTGAAGGGCTCCATTTTTTCATTTCTTATATTTAGAATCACAGAATCAGCCAATAGACCAGCCCAAAGCTGATGAGCGATACCGCAGCCGATGCAAATAGTCCTGTAAGCAGCGGCATTACGCCGAGTTTGGCAAACTGTTTAAGGTCTGTCTGCAGGCCGACAGCCGCCATGACCATTATAATGACAAACTTTGAAATGCTGCTCAGCAGATCTTGGACTGCAGCTGGAAATGCTCCGAATGAATTGAGCATGCTGACAGCCAGAAACCAGACGATGAACCAGGGAAAGGCTTTTTTGAAAGAACCTGCCCGGCTGCTTTTATCTGCCGTTCCCATCAGGATAGGGAGGATGAGTATCAGCGGCAGAAGGAATATTGTCCTTCCCAGCTTGACCGTGGTCGCAACTTCCCCTGCTTCATTTCCATAAACATATCCGACTGCAATTGCAGAGGAGGTATCATGGACTGCCGTACCTGCCCATATTCCGAAAGCCTGCTCGTTCATATGAAATACATGACCGATGATCGGATATAGAAAAAAGGCAATCAGGTTGAAAAAAACGATTGTCGAGATGGCGTATGCGGTTTCATCGTCCTTTGCCCCCAGGAGACCTTTTACAGCTGAAATGGCCGTTGCTCCGCAAATGCTTGCCCCCACCCCGATCAATAGTGATAAGGTCTTACCAAGCTTCAGAAAATGCCCGAACCAAAGTGTCAGAAGTATGCCTGAGCAAACAGATACAAAAATAATGAGCAGGGATTGCCTCCCTATTTCAAAAATATCAAAAATATTCAGCCCGGCCCCGAGCAATACGACTGCGGCTTTGAGAAGCCTTTTAACCGTCAGTGTAAGCCCCTGTTCAAAAACCGGGTTTATGCCTGCTGTGTTGCGAAGGGCAGCCCCTATCAGGATGGCAAATAATATTCCGCCGACCAAAGGAAAAATGCCGCCCAGAAATTTTGCCGCTGCTGCAATCGCAATAGCCAAAATGACCCCCGGCAACCATTGCGGAAGCCTGGCGGCCGCTTGCTGTAGCCGTTCCATCTTTCTCTCACTACTCCCTGATGATAAGGCAAATTTATAGCTTCTATAAAACTGCTCTTCTCTTATTTTGTTAAAATCCACAAATAATCTTAACATAAAAGGACTCTTAGTAAAATCTGCGGGAATAGCAAGAAAATTCCGATAAAAAAGCATCAGGCCCGAAAGCCTGATGCTCCTTTTATCGGTAAATATTTTTCCGGATTTCAAGCATACTTCGTCGATATCCAAGTCGCGTCCTTGGCGCTCGATAATCTCCCTCAGCTTTTCTTAGTTGATAAATTCCTTATCAATAAAATTCGAGAAATCAGGTTTCTCTTTCAGGAACTTTAATGCATAAGAAGAGTCTGCAAATGCCTGGACTGTATCCTCATCCACTTCATAAGTAAAGCCAATGCGTTCCCAGGCTTTGTCTACAACTGACTTTTCCAGCTCCTGGCCAGTAACCTCTTTAATATCCTTGATTGTGATTTCCTTTGCCTGCTCTGGATTCTCTGTAATATATTTCACAGCATCCTTGTGGGCTTCGACAATCTTTTGGATCACTTCAGGATTATCTTCAATTGCTTTTCCTGATGTTACCATGACAGACGCCGGCAGGGTTTCCCCGAAAGCGACTTCATCCCAGCCGATGACAACATTAGCATCGGTTTCTTCTTCAATTACTGCAGCCCATGGTTCAGGAGCAACCGCTACATCAATCTTGCCGGATTTCAGCATATTGGCATATTGTGCCGGATTTCCAGTCAGGTGTTTCATTGTTCCGCCGATCCTTTCGGATGTGATGCCGGACTCTTCCAGGTAAGTTTCGTATTGAACATCATGTGTACATCCGACTGCAGGCGTAATATACGTTTTCCCCGCAAAATCAGCTGCTGTCTTGATGCCGCTGTCTTTACTTGCCAGAACAACTGTGCCGCCTGTAGAAGCTCCGGCAATCAGCTTAACATCTGCTCCAGTAGAATAATTATTCATCGCAGGTCCGGGACCGACCAGACCGGCATCCAAATCACCTGTTTTGAGCGCAGTCATAAACTGGCCACCATCCGCAAAAGTCTTATATTCGATCGTTGTTCCATCTCCAAGGCGCTTCTGGAAGAAGCCCTGGTCCTTTGCAACCATCGCAGGCACATGGTTGATATTCGGGAAGTAGCCGATAACGATTTTTTCTTTAGAGCCCGAGCTGTTTTCTGAGGATCCGCAGCCTGAGAGGATCCCAGCAGCTGTCAATAATGACGCCATGAAGATAAAGGCTTTCTTTTTCATTTTATTTCCCCCTATTTGTTATTTTCAAGTCCCCATCTTTCAAGTACCGATTTTTCAATACGCTGGAAAATCAGCTGGTCCACAATGGAACCAATGACCCCGATAATAATCATGACGGCGATTACAAGGCTCATGTCCCCGAAATCAGAAGCATATCTCAGCGTATACCCGAGTCCCGGACCCGTGCTGAGCAGTTCCCCTGCCATCAATGCACGCCATGCGAATGCCCATGCAAGCCTTGCCCCTGTCACGACATATGGGATTGAGGCTGGGAAGATGACCCTTGTGAACAAGTCGATCCCTGAGGAGCCCATTGTCTGTGCCGCACGAATGAACAATGGTGAAACATTCTTGATTCCGACCCTCATATTCAGGGTCATGACAAAAGTGCCGCCAAGAATGACAACAAAGATGACAGACACTTCATTTAAGCCGAACCACATGATCGCAAGCGGCAGCCAGACGATGCTCGGTACGCTTTGGAGCGCAAGGATGACGGTGCCCAGTGTTTCATCGGCCGTCTTTGATTTGGCAAGCAGAATCCCGAGGGCCGAGCCCAGCACTAGACTGATGCCAAGGCCAATAAGCAGTCTCCTGAAGCTGGCCGCAAGATCATAAAGAAGTGTTTTATCACTGATTCCTGTCACGAGTGATTGGAACACATCAGTCGGCGATGGAAGGATGGTCGGCAGCCACAGGCCCATCCTTGAGCCCAGCTCCCATAAGCCAATGACGATTGCAAAGAAGATGATTCGTTTAATTGCTGGTTTCATTGGCTAATTCCTCGCTTACGACTTTATCGATTTCCTTTTTTAGATAGCTCATAATATGATCTTCTATTTCAAGCATTTCCTTTTTATATTGGTCTCTTGGCCGGGGGAGATCCACCGTGATGTCCTGGAGGATCGTTCCCGGCTTGGTGCCCATCACTATGATGCGGTCAGAGAGCTTAATAGATTCGGAGATGCTGTGGGTCACAAAGAGAATCGTTTTCTTTGTCTCCATCCAGATCTTTTCAAGCTGCTGGTGAAGCCTTGATCTTGTTTGTTCATCTAGGGCCCCAAAGGGTTCATCCATGAGCAGGATCTCAGGATTCATGGCCAGGGCCCGCGCAATTGAGACCCTTTGCTGCATGCCGCCGGACAGTTCATGCGGATAATGGCCGGGATATTTGCCGAGCTGAACCATCTGCAGATATCTGAGTGCTGTCTCCTTAGCCGCACTCTTTGACATTTCCTTTTTCAACGGGAATGTCACATTTTCCAGTACATTCAGCCATGGAAATAATGCGGCCTGCTGGAAAACCATCCCCCTGTCCCTGCCCGGCTTTGTCACCTTCTGCTGATCGATCAGGACACTGCCGCTCGTCGCTGAGGTAAGGCCTGCCACAATATTCAGCAGTGTTGATTTACCGCAGCCGGAAGGACCGAGGATCGATATAAACTGGCCTTTTTCAATGCTCAGGTTTATATCCTTCAGCACATCTGCGGCCATGCCGTTTTTATCAAAATACTGTTTATTTACAGATTGAACATCAATAAACACAGAAAACCACCTATTCTAAGAAATCATATTATAATACTCGGATATAGTATGTAATTATAATGTATTCACCGGGCATGTCAAGCTTTCACAATAAATTTAAAACCCATAATAAATTAACGGCATAAACCAAGCATGGCAGAGTATTTCAGCAGCTGGAGAATGGAAAAAAATAAGCCTCCCCCTTAATCGGGAGAGGCTTTTCATTATGGCTGAAAGGCATTTTCCTTTTTGGAAGCTTTAATGAGCTTCTCGATTTCTTCAAGATTATTTTCTTCAAAAAGCTGGACGATTTTGCTTCCGACGATCACACCGTCGCAGATTTGATTCATAGCCTTGACATGTTCGGGGGTCGAGATGCCGAATCCAGCGAGCACGGGCAGCCTGCTTACACTCTTTACCTTTTGCAAATGCTCCTGAAGCTCTCCGGAAAAATCTCTCCTTGCACCCGTTGTCCCTTTGACTGTGACCGCATATAAAAAGCCATTTCCCTTTTCCGAAATTTGCTGTATCCGCTCAATCGGGCTTGTCAATGTAGCAAGCCTGATGATTTCAAGGCCGTCCCTTTCTGCATGGGGTGCAATCAGATCTTCTTCTTCAGGAGGGAGATCTGGAAGGATCAGGCCGTCTACACCAGCCTTGCTTGCTTCCATTGTAAACCGTTCGATTCCATAAGCCATGACAGGATTTACATAAGTCATGATAATGATAGGGATATGGACGATCGGCCTGATCGTTTTCAAGGTTTCAAGGACTGTTTTAAGCGTAGTCCCTTCTTTCAGCGAGCGGATTCCCGCCTTTTCGATGACCGGGCCGTCCGCTACCGGGTCCGAAAAGGGAATGCCCACTTCTACAGCTGTGGCACCGCATTTTTCAAGAAACGTGATTTTGTCCCCCAGTGTGGCAAGCCCGCCATCTCCTGCCATAATATAAGGGATAAAGGCCTTTTCCTCTCTTTCTTTCAAAAGGCGGAACACTTTTTCAATTCTATTCATCCTTCTTCCCTCCTAATCTGGCTTTCACCGTTTCTACGTCCTTGTCCCCCCGCCCTGACAGGCAGACGGCAATTCCTTCACTATTATTCATCGTCCCTGCAAGCTTTAAGGCAAAAGCTACAGCATGGGCGCTTTCGAGTGCCGGAATGATTCCTTCTAGCCTGCACAGCAGCTTAAGCGCTTCAAGAGCTTCCTCATCTGTGATAGATTCATAGACTGCCCTGCCAGTATCCTTAAGATAGCTGTGCTCAGGTCCTACTCCCGGATAATCGAGGCCTGCCGAGATGGAATGTGCTTCCTGGATCTGGCCGTCCTCATCCTGCAGCAGATACATAAGGGCTCCGTGGAGCACACCAGGTTTTCCTTTAGTCAATGATGCCGCATGGTTTCCGGTATCTACCCCAAGGCCTGCTGCTTCCACACCATACATGCGGACACTCTTGTCTTTTATGAAAGGATAAAACATCCCCATGGAATTGCTTCCCCCTCCGATGCAGGCTACAACCGCATCCGGGAGCTTTCCTTCTTTTTCAAGATACTGCTGCTTCGTTTCAGCCCCAATCACGCTTTGGAAGTCCCTAACAATCATCGGGAATGGATGGGGCCCCATTACAGAGCCGAGTATATAGTGTGTGTCTGATACATTGGCTACCCAGTAGCGCAGCGCTTCATTGACTGCGTCTTTCAATGTGCTGCTGCCTGAGCTGACACCGACGACCTTCGCTCCCAGTAGTTCCATCCTGAATACATTCAGTGCCTGCCTTCTGATATCCTCTTCCCCCATATAAATGACGCATTCAAGATTCAGCAGGGCACAGACGGTTGCAGTGGCTACGCCATGCTGCCCTGCCCCAGTTTCTGCAACGATTTTCTTCTTCCCCATGCGGACTGCCAATAAAGCCTGGCCGATCGTATTATTGATTTTATGAGCGCCGGTATGGTTTAAATCCTCCCTTTTCAGGAAAATCTTAGCCCCTCCTGCATGCTTCGTCAGGTTTTCGGCAAAATAAAGCGGCGTTTCCCGGCCAACATAGTCTTTCAGAAGACTGTTCAGTTCCTTTGTAAAGCTTTCATCCTGGAGGGCCTTTTTATATTCTTCCTCCAGTTCTGTAACTGCCTGCATAAGTGTTTCGGGCACATATCTTCCACCGTATATGCCGAAATGCCCTTTTTCATCTGGCATCGTATAGACTGCTGTCATTTTACTTCCTCCTCATTTTTGAGCGCATTTTTTGCTTCTGCTATAAATTCCGCAATCAGGGCGGGATCTTTTTTTCCGTCCTTTTCCACGCCGCTGCTGACATCAGCCATAAAAGGCGCTGCCTTACGGATTGCTTCTCTTGCATTTTCTGGATTCAAACCGCCTGCAAGGATTACTTTTTTACCGCCAAAATCCCTGCCTTCAAGAATACTCCAGTCAAAGGCGATTCCGTTCCCGCCCCTGTATTTTCCCTTTGGGCTGTCCAGGAGGATATAATCACAAGGATATTCCGCAATCCGGGCAAGATCTTCCTCGCCTTGCACACTCAGGGCTTTAATGACTGGCAGATTGATGCCTGCACAGAATTCCGGAGTCTCATCACCATGAAGCTGGACCATATCCAATCCGGCAATTTCCGCCGTTTTTTCAATTACTTCTTTCGATTCATTAACAAAGACGCCAATCTTCAGGGGCCCGCCGGGAAGCTTTGCTATTATTTCGGCCGCTTCCTCAGGCGCGATGCGGCGCCTGCTTTCGGCAAAAACAAATCCTAATGCATCGACCCCGCTTTTGGCTGCATAAAGACCGTTCTCCAGATCAGTGATGCCGCAGATTTTCACCTTCATGGGATCCGCACCTCCTTTAAAGGAAGCTTCATGCCGCTGAGCGATGATTCAAGATCAGAGGCTTTCATGAAGGTTTCCCCGACAAGGATGCCTCCTGCCCCTGCAGAGACTGCTCTTTTAGCATCCTCGACCGTTTTCATGCCGCTTTCGCTGATCAGAAATGCACCTGATTCTCTAATTGCCGGAGCGAGGCTTTCTGTAACAGAGAGATTTACATTAAATGTCCGCAAATCACGGTTGTTAACCCCTATCAGCCTGCTGCCTGCTGCTATCGCTCTTTCTGCTTCCCCCTCATTGTGAACCTCTACCAGTACCTCAAGATCCAAACTGGAAGCATACTGGTACAGCTCATTCATCTGCCCTTCCCCAAGCGCTGCCGCGATCAACAGAATGATATCGGCCCCTGCACTTTTTGCTTTGGCAATTTGAATATTATCAATCATAAAATCCTTGCAGAGAATCGGGACATCGACAGCGCCTCTGACTGCTGCCAGGTCCTCAAAACTTCCTTTAAAAAAGGACGTGTCAGTTAATACGGAAATAGCATCGGCACCATATTCAACATATTTGGCAGCCTGTTCGGCCGGTGATGCATCCATGCTAATATCGCCTTTTGAAGGCGAAGCCCGCTTGAATTCGGCAATGATGCTCAAATGTTCGGCTGCTTCAAGTCTGGAAATGAAAGACCGTTTTGGTGTTTCAGGGATCTCAGGCAGCCCAAAAGCTTTCAGCCTTGCAACTTCCCGTTTTTTTTCTTCGATAATTTTATCTAAAATGGTCGCCATCTTATATCACCTCTTGTTTGAACTTGCTGCCGGCGTTAACCAGGAGTTCAAGCTTCTCCATTGCAGCACCGCTGTCAATGCTTTCTGCAGCAAGCTTGATTCCCTCCTGGATGGTATCCGCTTTTCCGCCGGCGAAAATGCCAATCCCGCTGTTCAGCAGGACAGTATCCCGATATGCCCCTTTTTCGCCGCTGAGCACCTTCCGCAGGATTTCCGCATTTTCCTTTGAATCTCCGCCACGTATTTCTTCATTATTATATATGCCAAGCCCAGTCTCTTCAGGCCGGAGGATTTGCTGTGTAATCTTCCCGTTGTCAAGGATAGCCAAATGGTTCTCTCCCTGGAGGGAAGCTTCGTCCATGTATCCGGCACCGTTCAATACAACCGCTCTTTTACGCCCCAGTTCATTGAGTACCTCTGCAAACATGGAAAGCAAATCCCTTCTGTAGATCCCCAGAAGCTGTGAATCAAGCTCCATCGGATTGGTGAGAGGACCAATCAGGTTGAAAATCGTCGGAATCCTTAAATCCTTCCTTACCTTCATGATCCTTTTGATCTGAGGATGAACATGCGGTGCATAAAGAAAGGCAATGCCAATTTCCTGGAGGATTTCTTCAAGACGCTCCGGCGCCAGGTTCAGGTTGATCCCCAAGTGCTCCAGGACATCAGCGCTCCCAGTCTTACTGGACACGCTCCTGTTTCCATGCTTGGCAACAGGGATTCCCGCTCCTGCGATGACAAATGCACTGGTTGAGCTGATATTGAAGCTTTTTGATCCATCCCCGCCAGTCCCGCAATTGTCCAGGGCTCCGGGAATTTTCTTTTCAAACCTAAGGCTTCTGCCCCTTAAGCCTTTCACCAGCGCTGCGATTTCAGCAACCGTTTCTCCCTTTGTTTTCAGCCCGACCAGGAAAGCCGCAATTTCACTGTCTGTCACCTCTTCGGACAGCAGGTGGGCCATCGCCTCCATCATCTCTGGTTCCGTCAGTTCCGTCCGTTCAGATAAGCGTTCCAATATGTGCCTCATAGCTATTCTCCTTCCTGATTTCCGATAAAAAGTTTGCCAGCATCCTTTTTCCGTTTATCGTCCCGACTGATTCCGGGTGAAACTGAAGGCCGAAGAGCGGGTAGTCTTCATGTTTGATGGCCATGATTTCCTGATCATCCATCGATCTCGCCAGCACCTTGAATTGTGCCGGAAGCGTTCCGGTCCGGATGACAAGTGAGTGATATCTCATGATATCGATGGGCTGCTCCATGTATTGAAACAAATAAGAGCCGGTATGCTTAAGCTTTGATGTTTTTCCATGCATAATTCTGGAAGCCTTCTCGATACTGGCACCAAATGCCTGGCCAATGGCCTGATGTCCCAGGCAAATCCCGAGGATCGGGATTCTGCTGCAGAATTCCTGGATCAGATTTATGCAAATGCCTGCGTTTTCCGGCCGGCCGGGACCCGGAGACAATACAATGGCTTCAGGTTTCATGCTGCCTATTTCATCAAGGCTGATCTTGTCGTTCCGGACAACCTTTATTTCTTCGCCAAGCTCTCCCAAATACTGATACAGGTTATACGTAAATGAATCGTAGTTATCAATTAATAAAATCATCTTGATCCTCCAAAAATGCCCTTAATTTATGAATGGTTTCTTCATACTCTTTTTCGGGCACCGAGTCATGTACGATGCCTGCCCCAGCCTGGATGTAGGCCTTATTCCCCTTTATCAGCATGGTGCGGATCGCAAGCGCGAAGTCCATACTGCCTCCCGCAGAAAAATAGCCGATCGCCCCTGAATAAACACCCCGCTTGTATTCCTCCAGTTCATTAATAATTTCCATCGCCCTTATTTTCGGTGCGCCTGATACTGTCCCTGCCGGCAGGCAGGCAGCAAGTGAATCTGCGGGTGAATAATCCGGCTTCAGCTTTCCGGATACCTCAGAAACCAAATGGATGACATGCCTGAATTTCTCGGCTTGCATGTATTTCTCTATCTTTACTGAACCGAATTCGCAAACCCTGCCAAGGTCATTTCTGCCAAGGTCCAGGAGCATCCGGTGCTCGGCAAGCTCTTTTTCATCGTTCAAAAGGTCGGCTGACAGCCTCTCATCTTCTTCCTCGTCCTTTCCCCTAGGCCTTGTTCCGGCAATGGGGTTCGTGGTTACTTTGTCAGAATCTGCCTTGATCAGGCTTTCCGGAGATGCACCGGCGACTGCATATTCACCAAAATTCAGAAAATACATATATGGTGAAGGATTCTGAATACGGAGCCTGCGGTAGAACGAGAACGGATCTCCTTCGATGTCTGCCTGCATACGCTGTGAAAGCACCACCTGGAAGATATCTCCCTGGATGATATACTCTTTGGCTTTCTTTACCTTTTCAACAAAAGACTCTTTCGTTTCTGAAGCCGAGTACCTTGATATCTTTATACCGCTGTCAGAAGGACCGGCAGATCCTTCTTCTATTTCCTTTCTCCGTCCGGCAATCCTGTGCCTTAGGCTCTCTTCTGTCGTATCGGGTGTCAGAGAGGTGCCGATCAGGTAAACTTTCTGTTCAGCATGGTCATAGACAGCCATGATTTCAAAGAACATCAGATGCACATCCGGAACTCCCAATTCATCTTTTGGGATACTTCCGATATCCTCATACTGCCTGATGCTGTCGTACCCGACATAGCCCACCGCTCCTCCTGCTAGGGGAAAGGGTGCATGCATGGGTATTTCAGGAAGCAGTTTTTTTACCATTTCAAGGGCAGGCTCCTCCAATTCGGTTTCTTCTCCTCCCTTGATCAGAATGCTTTTGCCGCCATTCCCCTTTAATTCAAATACAGGATCTGCACCGATAAACGAATATCTTCCTGAGCGCTCATGCTTCAGCGAACTTTCAAGCAGGAATTTTTTTTCCCCGCTGATCCGCTGGTAAATGCTGATGGGCGTCAGTATATCACCTTCCAGTTCTTCAATTAGAATGCCTGGTACTGCCTCTGCTCTGCTCATTATTTTTCCTCCTATGCTTTTCTCGGCTCGGCTCCTATAAAAAAAGTCCCCTATACGCACAGGTATTGTGCATATAGAGGACGATATTCCGGACCGCGGTGCCACCTCTGGTTAGAGCAAGAAATGCTCTCTCTTTTCGGGTGCGCAAGCTTTCAGCCCTGCAGACCCTATCCTGATAACGGCGGAATCCCGTGCATCCCTACTTTTTTCAGGATGCCTCTCACAAGTCCATTCACAATGCTGTTCGTGCCGGCTTCCACCACACCCGGCTCTCTGTAACGAACGAATGCTCTGCTACTCCTCTTGTTCAGCGATTTTTATATTCTTTTTTGTATAACACAAAAAGGGTCCCTCATCCTTATAAAAAGGACGAGAAACCCGTGGTGCCACCTTCATTAGCTGATCAATCAGCTCACTTTACAGACAGCAGGACAATATTCCTGCCATCTGTCTCTTGTAACGATGAGACTGTTCGCCAAAGCCTACTGCTCAAAAGGGTTCGGTTTGGAGGCTCGGAAGTCCATTCACGATTGCATCTGCACTGATTCCCACCATTCATCAGCTCTCTAAAGCATCTGCAAAAGTTACTACTCTTCGTCATTGCCGTGCGATATATTGATTATTATGATAAATCGGATATATCCGTTTGTCAAATCATTTTATATAAATTTATGTAATTTTATACAAAGCCTTTTGGAGCTTCGTTTTCCAGACATCCGCCAGCGCCTCTATACTGAGCATCTTCTCCATTGCTTTGGCATCTTTCCGCCCCCGGAAAAAGATTTCATTTCCCTCCAAGACCGAAATATCCTCCTGCTTCCGTTCAAGAAGGATCATTTGTGAATCTTTCCGGACAACGCCTGGTTCGATCACCCTGAAAAAATATCCTGTAAATCCTGTCTCCACGATTCTTGCCAGCAGCTTATCTGCTTCATTGAACTTAGAGATGGTCGAGCACGGCACCCGCCCCTGGGTGATTTGGATGACCGCATCGCCCAGTGTGAAAATATCCCCGATGAAAACATCTTCTTCCTTCATATTTTCTGCACAGATATTCTCTCCGAATGCCGGGGGCTGAAATACTTTTCCAAATTCTTTTTCCCACATGCTGTAATGCTCGTAAGGATACAAACATACTGCCCTGTCAGGGCCGCCATGGAAATCAGGATTGGCGACACCGTCGCCGGCAAAACCCTCTGGCGCCAGTCTGGCTTCCTCCAGTGGAGTTTTCCCTATTGCAGAAGTTTCTTTTTTTCCTTTCCAGTCAAATTGCTTTGGTTTGCCTATGCTGAATTCAATAATCCGGCCTTTCATTGCTTTTTTCCCCTCCATGAACCCAATTAGTCTGCCCGCTGGCATTATTCCCTATTCTATCTCTTTTGGCGGAATGTTCCAACCCTTCTCTTTGCCAAAAAATAGCAGGGAAAGAAGTCAGCCTGTTTGCTAATAGTAATAGTATCAACACAGGAGGCAGGTTTTCAAATGGAGCATGTGGAGAAAGTCGTTTTAAAGAAATCCAAGAAAAAAGCAAAGGAAAAGAAAAGCCAGAAGAATAATGACACGCATAATCAAAAATGGGCTGTCCTTTCTATTTCCTCAATCCCTCTAGTTATGACACTGGGGAATTCCATGCTTATTCCAGTTCTGCCTGTCATGGAGCGGGAGCTTGGCATTTCTTCCTTCCAGTCCAGTATGATCATTACGGTGTACAGCATTGTGGCCATTATTCTGATACCGCTTGCCGGATACCTTTCAGACCATATCGGAAGGAAAAAGGTTATCATTCCCAGTCTCCTGATTGCTGCTGTCGGCGGTCTTATATCCGGCTGGGCATCCTGGAAGATGGCTGATCCCTACTGGCTTATCCTTATTGGAAGATCACTGCAGGGGATTGGCGCAGCTGGAGGGGCGCCTATTGTCATGCCTTTGGTGGGGGATATGTTCAAGAACGAGGAAGAAGTCAGCAGTTCTCTTGGAGTGATAGAAACTTCAAACACCTTTGGCAAGGTATTAAGCCCGATTCTTGGCGCCTTTTTGGCAGGTTTCCTATGGTTTTTACCTTTTTTTGCTTTTCCGGTATTTTGTGCCATCTCTATCCTTCTGATGGTCTTGCTGGTAAAAACACCTGAGAAGCGGACAGAGCCTATTCCCTTTAAAGCTTTTTTCAAAAAAATCAAGGAAATCTTCAAAAATAATGGCAAATGGCTTTATGCCATTTTTGTGGCAGGCATCATATTAATGTTCGTATTATTCGGAGTGCTGTTTCACCTCTCTGATATCCTTGAAAAGCAGTATGATATCAAAGATGTGAAAAAAGGGCTGTTTCTTGCCATTCCATTAGGCGCCCTATGTTTATCGTCCTATATTACCGGAAAGCTGATCAAAGAGAATAAGTCGCTGATGAAGTGGATTACTTTTTCCGGCAGCATCCTGCTGGCTGCCTCAGTCGGAATCCTTGGATTCTCAACCAATCTCTGGTTTCTCATGGCCATGTTTGCTGTAGGGGGAATCGGAATCGGTGTCAGCCTGCCCTGCCTGGATGCCCTGATCACTGAGGGCATTGAGAAGGAAGAAAGAGGGACGATCAGCTCACTGTACAGCTCGATGAGGTTCATCGGCGTAGCAGCAGGCCCGCCAGCTGTCGCAATCATCGTTAAGCAGTCAGATCAGCTCTTGTTTTATATATTATGCGGAGTTTCCATTCTCGCTGCACTGGCAGTCCTGTTTGCCATAAAGCCGGATAAAAAGGGGTAGGGGAGCATATAGCGGGTCTTCCGGAAAAGAATGAATCGGCAAACCAAAAGCCCGGCAAAATAGCCGGGCTTTAAGTCATTTTATCGCTTTCTCCAGGCTTCCTGTCATTTCGTTCAGCTCGCGGATGTTCTCAACAATTCCCATTACCCGCTGTTCCTGCACTTCTGCGCTTGCCAGCACTTCTTCAACGGAAGCTGCCGACTGCTCGGTGATGGCTGCAACAGCAGTCATTTCTTCCCGGACGCTGGCTGCAGCCTCCTGGAGCTGCTCATTGAGTGACCTAAGATATTCCGCCTGTCCCAAGACAGCAGAAGACTGTTCCTGGATAGATGAGAACAGGTTCTCCGCCTCTTCCGCTGACTGCCTTCCATCAGAGACCTCTGCCATTCCGTTCCCGATCAGCTCCGCTGCCTCCTTGAATGTGCCTTGAATCCCTTCCAGTATCCCGGTTATCCGGCCGGAAGCATCATGAGCCTGCTGGGCAAGCTTTCTGACCTCCTCGGCCACAACGGCAAACCCCTTGCCATGCTCGCCTGCCCGGGCTGCTTCAATTGCGGCGTTCAGTGATAATAGATTGGTTTGATCTGCAATGCCGGCAATCAGTTTGACAATGCCCTCAATCTGTTTGTTTTCCTCATTGACTTTCGCCATGACAGAATTGGTCGTTTCAACCATCATTCCAATCCTGTTCATTTTTTCATAGAGCCTGTCCATCTTTTCTTTACCCTGCAGCGTCATTTCAGCCGAAGCAGTTGAAGAGGCTTCCATGATGCCTGATGCCTCATTTGCCTTCAGAACTCCATCATATACATCCTGAATAGCGGAATTAACATCTGTAATACTTGCAGCCTGAGATTCAATCCCTCCTGCAAGCTCCTGGAAAGCGAGGACCACCTCACCTGTAATTTTTCCCGTTACCTCTGCATTTTCATTCAATCCTCGGTTTGACTTTCCCAATACCTCGATTGTTCTTTGAACTTCCTGCAGGACCACTTCCGTTTTCTGCTTTTGGAGCTCTGACTGCTTTCTGCCTGATTCAACTTTTTTCAGCATCCCGCTCCCCAGCACGCTTTGGGCGGTAAGAGCCGAAAGCACCAAAATGAAAAATGCATTAACAGCCAGTTTATCAACCTCGCCATAATCCGGTTTAACAGCCAGGAAATAGTTCATCATCACCAGTGCGATCAGTCCATTCAAGAGAAGCGGCCGGTAATTATGATACAGGGATATGATCCCAAGCGCTAAAAAGAAAATAAGCAAATTTGTGAATTCAGCAGTCGATTGGACAAAAAAGAAAGAAACGACTGCCAATCCTATTGATATAAAATACATGATAAGAGGGATGGCCTTTTTCCTCCAAATCATAAAGCTGCAAAACAGGGAGAATGGCCCTCCCGCTGCCAATATGGTCACTACTGTTTTGGGTGTATCCGATGCTACTGCAACCCCAAGTATCACGCATGCCCATAAAAGATAGACAAGCAATAGATTCCGTTTATGCAGGTCAGCCAAGTAATCTGTCATATATATTCTCCTGATCATCTATTCCTAAATTTACTCAGCATAAATTCAGTAACTTTATTATAATGGGAAATAATACCTAAGAAAAGCTTTTTTACACTAAAAAGAACAGCACTCTGGCTGTTCTAAATTTTTGCCTCCGAAAAAAGGAATCCAAGTATAACCTGGTTAAAAGCTTGCCATTTTTTTGTAGGCAGCTGATGGGCCACTTTTTTAATGACAGCTGATTGACAATCAATGTGCTTTTTGTATGATCTGATATGCTGATTGGCAAAATCGCGGGAACCGTACATCAGAAGCAGCGGAGCCTTGAGCTCTTTCAGCCTGTCTGTGCAACTGTAATGCAGTGACTGGCCGTAGAACTGGAACCATATCTGTTTGTCTGCAAGCTCCATATGCTCCGCCAGCCTGGCCCGGTAAGCATGATCTCGCGTATGGCTTGCCGCAAGCAGCGGGATCAGGATATCCGGATGATGCTTGATCATATACATGCCTGCAAGATGTTCATACTTAAATGCAGCTGACTGGACCTCCGGGTAGCCGCTTGCCAGGATGAGCGCGGCAGCCCTCTCCGGATAAGTGAGGGCAAATTCCTGTGCGATCAGCCCCCCGGCAGAATATCCAAGAACTGCTGCTCTTTCAATCTTCAGGGAATCCAGCAGAGCGGCTATTTCATTAGCATACCCGCCAATAGATATGTTTGTCTGACAGACAAGTGATCTGCCGTGCCCGCTGAGATCTGGAAGAATAACCCTGAACCATCCAGAAAGGGGCTTTTGGCATTCAAAAACCGCGCTTCCCATACCAGGCGGGTGAATGAAGACTAACGGAATCCCGCTCCCCATCTCTTCATAAAAAATCCTCCCGCCCCGATATTCAAAACTGGCCAAAGTCAGTGAGGCCTCTGTTTCTCAGCTTTCTTTTCTGAAGCTGTCATATCCTTTGAAAACTCCATATCGTTTATGCTCTTGGCGCTTTGCAGGCCGGATTTCGTTTTTCTATTGCGCTTAGTCATGAAATTTAGTCTCCTTCTGAAGCATGATTGGACAGCCATTACTGCTGCGTAATGTCTCCAGCCATATCCCTGGCTGCCTTAATAGTATGGCTCGCATTAGAGAACTGCCATGCACCTGAAACGGATTGCCTTGATTTACCGGCTGGCTAGATCCTGCCGCCTCTTTCCTTGTAATTTCCCAGCAGTCCCAGCTCATTATTCAGAAGGATTTCCATCTGTTCTATATCACTTCGATCCACAACGCCGTCTTTCTCATTCCATCCGATGCTGTAAACAAGGAAATACCCCCTGACCCGGCGGAAAATAACAGTGGTATTCGGGTACTTATCAAAGACTGCTTTTCTTTGCCCCCTCCGCATATAGCCCCATTTTAAAATGTCCATACAATCCCTGCAATCTGATTAGTTTTTTACCCTTTACCCTAATCTATGGGGATTATCACATAAACAGAAAAAGCCGCATTTCTGCGGCTGTGCTTTTTCCTTTTATCTTTCACCAGACAAATTTCCGCCAAGATCCGGTTTGTCTTCAGTCTTCGGCGTCTCGTCGTTTCGCATTCCCCGGTCGCTCCAGTCTTCGCTGCTTTCATTTTGCTCTTCAATTTGTTCATCAAGCTGCCTCATGTCAGCCGGATCAACATAGCGGGAAGGAATAACTCTGTTGCTGTCATTATTAGGCTGATTGACCTGGTCGTTATCAAAACCATCGCCATTATTGCGCATTGGTGTATAATTCATCTCTTCCGGCTCATTCATTTGATTGTTGTTTGTCCCGCAGGCTGACAAAGGCAGGACAATGGACAATATCGCCAGAATGGATGCTGCTCTTTTTTTCACTAAGAATTCCTCCTCAAAATGTGATCTTTTTTAGTATGTTCACATTAGAGAAGGTTAAAATGCGTAATATTATCAGCCCGGGAAATGCTTGCTAATACTGAAGCCGGGGTTTCGCTGGATCACAGTCCGGCCTCCCATCTGACTGTGCCTCGGCTAGCTTAGACAAATAATAGCATTCTTCCCTGAACATATGGTCGGCCATCAGGGGAGCAAACGTTCCGAGGGCCTGGTTTGAGAGTTCAAGCTCTTCAATTTCATCCAGGAAATTCATAAATAACTTCATCTCGAGCTTGACGTTTTTGTTAAACCGGTCCAGTGCCGGAAAGCTTTGGATATTCGTCCTCAAAAATCCGGTAAGCTCTACAGCCTTTAAGTAAAAGCCCTCAAAATGATTTGTATAATCATCGCTTTTTTCTTTAATCATCTTCTCGATCCGGTCCATATTGTCTGATATCGCACCAGCATGACCCGCAGCATCAAGCAGCCAGATCAGATGATGATGAAGCTCATGAAATACTGGCGGAGCTTCACCTTTTTTTAAGTAACTAAGCACAAGCAGGTATTCCTCAAGCTCGTTCACCATATGGTTGATGAAGGTCGGGCCAAGATGTATTTTGATTTTGCCGGTCAGATGCTCTTCAATCAGCTTCAGCTTAAAGCCTCGCAGCTTTTCAGCCTCTCCTTCTGCCAGTATGCCTAATTGTATAGGATCTGCGCTTCCTGACTGTGCGAGCAATTCATCGAAGACCGTTATAAAATATTCCGCTGTCCGGATATTTTCCTTTTCAGACGGCGCCAGGGCATCATGGATGAACCGCGCATGATCCCCGAGGATCTGCAGCCAGAATCCGTTTTCTTCCTTTGCTGCTTCTTCGAATGTTTTGGCCATATGTTTCCCTCCCTGTTAAAACTTCTTCTCTCATTCATATTAAACTTGACTGAGAATATGCCTGGCCCAAGAAGCAGGATTAAGCACGGACTGAAAAGGGTTTACTGCAGAAGCGGCGAATAGTATTGTAAATTCCCTTGAATTGGAGGTATGAAAGATGACTACAGCCATTATTCTGTATCCCGGATTCAGCGAGTGCGAATTATCAGCCGTCATTTCTGTATTGACGCAGGCAAATCATCCAAAGGTCTTCATCGGCCTTGATGATGAACCTGTAATAGGAGAAGCAGGGCTTTCGTGCAATCCCGATATTTCTCTTAATGAGGCAGAGATTTCCCAATACCAGAGTCTGATACTTCCAGGTGTTGATGATTTCAAGCACCTGCTGGCGGAAGATGACTTGTTCAGCTTTATCCGGAGCGGATATAAACAAGATGCCGTCATTGCCGCAATTTCCAGTGCGCCTTATCTTATGGCGAAATCCGGCATCCTGGATGACCGTTCTTACACAGCGGGTATTTCCAAACAGTCCAGGGAGTTCTTAGGGGTTTTCAATGAAGAAAGATATGTAGACGCCCCTTATGTGTTTGACAGGGGAATATTGACAGCGAAGGGCAATGCCTTTGTGGACTTTGCCATTAAATTCGGCCAGGTGCTGGAGCTTGATTTTAACCCTGGCTGGTATCGGTGAGATACTATTGAGAAAAGAAAAAACCGGAAAGCACAGAGGCTTTCCGGTCATTTTTACTTCACTTGTGCTGCAGGTTTTTTAAAGATTCCCAACAGGACGGCAGATACAACCGAGCCAATCAGGATAGCCAAAAGATACAGCAGCGCATTTCCTTCTACTAGGAAGGAAACAAACACTCCGCCGTGAGGTGCCCGGAGGCCGATGTTAAAGAGCATGGACAGAGCGCCGGTTGTGGCAGCACCCGCCATGATAGATGGGATGACCCTGATTGGATCTGCTGCCGCAAATGGGATGGCACCTTCCGTGATGAAAGATACACCCATGATATAGTTGACAGTGCCTGCATCTCTTTCCTGTTTCGTGAATTTATTCTTAAAGAAAGTAGTAGCCAGAGCGATGGCAAGCGGCGGAACCATACCTGCCGCCATGATGGCAGCCATCGGCTCATAGACGCCGTTTGCCAGGAGGCCTGTTCCAAATACATATGCTGACTTGTTGACAGGGCCTCCCATATCAAAGGCCATCATAAGGCCCAGTACAATACCCAGCAGTACAGCATTGGCGGTGCCGAGACCGGCAAGCCAGTCTGTAATCGCATTATTCAGTGCACCGACTGGCTCATTCACTGCATACAGCATGGCAAGGCCAGTCAGTAATATTCCAAGAAGCGGGTAAAGCAGAATCGTCTTTATTCCTTCAAGAGCAGCCGGAAGCCCGGATAGGAGCTTCTTAAGCAGTACAACAATGTAACCGGCAAGGAATCCGGCGATCAAGCCGCCAAGGAATCCAGCCCCGCCGCTCGCTGCCATGAAACCACCGACCATACCAGGTGCAAAGCCCGGACGGTCCGCGATGCTCATTGCAATGAAGCCGGCAAGCACAGGAACCAGCAGGCCAAAGGCATTGCCGCCGCCGATTGTCATAAGTGCCGCTGCAAATTCATTGTAAGAAGGATCGTTCGGATCCGCAGAGTTATAGCCGAACATAAAGGAAATCGCAATCAGGATTCCGCCGCCGACAACAAACGGAAGCATATTGGAAACACCGTTCATCAAATGCTTGTAGATGCCGCCCTTTTTCTCCTTATTTCCGCTGTCTTCAGATGAAGCATTGCCTGATCCCTGATAGACCGGCGCATCTTTTTTAACAGCCCTGTCAATAAGCTCCTTAGGCTTTCGGATGCCGTCTGCTACAGCGGTCTGAATGACATGCTTCCCTTTGAAGCGTTCCATTTCCACTTTTGTGTCTGCTGCCACAATAACAGCAGCTGCGTTTTCAATTTCTTCCCGGGTGAGGACATTTTTAGCTCCGCCGGAACCATTGGTCTCTACCTTAATATCAATGCCCAGCTCAGCCGCTTTTGCTTTCAGGGAATCTGCTGCCATGTAGGTATGTGCAATTCCTGTAGGGCAGGCTGTGACGGCGACGATGAAATCTTTTTTGTTTTCCATGCTCTGCTCTTCTTCTTCGCCTTCTTCATCATGTGCATTAATGATATTCAAAACGGTTTCCGCAGAATCCGCTTCCATAAGCTCCCTGCGCACTTCTTCTCTCATAAGGATGGAAGAAAGGCGGGAAAGTGCCTCAAGGTGGGTATTGTTCGCACCTTCAGGGGCAGCAATCATGAAGAATAGATGTGACGGCTGTCCGTCCAGTGAATCATAATCCACCCCTTCAGCTGACTTACCGAACGCAATTGCAGCATTGGAAACCGCCGCGGTTTTCGCATGGGGAATCGCAATGCTGTCCCCGATCCCCGTAGTGCTCTGTTCTTCTCTTTTAAGAATGGCCTCTTTGAAAGCGGAAATATCATTAAGCTTTCCAGCTCTATCCAGTGTCTCTGCCAGCTGGTCAATCGCTCCGCGCTTATCCCTGCCATTAATAGAGAGTAGGATTGTATCTTTTGTCAACAGCTCTGTAATTTTCATAAAGCTCTCCCCTTTATATTGTTCTGACCGCTACCTGAGGCAGCAGCTCTTCTACTTTTTCAATCGTGCACAGGCCAATAGAAAAGGCTGTTGCACTGCCGGAAGCTACACTGTATTTAAATGCTGCCTCATAGCTGCCGCTTCGGCTGAATTCGGCAAGAAATCCGGCAACCATAGAGTCGCCTGCTCCCACCGAGCTTCTCAAGATGCCCTTTGGAACAGTCGCCGCGATGGCCATATCTTCATTCACGAATACAGCACCTTCCCCTGCCAGTGAAATAATGACGTTTTGCGCACCCATTTCGATAAGCTTCTTAGCGTATGGAAGCACTTCTTCGCACGTGTGGATCTCTGTGCCAAATAATTCTCCAAGTTCATGGTGATTCGGCTTGATCAGGAAAGGACGGTACGGAAGAACCTTTTTAAGCAGCTCGCCCTCTGCGTCTGCTGCAAATCCTGCACCTGCTTCATGGCACATCTTCGCGAATGCTTCATACGTGTTGTCCGGCATTGTGGAAGGGATGCTTCCTGCAAGCACAAGCATATCTCCCTGTCCCAGCCGGCTGATTTCAGAAGTCAATGCATCCAGGTCTTCCTTGCTGATTTCAGGCCCCCTGGCATTGATTTCAGTTTCCTGACCGCTTTTCAATTTGATATTGATTCTCGTGTCATCCTTTACCAGGACAAAACGGGTTCTAATATTCTCTTCCTGGAGAGAGTCTGTGATATATCTGCCGGTGAATCCGCCGGCAAAACCGATTGCTTCGCTGTCAACTCCCATCCTTTTCAGGACCCGGGAAACATTGATGCCTTTTCCTCCTGGAAATTTAGATTCATTTTTTGTCCTGTTCAAACTGCCTATCTCGACATTGTCAAGCTCGACAATATAATCAACTGAAGGATTAAGTGTCAATGTATAAATCATGCTGTCACAACCTTAATTTTTGTTTTACTTATAAATTGTTCCCTGCTGTCTGCATCAAGTTCATTTGTGATAATGGAGGCTTCATGGAGCTCAGCAATTTTTGCGAAAGCGATTTCAGAAAACTTCGAACTATCCGAAAGTACATATGCTTCCCTCGACAGTGAAATAGCTGTCTGCTTGATCATTGCTTCCTCCTGGTCCGGTGTGGTATAGCCGAACTGCGGATGAATTCCATTAACACCCATAAAGCATTTATCAAACCTGTATTGCCCAAGGCTCGCTAAGGCTCCCCTGCCTATGATGGCATTTGTGTGCGGCTTTGCATACCCGCCCACAAGGAAGGTCTTAATCCCTCTTTCCATAAGGCTTTGAATATGCATAAGGCCATTTGTCACGACAACAATGTCTTTCAGAGGCAGAAAGGGAATCATTTCCTGAACGGTTGACCCTGCATCCAGATATAGGCAATCCCCTTCTTCTACAAGGCCTGCTGCATACTTGGCAATATCCTTCTTCTCATGACGGTTTATGGATGATTTCTCAACCATGCTCGGCTCTTGAAGCTTTCCCTGCAGCCTGGCAGCGCCTCCGTGCACCCTTTTTAAAAATTTATCATTTTCAAGCTGTGATAAATCCCGTCTGATGGTTGATTCTGAGGAATCTGTCATTTCTACAAGTTCCTGTATTTTAACTGTATGCTTCTCTTTAAGCATTTGCAGAATGAGCTGATGTCTCTCTGGCGTCAGCAAGATTGTCACCTCCCAGCTCTTTATTATTGCCGCTTCATGGCTTTTGGCTTAGAAGTTTAAGATTTATTATGTAAGCCAATTGTAATGGAATCGATTTCAAAAATCAATCATTTTCACTCATAAACAATCAAATAGATTCAATATTTGATTGTTTATGAATGTTTTTGTTTTATTTTAATTATTTTGATAATCGTTATGTTTTGTTAGCTGTCTAAAGGGAGGCTATAATGAAAGAGCAAAAATATATAAATGTTTTGGAGAGTGTCTCAGTGAAAAATATTGGCGGTTTTTATCTTGAATTGATTAAAGTAATCATCATTGCTGTTGCTGCGTTTGCCCTTTTTGGGTCATTCCATGAAAAGATTCTTGAACTTGCGGTTCCGGCAGATGAAGATATAACAGGCAAAGCGTTCGGTCTGCCATTCTATATTCAGTCTGCTGCTTTATGCATGCTTCTTTTTCTTCTTTATAAGACAAATCTGCAGAGGTGGAGCTGGTATAAAAAATGGAAAAATAGCGGCAGGCTTTCGACAAATACGGCTCGGATTCTGCTAATTGCAGGGAGCGCCATGCTTCTCCTTCCATATTTTTATTATTTTATCGCTTTATGATTGCTGTTGGTTTTTAACTATGCTACAATCATGGTACAACATATTGATAATCCACCAGGAATCAGCACTACATATTGTTGTCCTTGTGAATGAATTTTGTTTATGGTCTCTTTTTCCTTTTTCGCTTCTGAAACTCGGGAAGCGATTTTTTTTGCAGAGAGTCCGGGGATTTTAGCGAATAATCGTCCTGGCTGCCGATTTTTGGCACCAGCCTTCAATTGAATAAGAATCCGCAAGCGATGGTGCCCTTTTAGGGCATAATAGGGAATCCGGTTCAACGCCGGAGCTGTCCCCGCAACTGTAAGTGTGTACGAAATGAGCATCCACTGTATATGAACGCTGAATAGGCGCATATATGGGAAGGGCTCAGAGTAGGATGAAGCACAAGCCAGGAGACCTGCCATGCTTGTACGAGTTTCGGTTCTTCGGGGATTGGGAAGATGAAACGATGGTATAAATCGTTTTATTTTCCTTTATGCCGTCGTTTGATCCGCCCAAATTGTGGGCGGATTTTTTTATTGTCAAAATACTGATCAACCCAGGAGGTACGACTATGAACATTTCTTCCGCAAAACCGCTGCCATTGGCATCCATTGATTCTGATTTCCCGCATTTGGATTTTCAGCCGCTTTATAAAAGGGCGACTCAGCTTCAGGATAATCACACTCCAAGTAATGATGAACTGCTAAACCAGCTGATTCTTGATTCCCTTTCCATGATCAGCGAGGCTGAGCCTGACTGGACATACGTGGCCGCCCGCCTGTACTTATCAAGTCTTTATGAGAAGGCTGCCGAGCACCGGCGCTCCACTGCCGGAGAAAGCTATGGCCCACTGTATGGGCTTATCACCGATTTAACCGATGCCGGCGTCTACTCCCCAGTCCTGCTGGAATCCTACACAAAAGAAGAAATTGATATAATCGGGACTTATATTGACCCGGAAAAGGACAGGCTTTTTACATATATAGCAGTGAAAATGCTTGCTGACCGCTACCTGAGCCGGGATAAGAAAAAGAGGCTTTTTGAGCTGCCTCAGGAAAGATTCATGATCATCAGCATGACTTTGAACCGTTCAGAGCCAAAGGAACGCAGATTGTCCCTCATTAAGGAATCCTATTGGGCTTTAAGCAATCTGTATATGACAGCAGCAACCCCTACACTTTCCAATGCAGGAAAAAATTGGGGCCAGCTTTCAAGCTGCTTTATTGATACTGTAGATGACAGTCTCCAGGGCATATATGACAGCAACACAGATATCGCCAATCTTTCCAAGAACGGCGGCGGCATCGGGGTCTATCTGGGAAAAATCAGAAGCAGGGGCAGTGATATAAAAGGCTTTAAAGGGGCTTCATCAGGGGTCCTTCCATGGATGAAGCAGCTTAATAACACAGCTGTCAGCGTCGATCAGCTCGGCCAGCGCAAAGGGGCAGTCAGCGTCTATCTCGACATCTGGCATAAAGATATCTTTTCCTTCCTGGACAGCAAATTGAATAACGGTGATGAACGCTACCGCACCCATGATTTATTCACCGGGGTCTGCCTGCCGGATCTATTCATGGAAACGGTAGAAGCCCGCGGGGACTGGCATTTGTTCGATCCCCATGAGGTCCGCAGCGTTATGGGCTTCTCCCTTGAAGACTTTTATGATGAAAAGCCTGGTGCAGGTTCATTCAGGGTTAAGTATGAAGAATGCGTCGCAAACCCGCGGCTGTCGAAGCAAAAAGTTCCGGCAATCGATATTATGAAAAGGATTATGATCAGCCAGCTGGAAACCGGCACTCCATTCATGTTTTACCGTGATGAGGTAAACAGGAAGAACCCCAATCGTCATTTGGGGATGATTTATTGCACTAATCTCTGCACTGAAATCGTGCAGAATCAAAGCGCAACGATCACAAAAGACCAGCGCGAGGAAGATGGCCGGATCATCATAGAGAAAATTCCCGGCGATTTTGTCGTCTGCAATCTTTCATCTATCAATCTGGCAAGGGCAGCAGCCGACCATGTATTGGAAAGATTGATTCCCATTCAGGTCAGGATGCTTGATAATGTGATTGACTTGAATACCATTCCCGTCCTGCAGGGAGTGGCCACCAACCGGAAATACAGGGCAATTGGACTCGGGACCTTTGGCTGGCACCATTTGCTCGCCTTGAAAAAGCTCAGGTGGGAAAACGAAGAAGCCGTCCGGCTGGCAGATGAATTGTACGAAAAGATTGCCTTCCTGACGATTAAAGCAAGCATGAATCTGGCGATGGAAAAAGGATCATACCCGGGCTTCAAGGGCTCTGACTGGCATTCAGGCGAATATTTTACATCCCGGGGATACAGCAGTTTGGATTCTGTGCATGATTGGGATTCATTGATGCAGGCTGTCAGGAAAAATGGAATCCGAAATGGATATCTGATGGCTGTAGCACCAAATGCATCAACTAGCATCATTGCAGGAAGCAGCCCGAGCATTGATCCGATATTCAGGAAATTCTACTCTGAGGAAAAGAAAGATTATAAGATTCCGGTAACGGCACCCGACCTGAATGAGCATACAACCTGGTACTACAAATCGGCTTATGTGATTGACCAGCATTGGAGCATCCTGCAGAACAGCAAAAGACAGAAGCATATCGATCAGGCAATTTCTTTTAATTTATATGTGCAGAACAATATTAAAGCGAAGGAACTGCTGGATTTGCATCTGTCTGCCTGGAAAAACGGACTGAAGACGACATACTATGTCCGCTCTACTTCTTCCGACTTTGAAGACTGCGATTCCTGCTCAAGCTAATGAAAAGGAGTGATTCGATGACAACCCCTGTCAATAAGAGAGAAATCATGAATAAAACAGCACCAAACCGCTCTACTGGAATCATCAACGGAGAATGTTCCAATATCCTGAACTGGGACGATGTGAGGTTTCAATGGGCCTTTCCTAAATATAAACGGATGCTCGCCAATTTCTGGACCCCTTTTGAAATCAATATGTCACAGGACATCAAGCAGTTTCCTGATTTATCAGAAGAAGAAAAGGAGGCTTTCTTAAAAATTATCGGCCTACTGGCACTGCTTGACAGCATTCAGACTGATTATGCCGGTAAGGTCGCTGACTACCTGACAGATTCCAGCCTCTCCGCCCTGATGATCATCCTTGCCCAGCAGGAAGTGATCCATAACCATTCTTATTCTTATGTGCTTTCAAGTATTGTTGATAAGAATAAGCAGGATGAGGTATTTGAATTCTGGCGGACCGAGCCTGCCCTAATAAAGCGGAATGAATTCGTGGCTTCAGGCTACAGAAATTTTGCAGAGTCGCCCACTGTCGACAGCCTTCTTAAGTCCATCATATTTGATGTTGTTTTAGAGGGGCTGTTCTTCTATTCCGGCTTCGCCTTTTTCTATCATCTGGCACGAAACCAGAAAATGGTCGCTACCAGCACGATGATCAACTATATTAATAGAGATGAACAGCTGCATGTCGACCTTTTCGTTAAAATTTTCCGTGAAATCCTTGATGAATATCCTGAGCAGAACACAAAAGAGCTGGCGGAATTCGCAGAATCAACTTTCAGGGAAGCGGCCTATCTTGAAATTGAATGGGCCCGATCCATCATCGGGGATAAAATAAGCGGCATCCTGATCGGGGATGTGGAAGAATATATAAGATTCTATGCCAATGTCCGCTCCAACCAGCTGGGCTTTAACCGCCCATTCGAAGGATCAAGGACCAATCCCCTTCGCTGGATCAAGGCCTATGAAGAGGTCGATCTTGGAAAATCGGACTTTTTTGAACAAAAGCCGAGGCAGTATGTGAAGGTGAATACAGTGGATAATGGGTTTGATGATTTATAAATGATTCATGAAAAAGCACCCCTGTTTGTCTGCAGGGGTGCTCTTTACTGAAGATAATACAAAAATCCGGACGAAGACACTATATGAAAATACGAGCTCCAGAGAATTGGCATTAATAAGCAGCCCGGCAGGATTATCGCTCATTCAAACTGCTTCTTGTATTCGGCAGGAGTATAACCTGTATATTTTTTAAAGCAAACACTAAAATATTGGGGATTGCTGTAGCCGACCTTCTCACAAATCTCATACGTTTTCAGATCCCCCAAGCGCAATTCTTCCATTGCTTTATTCATTCTGAGTTCCAGCAGGTAATCCCCAAAATTGAACCCTTTTTCAAGTTTGAATAAATTGCTTAAATAAGGTGTGCTGACATGAATAATCTCAGCCACTTTTTTCAGGCTCAGGGTACTGTCATGAAAATGTTCTTTCATGTAAATTATCGCCTGGTCAACATGGCTGAAATGATTTTTGTCTTGTTTTCTATGCAAAGCATCTGCCCACTGTGAAACCAGTGATTGAAGAATCTCCATCATTTCGGTTAGCGTTTCCATTTCCATAATTCTCTCATAAACGTCTGAAGAATTAAAACTTATGCTTTCTTCCTTTTTCCACTTTTCAGATTCAAAGAACAGCAAAGTGCTGAATTTTAGCGCCAGAACTTTTAAATCAGATAATGGGAGGGCTCTTCTCTCTAATATAGCCTTATTTAATCTGCCGAGGATTTCACTAACCTTTTCAGGTATACCGAGCTTGATTTGGCATTCTAATTCTGACTCTAACATTTGCAGAGAATCATTTGCTTCTTTCTCGCCTGAAACGGTATCTTCAAAAGAAAAAACTTTCCCGTTCCCCATGATATGCCTTAAATCCATCGCGAGCCTTGATTCCAGCAGTGATTTTCCGAGTTCAAACAGATTCTGATAGGTTCTTCCGAGCGTTATTGTTGCAGACTGTCCATCATGCTCATAAAGTGTATGAAGCATTAAATTGGCCAGCTTTCCTTTTCTTAAGTCATTCTCATCATCAAGTGACAAAAGGACTGCACACTCATTGGAATCTATATGCATGACAATAATTTGTCCCGCTGTAAAAAGGGAGGAAGCCGCCTCTTTGAGTCTTTTCATTGTATTCTCATGGAGACCGGCAGTTGAATGAACGAGAACAGCAGCGAAGGTTGGCCCCTCTAATCCAACTCCCAGCTCATTCAATTCCTTCTCCACATCCACCTGCTGATGACCCTCTCTCATCAGTTCCCGAAAGAACTTTTGCTGAAGATAGGGGAGAGACTCTGTTACTTTCATTTCTCTTCTGGCCTCCAGTTCCCAGTCTGCCGCTGCTTCCTTTGCTTTTAAGAGCAGATGCTCAGAATCTACCGGCTTTAACAAATAATCAAACGCTTTCATTTTAAGGGCCTGCTGAGCATATTTAAACTCTTCATATCCTGTCAGAAAAATGATCCTGGTTTCCGGGCTGATTTCCCTGACTTTCTTCCCCATCTCCAAACCGTCCATAAAGGGCATATTTATATCCGAGATGACAACTTGGGGCTGCTCCTTTTCAATTAATCCCAGGGCCGTCTCTCCGTCTCCTGCTTCCCCTGCAACCACGAATCCATGCGCTCCCCATTTAATGGACTCGCAGATCCCTCTGCGGATAATACGGTCATCTTCAACAACAATCACCTTATACATTCTCGCTGAACTCCCCTTTTGTCTTGGGAATAATGATGCTCGCCACTGTTCCGCTTCCTGGTTCACTGGCTATGCTTAACCCATACTCGTTTCCAAAATGGATTTTAATCCGTTCATTTACGCTTTTTAGCCCAATCCCGATAAAGCTCTTGGTTTCCTGAAACGAAGACTTCATTTCATTAAGAATATCCTGAAGTTTTTCTTTTTCGATTCCATTGCCATTATCAGCAACCTCTAAGTGAATGAGCCCTTTATCCTGGTAACCTCTTATTATAATCTCCCCTTGCCCTCTTTTCTGCTTTACACCATGATATATGGCATTTTCAATAAGAGGCTGCAAAGAGAGCTTAACAATATTATAGGAAAGGATTTCTTTTTCTACATCGATCATGTAGGAGAAGTCATCACCGTAGCGCATCTCCTGAATGAATAAATAGTGTTCGATATGCTCTAATTCATCTTTAATAGGAATAATTTCTTTTCCTTTGCTGATCCCAATACGGAAAAAACTGGACAGTGCGCTCACCATGCTGCTTGCATCCTTATTAAGCCCCATATCACATAATCCCTTAATGGAATACAGCGTGTTATAGAGGAAATGAGGATTAATTTGCGCATGCATAATAGCAAACTCCAGCTGCCGTTTCTCTTCCTGCTCCAGGCGGATCTGGTCCATCAGTGATTGAATTCGCAGGAGCAGTTCTTTAAACCCGGTATGAAGAATTTTCATTTCCTCCGGGCCTGATGTTTCATGATAAAAATCAAGGCTTTTCTTATTAACGGTCCGCATTTGCTCCGCCATGTTCTCAAAAGGCTTTGAGATGTACTTCCCTACCAGATAGGTGAGGAATATAGCACTGACTATCATTAATAAGATGAAGAAAACGGTAGAATGCTTTATATAATTCACCTTGTTTAATATTTCATCCTGCGGGACTACAGCTGCCAGCTTCCAGTTGTTCGGTTCGACAGTATCATAGATAACGATCATATCTTCCCCGGAAGCGCTTTTATAAAAAAACTGCCCGTCCTCTTCCTCCGTTTGCTGAAGGGAACGAAGAGTTTTGTTATCCAGCTTGTATTCCGTTTTAACGTTTTTGGATTCATATTTGCCGTTCGGGCTTATCAGTGTCAGATAGCCGTTATCACCGATAAGTGATTTGTTCAGCACCTGCTCAAAGAATTCATCGCGAAGATTAAATAATACAATTCCTTTTTCAGAATAGTATTCCTTTTCAATGAGCCTGAATACCGACATCACTTCATGATTGGTATCAAAAATTTGATCCTGATGTATATTCCTCCAGTAAAATCCCTCTTTGCTGCCTTTATAATGATTAAAATACTGATCATAGGAAACTGTTGGGTTAGCTGTGTAATCACTATGATACAGCAAAAATTCTCCTTGATTGAGATCGATCAGGACGGACTCCAGTATGATATTATAGCGGGAATAAACAAGCTGCAATGTTTTATCTATTTCCACATAATACTTCGGTTTAATGTCAGACTGTTCCATTCCAATTAAGTTTAAAACCATTGGATCATTCGAAACAGCCACAATCTGCTGAAACACATCAGTGAGCATATAATCCAATGAATTCTTTGTCTGAAAAATAGTATCATTGACATTTTTATATGCATTTTCTTCAACCTGAGCGGTTGCAAGCAAGGAAGAAACCAGCCCGGAAACGGATATAAAAATAATAATGATCGGTAAATAGAGGGTGTTGATTGTTGATTTTATAGAGAAAAGGAAGTATTTGCGAATTAAGTTTTTTATTTTCATAGCCATCTTTTTTGTTCCCCTTAGAAGAAATAGAAGATTAGATCCCCTGCTTAAACAATATCTAATATTCTATGAACGGTAAATTAGTTTTTTCTTAATTCGAAATATTTATTCTTCTATTTTCAATGCGTGCTGCTCAGTCAGAAGACCCTGAAAAAAGAAACCTTTTCTTATAACACATGATTACGGCTAAGAAAAGGTTCATTTCTTTATCATTTCATACACTTAACGATGTCCGGAGTTTTCTTCTATGCCTTCAGCAAATCATGGTATGCCATGCTTCCCAAGATAAAGGCGCCCATCCCATGGAGGTCATTGACCGATGTAGGACGTTCTGCATAGTAGTCATAAACACCTGCAGATGTCCCGATCACAATACCCTTTAAGTCAATTGCTTCCTCTTTTTCATCGACCATATGCTCCAGCAGCCCTTTATATGCCTTATCACAATTTTCGCGGTATGTGTCATCAACATAGCTATGCTGAATCCCTTTTGCAATAAAATACAGGAATAATGAGGAACATGATGATTCCAGCCAGTTATCCTCAAGGTCACCTTTATCAATGATGTTATACCACAGGCCTGTTTTTTCATCCTGGAAATTAACAACCGCAGGGATGAAGTCTTGAAGAGAAGTGATCCAATCTTCCTGGCCCCGCTTCTTATCCCCAAGGATCTCCAGCAGGTCGATCAATGCTGTGCCATACCAACCGACAGAACGCCCCCAGAATTCTGGTGAAAGGCCTGTTTCAGGGTCTGCCCATGGCTGGACTTTTTTCTCATCCCAGGCGTGGTAAAGCAGACCTGTTTTTTCGTCTGTCATATGCTTTCTCATCAGCTTTTCCTGAAGCAGGACATGCTGGATCAATTCTTCCTCATTGAAGTGCTCAGCATAAAGCAGCATGAAGGGCCCTCCCATAAAAAGACCATCCAGCCACATTTGATAAGGATATTTTTCCTTATGCCAGAATCCATTCTCTGATGTCCTGTTAATCGTCTCCAGCGCGCTTCTTAAACGCTTCGCTGCAATCATATACCTTTGATCTTTCGTTTCTTCATACAGCGGGAATAAAAGAATGCCCGCCATTGTAGAGTCAAGCTGGTCCCTTTCAAAGCGGACATTTCCATATTCATCAATCAAGTTATCAAAATAGGCTTTTATATACTCAAGATACTCTTTTTTCCCAGTTGCTTGATAGACACGATACATGCCATACAGAAAAACCCCCTGGTGATAATGGAATTCACCAACCGGCGGAAGCTCTTCTGCACGAAATGTCTGCATAAGTGCCTGGCAAGCCTTTTCTGCCATCATCAATGGTGTTTCAGTTGTAATCTTATCAATTGTTTTTCCCATTTTTCTGTCTCCTTTTCCTGTAATATTTGAGGCAATCAAACAAAAAGGGTGCTAATAACTTAAACACCCGCTTTGTCCTGATTGAAAACCAGCAGCAACACCCCAATTGACCCGGCAAGCATAAGATACATTTGATTACTTATTAAAAGTGTCGTCATATTTCTTCTTTGAATCTTCAATGGCTTTTGCCCATTCATCCAAGAAATCTTTAGCTGACTTGTCGCCCGTCATCACTGCCTGGAATCCAGGGTCTACCAGGTTATCAAGTATAGAACGGTAATCCGGCAAATAGAATGGCGGCATATAAAGCTTTGTATTCTCATTATTGTAGACGTCAAATGCTACCTTGATATGCTGTGCATCCTGTACCCATTGGTCATCTAATACATCTGAATTGGTTGGAATTTGGCCAGTTTGTTCATTCCAGTAGCTTTGTGCTTCTTCAGAGTTGACAAACTCAATGAATTTCCACGCTTCGTCCTGATGTTCGGATGATTTAAACATGGCCAGATTAACTGCATTTCCGCCTTCAGCAACATATTGGCCATCATCTGTGGCTGGAAGCGGGATCAGCTGATATGTGCCATCTTCCAGAGCTTTTTTATGTTCTCCATAAGAACCTGGGTTGTGATGGACCATCGCGACAACACCAGTATCAAAGCCGGCGATCATCTCTTTGTATCCGTTGGTAATATCGCTTTTTGGAGTAAATTTATCATAATAAGAAACATATTTCTCAACGAAGTCTACGTGCTTTGGTTCATTGATGTTGGTTGTTCCATCTTCGTTAAAGTAATCCAGGCCGCTGTAGGCAAACATGGCACGCTGAATGGTAAAGGATGCACCAGCACCTCCGCGGATTGTAAAGCCATAACGGCCGTTGTCTTTATCCGTCATCTTTTCAATGGTTGTAAAGAAATCATCCCATGTTTTAGGTTCGGCGGCGCCTGCTTCTTTAAACCAGTCTGAACGGATCCATAGAGCATCTAGGTTCTGCGCATAGGGTATGCCATAAAGTTTCCCATCCTGGGTAATGGATTTATTGGCTTCTATTGCATTGCTGTTCAGCTTTCCGCTGATATCTGATGACTCAAAGTAAGAATCAAGCGGCGCCAGTGCTTCGCGGATTGAGAACTCCGGCAGCCAGGTTGTCTGGACAGAACCGATGTCCGGTGTATCATCGGCCGCTATCGCTGCATCATACTTGGATTTTGCTGATTTATTCGGTATCCCGACATATTCAACATCAATATCAGGATTCTTTTCCTCAAACCGCTTGATCACTTCTTCCCAATAAGGTGTACGCGCCGGTCCTGCGTTTTCATCCCAGAATTGGAGAGTTACAGGTCCATCGGATTTACTGCCAGAATCTTTGCCTTCAGATGAAGCCTCATCTCCGCCAGAGCAGCCTGTCAGGACTAATCCGGCAGCCATTGAAAGAGCAAGTGCCGAAGTCCCCCATTTTTGCTTCAACATCATATTTCCTCCCTTTTAGAAACTAATATTTTTTGTATTAATCAGCCTTTGACAGCCCCACCCATGCCATTGACAAGGTGTTTCTGTGCGTAGGCAAATAATATCACTGCAGGAATTAAAGCGATTACACTTCCGGCTGCCAGAGCCCCGTAATTGACATTGAATTCGCCCAGCATCGTACTTAATCCGACCGGGAGCGTAAACTTCGAATTCTGATTGGTCAGCATCAGCGCAAGCAGAAATTCATTCCAGGTATAGATGAAAGTAAAAACGCCTGTTGCCACGATGCCTGGGAGCAATAACGGAAAAACTACATGGCGCAAGGATTGCAATTTTGTACAGCCGTCAATCATAGCAGCCTCTTCCAGTTCCTTAGGTACATTTGCGATGAATCCGCTCATCAGGATGGTCGTAAATGGAATTTCTACTGCCGTATATGTGATGATCAAAGCGAGCGGATGGCTGATTAATCCCAGATTCTTAAAAATGACAAACAACGGGATAATCATCATGGCCCTTGGTATAAACTGCGTGGATAACAGCATCAGCAAGAACCCTTTTTTTCCTTTGAACTGGTATCTTGCCAGAGCATATCCAGATAAGGTTGAGCATATAAGAACAACAATGACAGTGCAGATGCCAACAATCAAGCTGTTCTTGAAAAAGGTCGCAAATCCGATATTGGTCCATGAATAAACAAAGTTTTCAACAGTCGGGTTGGCTGGGAAATACTGCAATGGCCTCTTTACTATATCTCCTTCCGGCTTTAATGCAGTGTTGATTGTCCAATAGATTGGAAAGATGGTAAAACTGAGCATCATGGCTAAAGGTAGATATAAGGTTAGGATTTTGTCTAATTTCTTATTTTTTGAAAACAATCAACTCACTCCTTTTCATAACGGGATAGCCTCAAATAAAGGATGGCAAAGATTAGAAGTATCCCAAATGAAACAACCGTTAATGCCGAACCATATCCAAAGTTGCTTCCGTGAACAGCCAAATCTGCAATATACATCGTCAATGTCGTTGTAGCATGTGCAGGACCGCCGCCCGTTAAGTTGAACAGGAGGTCAACGTTATTGAATTCCCATACTACCCTTAGCAAGGTTGTCAGCACTATCGTATTTTTCAGTTGAGGCAGAGTAACATAGATAAAAGATTTCCAACGGTTTGCTCCGTCCACCCTTGCTGCTTCATATAATTCGTCCGGTACACTCTGCAGAGAAGCTAAAAGTGTGATCGCGAAGAAAGGAATCCCCCTCCACAGCTCAGCAATCACTACAGCTCCGAAAGCGGTGGATGTGCTGGCTAAGAAAGCCTTTGGCTCGTCAATGATCCCCACCTTCATAAGCATGTCATTAATTACACCCATATGTTCGTTGAACATCATTGACCACATTACCGATGCCAATACCCCTGAGATTGCCCAAGGGATGAAAGCAACTGCCCGGGCGAAGCCTCTGAACTTGAAGGTCTGGTTTAGCAGGAGGGCCAGGATCATCCCAAAGATTAATTGCAGGCCGACCTCAGAAACAACCCATTTCACACTATTAATTAAGCTGGGGATAAATAATTCGTCCTGAGTAAAGATGTGTTTGAAATTATCAAGCCCCGCAAAGCCATTATAATATGGTGCTGAAATGTCATAGTTTTGCAGACTATAATAGAACACAGTCGCAATCGGGTAAAACAAAAATCCCAGGATGATAAGAAAAGATGGCAGTATAAACAGATATGGAATTAATTTCTCTTTTTTAATTTTCTTTTTTTCCACTGCCTTTTTGCTGTTGATTACTGATTCAGGAACCCCTGGCGAGTAACTCATCTAGTTTCCCCCTTTCTCTTGAGTTAATTGTAAATGAAAACGTTTTCTAAAATAATCAAAGATTTTAAGATGATTAGTTGAAATTTTAAGATATTTTAGTTAATTCGATTTTATTGGAAACCATTCAGCAGAAATTTATCCCAATAAAATGGCTTGGATGTTCCAGCAAAAAACCTGCCCTTTCCTTAACAGGATTAGGCAGGTTCGATTTAAAGAATTAATTAGATGATGGCTTGCTCGCTGAAAAATAGGAGTCCATTTATATTAATTGGCTTTTTTTCCTGCACTGACCGCCAGACACCTTCTCCAACCGCTATTGAATAAGCACCAGCCTGTGAGCCTGCCAGGATCGGATAGTTCCTTGCAGGGTCAGGGCCAAGGAAAAGATCTTCCAGCAGAATGGGATCGCCGCCGCCGTGGCCCCCAGGGTTTTTAACAACCTCTATTGTTTCTTTCGCACCAAAGAGGGGAAAATAATCAATGGTTTGATCTGGATATTTGAAATGAATCCGTGAGGGCTCATGATATTCTGCCGTTTCTATCCTCCCCTTTGTCCCATTGATTGCCAATCGGTAACCCTCATAAGGAGAGGAAAAATTTATAGAATAGCTCAGTAAGCTTCCTCCCTCATATCTAACTGAAGCCACATAGGTATCCTCAATGCTGATTTCTTCATCATAAATACAGGCATCCGGCCTGTAATTAGTATAAGGCACTTCTTCATATACTCCAGCAAGCAGATGGTCGTCTTTTACAGTGCTGGTTCCGCTGCGGGGATTCCAGCGCCTGTAATAGGTACAACTGCTTTGATCAGCACATGTTCCGCAATAGCGGCTCGGTACTTTTCGCGGATTTAATTCTCCTTCAGGCCCGAAATAATTAAGGCTTCCATATGCAAATACCTCTTCTGGCTTTTGATCGAGCCACCAATTCACCAAATCAAAATGATGCGTTGATTTATGGATTGATAAGCCTCCGGAAAAATTCCTGTCACGATTCCATCTTCTGAAATAACTGGACCCATGGAATGTATCTATATACCAATTCAAATCCACAGAAGTAATTCGGCCGACCTTGCTTTCCAGTATCATTTCCTTAATCTTCCGGTGAAATGGACTGTATCGATAATTGAATGTGACAATCACTTTAGCTTCGCTTTCCGCTTCAGCTTTCATGACCTTGTAGGCATCTGCCGCATTCGTCACCATCGGTTTTTCAGTTATGACATCAACCTGCTTCTTCAATGACCTTAAAATGTAGTCAACATGCGTATCATCCCTGCCTGCGACAATTACATAATCAGGCTTTGTCTGGTCTATCATTTCTTCAAATTGCTCCGGATCATACGTCGGCACATGTTCAAGCATCGGAAATTTCTCTTTGCAGACCTTAAAGCGATAAGGATCGGAATCCAATATCGCTGCAATCCCGGTTTCTTTGGAAAATTCATTCATCATGGGCCGCATAAACATTTCCAAAGCCCGATTGCTGACACCGCAAATAGCATATTTTTTCATTCCTCATCCTCCATCCACATATTGTTAGCACTGCCATACGGCTGGTAACGATAGTGTAAATCAATCTTTGCGTCCTCTCAATGAATTATTTGGCGGCTGAAGGATTCTCTTAAAATTTTACTCATTCATCTTAAAATCTTTAATTATTAATAGAAGCGCATTCACTTACTATTATTGAAGACAGACTTTCAAATAATAAAAAGAAGGAGGAATATATTTGAATAGACATTCTATTATTGATAATGGTTCAGCTCCCATAAAACTCTCCCCAGCACGATCATGGCGAACCTACCTGGGCGGAAAACTAATTGATGAAATTCATGGTAAAGAAGATACAGAAGATAGCCATTTCCCGGAAGAATGGATCATATCAATTGTTTCAAGCCGAACAGAAGGCCGGGAAGCGGACGGATTAAATAAACTGGATCTGCCTGGCATAGATATTACTTTAAAGGAAATGGTAGATGAGCACCCCATCGACTTTTTAGGCAAACTGCATGTTGAGAAACTTGGAAAGCAGACTGGTGTACTCGTAAAGTTAATCGATTCGGCTGAGCGCTTAATCATACAGGCCCACCCTGACAAGGAAAAGGCCCGGCAATTATTTAATTCCGCTTATGGCAAGACTGAATGCTGGCATTTTATTGGAGGCAGAGAAATCAACGGGGAGCCTCCTTATGTTTACTTAGGCTTCAAACCCGGTGTCACAAAGGAACAATGGAAAAAGTTATTTAATGAACAAGATATTGAAGCCATGCTGGATTGCATGCACAAGTATTATGTCCGCCCTGGAGATACCTTCTTGATTGAAGCTGGTATCCCCCATGCCATTGGAGCGGGCTGCCTGCTGGTTGAAATCCAGGAACCCACTGATTATACAATCCGCCTGGAAAAGTCCTCCCCTTCCGGATTAAAGCTGGAGGACTACTTGCTTCACCAGGGACTGGGATTCGAAAAAATGTTTGATATATTCCGGTACGAAACTTATACGAGCGAAGAAACCTTGGAAAAGTGGAAAATACCTCCTGCTGTATTATTGCAAACTGCAGGATTTAAAGAAACCGAAATAATTGGCTATCAGCAAACACCATGTTTCCGAATGACTCTTATTGAAGTGGAAAAAGAGGTTACATTAGGGGGAGACGGCGTATTTTTCGGGTTATATATTCTGTCAGGGAATGCAGTCATTAAAGCCAGCGAGATGGAGCAATATGTTAAAAAAGGCGATCAGCTTTTTATTCCTGCAAAAGCAGTCACCCTTTCAATTGAAACTACCGGGAAAACTCCCTTAAAAGGCTTGAGATTATTTGGTCCGGCGTTAGTATGAATGGCGTATAGAAAAACAGCACGGCCGAAGCCGTGCTGTTCTCATTCTAGAGCAGCAAATAGACTAAAGGTGCAGCAATGACCAGCGTCAAGATCACCCTTTCAATCCATATGACGATCAGCACGGGAATTGAAAGAGGAATTTCCGTCGATACAATACAAGGCACAAGCGCCGAAAAAAAGATGATACCTGATACAGAGACAATAGCAATGACAACCTTCAGTTCCAGTGCAGCTTCAGTGACCAGCAAGGCAGGGAGAAACATTTCTGCTATGCCAAGTGCGCTTGCCTTAGCAGCAAGCATTGGCTCCGGCAGCTGCAGAACGGATGTGAACGGATAAAAGATATAGCCAATCCAGTCAAAAACCGGAGTGAACTCAGCTAAAACCAGGCCAAGCAGTCCGATCGACAGGATGGATGGCAGGATGGCCATAGCCATTAGCAGCCCATCTTTCAAGTTGACCCATATATTCTCCAAGAGGCGCGGTGAATATTCCGCTGTCTGCCTGGCCTCCGCCCATGCTGCAGCGAAAAGGTTTCCTTGAACCTTTTTTTCAGGCTGCGGAACAGATCCTTCGTAATAATCTTCTTTAATTTTCGACAGCGGCCAGATTCTGACCGTAATCGCTGTTACAAGGAAGGTTACGAAGAAAGTAAGCCAAAAATACAGATTCCACATTTCCATCAGCCCGAGGGTCTTTGCCACAATGACCATGAACGTGGCAGAAACAGTTGAAAAGCCGGTGGCAATGATGCTTGCTTCCTTGCCGTTATACTTGCCTTCTTTATAGATGCGGTTGGTTATTAAAAGGCCGACCGAATAGCTGCCCACAAAAGAAGCGACAGCATCAATGGCAGAACGCCCGGGCGTTTTCCAAATGGGCCGCATGATTGGCCTTGCAAGGACCCCGATGAATTCCAAAAGGCCGTAGCCTACCAGCAAAGAAAGGAATACAGCCCCTATCGGCACCAGCAGTCCGACGGGAACTACAAGCTTGTTGTATAAAAACGGCCCCATATCCGGATCAAACAGCCAGGCTGGACCCTGATTCAGGAGAATCATTATGCCTGTCAGCAGACCAGCCACTTTAAACATAGAAAAAATTATATCTGTAGCGGATTTCTTCCATTTCCCTGTCCAAAAAGGATATATGGCTCCTGCAGCCAAAATGAACAGAGTATAAAAAGGGATGGCAGGTTCCGCTGCCGTTTGGATATAGGTCACAAAATGATCAAGCAGGATGGATTTCTTTTCGCCGATTGTAATGGGGACAAAGAAAATGAACGCGCCTATGAAACTGTAAACGAAGAATTTCCACATAAATGGCGTTTTGATGCTTATGTCTGTACCGGGCTGTTTTGGCAGATTGGTTTCCATATCAATCGCTCCCTTAACAGTGAATGTTCAATCCTTCTTTCCGCATTGTGCAGCCGGTCATAAATTGCAGCCAGGCATAGACACCCGCTTTTACCGTTTCTGACACGTTGGAATCCTTTGTCGGGTCAAGACAGACAAAGTCAATATGCAAAACATGCGGACATTTGCCAATTTCGAGCAGGACATCAAACAGTTCGCCAGGCATCATACCGCCCGGAGTTGACGCAGGCACGCCCGGGGCTGCGGAGATGTCCAGAACATCCATATCCACTGTTACATAAACACGGTCTGTCCTGGCTGCCAAATCTTCCAGAGACTCCTGCACTGTTTGGATCAGCCCTTGCCTCCGGGCATTCTTCATGGTCACCATCCGGATCTTGTGTTCTTTTGCATATTGAACCAGCGGCCTTGCATTGAAATAGCCATGAAGTCCGATATTGACTATATCTTCCCCCTTCACAGCACCGCCATCGATAAGCTGGCGGATCGGTGTGCCATTCGCAGGCCCGAGCTCCTTCGGGTCCCTTACATCCAGATGGGTATCCAGCTGAAGGATCCCAATCCTTTCGTCAGGAAAAGCTTCCTTAATTCCGCGGACAGAGCAGGCAGTGACTGAATGGTCCCCGCCGATCAGGCAGCTGACAGATTCAGGGAAGCCTTTTGCCAGTGAACAGGCTGTCTCCTGAATACGGCTATGGGAAAGGGGGATATCAGTTGTATGCATAAGTACATCTCCTGCATCAGCAGCAGTTAAAGAGGTCAAATCGATATCTTCATCAAGATTATAGGCTGCGTATCCTTTCCACATTTTCCTGAATTCATCCGGGTATAAGGATGCACCTGAAACACTGATGGATGATCTTGATAAGGGTGCTCCATAAATGATGACATTGGGTTCCCCTTCTGTCTGTTCCAGCGGACGGATCCATTGATGGACGAATTCAGGGGAGCTGCCTTCAGCCGTATTCCAGGACCAGCCGGGTTTCGTCAGCCAGCGAGTCTCCATCCTAGCCCACCACCTTTATGCCTTTTTTCCAGACGGAATGGACATGATTGACCCCGAACAAATATTGCAGTTCCCGGTAGTCCTTCACATTCCACAAGACAATATCTGCCTGCTTGCCTTCTTCCAATGATCCTATCCGGTCTTCTCTCCTGATGGCGCATGCTGCATTATAGGTTGCAGCTGTCAATGCCTCTGCCGGCGTCATCCTCATCAGGATACAGGCAAGATTCATGACGAGGGGCATGGATGTTGTCGGCGATGAACCAGGATTGCAGTCTGTTGAGATTGCTACAGGCACCCCTCTGTCAATCATCATCCGCCCTTTGGCAGCTTCCTCCCGCAAATAAAGAGCCGTTGCCGGCAGCAGGCAGGCAATTGTACCTGCCTTTGCCATCGCCTCAATGCCAGCTTCCGAAGCCTTCAGCAGATGTTCTGCCGAAACAGCTCCCACCTTGGCAGCCAGCTCTGCGCCGCCATAGGACTCAATCTCATCTGCGTGTATCTTAGGAAGCAGCCCGAACTTTTTCCCGGCCTCAAGAATCCGCTCTGCCTGTTCAGGAGTATAGACTCCCACTTCGCAGAATACATCATTGAACTCTGCGAGCTTTTCAGCAGACACCTCCGGCAGCATCACTTCAATAATATAATCAACGAACTCATCTTCCCTTCCTTTGTATTCCGGCGGCACTGCATGTGCCCCCATGAAGGTCGGGACAATATCAACATGATGCTGTTCATTCAGTTTTTTCATCGTCCGCAGCTGCTTCAGCTCGGTTTCCAGCTCCATTCCATAACCGCTTTTTCCTTCTACTGTTGTAACTCCATGAGCAAGGAAGGAATCAAGGCGGACAGCAGTCTGCTCCAGCAGCTCCTCTTCCGATGCCTCCCTTGTCATTCTAGCTGTTGCGTGGATTCCGCCGCCGCTGTTCATGATATCCATATAGCTGGCACCTTCCAAGCGCATTTCAAACTCCTGTTCCCGGCTGCCGCCATATGCTGCATGAGTGTGGGGATCGATCAGTCCCGGAGTGACAAGCCGGCCGGAAGCGTCAATAATCTCTGCATCCTTCAGGATGGCAGCATATTTTTTTTCGATTTCCCCTGCTGAAGCTGCTGCCAAAATATTATTGCCCTTGATCAATAAGCTTCCGTTTTCAATCAGTCCGAGCTCTGACATATCACTTTTTGAGCGCGGACCTTTCACGCCTGAGGCGAGAGTCGCAAGCTGAGAGGCATTTTTAATCCATAAGATCCTGCTGCTCATGCCTGGTCACTCCCCTTATCAAGCATTGGCATTCTAATACCTTTTTCTCTCGCAGTTTTCTTTGCCAATTCATATCCAGCATCAGCATGACGGACAACTCCCATGCCGGGATCAGTAGTGAGCACCCTTTCAAGGCGCTTTTCAGCTTCCTTCGTGCCATCTGCAACTATGACTACACCCGAATGCTGGGAGTAGCCCATCCCGACTCCGCCTCCATGGTGAAGGGAGACCCAAGTAGCGCCGCCAACTGCATTGATGAGCGCATTGAGAATCGGCCAATCTGAAACAGCATCAGACCCGTCCAGCATGGATTCGGTTTCACGGTTCGGAGAAGCGACCGAACCTGAATCCAAATGGTCCCTGCCGATTACTACCGGTGCACTCAGTTCCCCGCTCGCGACCATATCATTAAGAATCTTGCCGAATCTGGCTCTTTCTCCGTAGCCAAGCCAGCATATGCGGGATGGGAGCCCCTGAAACTGGATTTTTTCCTGAGCCATCCTGATCCAATTGCATAAATGCTCATTATCGCTGAACTCTCTCAGGATAGCCCGGTCGGTTTTAAAAATATCCTCAGGATCTCCTGAAAGAGCCGCCCACCTGAAAGGTCCTTTTCCTTCACAAAACTGCGGCCGGATATAGGCAGGCACGAACCCGGGGAAAGCAAAAGCGTTTTCCACCCCTTCATCTTTTGCCACCTGGCGGATATTGTTTCCATAGTCAAAAGTAATCGTGCCATTTTCCATCATATCGAGCATAGCCCTTACATGATCTGCCATGGAAGATTTTGACCTTCTGACATATTCCCCGGGGTTCCCTGATCTCAGCTCCTCAGCTTCACTAATAGTCATGCCGGCAGGGATATAGCCATTCAGCGGGTCATGGGCAGAAGTTTGATCTGTCAGGACGTCAGGCATGAAATTCCTTTGCAGCATTTCCGGTAGGATTTCAGCAGCATTTCCTAAAAGACCGATGGACAGTGCTTTTCCTTCCTGCTTTGCCTGCACAGCCAGGGAAATGGCATCCTCCAATGAATCCGTTTTCATATCCGTGTAGCCTGTTTCAATCCTTCGGTCAATTCTTGTCTCATCCACTTCTATCCCGATGCAGACACCGCCATTCATCGTAACAGCGAGCGGCTGGGCCCCGCCCATGCCCCCGAGGCCTGCTGTTACAGTAATAGTGCCTTTAAGGGAACCTCCAAAATGCTGATTTGACAGCTCGGCAAAAGTCTCATATGTCCCCTGTACAATTCCCTGGGAACCAATGTAAATCCAGCTTCCGGCGGTCATCTGCCCGTACATCATAAGGCCCTTGCGGTCAAGCTCATGAAAAGTTTCCCAATTGGCATATGCCGGCACGAGGTTAGAATTGGCAATCAATACACGCGGAGCATCACTATGCGACTTAAAGACGGCTACGGGTTTGCCTGATTGGACAAGGAGGGTTTCGTCATTTTCCAGCTTCTTTAGCGTCTCTACTATAGCATCAAAGCTCTCCCAGTTTCTGGCCGCTTTCCCGATCCCCCCGTAGACGACCAGCTTATCAGGCATTTCTGCTACATCCGGATCCAGATTATTCATTAGCATCCTCAAGGCAGCTTCCTGCTGCCAGCCTTTTGTATTCAGTTGGTTCCCCCGGTATCTTTTCACTCTCTCAGCAGCTGTTTCCATCACTATTCCCTCCTGTTATAGTTTCTTTCATTTTACTTCTGGCCAGGAGGAAATTAATTTATAATCTGTTGATATTTTTACAAATGATTGCAGTTCAAAGATACTGAGGTAGACATAATTATGATGAATTTCAAAAATTTCAATTATACTTAGTTTTCCGCCTATAGGAAGCGGGTGTGGAAGATGCAATGGATTTAAACTTGGACGAAAAATAAGAGGGATGTGAATAGCCACACATAGCCGCAATTCTTTCAATTGGCAGATCTGTCTCAATCAGAAGCCGCTTTGCCTCACGGATCCTGATCTGGTGAAGCCTCTCGCGGAAGGTCAGTCCTTTCTCGGCAGCAAACCGCCGGCTCAATGTACTTTTATGTATTCCCAGGGATTCCGCACAATCTGATAAATTCCAGCCCTCGTTCCAGTAATTTGACTCTATTAGTTCTTCGGCTATTTCAACAGCCGGGACAGGATCAATAGCTTTGCGGCTATATTCCTCAAAAAGCCTGGCCGCAAATTTCTCCAGTTCATTGACAATCTCATGGATGGTCGGCGAATGGACAATCTTCTGAAAAACACGGTGGTAATTTTCCTCCAATATATCCGACTGCAGCTGATAGGTTTTCATATATCTTCTCGCCTGAGCAAGCACACTTGTCAGCCGGACCCTCACCAGCTCTGGATCAGGATATGGGGATTCAAGGGCAAGGAACTCCCTTTCACACCACAACCGAATGGCTTTTACGTCTCTTTTTTCAAGCATTTCTATCCATTCCCTCTGCTCGACCGGTGTCAGGAGAGGGTCCATTTCCTTTGTTAAAGACGGATGATTTTCTGAAATGATAATGTCATAGCCTTCAAAGAAGATCAGTTTGGTCAGCATCCGTACATGCTGGTAGGTATCCTTCAGTGATTGTGGTTTCCTGGTTTGATATACGATAACAGCAAGCGGGACAGGAAAGCTTTTTTTCCAAACCGCCATGAATGAGTGGAACTCGTCCAATGCCTCTCCTCCATATGGTGAAGTGCGGACAAATAGGACGAACTCTGACAAGGCGAACACTTGGCCGGCTTTAGCCGCAGTGCGGCTGCTCAATAAGCTGTATAATGACTCAAGCGCTGAGCTGTCAGGCGTCAGGAAAGCAGCCATGGTCAGACCCCTCTCCTCCTCCCCATTTGTGACAAACAAATCCGGATAGCCGGGTTCCTGTAATTGCGCTTGTCCGGCTTGCCCCTGCTCCGGCGAGTTCCTCAGCTCATACCTGATCTGCTGGACAGCCCTGATCAGTTCTGAAGAAGAAAAGGGCCTGAACAGCACATCCTCTCCCCTGTATTTAAGTGCGCGGTAGGCTGTCTGAAAAATCCTTTCAGAGGATATCCCCAGCCAGCATAATCTTTTACTCTTGAATTCTTCCGCTTCTTCGCCGGAGAATTGTTCCCAGCTGTCCATATTGATAATGACCAGTCCCGGTGAACCGTGTTCGATGGCAGCCAAAAAATCACGAATGTTTTTCCAAACCCTGAGATCTATCCCGCTTAAATGGGATTCCAGCACCCAGCGTATCCCCTGAGCCTCCAGATCATCTTTCGGAACTAAGTGAATGAGCATTGGAGCACTCCCTTCTCTGCCTCTCATGACATTTGCTTTGTATGATTGGACTACTTGCCGGCAATCCGGCTCTTCGTTATTTTCCCCATAGTGCATGGGATTTGCGATATAATATATATATCATGAAAATATCCAACACAGTTAAAGAAGGCAAAAAAATGAAAGCATATCTATTTAATTTTGCAGGCGGGAGGATTGTCAAAACCGGGATTGCTGTTTTTCTAACAGCCTTTATCTGCCATTTGCTGGATTGGCCTGCAATGTTCGCTGTCATAACAGCCATAGTAACAATAGAACCAACAGCTGCTGACTCGATAAGGAAGGCATTCATCCGCCTTCCCGCTTCTGCCATAGGAGCAGGTTTTGCCGTCTTTTTTGCATTTCTGTTCGGAGACAGTCCGTTTTCGTATGCATTCGTTTCCCTTGCAACCATCATTGCCTGCCATAGACTGAGGCTCTATGAGGGCACCGTTGTCGCTGTGCTCACCGGAGCTGCAATGATCTCAACTGTTCACGACCATTACGCAGCTTCTTTTTTCATACGTCTGGGCACAACCTGCACAGGCCTGATCGTCTCTACTTTGGTCAATATCTTTATCATGCCTCCGCAGTATTCTAAGACTATTACATTGGGAATAGACTCAGCTTTCGAAAAGGCTTCCTCTATTTTAATGACGGTATTCACCCATATCTCAGGTTCCCCCCGTGATAAAGCAGGAGTTCTCGAGGATTTCCAGAACCTGTCAAGGGATACGGACAAAATTGAAAAATTGTGCCTGTATCAGAAGGATGAGTGGAGGTTTCACCGTTTTACCCGCAAAGAAATACGGTGCTATAGACTTGAATACAAGAAATTAATTATTCTCCGGCAATTGATTTATCATATTGGCAACCTTGTTTACCTGCCAAAGTCCCGCTTTAGCCTGGATCTGAAAACCAATGCTGCGGCTATCCCGGTAATGGAAACCGTTTCATTCATTTTCAAGGATAAAGGCTTTATGCCGGCTGAGGATTATCTGGAGCAAGTAAATGCGCTCACACAATGGTTCAATGAACAGAAAGAAACATTTGCCCCGGCTGATTTGCAACCGCATCAGCATCATCATATCTCACCTGCGGCTGCGGTTTTATATGAGATCCTCTCGTTGCATGATCTTGCCGAAGAGCTGATCCATATCAGGTCACTTGAGGAGCGGAGTAAAGAGCTGCTTCAGCTGGCAAATGATACAGCCAGTGAAGGCAGATAATTTTTTAAAAAAAATATAAAAAAATAGTGTACAAACATAATTATTATGCTATAATAAATTCAGTTGCTAGTAAGCGGTTGTGGCGGAATGGCAGACGCGCTAGATTCAGGTTCTAGTGGGGGCAACCCCGTGGAGGTTCAAGTCCTCTCAGCCGCATAAAAGATTCACTAAGTAAAGCGATTTGCAGATGCAAATCGCTTTTTTCTATTCTTACAATAAAAATAAAGGCCAGCCCACGGGCTGCCCTTATTTTTCTGTTACAGAAGTTAAATGCATAGTATCCATATTGCCGGACTGCATAAAGGCTGCAAGATAATTGTAAATCTCTGCCCCAAGGATTTTGTAACCCCATTCGGTCAAATGGATTCCATCGGCCGAAATTAATTCTGCCAGGTCACCCGCCTGTTTTAATGCAGATCTTACATCGATTTTCAACACATTCAGTTCATCCGCAATTTTATTCAGACTCTGATTATATTTTCCATGCCAGTGCTCTATCCCGCCAACTCTGCATATCCAGCCGCTGATCTGTGAACTGAACTTGCCTGAAATATTCTCGTAATAGCGGACCGGATCAAGCGGAGGCAGGGTCAGGAGAATGGGAGTGATCCCGCTGTCCTTTACTTTCTCTATCATATATCTTAGATTGTCTGCATATTTGTCCAGCGGAACTGAAGCCCTATGTTCGCCGCCCGGATTTTGCGCGACCTCTTCCCATGAAAAATTGCAGTCATTGCCGCCAATGCTGATGATGGCAAAATCAGGTTTCTCATCAGTAACATCCCGTTCAAGCCTTGACAGCAGAAGATTCGAATTATCATTAAAGACACCTTTGTTCAACACTTCAATATGCAGTCCCGCTTCACCTGCACTATTATTTTTGAATAGCTCCTGGAGAACCGCTGGATAATTCTTTTTTAAGATTCTCAGCCGCCCTTTTAGGTAGGACACTCCGCGGGTTAGACTATCACCAAAGCAAACTATTTTCATGATGGACACCCTCTGTATTTCAAACTTTATTTTAGAATAGCATATTAGCCCGTTTAAAACGAATACGGTGTTCGGGCATTCCTCAAAAAAAAGGCTCAGCCAGGGGCTGAAGCCTTAAATCCTTATTGGCGGTAATTCTCCTGGTCCTCTATCCTTCCTTCATCATTATGGATAATAGCCATTGTCCCCGCTTCCTTCGCCATTTCCTTTGCCTTGTCCACAGCTTCGGACTTGGAGCCTGTTGTCAATTCCGGCTCATCTTCGCCTTCCTTTTTTACAGCCCAGCCTTCTTCATCATTTGGCACAACATGGAAATTCGCTTCATCTGTCCCTGCACGATCCTGGAAATACTGATTGCGGTCATCGCTGTTTTTATTATCTGCCATATGATCAGCCTCTTTCATTTAAATTTTTTATCCACTACACTATTACCCTTTCATTTTTGAAAAAAACACAGCCGGCACTATTCCGTCAAAAGAAAAAAGCCAATCAAAAGACTGGCTACTTCTTTTCGACACGGATCAATCCGTCCCTCATATTGTCTTTCTCAAAATAACAGACTACTGTATCCTCTTTTTTTATGATGATGTTCTGATCCAGGTCATCCAGTGTAAAAGAAATGCCCAATCCATCAGCAGACTTCCCATAGTATGTCCCTTCTTCAACCTTGGTAATTTTATATTCAAAAGAAACATAGTCTTTTTTCTCTTCTACGTTGGCATTTGTCTTTTTTGCATCGAAATCGAATGAGGAAATCAATACAAATAAAACAGCAGACAGCAGTGATAAAAGAATTAATCTTTTAGCCATATGTATCCCCCCATGGACATAGTTTAAGCATCAGAAATTTTCAGATTGACGCATTCTGCTTTTCTTTTCCCTGATTTCCTGCTGCCAAAACCATAATGATGAATTTTGAAGTTTTTATCATACTGCTGTTCCTGCCTGAAGGAAAGTGTCAAAAGACATAGCAGTGCCTATTTTTATAACAAAAAAAACTGGGCCTGCTATTGCAGTGCTCCAGCTTTTCCATTTTTACCTGTATCCTCTTTTTTAAGAAATATAAGATACATGATCATTGATAGCAATACTGATATTGCTGCAGTTAAATAAATGCTGCCATAGCCGAACCAGTGGCTGATCTGCCCGAATGCCATTGCTCCAATCCCTACACCAAGATCAAAGAAAGAAAAGAATGTTGCGTTGGCCATTCCCCTCCTGTTCCTTGGTGCCTGTTCAATCGACCATGCCTGCAGAGCAGGCTGCACACTTCCAAATCCGAATCCATAGAGCACTGCAGCGAGATATAAAATGCCGGTGCCCGGCAGCCATGAAAGCAGGACCATAGCGATTAATATCAGAAGAGCGCCTGGTACAAATATAGCTTTATGTCCCTTTAAATCATAAACCTTCCCGGCAAAGGTCCTTGTCAGCATAATGGATAGAGCATAAATAAGGAAATACCATTGAATTCCGCCGATGCCCTTTTGAGCTGTATAGAGCGGGAGGAAGGAAGCAATGCCCCCAAAAGTGACAGTAATAAAAAACAGCAGGACGGATGGTTTCAAGGCGCTTTTCTCATAAAAGTCCCATTTTACCGGAGTTGCAGCGGCCTGGCTTTCTTCTACTTTTTTATAGCGTATCCGTGATGAAAGTAAAAGAGCGGCACCGCCAAGAGCAGCACAAATTAAAAACAGCTGCTTGAATGTCAGTATTCCTGCAAGGGTGAGTCCCAGCGAAGGTCCAAGAGCAAGGGCGATATTGCCTGAAAGGCCATAATAGCCCATACCCTCCCCCCTCCTTTTAGGCGGAATCAGGTCACTTGCAATTGTCCCGGAAGCAGTAGTGGAAAATCCCCAGCCCACGCCCTGGATAATCCGTAATAGAAATAAAAATATGATTCCCGGTACGAACCCGAATGCTCCCACTGCAAGAATAAAAATAAAAAGGCCGAGCAAGTAAACCCAGCGCCTTCCTTTTGTTTCAAGAGCATGGCCGGCATAGGGCCTGAGAAGCAGGGCAGAAAATGTGAAAATACCGACCACGAATCCAATCAGCTGGTCGTTGCCTCCAAGCTCTTCGACAAATAAAGGGATGGTAGGCAATGTCATCTGAAAGCCTAAAAACACAAAAAAATTGGCAATGCAGATCAAGACAAAATCCCTTGTCCAAATTTTATCTGCACCTGAATCCTGCCGGAGATCCACTTTGCTATTTTCTTCATCCATAAATGGTTCTCCTCTCTATGTAAAAATCACCCTTTATTTTACAGCAATCATGAGCAGCTGCCTAATAAACGGCCTTTCTATTTTATATTTTGTACAGCAGCATGAAACTATAACGGAAATTCCGGGAAAATATGTTTAGCAGCCGGAAAAGACGGGTATATAATGCGGAACGGTTTCCTGAACCGCTGTCATACATAATACTTTTACAGGTAATTGCTTCCCCGGCCTGTCTGAATTAAAACTGTTTTATGAGGAGCTGAAAATGCTCCCTTTCCTAAAGGAGATAGTGAGAATGTCAATTTTAATAGTGGATGACAACCAGGTGAATTTGTTTGTAGTTGAAAAAATTCTCAGGAATGCCGGCTATGAAGACTACCGGTCATTTACCTCGGCTAAAGACCTGTTCAAGCACTTGGAAAACGCGGGGCCCGCTTTTGCCCAAAACACCGCGGATGTCATCCTGATGGATATTATGATGCCTGAAATGGACGGGATCGAAGCATGCAGGCGCCTCCAGGAGAATCCGCTGTACCGTGACATCCCTGTCATATTTGTCACCGCCCTTGAGGATTCCCAAAAGGTAGCAGAGGCACTGGATGTAGGCGGCATTGACTACATAACAAAGCCTATCAATAAAGTGGAGCTTGCAGCCAGATTAAGAGTAGCTTTAAGGCTTAAGGAAGAAAAAGATTGGCATAAAGAGCACGAAAAGAAAATAAGGGATGAATTGGATCTTGCTCAGCAGGTCCAGCATAATCTTTTGAGCGAAATGGTTCAGGAGGATCACATACATATTAATGCTTCCTATATTCCGGCTTTTAAACTGGCAGGAGATATGTATTATTGGCATAAGATTGATGAGAACAGGTATGCTGCCATTGTTTTGGATATGATGGGGCATGGCATTTCAGCCTCCCTTGTCTGCATGTTCATCTCTTCTGTCCTGAGGGACGTTATCAGGAATTTCAGCGAGCCTGAAAGAGTAATCAAAGAGCTGAATAAATGGATGGTTATGCTTGAGAAAAAAAAGAGCGGACTCCACTACTATTTTACAGCTGTATACCTGGTGATCGATACAAAGAAAAAAACAGTAGAATACGTTAATGCCGGGCATCCGCCATGCTTTGCCCTTGTGGATGGTCGGGAGACAGTTCCAATGAAAAAAGGAAGCTGCGCCATTGGCTTTTGGGAAAACATAAAAGTCGAAAAATCTATCATTGAATACGAAAAGAGCATTCAAATCCTTTTATATACCGACGGGGTGATGGAAGCCATTGAACGGAAGTTTGAGGATGGCATTCCCTTGCTGGCAGAGGCTGCGGGCAGGAAATGGGACAAAGAAACAATTGATGCGCCCATTAATCTTGTCATCCCAAAAGAGCTCCAAGCATGCCAGCCGGACGATATGTGTGTCGTCATGATCCAAGCCAAGGCGGAAAGCGAACAGGTGCTGAAGCATCCGGCCATTGAAGCCGCACAGAAATATTCTGCTGCCGGGCTTGCTTAGAGAGATGCAGACTGGCCAGCAGGGCTGCACCCAATAAATTACCATGGGTTGCAGCAAAATGTCCTGTCCTGTCCCAAAACTATGTAAAATATCAAATGGAAGGGCGGAACCATCATTGGTTCCGCCCTTCTTATTCTGAATTTCTGCCTAACGATTCAGGCAATCTCCTTACTTTTTCGTATATAATCTCTCTTTGCCATCAAACTCCGCATAATTTTCCTTTGAACGTCCGATTCTCAGCGTTTCTTTGTTTCCAAGTCCCAGGAACCCGCCAACAGAAAGACTCTCATGAAATAGGTCAAGGACATCCTGCTGCAAATGAGGTGTAAAATAAATCATTACATTTCTGCAGATGATGACATGAAACTCATTGAAAGAGCCGTCAGTCACCAGGTTATGCTGGGCAAATATCACATTTTTTACAAGCTCCCGGTGAAAATAGGCATTGAATTCGTCAGTAGAATAATATTCTGAAAAAGCCCTCTTCCCTCCCGCCTGGATGTAATTCTTAGTATAAGTCTGCATCCTGGCAAGGGAAAATGTCCCGCTCTCTGCCTGTTTTAAAACATTTTCGTTTATATCGGTCGCATAAATCCTGGTTTTGCTGCCAAGTCCCTCTTCTTCCATTAATATTGCCATAGAATATGCTTCTTCCCCTGTAGCACAGCCTGCATGCCATATCCGGATTTCCGGGAGAGCTCTGAGACGGGGTACAACCTTTTCACGAAAAGCTCTAAAAAAGGACGGGTCCCGGAACATTTCTGTCACACTGATGGATAAATCGTCCAATATTCTATTAATGAAGCCTGGATAGTGCAGGACTTTCTCAGTGAGCCTGCTGATTGTCGGAATCTGCTCCAGCCTCATTCTATGCTGTATCCTTCTTTCCACAGAGGAGCGCATATATTGGCGGTAATCATAGCCGGAAATCAGGTAGACCGCCTCAAGGAGCAGATCCATCTCAATTTTTTCCCGTTCGTCCGCCTTAAGCACATCCTTTTTCACACATATGCCCCTTTCCAATTTACTTTGAAGCTTTTGTCAGCCACACCCGCATGACGGACAGGAGCTGATCAAGCTTCAGGGGCTTGCTGATATAATCGGATGCACCTGCATCCAGACATTTCTGCTTGTCCCCTTTCATCGCTTTTGCAGTCAATGCAATGATCGGCATTTGTTCAAGTCCATCCATGGATCTCAGCCGCTGCATTGTTTCATACCCATCCATAACAGGCATCATAATATCCATCAGAATAATGTCAATATCCCTTTTCTGCCCGACCATTTCCAGGCATTCCTGCCCGTTCTGCACTGTGGTAACTTCCATGCCCTCAGCTTTAAGCGCTTTTTCAAGCGCATAGATATTGCGGTTGTCATCATCACATATTAGCACAGATTTATTCTTAAAGATATGACGGATTTCCTTTGAAATTCCCGCAGGAACTTCCGGTTCCTCCACACCCGTGTCTGTAATTGTTTCTTCTGCGGCAGCCGAAGCGGCTATTTCGAGGTGTGCTGCAGTATGCTGTTCTTCCTCAAGGCCATTAGGAAGGCTAGGTATAAACAGTGTAAAGGTACTTCCCTTCCCTTCCTCGCTATCCACGAATATCCAGCCTCCCAAAAGCTTTGCAAATTCCCTGCATATGGAAAGGCCAAGCCCTGTGCCTCCGTATTTCCTTACAGATGCACCATCTCCCTGCTGAAATGCTTCAAAGATGATCGACTGCTTGCTTTCAGGAATGCCTATTCCTGTATCAGACACTTTTATCTCTGTCCAAAAATCAGTTTTTGATTTTAAAGGCAGATTTTTTGTCTTTTCAGGATCAGCAAGATTTACTTCGATCGAAACAGAGCCCTTCTCTGTGAATTTAAAGCTGTTAGAAAGCAGGTTCTTGATAATCTGCTGGAATCTTTGCTGATCAGTATACATGATTCCGGGAAGGTCTTCAGCAATTGAAATATTAAAGTCCAGATTCTTCTTTTGTGCAAGGTGGCTGAAATTATATTCCAGATAAGAAGGCAATTCGCTCAAATTCATCTCTTCAAAGAGCATATCCAGCTTTCCGGCCTCAATCTTAGATAAGTCCAGGATGTCATTAATGAGAGAAAGCAGGTCTTTTCCTGATGAGTGGATTACTTTAGCTACTTCCTTTTGCTCCTCAGGTATCTCTTCACCCTGCCCCTCTGACAGCATTTCTGACAACAGCAGGATGCTGTTCAGCGGGGTTCTGAGCTCGTGCGACATATTGGCCAGGAATTCAGATTTATATTTTGAGCTCAATAACAGCTGTTCTGCTTTTTCTTCAATATCCTTATTGGCCTGCTGCAGATCCCGGGATTTTTTTTCTGCATCTCTTGTTCTTTCTTCAAGCTGTTCATTGATCATCCTAAGCTCTTCCGATTGCGACTGCAGCTCTTCTGACTGGACCTGAAGTTCCTCAGACTGAGTCTGGAGCTCTTCTGACTGTACTTGGAGCTCTTCTGTCATCATCTGGGATTCTTTTAACAGCCGCTCGATTTCCATTCTTCCGAGCACACTGTTGACTGTAATACCGAGCGTATCCAGCAGCTGTGTCAGAAGCTTCTCTTCAAGAGCTGTGAACTCCCTGATGGAAGCAAACTCTACGACTGCAGTGACATTCCCTTCAAACAGGACCGGGGCAATCAGTATGCTTTTAGGCTTCATTTCCCCAAGTCCGGAACTGACAAGAGAGTAGTCGTCGGGAATCTCCTTCAGCACCCTGGTCCGCTTATCCAAGGCTGCCTGTCCGATGAGTCCTTCGCCAAGGTAGAATTCCTCCCTGCCAGCATCTTTTCCATCTCCCGCATAGCTCGCCTGCTTAAGGAACTTCATGTCCCTGCCTTCGCCATTGCGCAAATAAAACGCCCCGGCAGAAGCATCCAGAATAACAGCTGCTTCTGCTATAAATTTTTCTCCCAGCGTCCTGATATCCGTTATATCCTGGTACATCGTAGCGATGTCTGCAATATTCGTCTGCAGCCAATTTTGTTCAGATATATGTTTCGTATAGTCTTTTTCTTTTAAACTATAGTCTTCAAGCGATGCAGCCATCTCATTGAAAGCAAGACCGATTTCGCCTATTTCATCCTTTGTATTAATTTCTACCCTGGGAAGGGAAGAAAGATCGGCATAATTCACCCGGGATATGACATTGATTATCTTTTTCAGGCTCATGGATGTGCTTCTAATCACCCAGAAAGCCGCTGCCACGACAGCAGTAAGACAAAGGATGGACCCTGCTATAATGCTGATTATCATTTGATCATATGTATCACGCGACTTCTCCACTGAAGCACCCATCAGGCTTTCCTGAAAAGCACTGAAGTCAGATAAGTCTTCACTAAGGCTGTCTCTCTGCTCCTGACGGCTTTCCATAAGCCTCCGCAAATCTGCTGCAGGTACATCACCATCCAGCGCCCTTATCAGATCATCCTCTGTGTTGATCAAGGCGGAGTATTCAATCTGGATCTGCGTGAGCAGATCCCGTGCCTCCTCACGATTGAGGCGGTCCTCAAGAAATGCTATGCCCTGCAGAATTGCGTTTCTGTTTTCCTCAATTCTCTCTTTGCTTTCCGCATCGGCAGCCTTTTCACTGTTAATCAGCTGCAGAATCACCTGGTCAGACTGGGTAAATCCCTGCCTGATTTCACCAGCTGTTTTAACTTTTTCATATCTGTCCTCAGTGATTTCCCTAAGGTTGCTTCTCATCCCATTCATAAAATAAACTGTCAAGAATAGGATCGCTGCCACAAATAGCATAATGATCCCAAAACCCAGGAACTGTTTCTTTCTAAAACTCATAATTTCCCCCCTAATTCAGCACTGAATGCCTATAAATAGAAAAGCGGACAGAATCCGACCTCTTTTTATACCCTTTCTTTTATGTTTCAAACATCTTTTTAAGAAAAAAATAAAAAAACCGCTCACTTTTGAGCGGCGTCCATCTTATTTTTCCAGTAATTCTCCAATTTCTACTGTCGACCTTTCTTCAAGCGGACCTCTCAAATGTACTGTTGCAGTCCGGCCATCTTCATTGAGGCTGTCAATCCATACTGATGCGCCATTATAAGTGACTTCAATGTCTGCAGATGAAGAAAGGATCTGTTTCACACGGTTTGCGTTCAAAGCAATCCCTCCAAAAAAGTTTTGTCGGTTTAGCATTTCGCAGCTGGAAGATATTTATTCCTGTTCACATCAGCTTTGATATAAAGGCAGTTGCAATGCCGAAATAAACGAATAGCGAGATAATATCATTCAAGGTTGTAATCAAAGGCCCGGAAGCCACTGCCGGATCAATATTCAGCTTATAGAGGACAAGCGGCACTATTGTCCCCGCTAGAGTTCCTATAATCAAGGTGATAATAAGAGAGCCGCCAACCACCAGGCCCAAAAATCCATTACCCTGCCAGATATATGCGATCACAGATATCAGAATGCCGCAAGTCACCCCAATAATAATCCCGACAGCAAGCTCCCTGAGAATCAGCTTTGCTGCAAGCTCCCGATCAACATCTCGGCTGATCAGCCCCCTTACAACAACTGCGAGAGATTGTGTTCCTGTATTCCCTGTCATCCCGGCTATCATCGGCATAAAGAAAGCCAGTGCAACCACCTTGGAAATCGTCTCTTCAAAGCTGCTGATGATCGATCCCGAAACAAGTCCGATAAATAGCAGCAGAATCAGCCATGGCAGCCTCCGATAGGCAGCCACGAAAGCTTTAGTGTCAAAATCAATCGATTTTCCGGAAGCTGAGAGCTTTTCAATATCCTCTGTAGCTTCCCTGATAACCACATCAATGATATCATCCACCGTAATGATGCCTACAAGCCGATCATTCTCTTCTACTACAGGCAGTGCCAGGAAATCATAGCGTTCAATCAGCATGGCTGCATCTTCCTGATCCGTTTCCGCATGAACAGAAATCACCCTGCTGAACATAATATCCCTAATCTGTTCATGAGGCTCTGCTAGAATCAAATCTCTGTAAGAAACAACTCCTGTCAAACGTTTGTCTCCATCTATCACATATAAGTAATTGATTGTTTCCGAAAATACAGCAAAAGATTTCATTTTTGCAACTGTTTCACTGACCGTATAGCTTTCCGGAATCCACACAAACCGGTTCGTCATGATCCTGCCTGCTGTTTCAGACGGGTAATTCATGATGCTCTGGACAATCTGGGATTCCTCCTGCTTCATACCAGCCAGGAGCTCCTCTATCCTTCCAGGTGAAAGGCCTTCTAACAGCAAGGCCAAATCGTCATTATCCATCAGATCCATGACCTGGCCCGATTTTTCCACACCAAGTTTTACTAAAACTCCATACTGTTCGTCCCTTTCAAGCTCTTCAAGCAGATCTGCAATCTGCTCGGGATCAAGCAGAAGGATGAATCTCGAGCGATGCTTCTCCGGAAGCTCCTCATACAGCCTGGCAATATCATAAGGCTGCAATTCCGCAATCAGTCCCTGGAATTGCTGTTTATCCGCTTCTTTTAAATGTTTGATCAATTTTACCAAATATTGTTCATCAATCATCAATTATCAACCCCTTTGGCTTCGCTTCTACTATTCCCCATTTCTGTCTTCGCAAAGCCAGCCGCAGTTTTAATCCAATTTTCTGTCGTACAAACCTATATTGCTGAATAGAATTGTACAAGCAGCAAATGAAAAGGAGTTGTTTTTTTTGAGCATATTTTTAAGCTATATCTTTTTAGGGCTTTCCCTGGCAGCTCCTATTGGCCCTATAAATGCAGCTCAGCTGGACAAGGGTATCAAAAACGGCTTTTTCCACGCCTGGCTTGTCGGATTGGGAGCAATGATAGCAGATGGAGTATATATGGTTGCCGTCTACATGGGGGTCGTGAATTTTCTTGAGATTCCTTTCGTAAAATCATTTTTATGGCTTTTTGGTTTTTTTGTGCTCGTTTATACAGGAATTGAAAGCCTTTTAACAGCAGGAAAGGTAGTATCAAACGACCGCCTTAAAGACGAATCGGCAGCAAAGTCTTTTATTTCCGGCTTTCTTATGTCCATTTCCAATCCCCTGACCATTCTTTTTTGGCTTGGCATATATGGCTCTGTATTGGCTAAAACAGCCGCAGAATATGATAAAAGCCAGATATTGATATACAGCTGTGCAATCTTTATAGGGCTGCTGTTATGGGATTTGACAATGGCAGCGGTAGCAAGCAGCTTCAGAAGGTTCATGACCAGCAGGATACTCACGCTCATTTCTATCTTTTCCGGACTCTCCCTTATCGGGTTTGGACTTTATTTCGGGTATGAGGCATATAAGCTGTTTTTCTAACAATCATAGAAGTTCAGGAAAGTGCAGTCTCCCTGGAAGCTGAAAAATCAGCGGTGATTGATGTGGAGATCAGAAATAGCGTTCATTTTGCTGTAAGCATAGCAGATTGGACGGTTGGTTTGGTGTAAGTGATTCTGTTCGCGACTGTGCAGGGGATGCAGCTGCTGGCACTAGTCAGATTTAAGGCATATGGTAAATTAAATGGGAAAGTCGGTAAATTAATCTTTCAAATGGTAGAATAATCCGCAAATTCGGTAGATTATCGGGCCAATTGATGAGATTCACGCTTTAAGCCGCTGCTCTCCCCATTATTGCAATCTAAAAACCAGCTCGTCCGCCCGGCCGATAATTTTTACTCAAGAGCAATCCTGTTTATATAAACTTCTCCTTTTCCACTAAAAAATCGCAAAAAAAAGAACAGTCCCACAGACTGTTCTTTT